>NZ_SMAR01000039.1 GCF_004342225.1 Martelella mediterranea | reverse complement strand
TCTCGGCAACAAGCCTCGCCTTCATCCAGACCGCGATGATCAAGCTCATGACAAGGCGGCTCGCCCGCTATCCGCTTTCTTGAACAGACTCTGAGCCCCGGCCGCTGAAAGCCCGCGATCGGAAGGCTGCCGATGACGACGCTGATGTCAGGAAAATCTCGGCGCAATCCCGTCGGGCACTTCTCCCACCGAAATCATAGCCGGATAGCGTGTCGGCTCGGACGCCGATCTGCACAGCCAGATATTCGCCCGCATTGTTCGGGATCAATGTATCATTGTCAGCGAAAAAACCGCGAGCGTTGAAAAACTTCAACTGAGCGGCCAGGCCGAGCTTGGTAGCAGCCGGTTTGGAATTGATGAACTCAATGTCGGCGAAGCTCAGGCTCCATTGGCCGACAAAATCCGAACTTGAAATACCGATACTCATCAACACACTCCTTAAATCGGAGCTCAATGTCACGAGCGGGCGCTTCGCAGATCAATCCCGCAGGATATGTTCCCACAACGTTCTTCGAGTTGACCAAAAACACAGCTTCGAGCCGACTGGGCCATGACGGAGGAGAATGCCGATGCGATGGGTCGGCTATCTCCAGGCGATCTCGGACGTCAAAGCGGTTCGCCAGTAACGTCAAAGACCCGCCGCTTCGATGCGGCGGCGGGTTTACCTGTCGTGGGATACCCTTTCAGGGACAGCGCGGTGGCGGCCAGGCTCACGGCCTAACGAGCACCTTCACCAGATGGTCGCGCGCGCCCACCAGATCGGCGAAACGTCCGGGCAGGTCAGCCATCGCGATGACTTCGGACTGAAGGGCGTCGGTTGGAATATCGCCCGCGCGCATTGCGGCCATCACGCGTTCGAAATCGGATTTCAGCGCGTTGCGCGAGCCGATGATACGGGCTTCGCGCTTGTGGAATTCTGAATCGGCGAAGGTGATATCGTCCTTCACCACGCTGACGAGCACGGCGCTTCCGCCATGGGCGAGCAGCGGAAACCCCGCCTCGATTGCCCTGGCGTTTCCGGTTGCGTCGAAGACGACATCGAAACCTTCGGAGAGCGCACCCGCAAGAATGTCCTCGTCGGGCTGGTACCGTTTTTCGAAGCCGAAAAGGTCGCGCGCGAGATCGAGCCGGGTCGGGCTCAGGTCCATCAGGTGAACCTCCGCGCCGGCCAGCCGGGCAAACAGCGCCGTGCCGATGCCGATCGGGCCGGCCCCGGTCACGAGCACGACGTCCCCCTCCCCCGTACCGGAGCGGGCAACCGCATGTGCCCCGATGGCCAGAAACTCCACCATGGCAGCCTGTTGCGGCGTGAGACCGTCTGCCGGATAGACGTTTTCGGCCGGCACGGCGATGCGTGCGCACATGCCGCCGTCACGGTGGACACCGAGCACCGAAACCGCGCTGCAGCAGTTCGGCTTGCCGCGCCGGCAGGCCCGGCAGGCGCCGCAGGAGAGATAGGGGTTGATGACGACAAGCTTGCCGGCATCCGGCCCGCTTTCGATATGGCCGGACAGTTCATGGCCGATGACGCGCGGATAATCCAGAAACGGATGCTTGCCCTCGAAGATGTGGTAATCCGTCCCGCAGATTCCGATCGCCGCAATGTCAACCAGAACCCAGCCTTCGGGCGCCTTAACCGGGCGCGGCCTCTGTTCCAGAGCCATCTGCCCAGGTTCGACGCAAACGATACTCTCCATCATGTCCGTTTTCGTGTCCATCAGGCTGTCGGCTCCAGATTCTTGGCGGACCAGTCGGCCGGCAGTTCGCCCTTGATGATCAGGCTGAGCACGTCATCCTTGGTCACTTCATCGATGGGGTGTGCGCCGACAACCCGGCCCTTGTTCATCACGACCACGCGGTCGCACAAGTCGAACACGTCATGCATGTCATGGCTGACGAGAAAGATGCCGATGCCTTCATCGCGCAGCTTGACGATCAGATCCGCCACCATGGCGGTTTCGGAAGGCCCGAGTGCTGCCGTCGGCTCGTCCATGATCAGTATCTTGGTATCGAAATAGATTGCCCGCGCAATCGCGATCACCTGCCGCTGACCGCCCGAGAGGCTCGAGACCGGATCGCGCAGGTTCTTGAAATTCGGGTTCAGCCGGGCAAGCACCTCCCGCGCCTCACGCAGCATGCGGGCGTCATCCAGATTGCCGAACCGGGTCTTGAGCTCGCGACCGAGAAACAGGTTCGCCGGGGCATCGAGATGGTCCGACAGCGCAAGCGTCTGATAGATGGTCTCGATGCCGGCAGCCCGGGCGTCGTTCGGCTCGGTAAAATGCACTGTCTCGCCATCCACCCGGATTTCGCCCTCATTGGGGACCATCGCGCCCGCGAGCATCTTCATCAGACAGGACTTGCCGGCCCCGTTGTGGCCAAGCAGGCCGACGACCTCGCCCGGATGGAGATCGACCGACACATGATCCACGGCGCGCACGCCGCCAAAGTGTTTTTCGATACCGATCATTTCGACAAGCGGTGTTCGGGACATGGCTTGATCTTTCGCTTGGAGCTTGAAAAATGGCCGGAGGCTTTATGCCAGCCTCCGGCAAAGGCTCAGTAGAGCACGTTCTGGGCTTCGTCGGAGTCGATATTCTCCTTGTCGACCATGACGACGCCGGTGTTGATGAAGTCTTCGACCTTTTGGCCGTTGAGCAGTTCGATGACCGTGTTCACGCCTTTTTCGCCCATGGCGAAGGAGCCCTGCACCGCAATGGCCTCCAGCACGCCGTCACGCACGAACTCCTGCAGATCGGCATTGCCATCGAAGCCGAGTGCCACGAGATCGCCGGCCTTGCCGGCCTGGACGATGGCACGACCCATGCCGACGGCTGTCGGTTCGTTGGCACCGAAGATGCCGACGAGGTCGGGATTGGCGGCCAGAATGTCGGTGGTCTGGTTCAGCGCCTTCGCCATCTGGCTTTCCGAATAATAGGGACCGACAATCTCGATATCGGAATTTTCGCCGATATAGTCCTGGAAGCAGCCGACGCGGCCGATTTCCGAGCCGACGCCCGCGACATAGGACATGACGGCAACCTTGCCCGTCGTCCCGGCCTCATCGATCATCCGTTTTGCGACCTGCTCGCCGGCCGCGCAGTTGTCGGTCGAAAGGAAGGCCTGGTAGCTGTCCTTGTACTGGTCGGCCAAAGCGCTATCGATGATGACGACGGGAATGCCGCTCTGATAGGCGCGATTGACCACCGGGCCGAGCGCTTCCGGGTCTGACGGTGCCAGCACGATGCCGGCGACGCCGCGGTTGATGGCGTTTTCAACCAGGTTCACCTCGTCGGCGATATCGCTCTCGGCCGCCGGCCCGTCGAAGCTCATCGTATGCTCCGACTGGTTCTCGATGGCCGCCTGGGCGCCCTTGTTGACGTTCTGCCAGAAGTTGGAATTCGTGGTCTTCACGATGACGGCGATTTCGCCGGCATGCGCCATTCCCGCGGTCAGTGCGAACGCGGACGCTGCGATAAGGTATTTCAGGGTTTTCATCTCATTCCTCCTCTTTTGAGATGCACACAAACCGAGGTGGTCAGTCGCTCCTGCGACTGCGCACCTGGTCGATCCAGACCGCGCCGATAACGACGAAGCCGATCACGATCTGCTGAATGAAGGCGGAGACGCCCGCCATATTGAGGCCGTTGCGCAGGATACCGATGATGAAGGCGCCGATCATGGTGCCGGAGATCGTGCCGACGCCGCCGGACAGCGACGCGCCGCCAATGACGGCAGCAGCGATCGCATCGAGCTCATACATCACGCCTTCGCTGGGCTGGGCGGTGACGAGCCGCGACATCAACACATTGCCCGCAACCCCGGCCAGAGCGCCGGACATGGTGTAAGCGAACAGCTTGGTGTGGTTCGTCCTCACACCGGAAAGGCGCGCGGCCTCCTCGTTGGAACCGGTGGCATAGATGTGGCGGCCGATCTGGCGGCGGTTCAACAGGTAGGCCGCGGCAATCGCCATCGCAAACATGAGGATCGCCGGATAGGGAATGCCGGGGAAGATCACCCTTGGAAAGCCGTTCGCCTGCATCTCGACGACGCGGAACAGCGCGCCGTTTCCGAGCATGCCGAAGGCCTCGCCGAGCTGGGAGATGGGGCGTGCGCCCGTCAGCTGCAGCGCCAGACCGCGGGCGATCAGCATCATTCCGAGCGTTGCGACGAAGGGCGGAATGCGCAGCCTGGTAATGACGAAACCGTTGAACGCGCCGCAGAGAGCCCCGGCCATCACGCCCACCAGCATGGCCGGGGCGACGGGCAGACCTGCCTTGACGGACATTGCAGTGATAACGCCGGAAAGGGCCAGGACAGAGCCGACGGACAGATCGATGCCACCGGTGATGATCACCATTGTCATGCCGATGCCGAGAAGACCGATCACCGATGTCTGCAACAGCACGGTCAGGCCATTGTTGACCGAAAAAAAGGCCTGGTTCGCAAGACCGAACCCGACGATCAGCAACAGGAGCGTGATCAGCGCCGAAAGCCGGTGGAACTGGGCCTGCCCGAACGACACGCCTCCCCAGCCGCGGCCCTGCACCGGTCCGCTCGCATCGAACATGAGGTCTCCTCCCTCGTTCTGTACGTAATAATTTAATACCAGATAACGGTGTACTTGATGCGCGTCAATTGTTTTTTATAATTTAGTACTATCATATTGTGAACTGACGGCGCGATTCGTGGGGATAAAAGCAATGGCAAGAAGCGACACCCGCTTCAGAACGGCATATAACCGACTGCTCGATTATTGCGAGACATGGCCGGTCGGTGCGGCAATCCCGGCCGAAACCAGTTTAAGCGAAGTTGCCGACGTCAGCCGGACGGTGGTGCGGCGTTGCCTGAGCCGGATGCAGGAGCAAGGTCTGATTTCGTGGGAGGGGCGGGAAAAGCACATGCTGCGCAAGCCGGTCGATGCCGACCGCATCAAGATCGCGCAGCCGGACATACCGAGCGACGATCTCGAACAGCGCTTTCTCGACTGGATCCTGCGCTTCGATGTCCCGGCCGACACGCCCTTGTCGGTGGCCGATCTTTCGCGGACCTTCGGCGTGCCCCAGCATGAGATCAAGGAATTTCTGGCCGGCCTCAGCCGCTTCGGCCTTGTGGCCCGCCGCAAAAAAGGCGGCTGGACGCTCCGTGGCTTCACGATGGAGTTCGCGGTGGAGCTGTCGGACTTCCGTTCGATCCTGGAACTCAATGCCGTGAACCAGGCCGTCGAGGCACCCGTCGACCATCCCATCTGGGCCAGGCTCGCCGCATTGCGGACAGCCCATATCGCGCTTCAGCAGAGCATCGAGACGGATTATCACGAATTTTCCAAGCTCGACGAAGCCTTCCATGCCGCCATCAATTCGATCGTCAAGAACCGCTTCGTCGAGGAGTTTCAGAAGGTCATATCGCTCATCTTCCATTATCACTACATGTGGGACAAGACCGATGAAAAGGCCCGCAACGCCGCCGCAATCGGCGAGCATCTGGCGATCATCGACGCGCTTGAAAGACGCGACGCCGCCGCGGCCCGCGATGCGGCCTCACGCCATCTGCGCACCTCCAAGACGACGCTTCTGTCGTCGCTCCGCGACCACGAACTAGCCTAGAAGACGGTCTGCCTCAGCGGGTATGTCGGCCTGCAATGCCTCAAGATTTCGCGAAAGCGTAGCGGGTTTGGCCGTGCCGATCAGAACCGAGGCCGATGCCGGGTGGCGCTTTGCAAACTGCAGCGCGGCCGTCGGCAGGGTCAGTCCAAGCCGTTCCGCCTCTGTCTGCAGCGCAGCCACCTGATCCAGCACCGCCTGCGGCGCCGGCCCGTAATCGTAGGTCGCGCCATCGACCGGACCGGTCGCAAGGATGCCCGAGTTGAAGATGCCGCCGAGCACGAGGCTGGTTTCCGTCTTGCGGCAGCGGGGAACGAGTTCCGCCTCGGCCGAACGGTCGAGCAGCGTCAACCGGCCCGCCAGAAGGATGACATCGATCGGCCCGTGATCCATCACATCGAGGCAGACCTGACACTCGTTCACCCCCAGCCCGAAAGCCCCGATCCGGCCGGCCTCCTTCAGCCGGACAAGACGCTCATAGCCGGAGCCGAGGAAATCCTCCATATGCGCCGCATTACCGGAACCGTGCGTATATTCGCCGATATCGTGCACATAGACGATATCGATATGGGTGCGGCCAAGCCGCTGAAAACTCTGCTCGAGGCTTTCCTCGATACCATCGCCGGAATAGTCGTAGTGCACATCGTTTTGCGCCGGCTTCACGAAACCGTCCACTTCCGCGATGGGCTCCGCCGCCGGGGAGAGAATACGGCCGACCTTGGTCGACACCGCATATCCGGTACGCCCTTCGAAAAAACGCCCGAGCCGCATTTCCGAAAGCCCCCGGCCATAATGCGGCGCGGTGTCGAAATAGCGGATCCCGCCCCTCCAGGCCGTTTCCAGCACAGCCCTGGCATCGTCGTCGGTAATCTCCCGATAGAGGTTGCCGACGCTGGCGCAACCGAAGGAGACTTCGGTGACGTCCACGGCCGTGCGGCCGATCCGGTTTGTCTTCACGTGTCTTCCTCCTTCAATGCCGCTTCCAGTAAAGGCTTCCCACGCCCGTCGCCATGCTGCCGCGCCCATTCGACAAAGGCGCCGATCCGGCGACGCAGCTTTTCGCCATGGTTTGCGGCGATGTCCTCCAGCCGATGGTCGAGAAACGGATTGGCGAAACGCTCGAGCGTGATCTCAATATAGTCTTCGATCCCATCCTCCTCACCGGCAGCGACAAAACCCGGCATGACCTCTTCGGCGTAGAGCGCACGAAGGCGGTTCGACCAGTCTGGGTCCGCCATGACATCCCGCACGAAGATTGCGCCGACGCGTCCGCGTGCCAGCCAGTCGGAGACCATCCATGTGTGTCCGAGGTTGAGAACAAAGAGCTTGCGGCGCTCAATCGGACCGAGATCGGCCACGACGTTGATGGCGGGATGGCGGCAGGGCAGGCGCAGGCCCGACCGGTCCTCGATGGCCCAGAGCGCGTAGGGTTCGGCGATAGCGCCAGCGGGTTCGAGCGGCTCGGACACGATGCGGTCGACCAGCGAATTGACCCAGAGCACCTCTTCCGCCAGCCAGGTACGATAGCGCGTGTCCATGCGGGCTGCTGCGTCGAGCACCAGCCCGCGCAGCACATCACCATTGCTCCGGACGAGTTCGGTCGGCATGATCTGCGGCGCGGCGGCCCCGGCCTCGAAGCGGGGGCGCAACAGGTGCGCCAGCTTGGCCGGATAGGACATGGCCGGATCGAATTGCGACGACCGGTCGGCCGGCTGCGGGCGAAAACCCGCATCGGCGGTGTTCGAGACAATGATCTCGGCCTCTTCGACGATGATGCGCTGCACCTCAGCGCGGTCATCGACCAGACCCAGGCCGCGTTTGATGCTTGTCACATGAAGGGTTTCGTCGACCCGTTCGCCCTCGCTCAGGCCGCGCAGGCGAACACCATAACCCTCAGCAAGCGCCGAAAGCCGCTTCGCCCGCCCGCCGTGGCCGCTCGTCTGCACCACCGTGATGCCCCCCAGCGCCTCGTTGTTGGCCGCTGCCTCGGAAATGAACAGATCCAGATGCGCCTGCAGGAAACGACTCGTGCCAAACTGGATGATCGGAGTTTTAGACATTCCTTCCTCCCAATGAATTAGTTTATTATTATTTAGAACAAAACCATTTCGCAAGGGTGGGCGATTTCCGAGCCTAAAGTCATGCTGATTTCTGCGCGCGCCTCCATACGGACCCTTTCCGCCGCGCAATCATCGACCGCGCACCGGGAAACGAGACTGCACAGTCGGAGCTGTTGTGACCACCCTGCCCGCACCGTCTGGATTTCCCAATCTTCCCGGTCGCGAGACTGCAGCGCCGGAAACGTCCGCGATCTGAAAAGATGGCCGAACCGGATTTGTATTCAATGCACCGCCTCGATAAATATGCCTTATCAAATGGCGAGACCGGGAGATGGATTCCATTGAAACTACGCACGGTTCTGGCAATCACTCTTGTTATGGCAATCGCCACAGGTCTGGTTTTCTGGCGTTTGGCCGATCTTGACCTCGACCGGCGCGCCAGCGAACCTTTCGACTTCGTATCCTCGGGCGAAGCCATCTCGGGAACACTCTGGCTTCCCGACGAACCACCCCGGACGGCCGTTGTCTTTGTCCATGGGGACGGACCACAGGACCGCACGTCGGCGGGCGAGTATCGAACGCGAGAAGGTCCGCTTTGAGCGGGCCTTTTTGCTTGGCTATAAACTGGCAGGCTTTTCAAGGGTGTGCACTCTTATGCTTCATTGGCACAAACGCTTTTTGTAAAAAGACCGGCCTTTTCTGTGTAAGGCTCAAAGTCTTTTAATCCGTTCCCTTTTCAAGATTCAATCGCCCCTTCGGAACCCTTCGTCTGTTTAGCGCATTAGTGTCAGAAAGGGGATTTCCAATGCAAAGCTTTCTTTCAGACATCGGGCTGGCACTGCTGGTTGCGCTGGGAATGGCCTGGAAAACCGGATGGACGCTGGTTTTGGGCTTTTCAATTTCCTCAATCCTGCAAGCCATCGTTTCAACGAAAAGCGTCTCTGAACGCCTTGGCAAAGGCACCGCCAAAGAACTAGCTTTTGCCACGGCAGCCGGTGCGGCAAGCTCATCCTGTTCTTATGCATCAGCCGCCATTATGCGTACCCTTTATAAGAAGGGCGCAGCACTCACGAATGCACTGGCCTTCCTGTTTGCCTCGACCAATCTGGTGATTGAACTCGGGATCATCCTGTTTCTCCTGCTCGGATGGCAGTTTATGGCCGCTGAATGGATCGGCGGTATCTTGTTGATCGCAATCATGAGCGTTGTCGTGAAACTGACCTATCCGCAGAAGCTTGCGGAGAAAGCCCGGCAACATGAAGAAACCGAAGGTGGGCACCAGCATTCTGCCGAACCGCTTTCCGGTGACACATGGCGCCAGCGCCTCAAAGATCCGGAAGCACCGGTCCGCATTTCCCAGAATTTTCTGATGGAATGGTCGATGCTATGGAAAGACCTGATGATCGGCTTCCTGATTGGCGGCTTTTTATCTGTTTTCATTCCGGACAGTTTCTGGCAAGCCATTTTCTTCTCCAATACATCTGAATGGATCAAGCTTCCGCTCAACGCCATTATCGGCCCGCTGATCGCCATCGTGACGTTTGTCTGCTCCATCGGCAACGTCCCTCTGGCAGCGGTACTTTTTGCCAGCGGCGCTTCGTTTGGCGGCGTCCTTTCATTTATCTATGCTGACCTGATCATCCTGCCGCTGCTGGATGCCTATCGCCGCTACTTCGGTTGGAAAATGGCGGCCTATATCGGTGCAGTTTTATTTGCGACGATGGTGATTGCCGGCATTGTCATGGACGTCATTTTCACAACTCTCGGCCTTGTGCCGAGCGAAGCACCGGATATTCAGCGTGAGCTCACCTCCTTTGCAGTCGACTACACATTCTGGCTAAACCTTATCTTCGCTTTACCGGCTGGCTGGATGGTCTGGACCGGCATTCACAACAAATCCCAGCACCATCATCACGGATAATCCGCCATGTCATCTCTGCGTCTGGCAACGATTTATCTGGCAATTCAGCCGCCAACTCTGTTATAAGAGCGGAATGCTATGGAACTGGTTCCGAAGAAAACCTTCGGAACCTGTTTCTTTTTGTGTGGCAAAACTGCCAGAGGGTTCCTACCTAGAAGGCGGTTTTGGGCAAAGGACAACACGAAAACAATGATGCGCGGCAAACCTGAACAGGCTTTGCCAAGGATATTTTGCCGCCGTCAAAAAGACCAAAGGAATAATAATATGGTCGAAAAAGTACCGATGACGAAGTCTGGTGCAGACCAGCTCCGGGAGGAATTGCGCTGGCGTCAGCAGGATGAGCGCCCGCGGATCATTCAGGCTATTGCCGAAGCCCGCGCTCATGGCGACCTCTCCGAGAACGCTGAATACCATGCAGCCAAGGAAGCCCAGAGCTACAACGAAGGCCGCATCAGCGAGCTGGAAGACATCACCACCCGTGCCGAAGTCGTAGACCCGGCCAAAATGTCTGGCGAAAAAGTGCGTTTTGGGGCGACCGTGAAGCTCGTGGACGAGGACACGGAAGAAGAGAAGACTTATCAGATCGTCGGCGATCAGGAAGCCGATGTGAAATCCGGGCGCATCTCTGTTTCGTCTCCGATTTCCCGCGCGCTTATCGGCAAGGAAGTCGGTGATTCCATCGAAGTCAACGCCCCCGGTGGATCCCGCGCTTACGAAATTCTCGAAGTCATCTGGAAGTAACGATACTGAACGGCTGATCAGCTTATGCCACAGGCCCCTTCCGCTGCTTCTGAAAACAGTAAAACCGCAGGCATGTTGCCGCCGGTTTCACTCTCGGTGCTGACGTGGAAGTCTCCGAAGACGCTGAAGAACACGCTTAAATCGCTTTCGCGCGTTAAAGACATTTTCTCCCATCGTTACGTTATTTGCCAGGAAGGCGATCCCGAAGAAATCAGGATCGCCCAGGCTTTTGGCTTCAAGCCGGTGCCTACAGACAAAAATCTCGGCATACAGGAAGGGCTTGCCCGTTGCGCAGATGCCGCTGAGACAGAGCTTGTCCTGATCGTCGAGGGCGACAATATGCTGGTGTCACGTGACGACGCCCGCTACCTGCTGAATGGCGCAATCCACGCCATGACAAAGCCAGAGCACGATATAAAGGCCTTCCAGCTACATCAGCGTGACCCGAAGCTCTCCGACCGTTTTCTACGTTACTGGCATCCGAAAACGCCGTTGAAACCAACGTTGATGGGGCGGTTGCGGCCCGGCCCTGCGCGCGCCCGGGTTCATGAAGCACTGACTCTGAACGATGTTGCGATAAACGGGAACGAATTCATAGACAAGCTTGAACGCGGAATTTACCTCACGCATTCAGATTGTGTGAACTGGTGCAATCGCCCGTTTCTCACAACAAGAACATTTTTCCTTGGCGAGCTTCTGCCATTTGCCCGCGCCAACCCCGGCAAAAAACGGGTAAACGGGATGCCTGACCTCGAACACCCGATCTGCTGCCCGGCCAACCGTCATTGGTGGCGCGGCAGTCGCTTCCGGATCGGACTGCTCTACCCCGGAATATTTGAGCATAACCGGCTTGAAAGAAACGCGGACGACGAAAAGACCGAGCTTTAGCTCCGGTTTTTTTGGGCGGACAATAAGCCAGACCCTCTTTTTTTTACAGCAGAGCATTGCCCGGAAACACCACCTTTTCGGGGCGTTATCTCTGCCCGCATCAAACTTTGTCGTCAGTTTGTCGACATAATCGTTGACATAGATTGAACAATCGCAAAAATTGTCCCTGGAAACTGACCGGCATCAAACATGTCGCGATAACGAAAGGGAACAGTTCCATGACTGCACTCAACGGAAAGAACCTACTCAGACTTGCCGCTTCACTGCTTGCCGCTTCCACCGCCACAGCGGCACTGGCGGCAACACCGCAAATGGGCGGAACGCTGAAAATCGTCGGAACCGCTGATATCGACCATTTCGATCCGACCTCCGCCGCGCTTGTTACGTCGAACAACTTCCTGCGCGCTATCAGCCGCCAGCTGATCAGTTATGAAGCGTCGATGGATGATGATGCACGGCTTCAGCCGAAAGGCGATCTGGCGACCGAAGTCCCCCAGCCGACCAATGATGGCCTGACCTACACCTTCACCCTGCGCGATGGGGTTGCATGGAACGCGCCGGACGGCGCACGTCCGATCGTTTCCGCCGATTTTGAGCGCGGCATGAAACGCATGTGCAACCCGTTCCTCGGTTCAGCTGCCCTGACCTATTATGTCGACCTCATCGAAGGCATGCGCAGCTTCTGCGACGGTTTTGCACAAGTTGAGCCAACCGCTGCTGCGATGAAGGAATATATCCAGAACAACGACATCTCCGGTATCGAAACGCCGGATGACAAGACCATCGTCATCAACCTGACGGAAAAGGCCGGTGACTTTGTCTACATGCTGTCGCTTCCAACCTCAGCCCCGGCCCCTGTCGAAGTGCTCGACTATATGCCGGACGGCCCGGATTATCGCGAAAACTTCATCGCTTCGGGCCCCTATACGCCTGAAACTTATATCCCGGACAGCACGATCAAGCTGACGCGCAATCCCGCCTGGAACAGTGACTCCGATCCGCTACGCAGCGGCTACGTTGATAACATCAACATCACCTTCGGTATTCAGCCGGATGCCGCCATTCAACAGCTTCAGGCCGGTGACGCCGATATGACCTATGATATCCTGATCCCGCCGGCGATCCTGCAGATGCTGACGGCGACCGGTGATGACAAGCTGGTCACAATGTCCGTTGGCCGCACATCCTTCCTCTGGTTCAACACGCTGACAGATAACAATGACGGGGCGCTGCGGGATCTGAAAATTCGTCAGGCAGTTCAGTATGCCATCGACAAGGCAGCCATTGTTCAGCAGATGGGCGGCCCCATGGTCGCTGCACCGCAGAACGGCATTTTCGGCCCCGGCGTTCTCGGCTTCCATGAGTTTGATCTGTACCCGACAGACAACGCTTCCGGCGATCCGGAAAAAGCGAAAGAGCTTCTTGCTGAGGCCGGATATCCTGACGGAATTACGCTTAAAATGCCCTTCCGTAACCAGAATGCCGAACCGGCTATCGCCCAGACCATTCAGGCCAGTCTGAAAAAGGCCGGCATCAATCTGGAGCTGACACCTGTCGCGCCTTCGGACTACTATTCGAAGTTCATGACCAATCAGGAAAACACCAAGGCTGGCCTCTGGGATATCGCGCCGGTGGGATGGTCTCCTGACTGGGTCGGTGGCGCTGCGCGCTCGGTTTTCCAGCCGCAGTTTACCTATAACGGCACCCACCAGACCTATAACTATGTCGACTACAACAACCCGGAGGCAAACAAGATTGCGAAAGAAGCGATCAACGCAACCACACCGGAACAGGCGGCAAAACTTTGGGGCCAGGTTGACGAGATGGTGATGAAGGATTCGCCCGTTGTGCCTTACACGACAGAGAATGTGATTCTCTATCACGGCCCCGCCGTTGAAAACTTTGAACCCTACGCACTGGGTGCCCAGGGCGACTGGACCAATGTCTGGCTGAGCCGCTAAGCCGCCAATCGGTCAGACGGCCCGGCGCCCCCTCCGCCGGGCCTCAAATGGCATCATCAGACGGCGCAATTTCCGTCTGATTCCAGTTCCGTTATGGAGAAAGTTCTTTGACATCCATTCTCGACGTGCGCGACCTGACCGTCGAAATTCCGACCGAAGACGGTATTGTTCATGCCGCCAACAAAGTGTCTTTCAGCGTCGAAAAAGGTTCGCTGTTTGGCATTGCCGGTGAATCCGGCTCGGGAAAGAGCGTTTTGACGCAGGCCATTATGGGCTTTCTGCCCAATGCCGAAATCACCGGTACGGTGACCTTCGAAGACGAAGACCTGCTGAAGCTGGACAGACGACGCCTACGCGCACTTCGCGGTGCGCGGATCGGCATGATCTTTCAGGATCCGCTTTCCAGCCTGCATCCCTATTATACCATCGGCACGCAAATTGCCGAGATGATCCACACGCATGAAAAGGTCAGTGACAAACAGGCCCGCGCTCGCGTTGTCGAAATGCTGGAGCGCGTGGGAATCCGCGATGCGGAACACCGGTTTGATGATTATCCGCATCAGTTCTCCGGCGGCATGCGCCAGCGCGTCATGATCGCGATGGCGCTGATCCTGAACCCGCCATTGATCATTGCAGATGAGCCGACAACGGCGCTGGACGTAACCGTTCAGGCGCAGATTATCGAACTCCTTGACGAGATGCGCCGCGAACGCGGCACCACCGTCATCATGATCACTCATGACCTTTCGCTGCTGTCATCCATCGCCGAAAAGGTGATGGTGATGTATGCCGGAAACCGGATGGAACTTGGACCGGCAAAAACGCTTTTCTCCGCGCCGGTTCACCCCTACACCACTGGCCTTCTGAACTCTTCTCCGGCCAAGTACACACCCGGCACGATGATTGAGCCGATTTCCGGCCGGCCACCAAGCCTGCTTGCGCCGCCAAAAGGCTGCGTCTTTCGCCCGCGCTGCACAAAAGCGATGGATGTCTGCGCCAAGACACCGCCACTCAGAGTTTTCGATGACGGAACCGCGGCGCTGTGCTGGCAGGAAACAGAAGACCTTGCGCCTGAGGGCGCTGCGCCGGCTGAATATTCTTCGACCGGTGCTTCCGAAGGGCAAACGCACCGCCAAAGGATGATTGAAGCGGTCAATGTTCACCTCAGCTATGAAACCGGCGGCGGAATGAAAGGTGCGCCCAAGGCGCTTCATGTCCTCAAAGGCATCGATCTGACGCTCTACAAGGGGGAAACGCTTGGCCTCGTTGGCGAGTCGGGTTGCGGCAAGTCGACACTGGCCCGTGTTCTGGCAGGCCTCGTTCCGGCAAGTTCCGGTGATGTTGTGGTGGAAGGGCAGATGCTTGATACCCTCACCCATTCGGACTGGCGCGCCATGCGCAAGCGCATTCAGCTCGTATTTCAGGATCCTTTCGGCTCGCTGAACCCGCGCCGCCGTGTCAGTTCGATTATTGGCGACCCCTTCCGCATTCACAAAATCTGTGCCGGTGCTGAACGAAAGCGCAAGGTGCAGGAGCTGATGGAACGCGTTGGCCTGAATCCGGAACACTATAACCGCTATCCCTCGGAGTTTTCCGGTGGGCAGCGGCAGCGCATCGGCATTGCCCGTGCGCTGGCACTTCATCCCGACATCATCATTTTCGATGAGCCGGTTTCCGCTCTTGATGTCTCTATCCAGGCGCAAATTCTCAATCTTATGCGGCACCTTCAGGAGGATATGGGCCTGACATATCTGTTCATCTCCCACGATCTTTCCGTTGTTCGCCATGTCTGCGACCGGATCGCCGTGATGAACAAGGGCCAGATCGTCGAGCTTGATACCGCAGAAAACATCTATGCGCGGCCCAGGGATCCCTACACGCGTGAGCTGATGGCCGCCTCCATGCATGACATCACGACGGACGCGCCACCAAAGCGGCGATTGATTGAGAGCATTGGAGGAGAAGCCGCATGAGTGCTGTCACCCAGAACCACTTGGAAAATGACGAAGAAAACGGGGCGGTCGTCCAGCGCGGTCCGCTGGAGTTGACTGTCAGGCGGCTTGTGCGGGATCGCGCCAGCCTCGTCGCGGCCTGCTTCATTGTTTTTCTCGTTGCCTTTGCAATCGGTGCGCCACTGGTTGCCGATATCACGGGACACACGGCAATTGAGCAATACCGCAAGATCGGCATGAGCCCGATGGGGCTTCCTGTTGGCCCGGATCATAATTTCTGGCTGGGTGCGGACCATCTGGGGCGCGATGTGTTGGTTCGTCTTGCCTATGGCGCACGCATCTCATTGATTGTTGGCGTTGTCGCTTCGCTGGCAGCTGCCATGATCGGCATCACCATCGGCACAATTTCCGGTTATGCCGGAGGCAAGACCGATATGGTTTTAAGCCGGATCATGGATCTGGTGATGAGCGTTCCGTTCCTGCTTTGCGCACTGGCGCTGGTTTCGGTTTTCGGACCCAGCCTGTCTTTGAGTATCGGCGTAATCGTATTCTTTTCCTGGACCACGATGGGGCGCGTTATCCGGGCAGAAGTCACCTCGCTGCGCCGCCGCGAGTTCGTGGCTGCGAGCCGTTCGCTTGGCGCAGGACCGGTATCGATTATCCTGCGCGATATTCTGCCCAATCTCTCTGTCCCGATCATCGTTTACACAACGATGATGATCCCGACTGCGATCGTTTTCGAAGCCACGCTTTCCTTTCTCGGACTCGGGATCGTGCCGCCAACGCCCAGCTGGGGCGGAATGCTTGCCGATGCCTCAGCCAACTCGATCTACCTTGTGGCTTGGTGGCTGGTCGTATTCCCCGGCCTCGCCCTGCTTCTGACGACGCTGGCCTTCAACATTTTAGGCGACGGCCTGCGTGACGCCCTTGATCCGAAAGCGCGGCCGGTTCGCAAGTCACTTCTGAAACGCCTTAAAAAGGAGGCACGCTAATGATCCGCTATCTTGTCCAGCGTATCGGATTTGCGGCGCTGATCCTGTTTTCACTGAGTATTTTTGTCTTTGTCCTGTTCTTCATTGCGCCGGGTGATCCAGCCCGCATGATTGCCGGAGACAAGGCAACAGAGACCCAGCTTGAACAAATTCGTTCAAACCTTGGCCTCGACCAGCCGATCTATGTGCAGTACGGCAAGTTCATCTCCAAGGCTGCAACGGGCGATCTCGGCTTTTCATACCGAAACCAACAGCCGGTTACAGAGCTGATCGTGCGACGCCTTCCAGCCACCATATCGCTGGTTATCGGTGGTGTGGTCTTCTGGCTGGCGCTCGGCATCCCCATCGGCATCATGTCGGCGCGCTTTCCCGGTGGCTTTCGCGACCGGCTGGGACAAGGCTTTATCCTGCTGGGGCTATCGTTTCCAACATTCGTGCTCGGCATGTTATCGCTTTACGTCTTTTACTTTTTGCCGCGCAAAGCCGGGTTCATGCTGTTCCCGCCCGGCGGATATAAACCATTCCTGGCTGACCCGGTTACCTGGGCCTGGCACCTCTTCCTGCCCTGGACGACACTGGCTCTGGTGACAGCCGCCATTTATGCCCGCCTGACCCGCGGCAAGCTCATCGAGGTGTTAGGAGAAGACTATATCCGCACCGCCCGCGCGAAAGGACTTTCCGAGGCAAAAGTGGTCTACAAGCATGGTCTGCGCGCGACGCTGACACCGCTGATCACCCAGCTGGGCGCCGACATTGCGCTTCTTCTGGGTGGCGTGATTGTGATTGAACAGATTTATGGTCTGCAAGGTGTTGGCGCACTGGCCGTTCAGTCGGTGCGTAATCTGGACCGGCCGGTGATCATCGGAATTGTACTGATGGGCGGCTTTTTCATCGTTATTACCAACATCATTGTCGATCTTCTTTACGCTGTTCTGGATCCGCGCGTACGTGGTGCCTGACCTGGCAAGGAAAACTTTATGACTGCAAATCCCGATATCCGGTCGCGCGTTTCAGCGCTGCGGCGACTCTTGAAGGCCGACCACCTGAACGGATTTATCATTCCGCGTGCGGATGCACACCAAAGCGAAGTTGCCGCCCCGCACGACGACCGGCTGGCATTTATCACCGGCTTTTCCGGCTCGGCTGGTCTGGCTTTCGTGATGCCAGAAAAGGCGCTGATCTTTGTCGATGGGCGGTATGAGATTCAGGTACGTCACGAGGTCGATCCGGCTCTCTACGCGGTCCATCACCTCAACAATGACCCGCTGGACCAATGGCTTGCAACCCATGGCCAGGCAGGCTGGCGGATCGGCTTTGACCCGATGCTGATCGATATCGCGCTCTATGACCGGCTTGCTTCAGCTGCAGATAAATCCGGGCTCACACTGGTACCGGTTGAACGCGATTTCTTCGATGAAATATGGACAGACCGGCCGGCAAAGCCGATTGGTCAAGTCCGGCCAATGTCTGCGGCCCTTTCCGGTGAAAGTGTTGCTGCCAAAACAGCACGGATGGGTGCAAACCTTGCCGCATCCGGCGCTGATATGCTGGCGGAGACACTACCGGATAACATTGCCTGGCTGCTTAATCTGCGCGGCAGCGATATTGCCATGAACCCAGTCCCGCAATCCTTCATGATACTGAAGTCTGATGGCAGCGTTGACTGGTTTGTCGATGCGCGAAAACTGCCAAACGACCTTTCAGATTTTGAACTGGAAGATGTCAACATTCTGGCTCCGCAGGATTTTGTTGCAACCGTTGCACAGAATGCAGCCGGCAAGAAAGTCATGATCGATCAGTCATTTGCCCCGACTGCCCTGAGACTGGCGGTCGAAAAAGCCGGAGGGACAGCAGTTGCTACGGATAATCCGCTGACAATTGCAAAGTCCCGGAAAACGCCTGCCGAACTTCAGGGTTACCGCGATTGCCATCTGGAAGATGGCATCGCATTGACTGAGTTTCTGGCCTGGCTCGAAACTGAAGCTCCCCCCCGTGCGGCCAGTGGAGACCCGATCCGTGAAATCGAGGCGGAAGAAAAACTTCTGTTTTTCCGATCAAAACGCAAAGGTTTTCTGGAGGCCAGCTTCCGCTCAATCTCGGCCTCCGGCGCCAATGCGGCCATGTGCCATTACGGTGCGACGTCTGAAAGTAACGCGCCCGTCACACCCGCAGGACCTTACCTGATTGATTCAGGTGGACAGTATGAAAATGGCACAACAGACGTTACCCGAACCCTGTTCCTGTCGGTCCCCGACGAACCTATACGCCGGAGCTATACGGCGGTTCTGAACGGCTTTATCGCGCTCATTTCGGCGCAGTTTCCCGATGGAACATGCGGTCATCAGCTCGACGCACTTGCCCGGCTTCCCCTTTGGCAGCTTGGGCTCGACTACGACCACGGAACCGGCCACGGCGTCGGGCACAATCTGCTCGTTCACGAATACCCGCATCGCTTTTCCAAGAAAGCCAATTCCTACGGTTTTGAGCCCGGCATCATCATGACCATCGAACCGGGCTACTATGAAGCTGACACCTATGGGCTCAGGGTGGAAAATCAGGTGGAAGTGGTCAGAACAGCTCCGGGGTTTTGCCGGTTCAGCTCGCTGACGCTCGCTCCGATCGACCTCAAAGCGGTCGACGTTGACGCGCTGTCACGTGAAGAAATCACCTTCATCAACGATTACCACGCTGAAGTGAGAGCGAAGCTGGCCCCGCTCATCAGCGATGAAGCCCGCGATTTTCTGATGCGTTCAACGCAGGCTCTTTGAATGGCAAAGGCTCTCACGCCTGACTTACAGCATCGGCCCGAAAATCGGAGTCGATTTTCGGAAAGCACGATGCGTAGATTCAATAGGGTAGAGCGTCCTTTGTGCATCCGAATGGATGCACGGCGCTCTAGCTGAATCATAATGAGCGGCGGAAGAACTCAGGGAGAGAAATTGGTGTTATGTTTTGTATTTTGTTTGTCGACAAAGAGTATTTTTATGATTAAAAACTGATTGAGGCACGCACGACAGGAGCGCAAGTCACGCAGCCAATAGGCTTTCAAGTGATCGAAGTTTTGAAAAATGCAGCAGTTTCGCGAACACCGCATAAAAAACTGGATCCGCCATTTTTCGCACCGAAACCAATATCAACCTCTCAACACCTGATCGGTGGAAGACCAAAGGAAAACAAATGGCTGATAATATTTTCGCCGGCTGTATGCCCGCCCTGATGACCCCTTGCAAAGCAGACCGGACACCGGATTTTGATGCGCTTGTTGCCAAGGGCAAAGAACTGATCGCAGCAGGCATGTCTGCCGTTGTCTATTGCGGCTCCATGGGCGACTGGCCGCTTCTGACAGACGACGAGCGCAAGGAAGGCGTAGCGCGTCTGGTTGCTGCCGGCGTTCCGACCGTTGTTGGCACCGGCGCGATCAATTCAAAAAGCGCTGTTTCGCTGGGTGCGCACGCTGGTGAAGTCGGCGCCTCGGGCTTGATGGTAATCCCGCGCGTTCTCTCCCGCGGTTCGTCGGCACAGGCGCAGAAGGCGCATTTCAAGGCCGTGCTTTCCGCCGCACCTGATTTGCCCGCCGTTATCTACAATAGCCCCTATTATGGCTTTGAAACCAAGGCAGACCTTTTCTTTGCGCTGCGTGCCGAGCACAAAAACCTCATCGGCTTCAAAGAATTCGGTGGCGCCGCATCATTGCGCTATGCAGCTGAAAACATCACATCTGAGAGCGATGATGTAACGCTGATGGTCGGCGTTGACACACAGGTGTTCCACGGCTTCGTAAACTGCGGCGCGACCGGCGCCATCACGGGCATCGGCAATGCTCTTCCAAAAGAAGCGCTTCATCTTATCGCGCTTTGCAAGCTTGCCGCTGCTGGCAATACGGAAGCCCGCGTCAAGGCACAGGAACTGGATCAGGCGCTTCACGTTCTGTCCACCTTTGATGAAGGTCCGGACCTCGTTCTGTTCTATAAAAAGCTGATGGTGCTGACCGGCAGCCCGGAATATGAACTGCATTTCAACGCCGAAGATGCGCTGACACCAGCGCAGAGCAACTATCTCGAAGCACAATACACGCTGTTCCGCGACTGGTATGCGGAATGGAAAAAACAGCCGGGCGTCGTCTCTGAAACCGCCTGATAACAACAAACACCCCGGACAAAATCCTTGTCCGGGGTGTTTCATTGATCATTCTGCAAGTATGAAGCGCGCCTGCTGAATCTCAATTCGCAGGCGTTTTTGTTTCAGACTTCTTCAGCCAGCCAGACCTGCATCCCACCGGCTTCGCGGTTTGCCCAGAGATGATAGGGAATCGCTGTGATCGCTTTTTCCGCCGTTTTTGCTGCTTTCTTGCGATAGATCGGCCCGGACATTTCAGCAGCACGTGCATTGGCTTCAAGAAGCACTGCACCGCCGAGAAATTCGCCATCAAAACGCGGTTCAAGCGCAACATCACGCGGCAAACGCAAAAGCTGGGGCTCGATGCCGATATCGGCCTCCTCGACACAGTAGACCACGGGGCCGCGTTTCAGCGACACACGACCGGCATTCGCACTGACAGCTGGATGGGCATAAAGACGCTCGACCGGCATCGGCAGATGAATCCGGATGCTGTCGCCATCTTGCCAATGCCTTTTGAGCGCGGCGTAACCTTTTGATACAACAGTATCCAAATCGACAGGCGCACCATTGACGGAAATTTCTGCACCTTCACACCAGCCAGGAACACGCAGGAAGAGGGTAAATTCTGACGGCGCTTCCAGCCCCAGAGAAATCGCAATATCGCCCTCCCACGGATAGGCAGTCGACTGCTTTAACCGCAGGAAAGTCTCGCCAACATTCAGGTCGGCTGCATTTTCTCCATAAAGGTGAACCGCTACAGCGTCGTCTTTGACCGTATAAAAATACTGCCCGAGCGAAGTGATGAAACGGGCAATATTGGTTGGGCAGCAGGGGCAATAATGCCATTTCCATCTGCGGTTCTGACCGTGGCTTTCCAGAACGTTCTCATAGAAATAGTGTTCGCCATCACGTGAAATACCTGACAATGCACCGTTGAACAAAACGGTTTCCAGCTGATCGGTATAACGCGCATCAAGATCGATCTGAGCCATACGGTGGCTCCAGAACCCCAGTGACACAGCTGCACAGGTTTCAGCATAGGCGCTTTCATTGGGCAAATCGAAGGGGCGCGTAAAGCCTTCGTTCTCAGCCGAAGGTCCGATACCGCCAGTGACATAAAGCTTGTCGCCCGTCAGGTCATCAAAGAAGCGATCGCAGACCGCTTTCAGTGTCGGATCATCATTCTCGTAGGCAAGATCAGCAACAGCACAGTAGAAATACATCGCCCGGACGGCATGCCCGGCGACATCCGGCTGTTCGCGCACCGGCGCATGTGCCTGCGAATAGGCGTAAGTCTTGTAAACATAGTCAGCCGGATCTTCACCGCGCTTGCGGGCCTCTTCATCGTAATATGATGGTTGCTGGCCGCGCTCCTCCACCAGATAGGTACCAAGCTTTAAGAACCGGTCTTCACCGGTCACACGGTAAAGCTTCACCAGCGCAAGCTCGATCTCCGCATGAGCACCATAGCCGCGCAACTTGCCGCCTTCGCGCCCAAAGGTCGCTGCAATGTGATCCATCGCACGGATCATCACATCCAGAAAGCGCCGCTTTCCGGTCGCTTCGAAATAGGCGATTGCACCTTCCAGCAGGTGCCCCATGGAATACATTTCATGGAGGTCACGCAAATTGGTCCATCGGTTCTCCGGCTCCCGGCGAATGAACCAGCTGTGAAGATAGCCATCTTCCATCTGGCCCTGCTCCAGTTTCTCAACGATCGCATCGATCTGCGTTTCAAGTTTCCCATCAGGGTTTTGCTTCAGCGTGTAGCTGGCCGCCTCAATCCATTTGCCAAAATCAGAATCAAAGAAGTGCTGCATCGAAAGTCCGCTCGGCTGGATAGGACGTGCGAGCGGACCGGGCGGTTTTTCGAAATCGAGAACCTCCAGAAAGCCTTCTTCTTCAAGGCGCTTGTGCTGAGTCGGGATCGTGACAGTGCGGACAGTATCCTTCCAGCTCTTCCAGAACCCGCCGTCAAAGGCGACAGCGGCGTGATCAACCGGCCTGAAGCGGCTCAAGTGTTTCTTGGTCGTCTTGTTTGTCATTCCCATATCTCCCGGCTTGACTGACCCGTGAACTTGAAGCTGGCCAGCCTGTTTACCGGGAGATTAGCTGCCTGCACAAATTTTGTCGACACTATGTGTGCAGACAAAAAAGAGACATGATAAGACGTCATCCGACCCTGGACTTTGAAACGACAGACAGCTCTGCTCAGAGAGGTTTTATTAGGCAAGCGCCCCGCCGCGCTCGCGAACCATTCCAAGAAGGCGGCGGAAAACCGCGGGGCTCTGGCGCACGCCGTCATGTTCGAACTCGTTGGTCACCCACGCCTGGCAGTTTCCAAGGCGCCCGGCTGTCTCAAGTGAAAGTCCGGCATCGACATACATGTCGTCATGATAAACGGCCGCAGCAACCGGCACATCATTGGCAAACAGGCGCGTGGGGTCGTAAAGCGCAGGAAAGTCATCCCGTTGCGCCAACACGTCGACGGCCGATTTGAACGGACGCAACGCTCTGACCTCATCGAACATCCAAGGGTAGATCATCTCACCAGTGAAAAGCAGGGGACGGTTGGAGGGGCTGAACTTTGGAAACGCCTGCCGGACACGCTCCGCTGCCCAGCTTGTCGCACCCCTGCCCTGCGCATAAATACTTTCCTGCATAGCAGCGAACAACGGACGGCCCTCAAAACCGGTTTCGGCCATGACGGCCGACAGAAATCCTTCAGAAAGCCGTGACTGGTCGGCGTCCGCAAAGGCCTCATCCAAAAGCCAATGCACCTCTTCAAACCCCGGCCCCATACCGAAATTCATTCCGATTGTCTGAAGACGGCGCACAGTCAGCCTGTCACCGTTGGGCAGGCGGATATCGTTGTTTTCCAGGTGGTCAGCCAGATGTCCGGCCAGTTCAGCATCCTGCGGATAGCGCCGGTAAAAGGCCGCATTCTTGGCACTGACCCGCGGATATGTCCGGTGATAAACGTCATCCGCTGTTGCCGAAAGACCAGAAAGCCCCCCGGTGACATAGCAGGCCGACAGCCCTTCCGGTGCTTTGGAGAGATAGGTCAGAGTGATGAATCCGCCAAAACTCTGACCCAGTGTTTCCCATTTCTTCGTTTCGCCGAGCAGGTTTTTACGCACATGCTCGCAGTCGGCGACAATACTGTCGGCCCGAAAATGCATCAGGTAATCTGCCCCGGCCTGCCCGTCGTCAAACTGCGCCATAACAGTGGAATCGACCGCACTGCTGCGACCGGTTCCACGCTGATCAATCATGATCACGCGATGCGTCTTCAGTGCTTCAGCCAGCCATGACGGACCGCCATTGACCGGACGCGGATTTTTGCCTCCCGGTCCGCCCTGCAGAAAGCAAAGCACAGGCAGATTGTTATGCCGCAGAACCGGATCGACAATTTCGCGCACGAACAACTGAATGATAGGACCATCAGGCTTGCTCCAGTCCAACGGAACCGGCAGCAGAATGTCGCGAATCCGCATTCCCGGGATCAGGTATTGCTTCGGCATCATGAAAGGGAAACTCCTGGAAGCTTTGAGGGCCTGTTTTCTGTCAGAGGTAAACGCTTTTGCCGGATTATAAAAGGGGAGTTGCCAGTCTCAGCGTTGTTCATTTGAACATTCGAACGTAAACTTGGAAAAGGAACGGCTCCGAAAACTGAAAAAGGCGGACAAAAATGCCCGCCCTTCTCCAATCTGAACTTTCAGAAAACCGTCAATACGAATGGCGCAGGGCCTTCCGCTTTCCATCAAGGCTGAACTTTCCAGGACCAGCAAAGACCATGAACAGAAAGATGAAACAAAAGAGGATCGCTGCATCACCGCCGTTGAGTGCGGGAAAGACACTGTTCGGTGCATGCATCATGAAATAGGCGAATGCCATCTGTCCCGAGAGAATAAAGGCGGCAGGGCGCGTAAACAGACCGAGAATGATCAGGACACCACCCACAAGCTCCAGAATGCCGGCGGCTCCCAGCAGTGAGAAAATCGGCGGATGAAAATCGGAAACCGGAAAGTGCAGGATTTTCTGGGTTCCGTGTTCGAGGAACAGAAGGCCGGAGACAACGCGCAGCAGCGCAAGGAAGTAAGGAGAAAGCGGCGAAAGGATTTTATCAAAATTCATTTTGGTCTCCATGAAAGACTTGGCGAAGAAGGTTTGGTGAAATCGCATGAACCGAGCGGCCTCGTGATAAGACACTGTTTGGAAGCACAAGGCTCAGTCATTCGTTGCGATCATCATAAAGCGGGACCAGAAATGCGATAGCTCTCATAAGATGAACACTGAGTACAGTCTTTGATACCTGAAGGCACGCGATTCAAAGCGCGTTCATACAATGCCGATATGTTTGCAACTGATGGATTGCAGTCCCTCTGCGCCCCTCATATAGTCGCTCTGCCCTGCTTTCGGGCAGGCGTAAGGAAAAGGCCCGTCAAAGGCCATTGGCGCTGACAAAGCTGGCGCATTTTCTCGTACGGAGCCAAGGAGAGAAGTGAATGAGCGAACCTACAGACAAGAAGCCAGCGACCGATGAACTGAAGGAACAGGCGCTGTTTTACCACCGCTATCCGCGCGCTGGTAAACTGGAGATCCAGGCGATCAAACCGCTGGGGAACCAGCGAGATCTGGCCCTTGCCTATTCGCCGGGCGTTGGCGCGCCCTGCCTCGCCATTCATGATAATCCGCATGATGCCGCCAAATACACATCCCGCAGTAATCTCGTCGCTGTCATTTCCAATGGCACCGCTGTTCTCGGCCTTGGCAATATCGGTCCGCTGGCCTCAAAGCCGGTGATGGAGGGCAAGGCGGTCCTCTTCAAGAAATTCGCCGGTATCGATGTGTTCGACATCGAAATCGATGCGCCTGCGATTGAAGACATGGTTTCAACCATCAGCGCGCTGGAACCCACCTTCGGCGGTGTGAACCTTGAAGATATCAAAGCTCCGGAATGTTTCGAGGTTGAGCGGATCCTGCGTGAAAAAATGCAGATCCCGGTCTTTCACGATGACCAGCACGGCACGGCCATCATCGTGGCAGCGGCAATCCTCAACGGACTGGAACTCGCCGGAAAATCGATCGAGAACGTCAAGATCGTTGCATCCGGCGCTGGTGCGGCGGCTCTTGCCTGTCTCAACCTGCTTGTTTCGCTTGGTGCGAAGCGCGAGAACATCTGGGTCTTTGACATTGACGGTCTCGTCTACCCCGGACGCACCACGCACATGGATCAGTGGAAATCCATTTACGCGCAGGAAAGTGACAAGCACACACTCGCCGACCACATTGAGGGTGCAGATGTATTCCTCGGCCTGTCGGTAGCCGGTGTGCTGAAGCCGGATCTTCTGAAGCAGATGGCCGATAAGCCGATGGTGATGGCGCTAGCCAATCCAGTGCCGGAAATCATGCCGGATCTGGCCCGTGCAGAACGCGAAGACGCGATGATCTGCACCGGTCGCTCGGACTTTCCAAATCAGGTCAACAACGTTCTGTGCTTTCCTTACATCTTCCGTGGTGCGCTCGATTGCGGTGCACGTACGATCAATGAAGAAATGAAGATGGCGGCGGTGCGTGCCATAGCCGATCTGGCAAAAGAAGAAGTCTGGGAAGCAACCGGAACCGCAGCCAACGGCGAACCGTTGATTTTTGGTCCGGATTACCTGATCCCTTCACCATTTGATCCGCGCCTGATCCTGAGGATTGCTCCGGCCGTTGCCAAAGCGGCAGAGGAAAGCGGTGTTGCGGAACGTCCAATTGAAGATTACCAGGCCTATTTCGATCATCTCAATCGCTTCGCTTTCCGCTCCGGCCTTGTCATGAAGCCGGTTTTTGCAGCCGCCAAGGCAGCCGAACCAAAGCGCATTATCTTCTCCGACGGCGAGGACGAACGCGTCATGCGTGCAGCGCAGGTTCTGGTCGAAGAAGGCATTTCCAAGCCAACTCTGATTGGCCGCCCGAATGTGCTGGAAACCCGCATGAAGCGCTATGGCCTGAGAATGCGCCTGCATGAAGACTTTGAGGTCATTAACCCGGAAAGCGATTCCCGCTTTCGCGAATATGTCGATGAATATCTGGCGCTGGTCGCGCGCAAGGGCGTTACGCCGGACCGTGCCCGCACGATCGTGCGCACCAACACGACGGTGATTGGCGCACTGGCCGTCAAGCGCGGAGATGCGGATGCGCTGCTGTGCGGTGTGGAAGGCCGGTTCGAACGGCACCTTCGCGACATTGGCAACATCGTCGGCAAGGACGAGCATGTTCGCGACTTCTCCAGCCTGGGGCTGTTGATTTCAAACCGCGGCGCAACATTTTTTGCTGATACGCATGTAACCTATAATCCGACAGCAGAGGAAATCGCCGAAACGACGATCCAGTCGGCCAATGCGATTGCACGCTTTGGCATGTCGACCAAAGCAGCACTCGTTTCCCATTCGAATTTCGGTTCGCGTGATTCCGAAAGTGCAACCAAAATGCGCGATGCTCTGGGCATCATCCGTGAACGTATGCCGGAGCTGGAAGTCGATGGTGAAATGCACGGCGATGCGGCGATTTCCGAAGTGATGCGCAAGCGCAACATCACAGACAGCACGCTCAAGGGTGAAGCCAATCTTCTGGTCTTCCCGTCGCTTGATGCCGCGCATATCACGATGACTGTCGTTCAGCAGATGCTGGACGCACTGCATGTCGGCCCAATCCTGCTTGGCAGCGCGATGCCGGCCCACATTCTGTCGCCATCGGTCACCTCACGCGGCATCGTCAATATGGCGACACTCGCCGTTGTTGAGGCCAATCGAAGCGAAACAACGCATAAAGTCGCTGCGGAATAACAGCACTTTGAAACCCACAAAAAAAGCCCCGCGCCGTTTTCGAACGACGCGGGGCTTCTTTCTTATAAAACGTTCAAAACCACCGGATCAGTCGTCATCGATCGCAATCAGGCTGGCATTGCCGCCTGCAGCAGCGGTGTTGACCGAAACCACCTGCTCAAGCGCAAATCGCAGCAGATAGGCCGGACCTCCCGCTTTGAAACCGGTTCCGGAAAGACCCGAGCCACCAAAAGGCTGCGTGCCCACAACGGCACCAATCATATTCCGATTGACATAAATATTGCCCGTATCCATACGGCGGACCACACGCTCTGCCGTGCCGGAAATGCGGCTGTGAATGCCGAGCGTCAGCCCGTAGCCTGTCGCACTGATCTGATCACAGACCTTGTCCAGCTCTCCGGCTTTATAGCGCACGATATGCAGGATCGGGCCGAAGACTTCCTTCGTCAGCGAACCAGGCTTGTCAAGTTCAACGATATGCGGCGCAAAGAACGTTCCCTTTTCCGGCGCTTTGCCGGCATAGCGCAGCTTCTGGTTCTGCTTCATATCCGCGACATGATCGGCCAGCATCTGCCACTGTTTCTTGTCGATCACCGGCCCCATATCGGTATCAGGCTTCGACGGATCAGCCATGTTCAGTTCCATCGCAGCACCTTCGATCATATCGATCATGCGGTCGGCGATATCCTGCTGAACATAGAGAATACGAAGCGCCGAACAGCGCTGCCCAGCGGACCGGAAGGCCGACATGACAACGTCATCGGCAACCTGCTCCGGCAACGCGGTGGCATCCACGATCATTGCGTTCAAACCACCCGTCTCGGCAATCAGCGGGGTGATCGGCCCATCCTTGGCAGCCAGTGTGCGATTGATTGCACGTGCCGTCGCTGTCGAGCCAGTGAAAGCCACACCGCCAAGGTCGGGATGTTCAGTAATCGCCGCACCCAGTTCCGGGCCACCCGGCAAGAACAGAAGTGCGTTTTCGGGCACACCAGCCTGATGCAGCAGCTTGATCGCTTCAAAGGCGATCAGTGGCGTCTGCGGAGCAGGCTTGGCGATAACGGCATTGCCGGAAACCAGTGCAGCCGTGATCTGCCCCATGAAAATGGCAAGCGGAAAATTCCAGGGTGAAATGCACGTAAACACGCCGCGACCGCGCCAGCGATAGCTGTCATCCTCGCCGGTCGGGCCCGGCATGGCCATCGGACCGGCAAACATCTTGCGCGCCTGAATAGCATAGTAGCGGCAGAAATCCACGGCTTCGCGGATTTCGGCCAGACCATCATCCAGCGTCTTGCCAGCTTCGTCGGAAAGCAGACGCATGAGGCGCGCATGATGCTCTTCCATCAGGTCAGCGGCCTTTTCAAGCGCCAATGCACGCTCTTCCACCGGTCGGCGCGACCATTCCGCAAACCCTTTTTTTGCAACATCAAAGGCAGGCTGAACGGCGCTTGCTTCCGCCCAGATAATCGTGCCGACCTGCTGGTCGGGATCAGACGGCGACATAACGGGCTTCTTGTCGCCGTCGGCCTTCAAACCTGGCATGAGTGGCACTGCATCGACAGCAGCCTTGTTCTTGTCCATATCGCGGACCAGCTTTGCAAGACTGTCTCGATCACCAAACTCAATACCGGCGCTGTTGCGTCGGTCGGAGTAAATCGCGCTGGGCAGCGGGATATTCCGGTTGCGTGCGCTATGGCCTTCGTCAAGCTTCAGCTTTGTCTGAGGCCGCTCAAGAAGATGTTCCACCGGAACCTTCTTATCGCCAACCATGGACACAAAAGATGAGTTTGCACCATTTTCCAGAAGACGGCGCACCAGATAAGCCAACAGATCGCGATAACCGCCGACGGGCGCATAGATACGGCAGGGAACACTATTGTTCTGCTTGTGTAAGTAGTCGTAAAGCGTTTCGCCCATTCCATGAAGACGCTGCATCTCAAAGCCTGTCCGGTCTTCTCCGGCAATGGCAAGGACGGAGGCAATCGTCAGCGCGTTATGCGTTGCAAACTGCGGATAGAGCCGGGGGCGTTTATCCAGAAGCTTCTTGGCAACATCCAGATAGGCCACATCTGTGGCCGGCTTACGGGTCCAGACCGGATAGTCGTCAAGGCCACGCTCCTGCGCCCGCTTGATTTCAGTATCCCAGTAAGCCCCCTTCACAAGACGCACCATCATCCGGCGGTTCAGTCGGGCACAGAGATCATCGATATAATCAACAACGGCACCGGCGCGCTTCTGGTAGCCCTGAATAGCCAGGCCGAAGCCATCCCATCCTTCCAGTGACGGATCGGAAAAGACAGCCTCAATCACATCGAGCGACAGCTCCAGCCGATCCGCTTCTTCAGCATCAACGGTGAAGTTCAGCTCATGCTCTTTCGCCATTTGTGCAAGCTTCAGCAGATCCGGCACGACCTCGCGCATCACTTCGTCACGATGGGTTGCCAGATAGTGCGGGTGAATGGCCGAAAGCTTGACTGAAATACCAATACGGTCAGGTAGTTTACGATCATTACCGCTCTTCTTCATGTATTTGCCCAGAGCATCAATCGCATCGGCATAAGACTTGAAGTAGCGTTTGGCGTCCTCACGGGTGCGGGCGCCCTCGCCCAGCATGTCAAACGAGTGGCGGTAGCCTGCAGCTTCATTTTTGCGCGCCCGATCAAGGGCATTTTTCATGTTCTCGCCGAGAACGAACTGACGTCCGAGGAAGCGCATGGCCTGTCGCGTCACAACGCGCATTGACGGCATGCCGATACGCTGGGCCAGGCCGCGCAAAATGCTGTCCGGCATCTCACCCGGCTTGATCACACGAGATGCCGTGGCCAGTGCCCAGGCTGAAGAGGCAACGAGCCAGCTATCACCGTGCGACTTGTGATCCTGCCAGCCCCCTTCTTTCAGCTTATCTTCAATCAGGCGCTCCTGTGTTTCAGAATCCGGGACACGCAAGAGCGCTTCCGCCATGACCATCAGCGCCAGACCTTCACGCGTCGAAAGACCATATTCACGCATAAAGTCTTCAACACCGCCGATGCTGGCATTGCTGTCATCGCGAATGGCGGAGACCATGCCACGAACCTGACGGTCAATCTCTGCATCATCGATATCAAGCGACGAAATTCGTCGGATCATCGCCTTGATGAGGGCATCATCGTCACCAGCATATGAAGCGGAGAATGGTGGGATCGCAGTCATGAACTCGCCTTTCGCAGTTTGGCACTCAACAACGACTATAACGTGACTTTTGTCAGTCTCTATATCCTCTCTATTTGAGGATGCGACCAAATGCACCCCTAATCATCACAGTTTGAATGGCGCGATCATTCTCTGTGGAGAACCAACGTCAAAGTCTCTATATTAGTATATAAATTTCAATAACTTGAAAAGATTATTAATGAGCAGAAAGCACATAAGAGACAACGAAAGAATAATATACTTTTGGTTGTATTATATTGATTTTCAATTTTAAATATGCGCTTCTGAATTTTGACATGTTTGGAAGCCAAAGAGGATTAATTCGATTAAATCTCCTTGTTACGTAAGGATAAATCGAAATATAATCTCAACGTGGTCAATCCATTTCAAAAAGCAACAAGTCGCGTCAAGCGAAGCTGTCGGGTGCAAAGAAGACAATGATAATCCAGAAAAAGATGTGCAACCCATGGACTTTTCTACGCATGAAAGACAACACGAATTGCAAGCTGCAGCGGCAGTGGCAGCAACGGCTGAAGAGCTCGAATCTGTCGTAGAGAGAGTGACCAGTGCGTTTGGTTTTCGTGACTATATCGTGATGGTCATTCCCGAAACGCAGTGTATCAGGCTTGCATATTTAGTCAGAATGTCTTCCTTGCCAAAGTCACTTTTCGAGGCCTTCGACCTTCATGGCCTGTCGTCAGCACCTCTGACCCGAAGACTTCTTGAACAGTCTTTTGCGCGCTCGCAGTGGCTTTTTGAAGACCTGCCTGCTTCGGAGCACCCAAGCTCACGGCGACTTCGCCGCTTGATGGGCCGGCATAAACTGAAGATGGGTGTGGCTTTTGCGCATGCGATGACAAGCCGTGAAAAACTGGGGATCCTGTTTCTCGGCGACCGCCCGCCCTTGAGCCAAAGCGAGCAGCATGACCTTTCTTTGATCGCCCGGAAGGTCTGTTCCCACTACGAAGGCATTGGCCACATCTCAACGGCTGGGCTTTGTAAACTTTCAGCCCGAGAGCTTGAAGTCGTCGGCTGGTCAGCCGAGGGCAAAACCTCGTCAGAAATCGCCAGTATCCTTGGCCTGTCAGACCATACCGTCAATGCCTATCTGGCCAATGCCATTCGCAAGCTCGACTGCGTCAACCGGACACAACTCGTCGCCAAAGCCCTGAGGCTGAAACTGATCGACTGACCGATGTATCAGCGTTCGAGCACTGAACGAACTTCCACGAGATTTGACCGTGCCCGCAATATGTAAAAACCAATCGTTGCAAGATGGCTCGGCATGATCCAGCCGTCCTCGCGCCCATTCGATATGATCAGCGGCTGAATATCCAGCGCGGATCTGAACTGGACAAGTGTTTCATCCCAGAGTGCTGTCAGATCACGCTGGGCAATAACCTGAGAAAAGTCAGCTTCTGCTGCCGCGAGGATACCGTAATAACCGTATAGCTGCCCGTATGCGAACCAGAAACGGTCGTCGGCACGCGGATCGAACCAGCCGCCGTTATGGTTTTCAGACCGCTCTCTGAGAATAGCAGATGTTGCGCCAAGATCAGCCGCGACACGATCCACAAACTGGCTCAGATTGTCGGCACGCGCATCAAAAACCGCAGAACAATCGGCAAGTTCAGCGTTAAACCGGTCAAGGCTGCGGATGGCAGACCGGTAAAAGCTCGGAGTCGGTGTTTTAAACCCGAACGGAGTGAGACCGAAATACCAGGAATACTCATCGTACTGGAGGTTGCCGCGTGCATCTTGCAGGTTTTCATCCACCCCGGAAGTACCGCGTACCCGGCCTAAAGAGTCGACCAGCTCCACGGTCGAGCGACGCACGGCCTGATGGACACCGCGCTGAAACGAGGCCTTGTTATCCAGAAACAGCGTATGATCCCAGTTTATGCCGAAGAAACCGAGACGATAGGCAAGCGTCGAGGAGAGCCAGTCATTCTGATTGACATTCATGTCAACAAGCCCACTCAAAACCTCAACGATTGCTGAGTCCTCGCAGACTTTCGCGGTTTCCCCGTCCCCCGCCGGAAGGGGCGCACCTGCCGGAACGCTTCGCTCATTCAGCTGATACCCGGCGACATAATCCGGATTGAAATTGTGCCAGACCTCCGCCCGCCAGACGTAGAGCCCATAAAAAAGCACAACGGCGACGAGGATCGCGAGAACGCTGCCTTTCACAATCCAGCCACGCCGTGCGACAAAGCCGCCGCCTGCGCGAAACGGAAAGGCAATGGCAACCCAGAGGTATCCGAGACCACGCCGCGCCAAAGTCCATAAGCGCCTTGCGAAGGCCTTCATACTGTCGAGCATAATCTGTCTCCATCCCCTGTTTCACCGCAACCAGAATGCCTGACGGCGCGTCACTGAAAGATAGGCGACATGCAGCCAGCCTTCAATTCCAAAGCCAACGTCTTCGGCAGGTGGTTCCTGACCGCCAGGTTTTTTATAATCGCTATTCCGGCGTTGGCAGGCTCTTAAGATAGGCAGCAAGGTCGGATGCGGGGCCAAGCTCACGGATCCCGGCATAGGCCATGCGCGTACCTTTAACCGTCTTGCGCGGGTTCATCAGAAACGCTTCCATCGCGGCCTCGTTCCACTTTCCGAGTTCATCACCATAAGCACGCATTGCCTTGGTATAATGATATCCCTTCGCCGAGGCGACCGGTCGCTCCCAGACCCCGGCGAGATATGGCCCAACACGGTTCTGGTCCCCTTCAACCGTATGACAGGCACGACAAACACGTTTGAAAAGTGCTTCACCCCGTTTGGCATCGCCATCTGCAAAGGCCGGAGCGGAAAAGCCGGAAAGAGCCACGACGACGGCGATCGCAAAGCAGTATTTTGATTTCATCCTCAATTAAACTCTCAGTGTCTGTCCAAGAATGGCGCTGAAGCCCGGGGTTGAGTGAAGGGCGGCCATCAGATTCTTTGTATTCTGCAACAAATACGGAGATATCAG
>NZ_SMAR01000038.1 GCF_004342225.1 Martelella mediterranea | reverse complement strand
CATCACGCAAACGCCGCTTAAATCAACAAATCAGACGAGCCAGACCCTCCTGATAGCCAGAACCCATTCTGTCCATAATCATTCGACGACGGACACCTTCCTTGGAAGGGAACCATCTCAAATTCCTCGCGTCGACATGCATTTAGCTGGCGTTGCCCTGAGCCGGCAGGATCATAAGCTTGCCGTGCGCGTGTCCGGAGTGGCACAGTTCAAGTGCTTCACGCCATTGATCCAGGCCAAAGGTGCGCGCGACGGGAATAACGAAGCGCCCCTCCGCAGCAAGCTGCGCATAGGAACTCAGGGCGTCGTAGCGAGGGACCAGATCCTCCTCGCGACCCGTGGTCTTGATCCCGAGACCTTCGTCGTCGAAGTCGGTGATGCTCATGACATGTTTGGGCTCGCCATCGACGATCTTGATAAAGTCGTGGAGCTGGCCCGGGGCGAGGGCGGTTTGCAGCACCCGGTCCACCTTGCCGCCAGCTATTTCATGCACGCGCGAGACCAGGCCTTCGCCATAGGGCGTGACCTCGGCGCCGAACCCGCGCAGTTCCTTTTCGAAAGTCTTGCCAGCGGCCGCAATGACGCGCGCGCCGCGCGCGAGCGCGATCTGAACTGCCGCAAAGCCGACCATCGTTCCGCCACCGTTGACCAGCAACGTCTGGCCCGACGAGACGCCGAGGAGGTCGAGACTTCGCATGGCTGTTTCCACGGCCATCGGCAAGGTCGCCGCTGCGAGCATATCCAGACCCGCAGGAACGGGTTCCCACACCGACAGGACCGCGGATTCTGCCACGCCGGCGGTTGGAAAACCGAGATAGTCGGGAACGCCGAACACGTTGTCGCCGATCTTGACGTTGGTCACGCCTTCGCCGATGGCCTCCACCTCTCCGGATACGTCGAGCCCGATCCCGCCCGGCAGCGGACCCGGCATCAATCCGAGGCACAGCACCCAGTCCATCGGATTGAGGGCGCAGGCATGGACCTTGATACGGATCTGGTTCGCCCCCGGCGCCGGGACCGGCGCGTCGACAAGATGCAGCACCTCCGACCATTCGCCGTGACTGTCAAAGCGCAGCGCGCGCATATTCGTTTCTTGGGTATCTGGCATCGTCTTCTCCAGGTTGGCCGATCAAACGTGCGGCCGAAACGGGTTGTGCGGATCAGCCATAGTGGTATAGTCAGTCACTGACGATAATCGTATCGTCAGTGACTGACAAGAGGTGAAATGCCACGTGATCGCGAAAAGGTGCGCCGCCGGTTGCAAAAGGCAGCGTTGGAATTGTACGGACTGGTCGGTTATGAACAGGCGACCGCCGCCCAGATTGCTGAGCGGGCAGGCGTCACCGAACGCACGTTCTTCCGCCACTTTCCTGACAAGCGCGAAGTGCTGTTTGATGGTCAGGAGGAATTGAGCGCCGTTCTGATCAGGGCCGTAAAGGATAGTCCTGCGACGCTCGGAACATGGGCGACGCTTCGGCGAGCATTTGAGGCGACAGACAAGATCATGACCGCTAACGGTGATCTGGCAGAGGCGCGGCGAGCAGCGATCGCCGCCAGTCCAGCTTTGCGAGAGCGCGAACTCACGAAAGCCATGGCCTTAAGCCATGCCCTTGCCGGCGCCTTGAACGAACGGGGGCTTTCATACGCCTCGGCCCTTCTGGCAGCGCAGCTCGGCATGGCCGCGTTCGGCAAAGCCTTCGAGGCTTGGCTGGATGGCGGTGGTGACTTCCGACAACAGGTCCAGCTTGTCTTTGATGAGGTTCGCACGTTGACAGCGTAAAGCCGCAGTTCCGCCGGGGCGAGGAACTGCCTTTCGCCCAAACGGCCTGTCATTACCAAAGAATGCATAATTTGGCCTTCCACCAACCTGTCTGACACGCGACCACGACTCCCGTTGGGCACCGCGATGCGTGGTACAAAGCGCCAGCTCGAGGAAGAAGACGTGTCGTTGATCGCTGAGGCGATGCCTGTTGTTGCCCGCCGACCATGTGCAACGAAGTCCTAGGGGAAGAAGCGAGCAAAGCTGACTGATATGGTATTCGGTTACGATCATCCAATTAGATCTGCAGCTGCAAGTAAAGCCGAGCGCGAGGCAGACTTGGAATATAGCTATGTCTAGCCGTCCCCTTTCAGTCACTCTGGTGGGCAGTACGGCAACCCCGGAGGCTAGACGCTATGCAGCCCATGGGCCAGCAGATTGATGCTGGCCCGCGCGGTTTTTGCCGCCGCCTCAGGCGAGAGTCTCTTCTCTGAGCTGCATATCGAGCCTGTCGACGAAGTCTTCCATGCTGATTTCGCCGAGATCGACATTCTTGGCGCCGCCGCCGGCGACGACCGTGATGTCTTCGAACCCGAGCACATTCAGGATCATCCTGAGATATTGCGTGGCAATATCACGGTCCCTGATCGGCGAGTTCTCACCATATTCGCCGCCCGAGGCGATCAGCAGCGTGGCCTTTTTCCCGGTGACCAGGCCCGTGCCATCGAATCCGAGCGTCAAGCCCTTGCGCACGATATGGTCGACCCACGCCTTGAGCGCGGCCGGGATGTTGTAGTTATAGACCGGCGTGGCGATCACAAGCTCGTCGCAGCCCAGAAGTTCCTGAACAAGCGTATCGGAAAGCGCCAACTGTGCCTTCATCTCCGCCGTCTGTGCATCGGGCGGCGTGAAATAGGCCGCAAGCCAGGGCATCGTCACGTGTGGCAGGGGCTCTTTCGCGAGGTCACGCAGGACGACCTTGCCGTTCAGGTTCAGCGCCTGCCATTGCGCAAGGTAGCGGCGCGTCATGTTGCGCGAAACCGAGGCGCTGCCGCGCGGGCTGGTTTCAATAACGAGAAGTCTGGTCATGCTACATTCCTTTTGCTGTTGGAAGCATGACGACGAAGGTAAGGGTTCCGATCATCCTGCGGGAGTGATATAATTTAGATGGTTTCGATCACATCAGGTGATAGTTTTGATTTCTTCGCTGAGCCTTGATCAGCTGCGCGTGCTGGTCGCAATTGCCGATACCGGCAGTTTTTCCGCCGCCGGCCGCAAACTGGCACGGGTGCAATCCGCCATCAGCCAGACCGTCGCCACACTGGAGGCCACCCAGGGGGGTCGCGCTCTTCGATCGGAGCGGGCACCGCCCGCAGCTCACGGACACGGGCCGGATCCTGGTGCAGCAAGCACGTATGGTGCTGGCAAGCGCTGCCCGTTTCGAGGCCGTGGCCGCGGGATCACGTCAGGGGATGGAGGCGGAACTGGCGCTGGCCATCGATCCGCTGGTCCCCACCGCACCCCTGATCGACAGTCTTCGCGCGCTGCACGAGACCCATCCACAATTGCAGATCAGCTTCTCGACCGAGGGACTTGGAGGCGCGCTCCGTCGTTTGCGCGCAGGCGATGTGTCGCTTGCCCTTTGCCTGCTGTTGCCCGACGTGCCGGAGGATGTCGTGGCGGCGCCGCTCATCCGGATCAACCTTTTGCCCGTGGCCGCAGCGGACCACCCGCTGGCGACCCTTGGGCGTCCGGCATCCCGTGTCGATCTGGAGGCCCATATTCAGCTTGTTCTGTCCGACCCGGCGAACCGGGACGGGCCGAACTACGGCCTGACCGGCTCTGCTCCTTGGCGGTTCGTCGATCTCGGGCGGCGCATGGATTTCCTGCTCGCGGGCTTTGGATGGTGCCGGATGCCCGAGCATCTTGTGAAAGAGCACCTGGACACAGGCAGGCTGAGCCACGCGCCACCGCATCAGCCTCGTCGCCAATTCAGTCGTGCCGGTCGGCGGCGCAATCGTCCGCCCCGGAGATCGGCTTTTAAGCCTCTTTCTATTTGCTCTCGATCCGCGCCTCTGAACCGGTTTCAGTTTCGCTCGTGATCGTGCTCCAGGCCGTATCGTCCGGATAGCGCGCGCTTTTGAGATAGGCCCAGGTGATGCGCTGGATGACGGCGCCCGCCTGCTCCGCGCCCCCGGCGTAGGCTCTCCGGATCACGCAGATCGCCCCGCAGGACGTCGCAGCCGGCTTGCCGCAAGCCTATCCTCCCGAAGAAGCGCTCGAACGGTGGTTGCAGCGCTTTGTCGACTTCATCGTTGCCAAGCGCGGGCTCGCCGCCGCGCTTCATTCGGGCGACCCGGCGTTCGAGGCCTTGCCGGCCTATTTCGACAGCCGGTTCGAGCCTGCGCTGCAAAGATTGCTCGATGCTGCCGTCACCGCCGGTGAAATACGCCCCGACGCAAATCCCTATGATCTCCTGCGCGCGGTGGCGAGCCTGTGCATGCCGTCAAGCGACGGCAATCCAGCCGCCGTGCGCCGGCTGGTCGCGCTTCTGGTTGACGGGCTGCGTTATCGCGCGGCCGATCCGCAAGGCGCTGCGGGTCCCTCACATGAGCCCGACGAAAGCAATTACAGGTGAAGTGGACACCGGTTCACCGTCCGGAATTGCGTAAAAACAAAGAGATAGAGCCTTTTCTCGTTTCCGTGAAACGCGGAATGGCTCTAGTCGCCGGGCAAATCTTCTCAGGCAGCTTATACGCGCTGGTTTTCCGGGACCCCGCCGGGCCGCCTCAGGAGAATGGCGTCCGATATGATGTCGAACAGGTGATCGGCCCGCGGGACAAGCGGTGGCTGGTCGGCAAGCCAGGCCAGGGCGCTGATCAGCGCGAACAGATCATTGCCATCCATGTCCTGACGCGCCAGTTCCCTGGCCTGCGCCCGCTTGAGAAGCACCGCCCCCGCCTGGCGCAGATCGACGCATGAGGAATGCAGGGCGGAATTTTCGTCGGCGATCGCGGCCACCATCGGCGCGATGACGCCCTGGTAGCTGTGCGTCACCGCAATCGCCTCGCGCACCCATGTCAACAGCGCTTCGTCGGCCGCTTCGCACTGCGCCAGTTCGTCCGCCCGCGCGCTCAACGCGTCGAAGCTCGTGCGGAGCAAGGCCTCCAGCAGGGCTTCGCGCGTGGGAAAGTGGCGATGCAGCGTTCCATCGCCAACGCCGGCCTTGCGGGCAATGTCACGCAGCGACGCATCGGCGCCGTCCCCGGAAAGGAGGTCGCGGGCGACGGCGAGGATGTGGTCGTAATTCTTTCGGGCGTCTGATCTCATGATATCACTTGACAAATGGAGTGGTGCGCCGTTTAAACGGTGCCGCGCTCCACATAATGCGGGGCAGTACTCCAGCTATAGCACGCCTGCCTTCGAAGGACAAAGCCATGCCGAATGAAACAATGAAAGCCGTCCGGATCCACGCCTTCGGCGGCCCGGATGTTCTGCGATACGAAGATGCGCCGAAACCCGTGCTTCAGCCGGGCGAGGTCCTGGTGCGCGTCCATGCCATCGGGATCAACCCGCCCGATTGGTATCTGCGCGACGGCTACAAGGCCCTGCCGCCGGAATGGCGGCCGCAGGTAGATTTCCCCCTTATTCTGGGCACCGACATCTCAGGGGTAGTCGAGGCGGTCGCCGAGGACGTCGAGGGCTTTTCCGTCGGCGACGAAGTCTATTCCATGGTGCGGTTTTTCAGCGTCGGGGACAGCAAGGCCTATGCTGAGTTTGTCAGCGTGCCAGCGACGGAACTTGCAAGGAAACCCGCCGGCATCGACCACATCCATGCTGCCGCGGCCCCCATGTCGCTGCTGACCGCCTGGCAGTTCATGGTGGATGTCGGGCACAGTGAGCCAAACCCTCTGCAACCCGGCCCCCATCACCCTGTCCCGCTTGAGGGCAAGACTGTGCTGGTCAACGGGGCCGCGGGCGGTGTTGGCCATTTCGCGGTGCAGGTGGCGAAGCTGAATGGCGCGCGGGTCATCGCCGTTGCCTCAGGCAAGCATGAGGCCGTGTTGCGCGACCTCGGTGTCGACGAATTCATCGACTACACCCAAACTCCTCCCGAGGACGTGACCCATGACCTGGATCTCGTCATCGATGCGGTGGGTGGTGCGACAACGGGTCGTTTTCTGCCCAAGCTGAAGCGCGGCGGTGCCCTGTTCCCGATTTACCCGCTTGGCTTCTCGGACGCCGGTGAAGCCGAAAAGCGCGGCATCACAGTCTCCACAACTCAGGTGCGTTCCAGCGGCACTCAACTGACGGAACTGGCCCGTTATCTCGATGACGGTACGATCCGCGCCGTCATCGACAGCACTCATCCGCTCGCCGAGGCGCGCCAGGCCCATGAACGAGCGGCCAAAGGCCATATCCAGGGAAAGATCGTGCTGACGGTTGGTAAGTGAAGGGGAGGAGACCGGCATGCTCATTCTCATGGGGTAGATCCACACCGAACCGCAAGACGTCGACGCATTCATCCGCGCCATTCAGGCGATCAGCCTTAGCACGAAAGCCGAGGAGGGCTGTCTGTTCTACGGCATCACGCTGGACGACAGGCCAACTGGGCGGTTCCTGGTTGCTGAGCGCTGGCGTTCCTGTCAGACTGGGGTGAGCGGATGAAAGGCGATCTTCAAACCTACGAGGTGCCGGAGGAAAGGCGCAGCCATCGGCAATCCATCCTGAAACACTGCCAGCTTCCGATCCGATGTGCTCCTCACGGCCGTGCTCTAGGTACCGTTCTGCACGAGGAAACTCGCGGCATTGTTCTGTGCAAACAAACGCGCGTGATGGCGGGGCGTGTTGCCCGTCACGCGCTTGAAGGCGGTTCTGAACGCACTTTCCGATTCGTAGCCGAGGGCGTGGGCAATCGTGCTGATGGGTTCGCCGTGCTCCAGACTGCGTCCGGCGAGGAGCATTCGCCAGTGCGTCAGATACTCGATCGGGCTTTCGCCGACCAGTTGCCGAAACCGCGCCGCAAAACTTGCGCGCGACATGCCGACTTCGCTGGCGAGCGTTTCCACTGTCCAGCTGTGCGACGGCTCACGATGGATCGCCTTGATGGCCGCCCCCACCACGCGTTGGTCGGAGAGCGCAAACAGCCAGCCGGTGCCCTTGTTCTCATCGAGATAGAGCCGTAGCGCCTTGATGAAGATCATTGAGGCGAGCTGCTGCGCGATGAGGATGCTGCCCGGCTTGAGATCGGTCAGCTCCTTCCGCATCCGCTCGAAGGCCCAGCGCAACGTCTCGCGCTCCGCTTCTCCGCGCACGAGGACGATTGGCGGCAGCATGCCGAGCAGCATATCGGCGTGCGGCCCCGCGAGTGCAAAATGGCCGCCGAGCACCGTCACCCCTGAGTCTTTGTTGAGCTTCACCAACGCGCCTTCTTCGGTGCCGAGAAAGTGGCGCCGCCAATCGTCCGGCGGCAGGCTCAGGTCGCTGGCGACCCGGAACGGCCTGCCGCGCGGCAGCATGAAGCAATCGCCCTCACGCAGAAACACAGGCTCACCCGCACCTTCGACCGCAATCCAGCACGCGCCTTCTGTTACGGCGTAGCACTTGATGGCTTCATAGGCATCAAAGCCGATGGACCAGTTCCCGCCCGCTTCGAAGCCGCCCACGAGATAACTGCGCAGTCTGAGGAACGAGACGATATCGGATAATGGGTCCATTTTGGATGATCTCCAATAAAAATAGGATTCTGAAGCATAGATCGTCTGATATGCCCTGCCTATAACCCGATGCTTCCGCTGTCCAGCAACCATTCGATCGGGGAGATTGGCTTTGACCTTCGAGATACTGGCACTCGTCATGACGGCCGCGTGTATCGTTCTCGGCGCCCGTTTCATCGTCTTCGGCGGCAGCGTGCTCAAGGAGTGGGGGCTCGAGCAATCCATTGGCGCGCTCATCCTGTTTCGCCGGATGGGCCTGATGTATCTCGGCCTCGCTCTGATGTTTTTCCTCGGGCGAACAGCCGGTTCCTCGGACATCCGGTCGGCTGTGTGCCTGGTCATGGGCGGAACAGCCATGCTTTTGGCAGGTCTTGGTCTTTACGAGTTCCTGGCGCGGCGTGTCAGTGCGGGCATCTTTCGTTCGGCTGTCGCAGAGGCGGTGCTTGGGGCCGCCTTCATCTGGGTCTGGTGGGCCGGATGATGAACCCCGTCGATTGTCCACTCCCCGCTCATCTCCACGCCGAACAGTTTGAGAAGCACCGACCATGAAGCGCATCCAGTATCTCAAATATGGTGGCCCGGAAGAGCTGCGGATTGCCGAGGTGAACTTGCCCGAACCGGTACGGGAGCAGATTCGCGTTCAGGTCAGGGCCGCAGCGGTCAATCCGATGGATTGGAAGATCCGACGTGGCGAAATGAAGATGATGACGGGTTCGCACTTTCCGCGTGGCCTGGGCCATGACTTTTCCGGTGTGATCGATGCCGTTGGCTCGGAAGTAGAGCGGTTTAAGGTGGGCGATGAGGTCTTCGGCGCTACCGAGATCCGGCAAGCGGGAGCTTTTGCGGAATATGTCGTGGCGGACACGAAAACAGTTGCACTGAAGCCGTCCAATGTCACTTTCGAGCAGGCGGCGGCCATGACGGTTGTCGGTTCGGCGGCCTGGATCGCACTCATGGAAAAGGCGAAGCTGAGAGCTGGTCAGTCCGTCCTGATAACCGGATGCTTGGGAAGCGTGGGGCGTTTGGCGGTGCAGATCGCACGCATGCAAGGCGCAACCGTTACCGGCAGTTGCAGCGCATTCGGACGCGAGGAAGCGCTGGCACAGGGCGTGAGCGAGGTTATCGACTACCGCGCGTTCGACATTGGGTCCTATCGAGGCCGGTTCGCCATGATTGACGACGGGCTGGGCTTCCAGCTCGTGCCGTGGTCGCAGGGACTGGTGGAGAAGCTCGGCCAGCACGTTTCGGGCGCTGCCGTGCGTACAGCCCTGCCGTTATGTCGTACGCAGCGCTACGCCGCTGATCGAATTAGCAGTTGAAGATCTGCGCATTCCTGCGCAACCATCTTTACTTGCTCGGGGCGCAAGTTGTGATCATATCCAGCCTCCGCAATCAAATTTCAAAAATACAGAACACGAAAACAACGAAGCAGATCCAGCGATTCAAACCATCAATAAGACGAAAATAGCTACGACAGGAATCGCGTGTTCCGGGCCGGTGCAGTGTCTGACGAGGACAATTTGCGGGGGACGGGCCACGCATATTTTCACTCGGAGGATGCAAGACTGGAACGCGCTGCGGGGAAAGATGCCGGTGTTTGGGTCGGAAATGTGCTCAATTATCGGCACGGCGGCCTGTCACCGTTTGCGACGGCGAATATGGTCCGGACAGGGCCTGAAAAAACGATGGTAATCGTTAAAGGCGCGCTGACAATTACCGAGAGTGGAGATGCGGACAAGGTTGATCCGGTGAGATCGTCGCTATGCAGATGATTGCCATATCACGGTCCGTGCCCACAAAAAGGGCGCTTCACCGCCTATGTGACATTCCCGCATTGTCGGGAGCCGGAATGCGTGGCGAAGTTTTGAAACGTGTACTTTCGCCGCAGCTTGCTGTGTCAGGGAGGCCCGCCCGTCTCACATATTGCGGGCACCGGGCTGTGGTGGTGCCGCCAGAGGTTCTATCCGGACAACCGATACGCTCGCGAGCAGGATCAATCAGATCGTATGGTGTGAAGGACGTCTCAGGATATCCGGTCATTGCTGAACAAACAGTACTGGATCGGTGGGCTGGATTGAGTTGCGTCCTGAAAAGACGTTCCTGCGCGGCAGAAGTTCAGCTGGTAATTTGTGAGGGAGCCGGAGCGGACATGGAAAAGGGCATCCGCTCCGGCCAGACGTCTGGTTATGGCTGTTTGCCGATATAGGCGAGGATGCCGCCGTCGACATAAAGCACGTGACCGTTGACGAAATCCGAGGCTGCCGAGGCGAGGAACACGGCCGGGCCCTTGAGGTCCTGGGTCGTGCCCCAGCGGTTGGCTGGCGTCTTTGCCAGGATGAAGGAGTTGAACGGATGACCGGGTTCGCGCAGCGGCGCGGTCTGGGGCGTTTCGATATAGCCCGGGCCGATGCCGTTGCACTGGATGTTGTAGGCGCCATATTCAGAGGCGATGTTGCGCGTCAGCATTTTCAGGCCGCCCTTGGCCGCGGCATAGGCCGAAACCGTTTCGCGGCCGAGTTCGCTCATCATCGAGCAGATGTTGATGATCTTGCCGGAATTGCGCTCCATCATCGATGGCAGCACGGCCTTGGCCATGATGAAGGGTGCCGTCAGATCGATATCGATGACCTTGCGGAAGTCCTTGGCTTCCATCTCGTGCATCGGCGTGCGGGCGATGATGCCGGCATTGTTGACGAGAATGTCGACCGGACCGACATCTTCGCCAATCTGGGCGACCATCTTCTGAACGGCAGGCTCGTCGGTCACGTCGCAGATATAGCCCTTGGCGTCGATACCCGCATCCTTGTAGGCGGCGACCCCCTTGGCCAGGAAGTCTTCGTTAATGTCGTTGAAGACGATGGTTGCACCGGCTTCGGCCAGCGCCGAGGCGATGGAAAAGCCGATACCGTAGGAAGCGCCGGTCACCAGCGCGATCTTGCCTTCAAGGGAAAAAATGTCTGCAAAATTCATGGGTCTAAGATCTTTCTGTTAGAGGTGAAATAGTCCATTCAAACGCGGCCGCATCGCTATGCGGCGATCAGCGCAACTCGTTGATCGGGATCACGTCCATGTCGTTGAAGGTCTGGTTTTCGCCACCCATCGCCCAGATAAAGGTGTAGTTGGTCGTGCCGCAGCCGGAATGGATGCTCCAGGACGGGCTAATGACAGCCTGTTCGTTCTGCACGAGAATATGGCGCGTCTGCTTGCCTTCACCCATCATGTGGAAGACGGACTGATCCTCCGGCAGGTTGAAATAGGTGTAGATTTCCATGCGGCGCTCATGTGTGTGGGCTGGCATGGTGTTCCAGACACTGCCGGGTTCCAGCTGGGTAAGTCCCATGGAAAGCTGGCAGGTTTCCAGAACGTCGGGATGAATGAACTGGTTGATCACGCGCTTGTTCGCTGTGGCGGTATCGCCAAGCGGTACTTTCTTGGCATCTTGCATTTTCAGGAAAGTCGTCTTGCAGGCTTTGTGCGCCGGGGCGGAAACCATGTAGAACTTGGCAGGCTTCGCGGCATCATCGCTTTTAAAGACCACCGATTTGGTGCCGCGGGTGATGTAGAGGCAATCCTGAAAATCGAGGTTGAAGGTCTCGCCGTCAGCTTCGATCGAACCGGCCCCGCCCAGATTAAAGATGCCGATTTCGCGGCGTTCCAGAACAAAATTCGTGCCGAAAGTGCCCATGCAATCGATGCCCTTGTCGAGCGGCACGGCTTCAGAAACCGGCATGCAGCCGAGCGTGACCATTCTGTCGATGTGCGTGTAAACGGCAACAACCGTATCGGCGACATAGAGATTTTCGATCAGAAACTCATCGCGCACTTCTTCGGTCGTGTAACGTTTGAAGTCACGTTGGTTGACGGAATAGCGAATTTCCATGGTTCTTTCTCCTTCTGGTCAGCGAAACAGCAACGGGCATCCGTTAGCGTTTTCGTCTGTGTCTGATTGAATGTGATAAAAAGATCAGTTTGTTATTGTGATTGAAGAGGATCTAAAGGCGGATTTTAACGACGACCTTACGCACGCTTTCGCTCTGATCGTTCAACCGGCAAGCGGGCCGGTGAACGTCCCAGGGATAAAAAACGGCATAGCTGCCTGCATTCATGGTCAGCGGCATTTCACCGGAAACATCGTCGTAAAACAGGAGATCGCGTTCTTCACGAAGATCGGTGACGGGCGCCCCCGCTCCATCCAGCGGAGCAAGGCCAATCACTTCGCGGCCCGAAACGACATACTGAATATCGAGATAGCGAATATGCGATTCTGGCCGGTTCTCGGAAAGGGGTTTCGTCTCGTAGTCCTGAACCATCGCAAAAATGCGATCTCCGTCGATATCAACACGGCCAACAGGCGCATTCGCCAGGTCTGTGTCGTTGATAAAACGCAGCCCCTCACGAACCGCTTCCGGCAGGATTTCCTGTTCGGCTTTGAGGTTATCAAGACGCCCGAAAATCATTGCTGTATCTCCTTGATCTCACCGATTGAGTGCTGCGCCCGAAGGCGCAGCCATTTCGCTGAGCGTTGCTTTACTGAATCAGACCCGCGGCACGCGGCAGAGCCAGCGAAAGCTCAGGAATAAAGGTCACGGCCATCAGCAGTGCCACGAGGATGAAGAAGAACGGCAGAAGCGGCTTCACCACCTCCTCAATTTTCAGCTCTGCAATGCGGCATCCGACAAACATGATCGGACCGACCGGCGGCGTGATTGTGCCAATGCAAAGGTTGAAGACCATCAGAACACCGAAGTGAACCGGATCGACACCCAAAGATGTGGCAATCGGCAGGAAGATCGGCGCAAAGATCAGGATGGCCGGCGTTGGGTCCATGACAAAGCCCAGAAGCAGGATCACGATATTCATGATGATCATGATCAGAATCGGGTTATCGGTGATCGACAACAGCGATGAAGCGATGACATTCGGGATCTGGGCATAGGCCATGATCCAGCCCATGATCGATGAAACACCGATCATAAAGATGATCATTGCTGTGGTTTTTACCGTTGCCAGCAGCAGATCAGGGACCATCTTCAGCGACATTGTTCTGTAGGCCAGTGACAGAACAGTCACGTAAACAACCGCGATTGCGCTGGCTTCCGTTGGCGTGAAAATGCCGGAAATGATGCCGCCAACAACGATCACAATCATCATCAGGGCCGGGATCGCTTCAATCGTGATCCGGAAATTTTCCTTAAAGCTGCCCAACCGTTCGGACTTGTAGCCAGCCTTGCGGGCGAAGAAGACCACAGGGATCATGCAGGCAATGCCCCAAAGAATGCCGGGAATATAGCCAGCCATAAACAAAGCCGCGACCGATGAGCCACCGCTTGCAAGCGAATAGATAATGAAAGTGTTGCTTGGTGGGATCAGCATGCCCGCAGGGGCCGAAGCAATATTGGCCGCAGCAGATACCTTCGGATCGTAGCCATCTGCCTTTTGCTGCGGGCCCATGGCTCCGCCAATGGCGGCAGCAGCAGCAACACCGGAACCGCTGATCGCACCGAACAGCATGTTGGCGACGATGTTGGTCTGCATCAGCGAACCGGGAATAAAGCAGATGAGTGCTTTGGCAAAGTTGATCAGCCTTCGGGCTATCCCTCCCGAGGTCATGATATTGCCTGCAAGGATGAAGAAGGGAATTGCCAGAAGCGAGAAAGAGTTGATCCCTGCGAAGATACGCTGGGCAGATGTGATCGCCATGCGATCGAATGTGAAAATGGTGGCCATTGCCAGCACCGAGCCAATGCCCATGCTGACGCTGATCGGAACACCGATCATCAAGAGAATCGGTATCGAGAGGAGCAGGATAAGACCGATGTCGGCTGCATTTGCCATTTATTGGGCCTCCCCTTTTGCTGGCTCAGCCTTGGCCGGCTGGAGCAGGGCGCGAATGTCGTTCCAGATGTTGTAAAGGCAGTAAAATGCCGAAAAGGCGCCTGAGAGCGGCAGCGCAAGATAGATCTGTCCGGTTTTCAAAAACGGTATGGCTGCATTGGTCTGGCGCATTGTCCGGTCAACGGCGTCAAGCCCGCCGATCAGAAGAATGGCAACGACAAACAGCAGGATCAGGACATCCGTCGAAAGCTGAAACAAGCCTTTCAGCCTTTGCGACGAAAAGGCCTCGACAAAGATCCCGATATTCATATGGCCCTTTTCGCCAAACAACAGGGCTGAGCCCAGAAGAACCAGCCAGACAAACATGATCTTTGCGAGTTCTTCTGTCATCGCACCGGCGCCGCTGAAGATGTAGCGGTTTATCACCTGCCAGGTGACGACAAAGGTCAGAAGACCACACAATGTGATGCAGATGGTTGCCAGAAACCGATCTATCCAAAGTTTGATCGTATGCATAGCAAGTTTCTTTCTCATCCCGGAAAGTCGTGCGTCCATGAGACGCTTGAAGGATGCTCTGTGTCTTTATCGACTGCACATCGTGCCTTCTTTCGGAAAACCTTTCGGCTTCCGGGCCGACGTTTCAGACGGCCCCGGTATTCCGGGGACGTCTGGCTTGCGTGATGGTTGAGATTACTCGCTTGCGGGGTGCATCTGCGAGTAGATCTTCTTGGTCACGTCGCTGGTGAGCTTTTCTTCCGTCAGCGGACGAACGGCATCGCGGAAGGGCTGAAGGTCGACTTCATTGAACTTGGCGCCAGCTTCTTCAGCCAGAGCACGGGACTTGGCCGCATCTTCAGCGAAGACTTCGAACTCGTAATTGGCAGCCTTCTGAAGCTCTTCCATGAAGATCGTCTTCACGTCATCGGGCATGTCTTCGAAGTAATCGACGTTCATCACCAGATAATCGGGGATCATCAGATGCTGCGTGTAGGAGAAATACGGCGCGATTTCCGAATGCTTGAGCGACCAGTAGGTCACTTCGTTGTTTTCGCCACCATCAAGAACACCGGTCTGGATGGCGGTGTAAACCTCACCCTGACCCATGGCGATACCGTTGCCGCCCATCATGTTCATCATGTCGATATTGGTCTGCGACTGCATCACGCGGATCTTCTGACCAGCCAGATCTTCCGGCGTATGAACCGGATGGTCTTTCAGATAAACGTTGCGCGAGCCAGCGGTGAAGGCGGCGACAACGACGATACCCTGATCAGCGACGGAATTATAAAGATCGCCGACGATTTCCGGGTCATTCACGATCTGCTTCTGGTGTTCGATGCTGTCGAAGACGTAAGGCAGGTTGAAAACCACAAAATCGGGGTTCCAGCTTTCAAGAAGGCTGGCTGCAGCGAGCGACATGGCAATCGTGCCTGTCTGTGCCATTTCCACGGTTTCCTTCTGAGCGCCAAGCAGCTCATTCGGGAAAATCTGGACGGAGTATTCGCCATCGGTCCGTTCTTCAAGTGCCTCGCCGAAACGCTGCATCGCCTTGAACTGCGGATGCGTTTCCGGCTGGTTGAACGCGATCTCGAAAACGGTCTTGGCAAAAGCCGCCGAAGGGCCGAATGCCGTTCCCATAGCGAGAACGCTGACACCTGCCAGGCCAAGGACTTTATTGAACTTTTTCATAATTACCTCCCAATAGGGTATTGAATTGCTACGCTAGTCGTTCAGTGGTTTTGGGCCTGAACGGCCTTGCTTCTGGTCGGCGATGTTTCCATCGCTCCATTTCTCGAAGGCACCGTTAATGTCCCCGATGAAATAGTCTGGGTTAAGCTCCCGGATTGGCCGCAGGTCTTCTATGCCTAACCCTTCAAGATGTTTCGTCATGGCGATGACGGCACGGTCGACATCATGGTCAGCAATGGCTTCGACGATCTCACTGTGTTCTTCGACAACCCGCTCCATGCGATTGACCTGTGGCAGTGTCAGCCTGCGGTAACGATCAACCTGTAGCTTGACCTGTTCAATCATCCGCCAGATGCCCGGATAGCCGCCAGCAACCGCGATTGCGCGGTGAAGCGCTTCATCTGATGCATGAAACTGATCGCTGTCGCCCGCCTCGACACGTTCGCGCTGAAACACGATCATGGCCCGCATATTGGCGATATCGCTGCCTTGCACCCGGCCGGCCGCTGCACGCACATTGACCTGCTCAAGGGCTGTGCGGGCAACCTGTGCCTCAAGAAGTGAGGCCACCGGAATGCGTGAAACGCGTGTGCCTGATTTCGGAACGATATCGACAAGCTGTTCTTCGGCCAGCCGTAGCAGGGCTTCGCGGATGGGGGTTCGGCTGAGCCCGCATTCTGCCGCGATTTCCTTTTCACTGATCGTTTCGCCCGGCAGGCGCTTGAGAGAGACAATCTCAGCACGAAGACGGTTGTGCACGATCTGCGTTGCCGTGCCTGAGCGACCGCTGAACCCACTCCCTGAAATGCCCATCATGCCATCAGATGCGAAACCCATCTGTGCCTCCATCGTTGTTGTATATCTTATATATCATGTATATCAGATATACAGCTATTTTCGGGCAAGAAATGAAAATGCCTGTTTTTCAGGGCAGGTGCCTCAGTCGATCTCCCACAGAATCCGGGAAATCATCGCGTTTTACGTGGAAAAGAGCGGCATCATCGAAGCGCGGTATCCCAAAAAGGATCGCGATAGGACTTGCCGTGTACCCGAAAGGAACGCCTTTACCGGTCGCTGTTCGAATAGTGCCGGCCAATCGGGACCATCATGGGCCTGCCGGAAACGGGATCGCTGATGATCCTGCTCTCAAGAGCGAAAACATCTCGAACCATTGCCTCTGTCAGAACCTCTTCGGGTGAACCGGCAATATGGAGCTTGCCAGCGCGCATGGCCACCAGATGATCGGCATAGCGTGCCGCAAGGTTCAGGTCGTGCAGGACCATTACGATTGTCGTGTTATTCTTGCGGTTGAGGTCGGTCAGAAGGTCGAGCACCTCGACCTGATGGCTGATATCGAGAAACGTGGTCGGTTCGTCCAGCAGAAGCATATCGGTCTGCTGCGCCAGCACCATGGCAATCCAGACACGCTGGCGCTGTCCGCCGGAAAGTTCATCCACGGCCCGGTCGGCCAGCGTATCTGTTTTTGTGGTTTCAAGCGCGGTGGCGATGGCCTCATCATCGGCTTTCGTCCAGCCGCCAAAGGTGCCTTGATGGGGATGACGCCCGCGGCTGACCAGATCGGCAACCGTGATGCCTTCAGGGGCCAGAGGCGACTGCGGCAGCAAGCCGAGTCTGCGCGCCAGCGCTTTGGTCGGCATTTTGTGTATAGCCTTACCGTCCAACATGACCCGGCCGGATCTGGGGGTGAGAAGTCTGGAGAGCGTGCGCAGCAGGGTCGATTTGCCACAGGCATTGGCCCCGACGATCGCTGTAACTTTTCCCGCTGGTACCTCAAAATTCAGCTTCTCGAGAATGTCGCTTTCGCCATAGCCTGCTGTGATGTCTTCAGCTGCAAGCCTGAGTTTACTCAAAGCGTACCTCCTGAGCGGTTAGCTCTGATGATGAGATAAATGAGATAAGGGGCACCAAGCGCCCCGGTAACCACGCCAACCGGATATCGGGCAGGCAGCCAGAACTGGCCAGCGTAGTCGCCGAGCAGAACGAGACATGCACCGGTGAGTGCGGCGGGCCAGAGGAGAGGGCCGTTTTGGCCGAATACCCGGGCTGCGATGGGCCCGGACAGAAATGCAACAAAGGCGATGGGCCCGGTGACTGCCGTTGCGACCGCGATGAGGCCAACGGCCGTGATGATCACGAGTAATCGCGTCCGTCTGACATTGACGCCGAGGGCTGATGCGGCGTCATCGCCAAGACGAAGTGTTTCCAGATCGCGGCTTTGGCCTAACAGCAGGCCACCGAAGACAATGAGACTGCACAAAACCGGCATCGCCTGGCTGAGGCTTGCACCATTGAGACTGCCGGTGAGCCAGCGCATGGCAGCTTGGAGATCCCACATCGGCGCCAGAGAAAGAATGTAGGCAATGATGCTTTCAAGCATCGCTGAAACGCCGATACCGATCAGGATCAGCCGTGTTCCTGCCACGCCATTTTTAAATGCGAGACCATAGACCAGAAGGGCTACTCCAAGGCCAGCGACAACAGCAAAAACAGCCACCGCCGGTCCGCTCAGCGATAAAACGACAATGGCAAAGACAGCGGCCGCACTGGCGCCGGCGCTGATCCCGATAATGTCAGGGCTGGCCAGTGGATTGCGCAGCATGATCTGAAAGGCAACACCGCCAAGCCCGAAGCTGAGACCGGAAAGAACCGCCATGACAGCGCGTGGCAGGCGCAACTGGCCAACTGTGAATGCAGCGCCGGGCACCTCTTCCCCCAGCAAAACGGCGATGACGTCACCGGGCGGTGTGAATGATTGGCCCAGCATCAGCGTCAGTGCAAACATCATTCCAAGTATGGCAGTAAGTATCACCATGCGTGCGTTGCGTTTTCGCCGTTGTTGCGTTCGCCTTGCGGCAATGGCTACGGCTTTATGAAAAGTGTCGCTCACAGTTCACGCACCTGCTGACGCCGGACAATCCAGATAAAGAAAGGGCCGCCTATCAAGGCGGTGACAATGCCAACATCGACTTCACCGGGGCGGGCGGCCAGCCGTCCGGCAATATCGCTGGCAAGCAGCAGGGCGGCTCCACCAAGTGCGGAGAATGGAAGCAGCCAGCGGTGATCGACGCCAATGAGCAGGCGGCAGATATGGGGCACGACAAGGCCGACAAAACCGATCGGGCCGCATATCGCGGTGGTTGCGCCACACAACAACACGGCTGAAACGGCCGCCAGTCCCCGTCCGACCGCGACATTTTCCCCCAGCCCCGCGGCCAGTTCATCGCCAAGCGCCAGGGCATTGAGCTTGCGGGCCGAGATCATGGCCAGCGTCAGACCAGCCAGAAGAAACGGAAGAACAGGCAAAATGCGGGCAAAGGTCGCACCGCCAATGCCTCCGATCTGCCATGCGCGGATACCGCCAGCGATATCACCGCGGGGCAGCACGATAGCCATGACCAGAGACGCAAATGCAATCGATGTTGCCGCGCCAGCCAGTGTCAGTTTCAGCGGGGTTGCGCCGCCGCGCCCGAGCGAACCGACAAGAAACACAAAGACAGCCGTGACACCGGCGCCGAAGATAGCGGTCCAGATATAGGCTGCAGAAGAAACGATTCCGAACCAGGCCACACCAATGACAACAGCCAGCGATGCGCCCATGTTCACGCCGAAAATGCCGGGGTCTGCCAGTGGATTGCGTGTCATCCCCTGCATCAGCGCCCCGGATAGCCCCAGCGCCGCGCCAGCCAGAACGCCAAGCACCGTGCGTGGAATGCGCATCGTAACCACGGCTTCGCCGATCGACTGTGCATGCCCTGCAAGCGCACCGGCGATATCAGAGACACTTACGGGGCGTGCGCCGATAGCCAGCGAGGCCACCATCAGCAGCACCAGAATAACAAGCATCACAACAAGCCAGACAAGTTTTCTGCCGGGTGAACGGTATCCGGTAATGCTGTGCATTTGTGTTGGCTGGAACGCGGTACCGTTCATTGTTCTGTGCCGGCAGCCTCGGCCAGAAGCGCGACATAATCTTCCAGAACCCACGAGATTGAAAGCGGCGTGGGGTTCGCTGCCGTGCCCAGCGGGTTACGCCCCAGTGTCACAATGGCATTGTTTTGCACGGCGGGCATGCGCTTGAAGAGCGGATTGTTTTTCAATGCTTTTACGAGCGTGTCATTGCCATAAGTGACCACGATGTCGACGTCGTTGAATGCATCGATCCGTTCAACGCTGACCGAGCCGGAGAAACGACCGTCTTTCGACGCTTCGGCAACACTTTGGGGGGTTTCAAGCCCAAGATCGTGGAAGAACTGAACACGCGTGTCATGCGTGGTATAGAAATTGATGACGCTGAGATCGGTTGGGTCCAGATGGGTAATGAACATTGCCTTTTTACCCGCAAGCCCCGGATAGCGGGCGACCTCTGCAGCAATTTCGGATTCGATTTTCGCAATCAGCTTTTCGCCTTCTTCCGGCATTCCAAGGCCGGCGCTGTTCATGCGGATAACGTCGCGCCAACTGGTAGACCACGGGGAATCCGGATAAGCGACAACCGGAGCGATCTGGCTGAGGGTATCGTAGTCCGACTGGCTCAGTCCGGAATAGGCAGCAAGGATCACGTCAGGTTTCACAGCCGCCACGGCTTCAAAATCAATCCCGTCCCCCTCATCGAAAAGAACCGGTGTTTCGGCATCCAGTTCATCAAGCCGCTCTGCGACCCAGGGTAGCACTCCGTCACCATCATCATCGCCGAAATTGGCCGCCGCAAAGCCAACCGGCACAACGCCCAGTGCCAGAGGCACTTCATGATTGCCCCAGGCAACAGTCGCCACACGCTCCGGCTTTTCAGTGATGACCGTGGTTCCGAAGGCGTGCTCTATTGTGATCGGCTCGTCCAGCTTTTCGCCCGCCTGAACGATGCCCGCTGCAAAAAGCGGTAGTCCAATGGCAATGGTCAACACAGATAAAAAGCGCAGCATGGCGACCCCATGAAGATGGATAAAAGTTGACTTCTAGTTTCATGTTCAGAAAAAGAGGTCAAGCTTCGTCGCGGTCACGCCGGATGGCAGAGCCGAAGTTTCAGGGGAATCCTACAAATACCGGGAAAATTACAATACTAGACAAAATCAATCAAGTTAATGACAGGCAGAACGTGGCGCTTCTATGACCACTGCCAAGACGGTGTGCTGAAAACCCGGCGCTGCATAATCTGATATCAATTTGCGGAATCTGAAGATGGATCACCCAAAGAACAAAAAACACGACGAGCGATCAACACTTGGATACAGGGCGGCTGTTCTTCTGGGCTGTACCGCGCTGGCCGCAACCCCGACCACACTTCTGGCACAGGATCAGATCACCGCTTCTGCGCCTGTTTCTTCTGATGCCGATACGACAGTCCTTGAGCCGGTTTATATCGACCTCAATGCCTATGGCGATAACGACGCCAACTCCATTGTTGCGCTTGGAAGCTCCGGAGGTGGGCGTCTTTCTCAGAATATTCTCGATATTCCGGCTTCGGTTTCGGTGATTACGGCAAAAGAAATCCAGCAGCGTGATGCCCAGACAGTTGAGCAGGTGCTTGACTATACCGCCGGTGTCACAACTGATTTCTATGGTTCGGACGACCGCTTTGATTTTTTCAAAATCCGCGGCTTCGATGCCTATACCTATCGTGATGGCCTGCCGCTTGGCTCAGCCTTTGGCGGCGTGCGTGAGGAACCTTACGCCTTTGAACGTGTCGAGGTGCTGAAGGGCGCAGATTCAACCATTTATGGTGTCTCGGATCCCGGTGGAACGGTTAATTACGTTTCCAAGCAACCGAAACGTGAGCGTTTTGGAGAGGCCTATGTTACCGGCGGCTCTTTCAGTCACGCCGAGGCCGGGTTCGACTTTGGTGATAACCTGACTGAAGACGATACGCTGTCATATCGTCTGACCGGTAAATTCCGGAATGCAGATGCAGAATATGACTACTCCAGAGATGACGAGACCTTCGTCATGGGTGGCTTCACCTGGCGCCCTTCTGATGCGACGCGCATGACGCTGATCTATGACTATCTCGATACAAAAGGCACGCCCGGTGGCGGCGGTCATCCCATCGGATCGGATTTTGACCGCAGCTTCTTCCTCGGTGAGCCGGACTATAACTACAATGATGTAAACCGGAATACCGTCACCTGGATGTTCGACCATGACTTCGGGTCGGGACTGAGCTTCAGCTCGAAAGCGCGTTACACCAATGCCGATACCGGCTTTGGCTACGCCTATGTGTATGAGATGGTGAATGATGGCGACACCATCGCCGACCGGTATTACTACGGCAATGACAGCTCATACGACGATTTCGTCATCGATGCGCATTTCCAGTATGATACGTCGTTCGAAAATGTTGACAGCCGCACATTGGCAGGCCTTCAGTACGACACCTATTCCGGTTCAAGTGATACCTATTATGCGCCTGCGCCCGGGATCGACTGGACCAATCCTGTCTACTCAGGCGGACCGAATTATTCAGGGCCATATCAGAGCCGGAAGAACGAGCAGAAAACCACATCGCTTTATCTGCAGCAGGAGCTGACGTTTGCCGACAAGGTGATCGCCAGCGTCGGCCTGCGTAATGACTGGCTGGATCTGAAGCAGCGCAACAAGCTGACCGGGATCAGCGAAAGCGGAGATTTCAGCGAGTTTACCGCCCGTGCCGGACTGACATACAGAGTGACCGATGAGGTTTCGACCTATGCCAGCTATGCGCAGTCTGTTGCTCCGCCATCGCTCGGTGTGGATCCGGAACGCGGCGAACAGTACGAAGTCGGCGTAAAATACGCACCGCTTGCGTTTCCGGCGCTGTTGAGTGCTTCGGTTTATGACCTCACAAAGGATAATATCACCGTCACCAATCCGGCAACGAACATGCAGGAAACCATCGGCAAATCCCGTGTTCGCGGTGTTGATCTGGAAGCAAAGGCCGAGCTGATGAACAATATCAGCTTCACAGCCGCCTATTCCTACATGATGTCCGATATTGTCGAGGACGGGACGAGTGGAAATGTCGGCAACCAGCTTTCCTTCGTTCCCAACAATGTTGCGTCGCTCTGGGTGGATTACAAGCTTGAAGGTGAGGGCCGCCGCGGCGATATGACATTCGGGCTTGGTGCACGTTATCAGAGCTCTTACTATTTCGCGGAAGACAACGCGATTTCTTCTGATCCCAACATCACCTTCGATGCAGCATTCACCTATCAGGTTGCGGAAAATACGACATTCCAGGTCAATGCGACCAATCTGTTCAATGAAAAATACATCGCTTACGGCGGCTATGGTGCAGACTGGTACAATCAGGGGCGCGCCGTTTATGCAACGTTGCGCCAGACCTGGTGACGGTCTGACAAGATGCAGCAAGGCACTGGTCGGATCCGCAAATCCGGTCGGTGCCGCTCAACGGTACTGAAGCAATTGCGCCCGCCGCCAGGCTGCGGGCGTTTCTCCGGTGACCTGCCGGAAAACCTTCGTCAGGTGCGCCTGATCGGAAAAGCCGAGCTGTGCGGCAACATCTGCAACGCTGAGGCTGGTCGAAACAAGAAGGTTCTGCGCGCGTTCAATGCGTTTGCTAAGCTGCCACTGCAAAGGCGTCTTCCCGGTGGTCTGTCTGAAGGCTGTAGAAAACCAGCTTTCGGAAAGCCCGACCGTATCCGCCATATCTGCTACGCTCATGCGAAAATCACTTTTCCCTTCAATGGCAGACAGCAGCCGTTTCATCTGGGCTTTCGTGATCCGCCCGTCGGCACCTTTTTCGCCGCTATCGGCAGGAATGTCTAGCAATGCTGCCGCGACGGCCCCGACAAGGCTTTCGGCATAGACCGGATGCCGGCTGGGGTGGACCACTTCATCGGCGATCATGCGCGCAAGCGGTTCGATTGGTCCGATATCCTGGATCTCGACCGGGCGGCGTAAAATGGTGCGGGCGACAGACGAGCCGACAGATGGTGCGAGAAAACGAAGCAGCCGATCTTCATGCAGATGCAGGTCGAGGTGTGAGAACCTGTGTGACGCAATAAACTGCGTCCACATCGGCATGCCTGCCGGCACATAAATCGCCCGTGTCAGCGGGCGGTCATCCTTGCCGATGCCACCTTGCCGGTTCGACATCCGGATGGATGCTGAAACATCGTTAAAGAAGATCACGATTCTGGGGTTTGGTGAACGGTAGTAGGCATGTGCCCCGGTCGCGCCTTCCGCATCCCAGCAGACACTCATCAGACCATCAAGCTGGCGCCACTGAGCCGGTGCAACCGGGTGGATGCCCTCCGTATGCCAGGTCATGGAAGGTTGAAAGCCCATGTCAAACACCACTGCTTTTTCGCCGCAGCAAATCTGCGCCGGAAACACGATTTAAGGCTGAGCGAATACAGGCATTAGAGCGCCGTGCATCCATTCGGATGCCCAAAGCACGATGCTGTAGCTTCATATTCGTCACCGTTGAATATTTAATATGACTGTAAATATCATATTTACTGAGGTTGCAAGTCTCAGAAACTTTTACGGATGATCAGCTCGGGTTCGATTACTGCATGGGAGGCCTCTGCGCGTCCCTTGAGCCGGGAGAGGAGCTGATCTGCCGCGCATTGCCCCAGTATCGTGGGGTTCTGGTCTATACTTGCCAAGCCGATCAGGGGCAGACCGGCTGGGGCTGTATTGTCATAGCTGATCAGTCCGAGATCACCGGGAATGCGCAGCCCCTTCATACGGGCTGCGTTGATCAGCGGTACACCGTGAATATCGCTCCAGCAGAAAAAGGCTTCCGGTCGTCCGGGCTCTTCCAGTAACGTCAGAAGCTGCGGCTGCATCTCGTCCGGGCGTTCCGCAATCCGGACAATGCGGGAAAAATTCTCAAGCCCGGCTTCCTGCATTGCTGCATGATATCCGCGTTCGCGTTCGTACCAGACCTCACCATCGCGGCGTTTGCTGTGTTTCAGGCAGAGCATGGCGATGTCCCGGTAGCCCTTTTTTATCAGCGCCTCCGTGGCCGCGCGGCCTCCTGAAAAATCGTCAACATTGGTTGTATCGAAGGTTTTGGCCGTATTCTCATGGTGGCCGATCACCGATATCGGGACCTGCCCGGCATAGTGATCAAGTGTCGCTCCGCTGATCCGCGGCGCGATGAGAAGCAGTCCGTCGATACGCATGTCGATCATGGAATCAATCAAGGCACTTTCCACATGCGTGCGGGCTTCGCCCACGCCGATCAGCGTGTTGTAGCCTTCTTTGCCCATTGCCTGTTTAAAACTGCTGACAAGTGGCGGCAGGAAAGGGTTATCCATCCCGACAAGCAAAACGCCAATCGTGAATGTGCGCCCGCGCATGCCACGCGCCGCCGTGCTCGGCCGGTAGCCAAGCTTGTCGATGGACGTCATGACTTTCTGTTTCAGTGAATCGCTTACGCCATAGGCATTGCGCAGAACTTTAGAGACGGCTGCCACCGACACCCCGGCATCCGCCGCCACTGTGCGGATTGTAACGCGACTGGCGCGGGCGGGCTTGTCCATGAAAATCCTTTCAGAAATCAGTGTTGTGAAAAAATAGACCGGTTCACTCTTGCAAATCAACTGATTTTGTAGAACAGTCTACGTATAACGGTCTACATAAAGAGGATGTCGACCAGACTGAGGGAGGAAAACGATGAATATGGCAACCAGTGTCCACGCCGACACCGGCCTCACCGGGCGTACATGGCAGGCTGATATGATCGCACCTGACGTGGATGCAGGCCGTGGCACCCAACAGTGCTTTGTGACCGCGTCATTCGTCGTGCCGGAGGGAGGCGCGCGTCCGGCTTTGTTTATCTCCGCACTCGGTCTTTACCGTGCTTTCATCAACGGCAGGCGTGTCGGACAGGATCTGCTGACGCCGGGCTGGACCTGCTATGACAATCGCATTGCCTATCAATGTTACGACCTGTCGGATCTCGTGGTGGAAGGTGATAACCGCATCGAAATCTGGCTGGGCGATGGCTGGTATCGCTCGCAGGTGATGTGGGAGCATCAGAAAATACTCAACTGCTGGGGTGACCGGATCGCCGCAATCGCCGAGGTGGTCGATGGCGATGCGGTTCTTCTCAAAACCGATGATCGCTGGAAGAGTGGGCTCCTGCCTGTTACGGCTTCGGGTATCTATTATGGTGAGGACTATGATGCCCGGCTCGAACATGCGGCTGAAACTGGCGCTGTCGAGGTGCTGCCTTTCGATACGGAAAAGCTGGTGGCCCATGAGACTTTCCCTGTACGCGCGCTGGAATCCAACGCGCCTGTTGAGAAATGGCAGGATTCCGAAGGGCGTTTTATCTATGATTTCGGGCAAAATGCCGGGGGCTATGTCCGGTTTACCGTCAGCGGTGAACGAGGCGCTTCCGTCTATATCGATCATGCCGAAGTGCTTGGGCCTCACAAAGCCTTCGATAACCGCAATTATCGCAGCGCCCGCGCTGCGACACATTATATTCTGAAGGGCGAGGGAGAAGAGACCTACGCGCCGGTCTTTTCATTCACCGGGTTTCGCTATGCGCGCATCGCCGTTGACGGCAAAGCGGAAATTGTCGCCGTTGAACAGGTGCCGATTTCATCGATTGCAGACGTCAAGGGCGGGTTTGAATGCGGTGAACCGGCAGTAAACCGGCTGGTTCTGAATACGGTCTGGTCGCAGCGGGCCAATTTCATCGAAGTACCGACAGACTGCCCGCAGCGCGATGAGCGACTTGGCTGGACGGGTGACGCTCAGGTCTTCGCCGGGACAGCCTGCTGGCTGGGCGATTGCCAGACTTTTCTACAGAAATATCTGCGCGATGTGATGCATGATCAGCGTGAAAACGGTGCCGTTCCGCATTTCTCGCCGGATCCAACGCGCCTTCATCGGGATATCTTTCCGGGCGACTGGGCCGGTTCCACAGGCTGGGGCGATGCCATCGTCATGATCCCTTGGCAGCTTTATCTGCATTATGGCGACCGCTCCGTCCTTGAAGCGTGTTTTCCGGCAATGCAGCGTTGGCTCGATTACCTCTGGTCGATTTCGGATGGACCGATCATTCATCCGCACTCCGTTTGGGGCGAGACTGGCTTTACCTTCGGTGACTGGCTCCAGCCGGTGGGAGATAACCGCAAACCGCGCCCGACAATTGCCGATGATTGTGCTGCAACGCTTTACCATTTCATTTCAACGCAGCTGACGGCCCGGATTGCAGGAATTCTCGGTGAAGACGAGGTTGAGAAAGGCCTTTCGGCGAGATGTGAGGAAATTCGCGCCGCCTTTGTGCATGAATATTTCAGCCCTGCCGGACGCCTGGCGCACAATGACCAGACATCCTACGCGCTTGCATTCCTTTATGATCTTGTGCCTGAAGAGCACTTTGATGCAGCGAAGGCCTATTTCCGCCGTGTGATCGAGGATGCCGGTTATCTGATTGGTACCGGTTTCATTGGAACGCCTGCGCTTTTGCCAGCGCTGACGAAGCTGGGCATGAATGATCTGGCCGAGAAAGTCTTCCTGAACCGCGAGGTTCCGGGCTGGCTTTATCAGGTCGAGCAGGGGGCGACTACGATCTGGGAACGCTGGGACGCTATCGGGCCGGATGGCACGATCTACGATCCGGATATGAACAGTTACAATCACTACGCCTACGGCGCCGTTTGCCAGTGGCTGTTTGAGGATGTCGCCGGTGTTCACCCTTCAGCAGACGGTCCGGGCTTTAGTCAGGTTCGCCTTGATCCGGCAATTCTTCCTGCCCTCGGCCAGGTTAAGATGTGGCATGATACCAGGGCCGGGCGTTTGTCTGCTAACTGGCGCATCTCGGGCGGGCGGGTCATCTATACCGTTATGCTTCCTGAAGGCATCAGGGCGGTATTGCCTGTTGGCGGACGGAAGAAACTCGAAATCAATGGAAAGCCGTGTCTGACGGAACAAGAGGAGATTGCTCTTAATTCTGGCCGCCATGAAATCGGTTTCGATCTGAGCGGGGGCTGAAGGGCCCCGCATTTCGCCCCGGCTTGAGGAGGCCGGTTTATTGGGAGGAGAAGTCATGAGAATGAAATTTGTTGCTGCAACAGCGATGGCTGTTTGCATTTTCGGTGGAGGAAGTCAGGCTTTCGCAGAGGAACTGAGCCTGCTGGTGGATAACAGTCCGGATACGATCGCGATTGCTGAAGCGCTCACCGCAGCCTATTCGGAAAAGAACCCGGATGTCACATTCACTGTGGAGGCGCGGCCCGGCGGGAGTGAAGGTGACAACATCGTCAAGACCCGGCTTGCGACCGGTGAAATGACGGATGTGTTTCTTTACAATTCAGGGTCTCTTCTGCAGGCCTTGCGGCCATCGCGCACGCTTGAGCCTTTGAATGATCTGCCGAACATCGGCAATCTGATCGACAGCTTTTCAACGACGGTATCTGATTCTGACGGGAATATTTACGGCGTGCCGGTTCAGCCGGCCATGGGCGGCGGTATTCTCTATCATATTCCAACGTATGAGGCCTTGGGGCTGGAAATCCCGAAGACCTGGGATGACTTCATGGCCAATAATGCCGTGATCGCCGAGCAGACAGACAAGGCGCCGATTATCCAGACCTATCGCGATACCTGGACCTCGCAGCTATTCGTGCTGGCCGATTTTTACAACCTACTCCAGGCAGAACCCGATTTTGCGGAACAGTTCACCGCAAACGAAGCGAAGTTTGCCGATACACCGGCAGCGATGAAAGGCTTTGAGCGGCTTCAGGCTGCTCACGAATCCGGTTATTTCAATGAGGATTTCGGTGCCGCGACCTATAATGATGGGCTGCGTATGGTCGCCACCGGTGAAGGTGTTCACTATCCGATGCTGACCTTTGCAATTCCGGCGATCCAGCAAAACCACCCGGATCAGCTGAAAGACGTCGGCTTCTTCGCGCAACCCGGCGATAATGCTGAGGTCAACGGCCTGACCGTGTGGATGCCTGCAGCCTATTATGTGCCGAAAGATGGCGATCACGTCGATATCGCAAAGGATTTCGTCAACTTTGTTGCGACGACTGAGGCTTGCGATATCATGACGGAAACGGTGGGCGCGACAGGGCCTTATCTGATTGAAGGCTGCACCTTGCCTGATGATGTTGCGCCTTCGGTGGCTGATATGATGCCCTATTTCGAAGAGGAAGGCCGCACAGCACCGGCGCTGGAATTCCTGTCGCCGGTCAAGGGACCGGGGCTGGAGCAGATCACCGTCGAGGTGGGAACCGGCATCCGTGACGCTGACAGTGCCGCTGAACTTTATGACCGGGATGTCGAAAAGCAGGCCAAACAGCTTCGCTTGCCGAACTGGTAAGCAAAAGCCCGACCACTTTGTCGGCCTGATCCAAATGCCGCATGAGAGCACCGGCCCCAATACGGCGGCCGGGCTCAAGCCCCGTATGCCAAATCGGAGCCTGCTGCCATGCAGATGAAATCACCTTACCCATACTGGTTTCTGGCGCCTGCTGCCGTCGTTTTCACGGTGATGTTTCTGGTGCCGACAGCCGCATCATTCTGGTTCAGCCTGACCAACTGGGACCTCTTCGGCTTTCAGTTCATCGGGGTCCAGAATTTTATCGACTTCTTTCGTGAGCCCTTTCTGATCACGGGCATGACCAACACGATCATTTTCGCGCTCCTGACCTCGGGTGCCAAAACGGTTCTTGGGCTTTTGCTTGCCGTTCTGCTCACCTCCGGGCTTTTCGGGCAGGGGTTGCTGCGCTCCATAGTGTTTTTCCCGGTCCTGGTCTCGACCATCGGTGTCGGCATTCTGTTTTCCGAGATGATGCACCCCACGCATGGGGCAATCAATGTTGCGCTTGAGTTCGTCGGTATTGACGGGCCGGGCTGGCTGACCAACCCGAAGCTGGCGCTCTATTCAGTGGCGCTTGTCGATGTCTGGCGTGGCGTTGGGCTTGCGACTTTGATCTATATCGCAGGGCTGGCTGCGATCGGTCACGAATATTACGAAGCGGCCAGAATCGATGGAGCGACACGGTTTCAGCTTTTCTGGCGAGTCACTGTGCCGCTTGTTCGCCCTGCAACGACCACGGTTGTCATTCTGTCCCTGATTGGTGGTCTGCGACTGTTCGATCTCATCTGGGCCATGACGCGTGGCGGTCCCGGCTTCTCGTCCGATGTGCTGGCCTCGGTAATCTACAAACAGTATCAGGCCGGCTTTTACGGGCTGTCGACTGCTGGCAATGTCATCCTGTTTGTTCTCATCGCCCTCATCATCGCGCCGTTGGCATGGTGGTTCAATCGAAGGGAGCTTGAGCTGTGAGCCTGAAAAACAAAAACAGACGCAAACTGGTACACGGTTTTATCGCTCTGGCATGTGCATTTATTCTGTTCGTGATCCCGTTCATTTTTGTTCTGCTGAATGCGGCCAAATCGTCGGCGGAAGCGGCCAACCCGAGCTTTACATGGCCGGGCGAATGGCAGCTCTGGCAAAATCTGGTCGCAGTGGTTCAGGCACGCGATTACATGCTGCTGCTTGCCTATTTCAACTCAACCGTGATCACCGTCGGGGCGATAACGCTCCTGGTTATATTCGGCGCCATGGTTGGCTATGTGCTGCAGCGCAGACCATCGAAATTCAATCGCGTCATTTATGCCTTCGTGCTTGCCGGACTGATGATCCCGCCCGCCGTCGTTCCGACGATCTGGGTTCTGCAGGGCCTTGGTCTTTTCAAGACGCTGCACGGTATGATCCTCATTCAGTTTGCCTATGGTCTGTCTTTCACAGTGCTGCTTTATCGGGCCTTTATCGCCACCATCCCGCGCGATCTGGACGAAGCGGCACTGATTGACGGGGCCAAACCGTGGCAGATTTTCTTCAAGGTGGTGTTGCCGCTTTTAAAGCCCGTGACGGTGACGGTGATCGTCGTTCAGTCGATCACAATCTTCAACGATTTCACGCATCCGCTCTATTACCTGCCGGGCAGCGAGAATGTGACCGTCCAGATCACGCTTTACAATTTCCAGAGCCAGTTCGTCAGTCAGATGAACCTTCTGTTCATGAATATTCTTCTGGTGACGGTCCCGCCGCTTCTCGTTTTCATTTTCTTCAATCGACAGATCGTCGCCGGCATGACGTCGGGCGCTGTGAAAGGATAAATCATGGCCGATGTTCTTTTAAACGATATCCGGAAATCCTTTGGTGCACTGGAAGTGATCAAAGGCATCAACCTGACAGTCGAGGCAGGTGAGTTCTGCGTTTTCGTCGGGCCTTCCGGCTGCGGAAAGTCGACCCTGCTCAGAATGATCGCAGGCCTGGAAGAGGTGACTTCCGGTCAGATTGAGATCGCGGGAAAGGAGGTCACCTATGAAGAGCCGTCCAAACGCGGCATTGCGATGGTGTTTCAGTCATACGCACTTTACCCGCATCTGAGTGTTGCGGAAAATATCGGCTTTGGCCTTTCACTGACGCGCACGCCGAAAGCAGAAATTCGCGCACGCGTTGAAGATGTGGCCAGGGTGTTGCAGCTGGAGGCTCTTCTGGACCGAAAACCGAAGGCGCTTTCCGGGGGCCAACGGCAGCGCGTGGCCATTGGCCGCGCCATCATTCGCGACCCGCATGTTTTTCTTTTTGACGAACCATTGTCGAACCTTGATGCGGCACTGCGTGCGCAGATGCGCATTGAACTGACAGATCTCCATGAAAAGCTTGGAAATACGATGATCTATGTAACCCATGATCAGGTGGAGGCCATGACCATGGCCGACAAGATCGTTGTGCTGAACAACGGACGGATTGAACAGATCGGCACGCCGATGGAGCTATATGAGCGCCCGGCGACGCCCTTTGTCGCCGGTTTCATCGGCAGCCCGAAGATGAACCTTTATGAAGGCGAGGTCGCCCGGCAAATGCACTGCGACACCTATGGCATCCGGCCGGAACATGTTTTGATCGATCCATCAGATGGAAAATGGAAAGGGGTTGTCCGCCATGTTGAGCGGCTTGGCGCCGATACGATTGTGCATCTGGAAGCTGAAAAACTCGGGCCCCTGGTGGCGCGGACGTCCGGAGATCGCAGTTTTACCGGCGGTGAGACTGTTTATGCCAGGCCGATGGAAGGAAAAGAGTTCTGCTATTCGCAGTAAACGCTTGAGGCCGTCATCCTGCCGTTTTCAGCTGGCCCGAAAATGAATTTCGGGGTGGCCGTGGTGAGGAGAGGTGCTGACGGAAGCGTTCACGCGGAAGACATTGCGGATCAGCTCTTCTGTCAAGACGGCTTCCGGCGTGCCGGCCGCAACGATTGCACCGTCTTTCAAGGTGATAATCCGGTCGCAGAACATCGCAGCAAGGTTGAGATCATGCAACGCGATAATGCTGGTCAGATCGAGTTGTCGGATCGTTTGCAGTATTTCGATCTGATGGTGGATATCGAGATGGTTTGTCGGTTCGTCAAGAAACATGACCCGCGGACTTTGTGCCAGGGCACGGGCAATATGAACACGCTGCCTCTCACCGCCGGAAAGTGTTTGCCATGACTGGTTCTGCAGATGGTCCATGCCAACGCGCGAAAGGGCGTTTGCCACAGCATCCTGATCGGCAGGTGTCCAGCCCGAAAGAGCCGAGCGGTGCGGTGTGCGACCGAGGCGAACAACATCGCGCACGCTGACATTGGTGTCAGTGGTCGCATTCTGCTGGACAAACGCAACTTCTTTTGAAAGAGCACGTCGCGTTGTGCGGGCTATGTCTTTGCCGTGAATATTCACAGAGCCTTCCGCCGGGCGCTTCAGCCCAGCAAGAAGGCGCAGCAGCGATGACTTGCCGGAACCGTTCGGCCCGATCAGCCCCAGCGTTTCGCCTTCAGCGACATTGAGCGAGATATTCTTTACGATGGTCCTGCGTTTCACGCCCCATGTCAGGTTTTCAGCGATGACGCTCATGTCTGCGGCCTCGCACGGTAAAGAATGATGGCAAAGAACGGAACGCCAACCAGAGCGGTGACAACACCGATGGGAATGGTCTGCTGATCAACCAGAACCCGCGAAGCAATATCGGCAATCACCATAAAGACTGCACCGACGACCGCAGCGGCGGGCAGAAGCCGCATATGCAGGGGACCGACGATGTAACGGGCAGCATGTGGGACAACCAGGCCGACAAAACCGATTGCGCCCACCTGACTGACAATGGTGGCGGTCATCAGCGCGGTTACGGCAAACAGGATCAGCCTGATGCGGGCCACCGGAATGCCCAGCGCCGCGGCATCCTCATCGCCAAAGGTAAAGGCATCGAGCGTGCGCGCCATAATGATACAGATCGCAAGACAGACGAACAGAACAATCAGCAGCAGATAAAACTGCGGCCATCGCACGCCGCCAAAGCTTCCCAGAAGCCAGAACATCACGCTTCTGGCCTGTTGGGCGCTGGCGGATGTCGTAACGATATAGGCGGTCAAAGCGTTGAACAGCTGGGAAGCCGCGACACCGGCCAGAATCGTATGGTTCGGACCGCTGGTTGCACCGTTGGAGAGGAGTGCGACCAGCGCAAAAGCGGAAAATGCGCCGACAAAGGCGCCGAGCGAAAGCGATACAGCGCCCGCGCCGATGCCTAGAACGATCACGCAGACCGCACCGGTTGAAGCACCGGCGGAAACACCCAGAACGAAGGGTTCTGCAAGCGGATTGCGCAAAAGCGCCTGGAGAATGGCACCGCAGATCGCCAGTCCCGATCCGCAAAGCGCAGCCACAAGGCTGCGGCTTAGCCTCAGATTCCAGACAACGCTTTCTTCAATCCGTGGCAGGTCAGCGTCAGTCAGGCCGATCTGGTTGGTGACCGTCAAAAAAACGGTCCTCACCGGTATATTGTAATCGCCGATCGCTGTTGCAGCGGCGACCGCACCGATCAGAACAATGCCCGATAGCAATAAAAGCAACGCCAGCCGCAATCCGGCTCTGGTTTCACCCTTCGCTCTCATTGCGAAAGATCTGTTTCTTTCAGCTGTTCAGCCAGTTCCTCTGCGCCATAGAGTGTGCGGATGCTGGGGTTCATGGCAGCGCCGCTCATCACCAGAATACGACCTTTCTGAACGGCGTCCATCTGGCTGACGGTTGGATCTGACTCAAGAAATGCGATCTTGTTCTCGGCCTCGTCGAGGTCCCAGCGGTTACGATCAACCTGTGAAGCGACAATGACCGTGGGATTTGCGGCCATAATGCCTTCCCAGTTGGCCGTCGGCCATTCGGCTTTTGTTTCAATCGCATTGCGCCCGCCCAGAAGGTCGGCGATGAAGCCGGATGGGCCATTGCCGCCACCGAGATATGCATCGTCAGCCGGTGAGGCGCTGGAGAACCAGAACAGGAAGGTCAGATCTTCGTTTTTCGCGAATTCGTCGCGCAATGCTGCTTCGCGCGCTTTGAAGTCAGCGATAACGGCATCGCCACGGTCCTGCACATCGAAAATCCGGGCCATGTCATCGATCTCCTTGTAAAGAAGATCCATGTTCCAGAGCTTATCGCGGCTGCCATAGGCATCGCCAGTGTTCTGCGTGGTCGAGCAGGCGCTTGGCGAAAGATAGGTCGGGATGCCGAGGTCTTCAAAGTCGGACCGCTTGGCCAGACGACTGTCCGGCCCCATCAATGTTGTCAGCATGGCTGCAACAAAGTCGGGTTGTTGTGCCAGTACAGGTTCAAGCGTTGGAAATTCAACCGTCAGCAGCTTGACCTTGTCGTTGGCTTCGGCGAGTTCTGGCAGAACATTATTCGGCCAGAAGGCCGTGGCCCCCATGCGGTCTTCCAGGCCAAGCAACAGCATGATTTCGGCGCTGTTCTGGCCAAGAGCGACAGCATTTTCCGGCGCCTTCTCAAACGTGACGGTTTCGCCGCAATTTTCAATCGCTAGCGGATAGGATGTCGGCTGAGCTGCAACGCTTCCGCAAAACAGCGTGGCGGCGAAGCAGCTCATTACTGAAGTGGCTCGGGAAAACTGAACAGGCGGTATAAGTGGTTTTCGGCTCTTCGATCCGGCATCATGCCGTCAACAGGAGCCCGTATGACAAGAA
>NZ_SMAR01000037.1 GCF_004342225.1 Martelella mediterranea | reverse complement strand
CTTCGTCATCTCGATCTCCTAATTGATAAGATGAACCAGAAATCCTCCCTTATTCAAATCCTCAAATCTGTCCCACCGGCGCTGACGTCAGACAGAGAAGCTCCTCTTCGTTCTTCCATGGAAACTCAATCAACGATTACGCTAAGGTGAGCAATGTGGGGCGAAAACACCGCTTACAGTGCTTCATCACTCTGGCCAAGCGAGCTTCGCCAAAGTGGTTTCTGGAAGGTGACATCAGAGATTGTTTAGACTTCAGCCATCCATGGCTTCTGGAGCACGTCACGATGGACAAGGCGGTCCTGGGATTTTGCGATGAAGAGTTCAGCAGATGCCAACATCAGTGGCCGTCGGCTCTTCCGCGCAATGACGATCCCGACAGCGAGGCACGTCAAGATCCGGGGAGCGGCGAATCCTTTTGATCTAGTCACCCGAATCTGAAGTTCGTCTCATTGTTCCGCTTGCTCTGAACGAGCGTCAGATTCAACGAGGGTGACTAGCAAGTTTATGTTTCTAGTGTGGTTTTCGAATTTGGAATTCGCAATCGAGGTTGCTGCAATAATGAGGCGAATTTCAAATTCACCACACTAGCATGGACCGCTCACTTCGCCCATTGTCGAATTGCGAAACACTCAGTCAAGTTGTTCGGTGCCACACTCTGGTGCTGAAGAATGGCTTGATCCGGATGCGAGGTGACTCGCACGTCCGGTTCTTAGGGGGATGGAACTTAATGCCTATACCGCCCTTGCGGCCATTGAAGAACATGCTCCCCAGAAAAACTGATACTGAAGCCCCGACCATTGCGATTCCAGACAAGCCGAATAGCGGAAACCGCGGAACTCACAGCCCGCGTGGTTCTGAAATACCAAAAAGGCTGGTACTGAACCGGGCGACATTACCCCTTCACGAACAGAACCATCACTGGCCAAAAACCGGCGCGATCCAGACATTACAACACTACCTCTTCTGCTATGTCTTTAGCAATCGTGTTGCCTGATCAGCCCCCAGAGCCTCGGGCCTAAGGCAACGGGTCGATACAGCGATACCACTTTTTTCTTCGCTTGAGCGCAAAATGGCGGTCAGAACGTCCACGACATGAAGCGCGAATTCGCCGTTGCAGCGATGATGGCGTCTTTCGACAATCGCCTGGGCCATATCGGCGAGACCGGAAGTGCGGTAGTCAGCCACCTTGCCGCGCGAAACCGTGCGATTGGGTGGTCCGAGCGGATGATTCCACTGCGGTAGCTCGAAAGTTTCACGCCTTTTCGTGACCACCACCGGGCCGTCGAAGAAGTTTGGATCCGGAACGTGGACCGTGCCTTCGCTGCCATAGAGCGCCATCGGTGCCAGATCATGCTGCCAGACATCCCAGCTTGCCACTAACGTCACCAGTGCACCGGAATCGAAGGTGAGGATTGCCTGAACCGTGGTCGCGACCTCAACAGGCACTATTTCGCCGGCACGCGGACCTGTGCCGATGATCCGCGATGCCTCCGGCTTCGAGGCTTCAGCCACAACACGCGTCACGGGACCGAGAAGCTGGACAAGGTTGGCAACGTAGTATGGCCCAAGGTCGAGGATCGGACCGCCACCCTTGCGGAAGAAGAAATCGGGAGACGGATGCCATTCCTCCATGCCGTGGTTCATGACGAAACAGGTCCCTGACGTCACGGCCCCCACCGCGCCATCATCAATCATATGCCTGGCAAGCTGGTGCGAGGCCCCAAGAGTCGTGTCGGGTGCAGAACCGATCCTGAGCCCCCCCGTCTCGGCAAGTGCTATCAGTTCCTTGCCTTCCGCGACATCCAATACGAACGGCTTTTCACAATAGACGTGTTTCCCAGCCTCTAGCGCCATCTTCGAAACGGCAAAATGCGCGGCAGGGGGCGTGAGGTTCAAGACGATATCGACATCGGGATGCGCCAGAAGCGCTTCTGGCGTCATCGCTGGCAGTCCGAATTCCGCGCCACGCTCTTCAGCTGCCGCCATGTTCATGTCGGCTACGCCGGCAAAGGCGATATTTGCAAAACTTTTGGCACGCGCAAGATAGGCCGACGAGATATTGCCGCAGCCGATGAGCCCGACGCCGAGAACGGTTTTCATGATCGCAATTCCGGTATGTTGCGGCCAGGCGTCAGCCGCCCGTGCCTTTGCTGTTTCTGTCGCTCAGGAGACCGACTTAAAACGTCAGTCCCAGTCCGGGCCGACTTCGGGCACGACGATGCGGAAGCCCCGATCGAGAGCAGTGATCCGCTCCATGTCCGATTTGCTCAGAACAATCTTCTGCGCCTCGAAATTGCTCTTCTGGCGCTCGGCGCTGGCGGACGCGGGAATGACGGCGATACCCCGTTGCATCAACCAGGCCAGCGAAATCTGCGACGCGGATGCATCATGCTTCGCAGCAATCTCCTGCAGCGCCGGATCATCGGCCACGCGCCCCTGTGCCAGCGGCATATAGGCCGTCGGCGTGATGCCTTTCGACAAGGCGAAATCGACGAGCTTGTCGTTCTGCAGGAAGGGATGGATTTCGACCTGGTCGGTGTGGATCCTGCCCTGGCCCAGGATTTCCTCAGCCTGTTTCAGGCGTGCGATCGGGAAATTGGAGACGCCGATATGGCGAGTCTTTCCCTGATCCTGGATGCGGCCGAGAACTTCCATGTAGCTTTCGAACGGCACATCGGGATCGATGGACGGCCAATGGATCAGCACGAGATCGATGACATCGACCTTCAAGTCCTTCAGGCTGTTTTCGACTGAGGGCATGAACTGGGCGCGGTCGAGCTTCTTCTGGGCGACCTTGGTGGTGATGAAGACTTCATCGCGATCAAGGCCGCTCCTGCGCACAGCTTCACCGACCGATGGCTCTGAGCCGTAACTTTGCGCCGTGTCGATGTGGCGATAGCCGATTTCAAGCGCGGACACGATGGCGCGGATGCCGTCTTCTTCAAGGCGGCCGTAGGTTCCAAGGCCCATCATCGGGATTTTGTCAGGCATGATATCTCCTTCAGCCCTTGGTTCCGCCGGCCGTCAAACCGCCGACAAAGAGCTTTTGCATGGCGAGGAAAAGGATGGCGATCGGAACCGTCATGATGACCGAGGCGGCCATGACCGCCCCCCAGTCGGTGTTGAATTCGGTGGTGAATTCCGACAGCCCGATCGGCAACGTCTTGGTTGAGGAATCGATGGCAAAGCACAGCGCAAAGATGAATTCGTTCCACGTCGTCACAAAGGCATAGACGATCACCGCGACAACACCTGGCAGCGATAGCGGCAATGTGATGCGCAATAGTGCACCGAGCCTCGAAGCGCCATCGACAATTGCCGCTTCCTCGAGTTCAACTGGAATACCGCGGAAATAGGAGATTAGCATGAACACGCTAAGCGGCAGTGTCAGGATCAGATAGGCGAGGATCAATCCGAGATAGGTGTTGAGTAGACCAAGCCAGTTGAGCACGACATAAAGCGGCACGATGATGGCAGCCGTCGGCAGAAGTTGGCCGACAATGATCATGGAGATCGCCAGCGACTTACCCCTGAACTTGAACCGAGCAAAGCCGTAAGAAGCGAGAATGGCCAGCGCCAGCGCAATGGCTGTCGAGCCTGCCGAGATGATGACCGAGTTCAGGAAATAGCGTGGCACGTTAGAATCGAACAGGACCTTCATGTAGTTCGTCCAACTCGGCGTCTCGGGAATCCATGTCGGTGGAACGGTATAGAGCTCGCTGAGCCCCTTGAACGACGAAATCAGCATCCACAGAAACGGGAACATCGTAATTACGACGACAACGGCGACAGCTGGGTAAAGCGGCCATTTGGCCCGGGTACGAGAAGCCATAACCTTACTCTTTCTCTGCGAATACAGTTACGTAAAGGACCATCAGCACGCCGGTAATTCCCAAAAACATCACCGAGAGAGCCGCAGCCTGATTGAACTGAAAAAACTGGAAGGCCTGCCGGAATATCTGAATGGGCAGGATGATACTGCGGTTGGCGGGACCACCACCGGTCATCGCGTAGATGATGGTGATGGCATTCAGTCCCCAGATGGCGAGAAGCAGCGATAGCGAACTCAGAACCGGTTTCAGATAAGGCAGGGTTACAAAGATGATCTCATGATGCAGTTTGGCGCCATCGATGCGCGCTGCCTCGTAAACATCCTTCGGAATGGCCTGCAAACCTGCCAGTACCATGATGGCGACGAATGGAAACATCTTCCAGACATTGACTGTGACAAGTGCCGGCATGACGGTGTTCGGATTGGTGAGCCAGCCAATTGGCTGATCAATAACACCAGCGCCTTGCGCCATGTAGTTGATGATGCCGAACTCGGTATGGAACATCCACGCCCATGTGGTTGCCGCGACAATACCTGGTATGACCCACGGCACGACGATCATCGCCCGCAGGGCACTGCGCCCCCAAAAGGGCGCATTGAGCAGCAAGCCGACCGCGGTTCCCAGAATAATCTGAAACACAATCGAAAAACCGACATAAACGAAGGTGTTACGAAGCGTGACGCCGGTCAGGCGTTGATCGAGCATGGTCCTGAAGTTCTCCAGGCCAATATAGTTGCCCGCAGGGTCGGTGACGGAAAGGACGACTGTGTAGACCAGTGGATAAAACACTAGCAGGGCGAGCACGAAAAGTGCCGGAAACACGAACAGCGGTCCGGTGAAACGGGAACTGACACGCATGGCATTCCTCCTGAAAAACGGCCGGGCTGCCGGGCCGCCATAGCGGCGACCCGGCTATTTGCTCTTACTGCAGAAGGCTGTCGATCTGTTGAGTTGTGTCCGTCAGTACTTCTTTGACGTCCGCACCACCCAGAAGGATTTCCTGGACAGTATCAAAATACATCTGCGTGATCTGGACCCAGTTGTTTGCCGCTGGTTGAGGGCGGGCATATTGCAGCATTTCGCGGAAAGGCTCGAACTGCGGGTTCTGGAAGCGCTCCATGTCCATCGCCGACTGACGTGCCGGAAAGGTATCGGTATAGAATCCCATATTCTCGGGCTGCACAAGGAAGTTCAAAAATGCGGCAGAATCGCCCTTATTCTTGGCCGCGGCCGGAATCACGAAATTCCATCCGCCGAGAATGGCAGACCGCTCCTTGCCCTCCGGATGCGGAATAAGCGCCGTCCCGATGTCAATGTCCGGATTCTCCTGTGTAATCGAAGCCAGGTCGAACTGACCAGACTGATAGATCGCAATGGTTTCGGCGATAAACAGGCGACGAAGCGCGGTCCCGTCATTTTCAAGTGTGGAAGGTGGAGCCAATCCGTCAGCCTTAAAATCGGTATAGAATTCCAAAGCTTCGGCCGATTCAGGCGCGTCGAGAATGCTGCTGGAAAGGTCTTCCGACAGTATGCCGCCGCCGTTCATCCACAGGAAAGGAAGTGAACGGAAGACTGTGTTGGAGACCTCGCCACCCCCGGCAATCCCCATTCCGTATTGCGAACCGGAGGTCAAGGCGCTTGCCGTCTCGTTCAATTCACTCCAGGTTTCCGGAAATTTGTCGGGGTCGAGTCCGGCTTTCTCGAACATGCCTTTATTGTAGATCATAGCATGAGCTTCGGCTCGGAAGGGAAGTCCGTAGAGCTTGCCGTCCACCTTTGCCGTGTTGACTGCCGCCGGCAGGAAATCATCAAGGTCGATACCCTGCTCTGCCACGATATCGTCGAGCTGCAGCAATTGGCCGGTCATGGCAAAAGGAACGGTCCAGCCATTGGCGACATCTATGAGGTCCGGAGTGTTGCCCGATTGCAGGGCCACGAGGACACGATTTTGCAGACCGCTCGGCACAACCCTTTCGACATTGACTTTGATATCGGGGTTTTGTTCTTCGAACTTCTGTGCAAGCGTTTCCGCGCGGTCGGCGCCGAACTCAGGCGCCCACCAGGTGATTTCACCAGCAAAGGCCGGGGCCTGCGCCAGGATAAACGGCACGGCCGCCGTCAACGCAAGTTTGGTTTTGAGTTTCATGTTTTCTTCCTCCCAATCAAGAAATGTTGCTGTGTTCAAGACATTTGCGGCTTAGTGAGCCGCGGCGCCGTCTTGAGGAGGGCGTTCATGTAACCCACCGCATGCGCCATCCCGACATGCCACGGGGCAGGGCAGGAAATTTCTGGGATGTGATCGGGGACAAGCACGCCGTCATAACCTTCGGCATGCAATATCCGGGCGATTTCTGCCATGTTCGTATCACCGTCATCAATGAAGGCCTCCGCATAGCGGGGAACCTTGCCCTTGACGTTACGGAAATGCACATAGGCGATCCGTCTAGTCCGGGCGTAGTGGCGCGTCGTCTCATAAATGTCGCCCGGCATCTCCATCAATGAGCCAATGCAGAACTGCATAGCATTCGAAGGACTGTCGATTATCGACAGCAGCCGGTCGTATTTCTCATGACGATTGACTAGCCGGGGGGTTCCACGAAGGTTGTCTGCCGGCGGATCGTCCGGATGGGCGGCAAGTTTTACGCCTGACTCCTCCGCCACCGGCACCAGCTCTTTCAAAAACCATTCGAGACGCTGCCAAAGCTCCTGATCGGAACAGCTTACGTGACCGTCCCCCCGATCTTCCCGCACACGCATGTTCCAGACGACGCCGTCAGGCATCGGGCGGTCGTGATCGAAACGGGACATGTCAAATGTCGTGGCCACCGCGCCGCCGCGGGCGATAGGCCGGCGTTGCCAGCCCCAGACGCCGGCCAGTGAAAAATTGTAGCCGATGACTGGAATGCCGACTCGCCCACAATCGCGGACGAGCCGCTTCAGGCGGTCCATTTGCGCGACCCGCCGGGGGCCGTTCAGAAGGATGTCAGACCAGAAGGAAGGCGAGAAGTTCTCCAGCGCAGCGATACGAATCCCGTCCGCAGCCAGCATCTTCACGACATCCGAAAGTGTTTCGTAGTCCCAAAGCGGTGCGTCAGCATCTTCAGAGAGGGGCGGCCCCGGCTGGCCGGCGAGCCAGCCGGAAGGATCGGCATTGTGGCCATAACGGACCAGATGGATGACAACATCACGGATGCCGAGCTGAGCGGCGAAACGCGACCCAGCCGGAGAAAGGCTTTCTCCGAAAAGTGTTAATCCTACTCGCATCTTCTGCTCCCTGAGCGTGATCTCCGAAACCTCTGCCTCTCCCGGTTTCGAAACACTCATAAAAAGTCCATATATGAAACTAATTGTTCTTTATATGAAACTAATTTGTTATCATATGCCGAGTCAAGAGATTTATCCTGACGGTGGCATGTCTGGTTCGTTTCTATGAACGTTCGGGCTTCATGGCCTTGATGGCGGCAAACTGCATGCAGTCCGGCATCATTTGCATGATCTCGATGCGGTTACCGTCTGGATCATCAATCCAGCACTGGCGATTGCCGTCACGTCCCGTCACGACAGGTTTTACGAGCGGCACGCCGAGCGCTTCGATATGCTTTGCAGCGGCGTCAATGTCACCTGTTTCGACGCATAAGTGATTGTAACCAGTAGCATTTGGACCCGGGACTTTGTTGCCGTCACCATCCGGAAAAAGCTCGAGATAGAGTGTGTTGGTCACGCGCAGATAGACCAGCCAGACTCGGCCGTCGTCCTGGTTCAGACGGAACATTTCTGGAAAGCCGAACACATCCGTATAAAATGCAAGCGACCGATCGATGTCCGTGCAGCGGATGGCAACATGGCCGATTCCGGTAAAAATCATTGCTATAACTCCTATGCAATGTAGGTTGAAACTAATGTTTGTATGCCAACCGGATGGACAAGCACACGGAATCCCGATACCCAGAAGAAAAGTTCATATTTGGGATTATTCGATGAAGATGAAGAGTGAGGGACAGGCGGCCAAGGGGCACAGCGCGGCTTTGGAAAAAAACCGGATTCCAGCGATAGACCGCATGATGGATGTGCTGGCCTATCTGGAGCGGAAACCGAGCGGTGCATCCATGCGGGAACTGGTCGAGGTGCTGCATCTGCCGCGCACGACCGTTTACCGTCTGCTCAACTCGCTCCACGCCTATGGGATTGTCCGGCACCTGCCGGACGGCAACTACGTACTCGGCACTCGCCTCATCTCGCTTGCTGCACGCGTTCTGCCAAGCGCCGCCGATATCGATATCGTTTTGCTCGCGACGCCTCATATGGAGCGATTGTCCGAAACGACCGGCGAAGGCTGTAAGCTTTCTGTTCTCAGCGGTGACGGAGTGGTCGTGATCGCTGCGAGTCCGGGTTCGCGCGGACACGCTCTTGCAGGTGTGCCCGGCCAGCGTTTTCCGCTTCATACAGGGGCTGCGAGCAAAGTGTTGCTCGCCAGCTTGACGAAATCGGAACTCGACGCCCTTCTGCCGGAGGCACTGGCGCGCTACACGCCCCGCACGATCACCTCGGTCAAGAACCTGCGCAGTGAGCTGACTCGCATCCGCCGCCAGGGATGGGCCTGGGACGAAGGCGAGTTCTCCACCGGTGTAAACGCCTTCGCCGCCCCGGTTCCGGATCGTAACGGCAAGACGATCGCGGCACTCAGCCTGCCCTATCTTGCCGACGAGACCAATGCCGGGCGCCTTGATATGCTCAGGGCAGCCACCATCTCGGCCGCCGGCGCGATCGCGGCCGACCTTCCCGCCGTGCCGACACGGGGTGCCACTGGCTGGAATGGCTGACATCATTTGAAGAAATCCGCGTCGTCGTCACTCAAATAGCGTTCGGCGGCTTCGGGAATCAGATCGACGCCGAGACCCGGCGCTGTCAGCACATCGACAAAGCCATCCTTGACGACCGTCTCCGGCAGCCCGGTGACGATATCGGCCCACCATTCGGGAACGGCGATCGGGTATTCAAAAGCAATGAAATTCGCCGGAAGCGTTGCGCTGACTTGGATGAGCGCGGCAAGGCCGATCAACCCGTTGGCTGTGCCATGCGGCGCCATCATGATCCCGTGAAGATCGGCATATTCGGCAATCCATTTGAGTTCCGCAAGACCACCGACATCGGCCGGGTCCGGCCCGATCACATCGATGGCGCGTGCCTCGATCAATGGCTTGTAATTATTTCTGAGATAAATCTGCTCACCGGTATGGATCGGCGTAGAGGTCGCAGTCGTCAGATCGCGGTAGAGGTCGGAGTCGGACCAGGGCGTATAATCACCGGAGATCAGATCTTCGAGCCAGAGCAGGTCGAGATGCTCCACCCCGCGGGCAAATCTGAGCGCATCAGAGAACATCCAGCCCGGACCGCAGTCAAGCGCAAGTCCGACCGAGGTGCCGGCCACCTCCTTCATCGCTTCCACGCAATCTATCGTGTGGCGCAGCCCCTTTTCGGAAATTTTGCCGCGCTCGAGAATGCCGTGCGGTCCCGCTCCCGCATGCTCGCCATAGTGAAAACCGGGAACCATCTCCTTCATCGCGCAGTGAAAGGCGATCGGCTGCTTGACCATGGTAAAGCTTTCCGGCAGCGCCATCATCTTGCGCATGTCATCGGCATAGTCTTCCGGCCGATAGCCATTCAGCGGAAAGCGGATACCGCCATTATAGACACGGAGCTTGTCGCGCACCTTGCCACCTAGCAGCTTGTGGACCGGCAGGTTCGCGGCTTTGCCGGCAATATCCCAGAGCGCCATTTCAATAACGCTGACGGCGCTGCCGAAGGGCTTGTTACCGCCACGCTGGCGAATACGCAGCATGACGCGCTCAACGTCGGTCGGGTCCGCTCCCAGGATCGCCTCGCGAAGCCCCAGGATTTGCGGCTTGAGGAACGGTTTGTAGAACTCGGCCTGACCGACCCCCGCAATCCCTTCATCGGTTGTGATGCGGACAACCGGATGGTTTCCGATGACTGCGCATTTGAGGTCAGTGATCTTCATTGGGCGCTCCTGCTTCCCTGCCCGTCGCTGTAATCGCGACTCTTCGCTATTGACTTTGACTGAGATTTCCTCTCTTTTCAATCCATATTCGGAACTTAATTATCCAAATATGAAACCTATGGGAGGGCATCCATGTCCGATAAACTAAAATGGGGCATCCTGAGCACTGCCGGAATCGGTGTGCGCAAGGTGATCCCCGGTATGAACAAATCCGAACTGGGCATGGTCCAGGCAATTGCTTCTCGGGATGCGACAAAGGCAGAAGCAACCGCCGAGCAGCTCCAGATTCCTGTCAGTTACGGCAACTATGAGGCTCTTCTGGCTGATCCGGAAATCGACGCGATCTACAATCCGCTGCCGGTCAACATGCATGTCGACTGGTCCATCAAGGCGATGGAAGCCGGCAAGCACGTCCTGTGCGAAAAGCCGATCGCGATGAGTGCTCAGGAGGCCCGGCGTCTGATTGCCGCACGTGAACGCACCGGCAAGCAGGTGCTGGAAGCGGTCATGGTGCGCCAGCATCCCCAGTGGCTTCGTGTTGCCGAGGTCATCCGCTCCGGCGAGATCGGTAATGTTTGCCTGATGCAGACCACGATGAGTTTTTTCAACGACGATCCGAACAATATCCGCAACATCCCCGAAGTCGGCGGCGGCGCGCTCTACGACGTTGGCTGCTATGCCCTCTTCCTGTCGCGCTTCGTCTTCAACGCCGAGCCGCTGCAGGTCGTCGCCATGTGCGATCTTGACCCTGAGATGCTCACCGACCGGCTGATGAGCGGCATTGTTGATTTTGGTAATGGAAAACAGCTTTCCTTTGCCTGCGGTACCCAGCTTGCGCGCTTCCAGACTGTCCAGATTCTGGGTCGTAAGGGCCGCATCGAGGTGCCGATCTCGCTCAACGCGCCGCAGGGCGGAGAAGTCACGATCACCATCGATGCAGACGGCGCCAATGAACCGGACAAGATGCGCCGGGAGGTGATCCCTGCATGCGATCAGTACACGCTGCAGGCAGACGTCGCCGCGCGAATCTTCCTTGGCGAGACCGCCGCCGAATATCCAATCGAAAACGCCGTCAACAACATGGCGGCGATCGACGCGCTTTACCGCTCTTCCAAGAGCCATACATGGGAAAAGGTCGCTTCCATATGATCATCGATCCATCCGTCACACCACCCGCCGACATTACCCGCCCGCCGAGAAAGCTGGTGGACGGTCTGACGCAGATCGGCACGGCTGCCGTGAGCGGTGAGCTCAGCCGGCTGGGCATCCGTAACCCACAACTGACCGGCCTGACACCGATGGCCTTTGGTCAGTGCATGGCCGGCCCGGCGCTAACACTGCAGTTTCTTCCCAAGCGCGAAGATCTGGCGCCCGGCGAGGAATATGAGGAACCGGAAAAGCAGATCCATCGCCATGTACTTTACCTGGTGCAGGAAGGCGATGTGGTTGTCGTGGATGCACGCGGCGACATGCATTCCGGCATTTTCGGCGAGATGATGATGACCTATTTCAAGGGCCGCAAGGGAGCAGGCCTCGTGGTCGACGGCTGCCTGCGCGACACGCCGAAGATCGCCGGCCTCGGAGTCAACATCTGGTCGCGCGGACGCACGCCCAATTTCCACACCCAGACCGGCCTCATGCCCTATGCGGTCAACGTGCCCGTCGCCTGCGGCGGAACCACGGTCATGCCGGGCGATATCGTCGTTGCCGATGACGACGGCGCCATTGTCGTTCCCATCGCACTTGCCGAACAGATTCTCGATATGGGCAACAAGCATGCCGACTGGGAGGACTTCGCGCGCCTTCGGCTGAGCCAGGGTGCCGATCTCAGGAAATACTACCCGATCTCGAAAGAGGTCGAAGCCGAGTACTTCGCCTGGCGCGAAAAGAACCCGCTCTGAACAAAAACGCCGTGGAGGAGTAACATGGCTACGATCAGTCTTAAGAACGTCAAGAAATCCTTTGGCGCGGTGGAAGTCATTCACGATGTCAGCCTGGACGTCGAGCATGGTGAGTTCCTTGCCCTTGTCGGCCCCTCCGGTTGCGGCAAATCCACCCTGCTGCGCATGCTCGCGGGCCTTGAAGCAGTAACTGCCGGCGACATCATGATTGCAGGAAACAAGGTCAACGATCTTTCCCCGCGCGAGCGCAATATCGCAATGGTGTTCCAGTCCTACGCGCTTTATCCGCACATGACCGTTCGCCAGAACATGAGCTTCAACCTGAGACTTTCGCGCACACCAAAGGTGGAGCAGAAAAAGCGGGTAAACGAGGCAGCGCGAATGCTGGGGCTCGAAAACCTGCTTGACCGCAAGCCCGCAAACCTTTCCGGTGGTCAGCGCCAGCGAGTTGCTATGGGCCGGGCGGTCGTGCGCCACCCCGAGGTCTTCCTGTTCGACGAACCGCTGTCGAACCTTGACGCCAAGTTGCGTGTCCAGATGCGCGCGGAAATCAAGGCCCTGCACCAGAAGGTGCGAACCACCTCAGTCTATGTCACCCATGACCAGATCGAGGCCATGACACTTGCCGACCGCATCGTCGTGCTCAATGGCGGCATCATCGAACAGGTGGGCCGCCCGCTCGACCTCTATCGCCAGCCAGCAAATTTGTTCGTTGCTGGCTTCATCGGCTCACCGGCAATGAATTTCATTGATGCAGAAATAGTCCAAAAGGACGATGCCGTCATTGGCCATTGCATCGACGGAAATGATGTCGTACTCCCCGCAACCTATGCGAAAAACGCGGGGCAAACGGTAACTCTTGGCTTCCGACCAGAGGATTTCGCACTCGGTGAAGGAAGCATTCAGGGTCGGGTGGTCATGGTCGAGCCAACCGGCGCGCAAACCCTGGTATCGGTTTCGACCGGGCCGGCGGATCAGCCGTTTCTCGCTGTCGTCGATGCGGCCGACGAGTTCGACATCGATGAGGCTGTCACGGCGTATATTCCACCGGAAAAGGTTCATGTCTTCGACGCAAAGTCCGGGAGACGCCTATGAGCGAGCTTCAGGACCGTATTACCCGCCTGGAGGCAGAGCGCGGGCAACTCGTTCTACCATCCTTCAATGAAGACGTGGCCTTCGCCATCGGTACCCATATCAGGCAGCACGCCTCGGTGGCGAAACATCCGATCGCGATCGAAGTCTCCGGCATTGGCGGAAGGCTATTCTTTGCTGCCATGCCGGGCGCAAGCCCAGACAATGCCGAATGGATCCGCCGCAAGCGCAATGTCGTGGAGCGTTTCCTCGAAAGCTCGCTGCTGGTCACGCTCAGATGCGACGAGCGCGGCCGTAAGATACCGGAGCAATTCAAGCTCAGCGATGCCGATTTCGTGCATTCTGGCGGGGGCGTTGCGATCAGAACCGCAGATAGCGGTTTTGTCGGCTGCGTCACTGTTTCCGGCCTTACGCAATATCAGGACCATGAACTGGGCGTCGAGGCGCTTCGCGCGCTGGTCTCGGCGAAGGCATAGATTTTCGCGTTCCCATGCATAGCGGCTTAAGATCGTGCTGCAATCTGACGCACGACATAGCGGCACAAGCCCTAGCAAAGGCCTAATAGACTAGCTTCGCAAAAGTAGAGAAGTGGTTTGTTTGCTGCTCCGTCTCAACGCCTCTGAGACGGAACAGTCGTCCACCATATCACGTCCAGAATCCCGTCAGTAGACATACGCAAGACCGTCGGCAATAGATGGTCTCAATCCCCCTCTTCTTCATCAATGTTCTGACATGCAGGCGCCCGACATTGTTGCCTTCTGCTGCCAACAACCTCTGTAGCATACTGATTCCGGCGAAGGGATAATCCAGATGCAGCTCATCAATCCTGCGCATCAGCGCCAAATCAGGCACTGATGTCGACCGTGGCAGATAATAGACATTGCCACGGCGGATGCCGAGAACCCTCGCCTGACGGGAAATGGATAGGACGTGGTTCCAGTCGTACATCGCATCCATGTGTTTGACATCAACGGCACGCGCAGCTTCTTCCTTGCGCACGCCATCTTCGAAGGCTTTAATAGCTCCTTCGAGTAACTGATCTTTCCAGTGCTTAATCTGGTTGGTGTGAACGTCTGTGAATCGGCATGGTTCAGAAGAATCTATACGGTCTGAGACATGAAGCCATGTTCGCACATTTGATAAAAATGCGAACACATGACCGCATCAATGCACTATGTATTTCGAACTGACCGATTTTGTGTGGTGTCGCAATCGGTCTTTATGGGCGCAAAAAACACTCCATGACCGCTTTCGACCCAATTTCGGTTATTGACCGCGTTTCGGCAGCGCCTTAGAAGCGGGCAGACAGCAGTAGGAGATTTATGCGCAGAGGCTTGTGATTCCGACCGCAAATAGCGGCTTCACTTGGCACCAGGAATTGGCTGCCGGACCTTTTTGCATATCTCTTCTTCGGAGTTCTCATGAAGAATCATGACGTCGTAATCCGGCCCTATGCGCCAGAAGGCGATTTGAAAAAGCTGTCGCGCATCTGGCTCGATGCATCTCTATTGGCTCATCCTTTTATCGGCGAACAGCGCTTGTTTGTGCAACGAACGCTGATCGAAGATCAATATCTGCCTAATGCCGAGACTTGGGTGGCATGTGTGGGTGGTCAACCCTGCGGCTTCATTAGCCTGCTCGACACCTTCATTGGCGGAATTTTTGTTGCTCCCGATCGGCAAGGACTTGGCATCGGACGCCAGCTTGTCGCTCACGCTCTGAACCTCAAAGGTAAGCTGGAGCTTGAGGTGTACACCGCCAACCGGCAGGCAGTAGCTTTCTACATCGGACTCGGGTTTCGAGAGCTGTTACGCCGCCCTCTTGATGATGATGGCTACGCTTTCGAAAATGCGCGCCTGCGCTTGATCGGCTAGCAGCTGGTCGGGCGGTATGAAACGCCGCCCGACTGACTTTGTTGGTCGCCCAACCGCATATGGACCGCACATCGCAACCGTCAAATTCCGAATAAATGGGCCACGTCCCCTATGGAGATGACAGCTCGGTTTTGGAAGAAATCGTCCTGTCTGAGCTGGGTTATGCTTCCCGATTTGACAGGGAAAGCAACGAAACCTGCCGCGTCGATAGGGATTCTCATCCACGCCGCGACGACCATGCTAAGCGTAAAGCCGTGCGTCACGATGATCTGTGTGTCTGTTAGTCCAAGTTTTCGTCCGCACCCCCGAGGCAGCATAAACAAGGCCGGAAACCACTTAAGAAAGACCGTCTGCCTGTTCAAACAAACCGAGCCACTTCACATATTTTGCCGATCTATATGCCGTTAAATTCTTCTTTTTGAACATAATGATAGTTAGCAGGCGAAACAATCATTTTGTCGGTTTGGGCCATGGCTGGATCCGGGAGGCCAAACAGGCTTTGTGCGCATCGCCTAAAACGCCACGGTGCCTATCTGGCGCTAAGCTGTTCGACCATAAAATCGACGAAAACCCTGATGCGAGCTGGCATCGCCGCACCGCCGATGAAAACGGCGTGAATGCTTTCCCGATCGCGCGGATTGTAGTCTTCGAGGAGCGGGATCAACGCGCCACTCTTGATCAGGTCGTCCACATGGAAGTTGCCGACCCGCGTGATGCCGACGCCCTGAAGCGCCAGTTGCACGAGCGTTTCGCCGCTATTGGCCTTGATCGTGCCGCTGACCGGCAGAATGTAGTCGCGCCCGTCCTCCCGGAACGGCCAACCCGGCTCGATGCGTCGGAAGCTGAAATCGAGGCAGTTGTGACGTTCAAGGTCGGCCGGCCTTTCCGGTCGCCCGCAGCGTTCGAGATAGGCCGGTGAAGCCACGACGACGCGGCCGGTCTCGCCAAGCCGCCGCGCGGTGAGCGGGCTGTCGGCAAGCGGGCCGAAACGAACCGCCAGATCGGCGCGGCCGCCGATGATATCGGCCACTTCATCGTTCGAATCGACATCGATGATGATGTCGGGATAGCGCGCGGTGAATTCTCCGAGAAGCGGCACGATCGTCGTGCGGCCGTGCGCGGTGGCGACACTGACGCGGATCTGGCCGCGCGGCCGCGCACGGTCGGCGAGCGCTTCTTCAGTCTCATCGATATCTGCAAGAATACGGCAGGCGGCATGCACATAGGTCTCGCCCTCGGCAGTAAGCCGCAGGCTACGGGTCGTGCGCACGACAAGCCGCACCCCGAGACGATCCTCGAGACGGGAAATGATGCGGCTGACCGCGGACGGCGTGAGCCGCAGTTCACGGGCGGCGGCCGAAAGACTGCCGGCATGCGCAACCGTGATGAAGGTCTTCATCTCACGCGTTCGGTCGGTCGTGTTTAGCGCCATTTGTGAATCCAATGCAAAACAGGTTGTCCCACATACAGTCTACACAGACATTTTAAGTCAAGTATATACTTCACGACAACAATCGTAACATTCGGCAGGACATCGATACGTCTGTGACGTGAACCCAAGACCGCATTCGATGCAGGCCGGATCATTTCATGTAAAGGGAATACGCAATGGACTATCGATTTTTGGGTCGTTCGGGACTCAAGGTCCCGGCCTTGAGCTTCGGCGCGGGCACATTCGGCGGCGCGGGACCGCTTTTCAGTCATTGGGGAACCTCCGGCGTCGACGAGGCGCGGCGTCTGGTCGATATCTGTCTGGAAGCGGGCGTCAACCTGTTCGACACTGCGGATGTCTATTCGGACGGCGCTTCGGAAACGGTGCTCGGCGCCGCCCTGAAAGGGCGCCGCGACAAGGCATTGATCTCCACCAAGATGACATTGCCGATGGGCAACGGCCCGAATGATGGTGGCTCGTCGCGTGCGCGGCTGCTCAGGGGCGTTGAAGACGCGCTCATGCGCCTTGATACGGATTACATTGATCTCCTGCAGCTTCATGCCTTCGATGCCTTCACACCGGTCGAGGAGGTGCTGTCGACGCTTGATCAGCTCGTTCGGGATGGAAAGGTGCGCTATCTCGGCGTTTCCAATTTTGCCGGCTGGCAGATCATGAAGTCATTAGCCGTTGCCGACCGTCATGGCTGGCCGCGCTACGTGGCCAATCAGGTATATTATTCGCTGGTCGGACGGGATTATGAGTGGGATCTGATGCCGCTCGGCGCGGACCAGGGGCTTGGCGCCATCGTCTGGAGTCCGCTTGGCTGGGGCCGGCTCACTGGCAGGATCCGGCGCGGCAGCCCGATCCCTGAAGGCAGCCGCCTGCACGAGACTGCAAGTTTCGGGCCGCCGGTCGACGACGAACATCTCTACCGGATCGTCGACGTGCTGGAGGTGATCGCCGGGGAAACCGGCAAGAGCGTGCCGCAGGTGGCGCTCAACTGGCTCCTCAAGCGTCCGACGGTCTCGTCTATCATCATCGGCGCGCGAAACGAGGCGCAGCTTCGCGACAATCTCGGCGCCATCGGCTGGTCGCTGACGGATGCTGAGGTCGATCGGCTTGATGCCGCAAGCACCGTCTCGCCCCCCTACCCTCATTTCCCCTATCGGCGGCAGGCCGCCTTTGCCGGCCTCAATCCGACGCTGGCGGGCTGATGAACGGCATTCTTCACAGTAGCGATTCCTCCCAAGCCGTCGAAGGCAATGCAATATGAAAATCAATCCTCCCTTGCTGGCCTTAGCAATCGGCGCATTCGGCATCGGCGTCACCGAGTTTTCGCCGATGGGCATGCTGCCGCTGATCGCTTCCGATCTCGGTGTTTCGATCCCGGCAGCCGGTCTTCTGATCAGCGCATATGCTTTCGGTGTTCTGATCGGTGCGCCGATCATGACGCTGGCCTTCGCCGGCATGGCGCGAAAGCGCCTTCTTCTGCTGGCGGCGCTGATCTTCACGGTCGGCAACCTCATGTCCGCGATGGCGGACAGCTATGCCATGCTGCTTATCGGGCGCATCGTCACATCGTTCAATCACGGGGCATTCTTCGGCGTCGGCGCGGTGGTCGCCGCCAGCATCGTGCCGCCGGAAAGGCGGGCGGGCGCCGTTTCAGTGATGTTCTCCGGTCTCACCCTCGCCACGATCGGCGGCGTGCCGCTCGCCACCTGGGTGGCCGGGCTCATCGGCTGGCGCATGGCGTTTTTCGGCATCGCCGCGATCGGCGTCGTCACCATGGCAGCGCTTGCGGCCTCCTTGCCGCCGATGCAGGTTGCGCAGAAGGCCGACATGCGTTCCGAACTCAGGGTCCTGTTCCGGCGGCCGGTGCTGACAGCATTGTTGCTGACTGTCGTTGGCGCGAGTGCGATGTTCACGGTCTTCACCTATATCGCGCCGATCTTGCAGGTCGAAACCGGCGCCGGTGCGACCTTCGTGACGACGATGCTGGTCGTTTACGGCCTCGGACTGGCGGTTGGCAATGTGGGCGGCGGTCGGTTTGCCGATCGCTCGCTGGATGGCACGCTGATCGTCTCGCTGGCTGCAGTTGTGGTCTTTCTGGTCCTGTTTGCGCTCGGTATGGGGTCGGCGATACGCGCCGCGCCACTGATCTTTCTTTGGGGCGTCGCAAGTTTTGCGCTGGTGCCGCCGCTGCAAACCCGTGTGGTTCAGGAGGCATCCGATGCGCCCAATCTCGCCTCGGCAATGAATATCGGCGCCTTCAATCTCGGCAATGCGATCGGCGCGGCGCTCGGCGGCGCGGTGATTGATGTCGGTCTCGGCTATCGGGCCGTGGCGCTCGCGGGCGCCGCGACGGCCGCTGCCGGCCTCGTGCTTGCGCTTGTCTTCCGGCAGGGAAACGTTGCGGTTGATGACAACGGGACCGAAGGCGCTGCGGCCCGGCCCGAAGGAGCCGGCCAATAGGCATCAAGCGCAAAAGATCAAGAAGAAATTCCTCCGGACTTTCACCGCCGGTGTTTCGGCCGCTGTGGGGAGCTTCGAGGGACGAATTCATCCAACGACACTATGACCGGTCGGTCAATCCCTGTTTAGGTCTAAAAACGCTTACTGGAGTCTCATTTGAAGTGTAAAGCGTTACACTTCAGTCTCACATAAATCGACATCATGCGCTGAGTAGGGAGGCAGCGAAAGGACATGCCATTGAACCAATTTGCTGGCCGTCGTTTATTGCCTCCGGGATAGACGCAGCAAACCAACACGATATATCGTTCTGGTTGAAGGGGAACGGATATGGTGTGGAACATCCATACAGTCGTGCGGTATCTGACCGGGCATTGGCGCGGCGAACATGGATTTGCATGGTCTTTCTGGATCAATCTTGTCTTAATTCGTATTTTGGTGTTGGTGTTGCAGGAATGGTTCCGCCCTGAAAAAAGGCAGGATTTCCATGAACATCAGGTATTGGTCCTGCTGTTGGCTTTGTTTTTTCATGGGATCTTATTTGTCTGGCAGGCCGTCGGGGTCATTCGCGCCGCGGAGCTTTATGGCCGCACCAGTGGATATATGGCCCCGGTCTGGGGAGCTCAGTTGGTCTTGGTCGTGGCCTTTTTCTGGGTTATGACCTACACGATTGACGCTTGGCATATGACGCGTCCGGTTCCGGATAATCTAGGGATTCAATCTGCACTTCAAGCTGAACGTGCAGAAAAATACAGCATCGAGCCGACACCTGATGGACGGTCACTGACCTTGAACGGCTCATTGGAACTTGGAATTACGGGCCATCTGAAACACCGGCTCAAATCGTATCCAGATGTAAAACAGATTATTCTGGCCAGCACCGGCGGTAATATTTACCAAGCTAGGGGGTTGTCAAATACCATTAGGCAGAATGGCCTGAACACATTGGTCATGTCTGAATGCAGCTCGGCTTGCACGACTGTATTCATCGGCGGTATCAAACGGCAATTGGCGTCTGGTGGCAAGCTTGGGTTCCACCAGTATCGGATTGACGCCGACTATGCCGTCCTGAATGCAGACCCCTTGCGGGAACAAGAACGAGACCGCGCGATTTTTCTTCAGTCCGGGGTTGCTGCCTGGTTCCTGGACAAGATGTTCGAAAGCCAGCCTTCAGACATGTGGTATCCGGAGTTGCCTGAACTGATTGATGCACACGTCGTAACCGATGTCACGCCTTATACCAATGATCAATGACTAGCACTACTTTGGTACTTTAGATTTGTCGGTTTCGGCGATGATCCTTTCACAGCGTGGGCATCGCAGGGACGACGGCCGTGTGAAAAGACCGAGGATGGCTGACATGCTCGGTTGTGGTAGCGGCCCGCCGCCTCTTTTTTCTACAATGTGGCTTCAAGGTCGGTCGCAGCACGTGCAGCCACTGGCTTGCATCCCATGCGTTTCCCATTTGCTTTGAGAGCCCACGGGGAAGTGCACTGCGTGTCTTTCTATTAAACCAACAAATTCGATTTAAAAAAATAGATTTTGAGCTCAAACCCCGTGAAGGGCTCGTTTTAATAGCAAATTGCATTTTTGAGTTACGTAAAACATCCATATAATGGGTTTAAATCTAGAATTATGTTGACAATACATCTACTGGCGGTAGCGTAGAATGCAGTGCTTAGGTGAGGCAATTTGCACGAATGGGAGGTTATAATGAACAGTTCAAAGGTCCTGAGCGCCATCGCCGGGACGATCATGGCCATGACGGCCGGCGTCGCGCAGGCGCAGGAGGGCAGCGCGGAGGCGCCGCCGATTCAGGATCTGCCACGCGAGCAGACGCTGATCATCCAGAATCCTGAATCCGTCATCAACAATCCCGGCTGGTTTAATATCTGGGTTGGCGCCGGTGGCGGCATCTCGACCGGCCTTCAGCAACTGGTTCTGGACACGCTCTGGTATATCGACCCTGATGAAGGGATCGACGGCGTCAACTACAATTCGCTGGCTGCCGAACAACCGACCTATAATGAGGACTACACTCAGCTGACCGTACCGCTGCGGGAGGGCATTTACTGGAGCGACGGCGTCGAATTCACCGCCGACGATGTTGTCTATACCGTTGAAACCCAGATCGAGCATCCGAACATGCTTTGGAGCGGCGCATTCTCGACACAGGTCGAAAGCGTCGAGGCGCTCGATGATCATACGGTGCAGTTCAACCTGAAAAAGCCGAACTCGCGTTTCCATTCGGTGTTTTCCGTGCGCTGGAATGCCGCCTGGATCATGCCGAAGCATGTTTTCGAAAAGGTCGACGATCCGACAACCTATGACTTCAACCCGCCGGTCGGCCTCGGCCCCTACACGCTGCACAGTTTCGACCCGAACGGCACCTGGTATATCTGGGAAAAGCGCGATGACTGGGAACGTACGACAGTCGCCGAATATGGCGAGCCGAAGCCGCAATATGTGATCTATCGCAACAATATGCCGATCGATAACCGGCTGATCGAGATGCGCAACGGCAATCTCGACATGATCCACGATCTGAGCCCGGAAGGCATGTTCGCCATCGTCGAGCAGGAAGACGATGTGCGCGGCTGGTTCCCGGGCTTTCCCTATGCCCACCCCGACCCGACCTTGCCGATGGTGGTCTTCAACCACCAAAACGAGATGTTCCAGGACGCGCGGGTGCGCTGGGCTCTGGCGCTGATGATCGATGCACGCACCATGTCGCTGGCAAGCTACCGCGGCGCGGCAACCCTGTCGGCCATCTCGGTTCCGCCGACCGGCACGCATCCGAAAGACTATCACGTACCGATGCAGGAAGAGCTGATCAATTTCGAGCTCGATACCGGCGAACGTGTCATTCACCCCTATGATCCGGATATCGGCCTGCAGATTGCCGAAATGGTGCGCCCGCAGTTCGGCGACGCCGTGCCTACCGATCCGGAAGAAATCCGCCGCGCCTTCGGCTATGGCTGGTGGAAGCAGGATGTCGAGGCGGCCGGCGAATTGCTGCGCTCGGCAGGCTTTACACAGCAGGGGCGCAACTGGGTGATGCCCGATGGCCAGCCCTTCGAATTCACGCTTCTGGTCCCGCCGGAAGGTGTGATCAATCGCCTCGGCGTAATTCTCTCCCAGACATGGAGCCAGAACGGCGTGAAGGTATCGACCGAAGTCGCACCTGATGTCTGGCCGCGTACGGAAGCCGGCGACTTCGAAGCCGTCGTCAGTTGGGCCGTCGAGACATGGGGCGGCCATCCGGACCTGTCCTTCTTCCTCGACAGCTATCATTCGCAGTTCATCGCCGAACCGGGCGGCGTGCAGCCGGCCCGCAACTGGATGCGCTGGAGCGATCCGGAACTCGATGCCCTGATCGAAGAAATCCGTATGAGCGATTTCAACGATCTCGACACCAATGTCGAGCTTGGCAGAGAGTTCGTGCGCCTGCACCTGCAGGAGATGCCCAATATTCCGCTGATGTCCTACAACGTCTTTGTCGCGCTCTCCGAGCGTTACTGGACCGGCTATCCGACGGCGGAAAACCCCTATGCCAACCCGGTCAACAACTGGGCGAACTCTCGCTACATCCTGACGCAGCTGGAGCCGGTTAACCCTTAAGACCCAAACGCGAGAACGCTTGTGCGCGGCTTTTCTAGCCGCGCCCCCCTGTCAAAACTGAACAGGATTATCCGATGAAGGCCTATCTCTGGTTTGCGCTCAAGCGCGCCATCCAACTGGTTGTGGTCGTGTTTTTCGGCGTCTCGGTCGCCTTTTTTATCACCAACCTGTCGCCGATCGACCCGGTCCAGCAGACGCTGAGCCGCATCACCAGCCGTTCGAATTTCAGCCCCGAAGCGATCGCGCAGATGCGCGAGGCGCTCACCGCGCTTTACGGCGTGGACGGCTCGCTTTTCGAAAAATACATCAATTTCTGGCGGCGGATCGCCACCGGCGATCTCGGCCCGTCGCTGATCGCCTTCCCGACACCGGCGATGACACTGGTGCTCCGCGCGCTGCCCTGGACCGTCGGATTGCTGACCTGTTCGGTCGTCATCACCTGGCTTTTCGGCAATATTCTCGGCGCGCTGGCCGGGTACTTTCAAAACAACTGGCTTTTGAAAACCTTCGGCCTTGTCGCCATGAGCGTCCAGCCGATCCCCTATTACATTGTCGCCTTTGTCCTGCTCATCCTGTTCGGCTTCGTCTGGCCGGTGCTGCCGATCTCCGGCGGCTTTGCCATGAATGTGACACCGGGCATGAACCTGCCCTTCATCCTGTCGGTGATAAAACACGCCATTCTGCCCGCCTGTTCGCTCATTCTCGTCGGGTTCGGAACATGGTTTCTGGGTATGCGCGCGCTGGTCTCCAATGTCGTGACCGAAGATTATGTCACCTATGCCGAACTTGCCGGGGTAAAACGCAGTCGCATCGTGTTTTCCTATGTCATCCGCAATGCCATGGTACCGCAGCTCACGGCACTGGCGATGACGCTGGGCGCGGTGTTTTCCGGCACGATCATCACCGAGCAGGTCTTTACCTATCCCGGCCTTGGCACACTTCTGGTGTCCGCCGTCAATGGCGGTGACAATGCCACGGTGCTGGCCGTGTCGACGGTTGCCATCTGTGCAGTCGCCGTCGCGATCTTTATCGTCGACATGCTGCATCCGATCCTCGATCCACGCGTCAAGGCGGAGTGAGCCATGTTGTCCACCTTCAAAGACCTGATGCGCTACAATATCGAGTTCGCCATCGGTATTGTGCTGATATTCATCATCGTGGCGTTTGCGTTGTTAAGCTTTCTCTCTCCGGTCGACCCGACGCTGATCTACATCGCCCCGCCGGATATGCCGCCCTCGGCGCAATACTGGTTCGGCACGAATTCGCGCGGTCAGGACCTGTTCTGGCAGGCAAGCTTTGCCATTCGCAACACGCTCTCCTTCGGCCTCATCGTCGCCTTGATGTCGCGCGTCATCTCGATCACGGTCGGGCTTGCCGCCGGCTATATCGGCGGTCGCGTCGATCGCATCCTGATGTTCTTCAACGACATCTTTGTCGCTCTGCCGATTTTCCCGATCCTGGTGCTGTTTTATTTCGTGCTGCGCGACGATCTCAACACCATCACGCTGGCGCTGATCATGGCGTGTTTCGGCTGGCCCTATGACGCGCGGCTGATCCGCTCCGTCGCGCTGGGCCTCAGGAACCGTGAATTCACCCGTCATTCGGTATTTTCCGGCATGAGCGTGCGGCAGATCATGTTCGAAGAGCATCTGCCTTACGTGATGCCGATCGTGTTTTCGACGGCGATGGCCAACATGATCTGGTCGATCGGCATGGAGGTGACGCTGGCCGTTCTGGGCTTTACCGACCTCAACGCGCCGACCATCGGCACGATGATCTACTGGGCCAACAGCCATTCGGCCATGGTGGTCGGAACATGGTGGTGGATCGTGGTGCCCGTGGTGCTCATCGTCATCACCTTCATCGGCCTGTTTCTTCTGGCGATATCGCTGAACGAATATATTGACCCGCGCTCGCGGCTCAGAAGGATCGGAGGTTGATCATGAGCGCCCCGACAGACGTCCTGACCGTCACCAATCTGAAGGCCTACTACCAGCTGAGCCTGTTTGGCGTCGATCGCGAAGTCCGCGCGGTTGACGACATCACGCTGACCATCCGCAAAAACGAGATCTACGGTATTGCCGGGGAAAGTTCGTCCGGCAAAACCTCGTTGATCAAGACGCTGGCCGTTGCGATGCGACCGCCTTTCAGGATCGTTGGAGGGTCGATCGTCTATCGCTTCGGCGACAAGGTGATCGATGCCTACGGCGTTGATAGAAAAGAGGTCGACGCGATCCGCTGGAAGAATCTGAGTTATATCATGCAGGGCTCGATGAGCGTGATGAACCCGGTGCGACGCATCGCCCGCAGCTTCGAGGATTTTGCCTTCCGCCCGATGGGATTGCCGAAGGCTGAATTCTGGAAGCGGGTACGCGCGCATCTTGAGCGCCTCGGCCTGTCGCCGGACGTGCTCTCCGCCTATCCGCACGAATTGTCCGGCGGCATGCGACAGCGCGTGACGATTGCGGTGGCCACCGTCTGTCAGCCGGAATTCATCATTGCCGACGAACCGACGACCGCACTCGACGTCGTGGTGCAGAAGGACGTTCTGGCGATGATCCGCGACGTGCAGCAGCAGCTCGGCTCCTCGGTCGTTTTTGTCACCCATGACATGTCCGTACATGCCAATATCACTGACCGGATCGGGATCATCTATGCCGGGCGGCTGGTGGAGGAAGGACCGACGCGCGAGCTGTTCACGGCGCCGAAGCACCCCTATACTGCGCATCTGGTCGCCTCGCTGCCGCGCATTGGCGATGTCAGCGAAAAGGTCGCGCTTGAGGGCCGTCCGCCAAGTCTTGCGGACCCGCCATCGGGGTGCCGTTTCCATCCGCGCTGCCCGCTGGCCGTGGACCGGTGCAGGAGCGAAAACCCGCCGATGGAAACCGTCGGGCCGGATCACCGGACCGCCTGCTTCCGCTCCGACGACGTTCATCCGCTCACCGATCTGTCGGGCGGCAAGCAGAAGGAGGCGGTATCGTGACCAGGCTTCTTGAGGTCCGCAATGTCTCCAAACGCTTCAATATGGGCGGTCTTCTGTCGCGCAAATCCGTCAATGCGGTTGTCGATGCCGGTTTTGCGCTGAACAGCGAGACACCCGAAATCTTCACCATCATCGGCGAATCCGGCTCCGGCAAGACAACGCTGGCGCGCATGATCCTCGGCCTTGAACGCCCAAGCGCCGGCGATATCCTGTTCGACGGACAAAGCACCGACACAGTCCGCTCGCGCGCAGAGCGCCTTGCCTTCATGCGCAAGGTTCAGCCGGTGTTTCAAAACCCGTTCGAGACCTTCAACCCGCTGAAAAAGGTGGATCGTTACCTCTACACGTCAGCCCGCATGCTGTTGGGCGCAAAGACCGAGGCGGAACAGGAAAAGGCCATCGACGGAGCGCTGCAGAAGGTCGGCCTCAGCCTGAAGGAGATCAAGGGCCGCTTCGCGCACGAATTGTCGGGCGGCCAGCTGCAGCGCGTTGCGATCGCACGCGCGCTGATCACCGAGCCATCCCTTCTCATCGCTGACGAACCGGTTTCCATGGTGGATGCATCCTTGCGGATGTCGATCGTCAACCTTCTGCGCGATCTGCGCGACAGGCTCGGCGTCTGCGTCATCTACATCACCCACGATCTGGCGACCGCCTATTATATTTCCGACCGGCTGATGATCATGCAGAAGGGCTATATCGTCGAAATGGGGCCGGCCCGCGCGATCCTCGACAATCCCGAGCATCCCTATTCGAAGCTCCTGAAGGCCTCTGTGCTGCCGATCGACGATGCCGGACACGGCAATCTGGAGCCTGCCGACCGGTCGGTCGCGAATGCGGCCTGGTCCAGTGCCGGCAGCGGGGCCATGCAGGAAAGAGCCGATGGCCGTCTGGTGCGAGGCTAGTGAATTGATCGGATCAAGCGCCCGAATGCGACGGGCGGTTGGCGGGAGGAAAACGCAGGCGGTAGCAGCGAACGTTGCTGTCTCCTGCGTCGGCGGCATGTGGCGCCGCCGTCGATGCTATGCTGCAAGACTTCACGATGACGCCACCAATGCGGACAGCCTTTGGCCGAGGGCGGCCTGAGGGTCGGAAAGGTCGAAGACGACCGAGAGGTGATTGGCGCCGGGTTCCGTCCTGAGCTTCGTTTGCTGCCCTTCGCGAGCGAGCAGGGCATCAAGGGCGATTGCCTGGTCCTGGAAGGGCGCGGTTTCGTACTCGCCGCGCGTGATGATCCGCAGCGGGCCCGGCATGTGCCGGGCGGCGAGCGGCGACCATGCCTGCGCCTCATCCGCGCGCATTCCAGCCTCGTCCTTCAGAAACGAGCCGGGAATGTCGGAAAGGTCGTAGATGCCGCTGACCAGAAGCATGCCGCGCAGCGTCGGCACGTCCGGCGGCAGGTTGTCGCCGGGCGCCCTGCAGGCAAGCAGCGACGCCAGATGCGCGCCGGCGGAATGGCCGCTGACGGTGAAGCGCTCCGGGTCCGCGCCGATCTCCGGCGCAAGGTTGACGAGGTGCCGGGCCGCAGCCCGCACTTGCGCCACAATTTCGGCCAGCCGGGTCTGCGGCATCAGATCATAGCCGACCAGCGCCGCGATCCCGCCCGCCGCGATCACGGGTGCTGCGACCAGCGTATGCGTCTCCTTGCTGCCCGCGCGCCAGTAGCCACCGTGAATGAACATGTGCAGCGGCGCGCCGGGAGCGGGCTCCGGCGGAAAGACGAGGTCGAAGCTTTGCCGGGGCGTTTCACCGTAACGCATATTCCGCTCGACGCGCGAGCGATCGGCGAAGGCGCGGCTGCGCGCCTCCGTCTCAGCCATGATCGCGTCGAAATCGGGGATGAAATCCCGGTTGCGATAGAGATCGCGCTCCGCCATGGTCGTCTCCCCTCTTCAAAACTCGACGGCGAAATATTTGGGCTCCATGAACTCCAATATGCCGGTAACGCCGCCTTCGCGCCCGAGGCCGCTCTGCTTGGTGCCGCCGAACGGCGCCGCCGGGTCCGACATCAAGCCGCGATTGATGCCGACCATCCCGGTATCGATCCCGCGCCCGACACGCATCGCCCGCATGACATCGCCCGAATATACATAGGCCGCAAGCCCGTATTCGGTGTCGTTTGCCAGACGCACCGCCTCTTCCTCGGTCTCGAAGCGGTAGACGGCGGCGACGGGACCGAAAATCTCCTCCTGCGCCAGCGCCGCGTCGGTCGGCACGTCCACCAGCACCGTCGGCGGATAATAGTATCCGCTTTCGCCCACCGGCGCACCGCCGGTCGTCGCCCTGGCGCCGCGGGCCTTGGCCTCCGACACCAGCCGGTCGATCTTCTCCACCGCCTTGGTGGTGATCATCGGGCCGCACTGGACATCCGGATCATAACCCCGCCCCAGTTTCAGCGCCGCCATCCTCCCGGTCAACCCTTCCACGAAAGCGTCGTGAATGCCGGATTGCACGTAGAAGCGGTTGGCGGCGGTGCAGGCCTCGCCGCCATTGCGCATCTTGGCGACCATTGCGCCGTCGAGCGCGGCATCGATATCGGCGTCATCGAACACCAGGAAGGGGGCGTTGCCGCCGAGCTCCATCGAGCAGCTCACCACCGATTTCGCCGCTTCCGCCAGAAGCGCGCGCCCGACGCCGGTCGACCCCGTAAACGACAGTTTTCGGACCCGCTTGTCGGCAAGCACGGCCGCCGTCACGGGGCCGGGCTTCGAGGTCGTCAGCACGTTCACCACGCCGGACGGAACGCCGGCCTCCTCGCCGAGCCGGGCCATGGCATAGGCGGTGAGCGGCGTTTCGGAGGCGGGCTTCAGGATCACGGTGCAGCCGGCGGCCAGCGCCGGGCCGATCTTGCGCGTTGCCATCGCGGCCGGGAAATTCCAAGGCGTGATGAGAACGGCAATGCCGATCGGCTCGTGATCCACGAGGATATTGTGCGCGCCGGATGGCGTGTGGCGGAATTCGCCGCCGACCCGCGTCGCCTCTTCGGCATACCAGCGGAAGAACTCGGCGGCATAGGCCACCTCCCCGCGCGCATCCGGGAGCGCCTTGCCGTTTTCGAGCGAAATCAGAAAGGCAAGTTCCTCGGCATGCGCGCGCATCAGCTCGAACCAGCGGCGCAGGATTTCCGAGCGCTGGCGGGACGGCGTGGTGCGCCAGCCTTCGGCGGCAGCCTCGGCGGCATCCACGGCTCGCAAGGCGTGATCAACGCCGGCATCGGCGACATCGGCAAGCCTGTTTCCCGTCGAGGGGTCATGCACCGGGATAGTTCCCGCGCCGGGTTCCCAGTTCCCGCCGATGAACAGGCCCCTGGCGTGAAGAGCGGGATCGGCATAGCCGGAAAAGGCGTTATTTTGCGTCATTGGATTTCTCCCTCAATGCGTTGAAAGTGCGGACAGTTCGCCGTGATAGGCCGCGCCGACCAGCCGCCGCATATCCGGAAGCGGCAGCGGGCGCGGATTGTTCTGGATCAGCCTTGCGATGCCGCAGGACTGCTCGGCCACCCAGTCGAGCCGGTCCTCGGCAAGGCCGAGATCTCTGAGCGTGCGGGGAATGCCGATACGATCGAACAGCGCGGCGATGGCCGGGATGACTTCCGCCCTGCCCTGCAAACCGATGGCCTCCGCGATTTGATCGAGCTCCGGCCCAATCGCGGGGGCGTTCCACGCCATGACATAGGGCATGAGACAGGCAACCCCCGCCCCGTGCGCGGTGTGGGTCAGCGCGCCGACCGGGTACTGGATCGCATGAGCCGCGGCGGTTCCGGCAACGCCGAAGGCGAGACCGGCCGTCGTCGCGCCCAGCATCACATTGGCGCGCGCCTCGACGTTGCCCCCCTCCGTGCACGCCTTTTCGAGGCCGTTCCAGAGCAGGCCGATGGCCGTCAATGCGAAATGATCGGAAGTCGCATTCTTGCCGACGAAGACCCGTTCCTGCGCCAGACCCGGCACCGGATCGCGGCGGAGCGCCGTGAAGGCCTCGATGGCGTGGGTCAGGGCGTCGGCGCCGGCAATGGCAGTGAGCGCGGGCGGGCAGGTCAGCGTCAGGTCCGGATCGCAGATCGAGACCGTCGGGATGATATAGGGCGAGGAGATCCCGACCTTGAGCTGGCGCTCAGAATCCGAGAGCACCGCGACCGGCGTCGCCTCGGAGCCGGTGCCTGCGGTGGTCGGGATAGCGATCAGCGGCATCACCGGACCGGGCACCTTGAACTCGCCGTAATAATCCTGCGGCCGGCCGCCATGGGTCAGCAGCACGGCCACGCATTTGGCCATGTCGAGGCAGGACCCTCCGCCGACGCCGATCATGAGATCGGGCGCGAAGTCACGGGCCGCCGCGGCGCTGGCGGCCGCGGCTTCGACGGGCACATCCGGAAGCGCCGAACCATCGACCTGCACCGCGAGGCCTGCCGCCTCCAGTTGCGCCACCATGCGTTTGAAATCGCCGTCGCCGGCCAGCCGCTCGTCTGTCACCAACAGGGCGCGCTGCCCGAGTTTCGCGGCCACCGCCCCCAGTGCTTCTCGCTGGCCCGCGCCGAAGATCAATTCTCTCGGGGCTCTGATCGTGCCGAATAGGGTCATCCTGTCTCCTTTGATTTTTCCTCAGCCTTCCGAGAGGGCCCGGATTTCTTCATGCAGCGGATCGGGCAGGTCGATGCCCTCGGCGAGCGCCCTCATCCTGCGGGCGCGCATGCCGTCGCCTGGAACAGCCACCGGCCGCGAAGGGTCGGCCGCACGAGAGGCGCGCAGGCGATTGAGGTAAGCGGCCAGTCCGGAGGGATGCCCCTCCCCTGCCGCGGGATCGATCAGAATGAGGATATCGCCCTTGTTCGCTTGTCTGGTGGCGTCCAGCGTGCCGCCGACCTCGGGCGCGAAGGCCGAGCCTGAAAGCGATGCGACCAGCAGTTCCACGGCGAGACCGAGGCCGTATCCCTTGGCGTCGCCGAAGGGCGCGATCGCGCCGGTCCGCGCCGCTTCGGGATCGGTGGTGCGGCGACCGTCCGCATCGACCGCCCAGTCATCCGGTATCGGCGCGTCGGTCAGGGCATGGTGATGGATTTTTCCCATGGAAACGCGGCTGGTGGCAATGTCGAGGATGAAGGGCTCGGCGCCGGTGGGAATGCCGATGGCGATCGGATTGGTTCCAAGCATCGCTTCCGTGCCGCCATAGGGATGCACCAGCGCCTCGCTGGTGGTCATCACGATGCCGATCAATCCCCGCTCGGCCGCCGCCTCCGCATAATAGGCCAGCATCCCGATGTGATTGGCGTTGCTGATCGATGCCAGCGCGATGCCCTGTTCGGGCGTCACCGCCGCAAGCCGCTCCATGGCGCGCATCATGACGACCGGGCCGAGCCCGCACTCGCCATCGATGGTGAAAGCGCCGGCGCCGATTCTGCGCGCCTTTCCTCCAGCAGCCGGATCGGCAAGGCCTGCGCGCAGGCGCGCAATGAGCCGGGGCAGTCTTTGTACGCCATGAGACGGCAGCCCCCGCAGTTCCGCCTCAATCAGAAGGTCGGCCTGAAGCGACGCGTTGTCGGGCTCGATCTTCTGCGCAAGAAGCGCCTTTTCCGCAATCTCACACAGATAACCGGCCGAAACTAACAAATGCCAACCCTCCCAAATCGTATATGATATTGTATTTGACATTTGATATCATATCGAGGATAAAACGAGCCATGTCAAGAATGCAGGACGGGGAGGTTCAGATGGCGGTAACGACGGATCACGACCACGAGGGCGGGTTCACACGGCCTTTGAGTATTTCCGAAAGCGTTCACGAGCAGATATATCAACGCATCATGTCGCTGGAGATCCTGCCCGGTGCGCGAATCCCCATCGACCAGTTGGCGCGAGCACTGAATGTTTCCCAGACCCCGGTGCGCGACGCCCTCACCCGGCTGGAACGCGAGGGACTGGTGCGCAAGGCCCACCTGATCGGCTACTCCGCCGCGCCCCAGCTCACGCCCAAGGAATTCGACGACCTTTACAGGTTCCGGCTGATGCTGGAGCCGGAGAGCGCCCGTCAGGCCTGCCTCAGACTGACCCCTGAAAAGCTCGAGCAGCTGGAAAAGGCGGCGGCCGACATGGAGAAGGGCGAGCAGCCCGTGAGCCGCAACAGCCGCTATTCCCGTTTCGCCCGGGCGGATGCGCATTTTCACGAAGAAATCCTGAAGGTCGCGGACAATGAGTTCGCCCGCCAGGCGCTGACCGACAGGCACATCCACCTGCACATTTTCCGCCTGATGTTCCACAGCCGCGTGACCCAGGAAGCGCTGGAGGAGCATGAGCGCCTGCTCGCCGCATTCCGCGCCGGCGATGCGGACGCGGCCTACCACGCAATGCACGATCACATCGAGCGGTCGCGGGACCGGCTCGCGGCGGCCTTCGAATGACCTTCGCCGTGACCGATACCGCCGTTGACCGCCCGGCGCAGGAAACGCCTGTGCTGCGCGCCGAGGACCTTTCCAAGGCCTATGGCCCGATCACGGTCCTGAGCGATGTGACGCTGGATATAGTCGCGGGCGAGGTACACGCGATCATCGGCGAGAACGGCGCCGGCAAGTCGACCCTGATGAAGCTTCTTTCGGGTCACGCCACGCCGACGGGCGGCGCGATGTCGATGGCGGGAACGCCGGTCGCCTTCGCCAACGCCGTTCAGGCAGAGGATGCCGGCGTGGTTCTGGTGCATCAGGAAATCCTGCTCGCGCCCGATCTCACCGTGGCCGAGAACCTTTTTCTTGGGCGCGAACTGTCGCGCGGGTTTGCCGTGGACGACCGCCTGATGAACCGCCGCACGGCGGAGGTGCTGGCCCGCGTCGGCTCCACGGCGCGCCCGACCACGCTTGTGGGCAATCTGCCGCTCGCGCAGCGCCAGCTCGTGCAGATCGCCCGCGCCCTGCTCGACGAGCGCAAGGTCGTGATCCTGGATGAACCGACGGCGATGCTGGCCAATGAGGAGGTCGACGCGCTTCTGGAGATTGTCCGGAACCTGCGCGCCCATGGCGTCGCGGTGCTCTACATCTCCCACCGGCTGGAAGAGGTCGAGGCGGTGGCCGATCGCGTCACCGTTCTGCGTGACGGCAAGATGATCGGCACCTGGCTCGCAAGCGAGCTCGATCAGCGCCAGATGGCCGAATTGATGGTCGGGCGAGAACTCTCGATGCTATACCCGCCGAAACGGGAGCCGGCGACCGCTGAACCGATTTTGAACGTCGAAGAGCTCTCGGTCGATCATGGCAAGTTCTCAGGTTCCTTCAGCGTCCGACCGGGCGAAGTTCTCGGCATCGGCGGCATGATCGGTGCCGGTCGCACGGAACTGATCGAGGGGCTGATGGGGCTGCGACCCGCGCAGGCGCGCGCGATCTCTGTCAACGGCACGCCCGTTGCGAAGCCCGATGTCGGCTCGATGATGGCCGCGGGCGTCGTCTACCTGACCGAGGACCGCAAGGGCAAAGGCCTCCTTCTCAACGAGGGACTGGGCCCGAACCTGACGCTCCAGGCGCTCGACATGATCCTTCCCGGCCTGCGCCTCAACCGCAGGAAGGAAGCAGGCGCCGTGCAGTCGGCCGTGCAGGATTACGACATCCGGGTTCGCACGCTCTCGGTGGAGGCCGGGCAGCTTTCGGGCGGCAACCAGCAGAAGCTGCTGCTGGCCAAGGTGATGCTCGCCGAACCCTCGATCGTCATCATAGACGAGCCGACACGGGGCATCGACATCGGCAACAAGAGCCAGATCTACCACTTCATCGACGAGCTCGTCCGGGCCGGCAAGGCCTGTGTCGTGATCTCATCCGAACTGCCAGAGCTCGTCGGCCTGTCCGACCGCGTGCTGGTGATGCGTGGAGGACGCTTCGTCGCCGAACTGACGGGCGACGACATCACCGAGCAGAGCGTCGTCTATGCCGCCGCGAGCAGCAGACATGATACCGAGGGGAGGAAACGCGCATGAGCAGCGCAGACATAACAACGCTTCCGGAAAGAGAAGGCTTCAAGATCCGCTGGAGCGATCTCGCTCCTTTCATCGCCCTGGCATTGATCGTGCTGCTGGGCACGATGATCAATTCCAATTTCATGGCGACGAACAATATCCTGAACGTCATCACGCGCAGCGCCTTCATCGCCATTATCGGCGTCGGCGCAACCTTCGTGATCGCGACCGGCGGGCTGGATCTGTCCGTCGGTTCGATGCTGGCCTTCGTCGTCGGCATCATGATCATGGCGATGAACGCGCTCGTCCCTTACCTTGGCCCCTGGGCGATCCCGGCGGGCGCGCTGGTGGCACTGGTCGTGGGTTCGCTCTGCGGCCTGCTGAACGGGCTGATCATCACGGTGGGGCGCATCGAGCCCTTTATTGTCACCCTCGGCACGATGGGGATTTTCCGGGCCTTCATCACCTACATGACCGACGGCGGCTCGCTGTCCATCGATCGCAGCCTCAGGAATGCCTACCGGCCCGTCTATTTCGGCGATTTCCTGGGCATTCCCTATCCGGTGCTGATCACCATCGTGATCGCCCTGCTCGGCGCGTTCATCCTCTACCGGACGAAATACGGCCGCCGCGTCACCGCCGTCGGCTCGAACGCCGACGTCGCGCGGTTTTCCGGCGTCCATGTCGGCCGGATCCGGACCATGGCCTTCGTCATACAGGGCTTCTGCGTCGCCGTGGCCGCGATCTGCTACGTGCCCCGCCTTGGCGCGGCCACGCCGACCACCGGTCAGCTCTGGGAGCTGCAGGTCATCACCGCCGTCGTCATCGGCGGCACGCTTCTGCGCGGCGGCGGCAAGGCCCATATCTGGGGCACCGTTGCCGGCGCGCTCATTCTCGAGGTTATCGCCAACGTCATGGTTCTTTCGGACATGGTGTCGGAATACCTCGTGGCCGCGGTCCAGGGGGCGATCATCATCATTGCCATGCTGGCTCACCGCTTCACCAGCTCTCGCTGAAACGGCGAGGCTCATATCTAAACTGAGGAGGAGGAAACTATGACTATCAAGACCGGAAGGCTGGCGCTCCTGTCGGCCACAGTGGCGGCGGGAACACTGCTCGGGCAGGCCGCTTTTGCCCAGGACAAGGAATTCACCATCGCCGTTTCCGTGCCGGCGGCCACGCATGGCTGGACGGGCGGCGTGGTCTACCATGCCGAACAGGCGGAAAAGCAGATCGAGGCCGCTTTCCCGAACATCGACATCATCGTCTCGACGGCCTCTTCGGCAACCGCGCAGGTGTCGTCCCTCGAGGACCTGTCGGCAACGAACGAGCTCGACGCGCTTGTCATCCTGCCGTTTACGTCGGAGGAGCTGACGGGGCCGGTGGAGCAGGTCGCCTCGAACGGCACCTTCATCACCGTGGTCGACCGGGGTCTTTCCGACCCGTCGATCCAGGACCTTTATGTCGCCGGCGACAACATCGCCGTTGGCGCGAACACGGCGAAATGGCTGGTCGACAAACTCGGCGGCGAAGGCGAGATCGTCGTGCTGCGCGGCATCCCCACAGTGATCGATGACGAACGCATCAAGGGCTTCAAGGATGTCATCGACCAGACCGACATCGAAATCCTCGACATGCAGTATGCCAACTGGAACCAGGATGAAGCCTTCACCCTGATGCAGGACTATCTGGCCCGCTATCCGAATATCGATGCGGTCTGGGCCAATGATGATGACATGCTGCTCGGCGTGATCGAGGCTGTCGATCAGGCCGGACGGGAAGACGTCCAGTACGCGCTTGGCGGCAACGGCATGAAACAGGTGATCGAGATGGTGCAGGCGGGCGACGAGCGCACGCCCATCTCCACCCCCTACCCGCCGTCGATGATCGCCTCGGCCATGTACATGACCGCGGCGCAGTTCGCGGGCCAGGCGCCGATGCGCGGATCGTTCAAGCTGGACGCCCCGCTGATCACGCCCGAGAACGCGGACCAGTTCTACTTCCCCGACTCCCCGTTCTGAACCGAAACACCCTGTCCGGCCGTCTTGCGGCGGCCGGACGGATCAATCCCAAAATCAGGAGATCGAGATGAGCGGCAAGAAAATCCTCATGCTCACCGGCGAATTCACCGAAGAATATGAAATCTACGTCTATCAACAGGGCATGGAAGCCGTCGGCCACACGGTTCATGTCGTCTGCCCAGACAAGAACGAAGGCGACCTGATCAAGACGTCGCTCCACGATTTCGAGGGCGACCAGACCTATACCGAAAAGCCCGGCCATTTCGCCGAGATCAACAAGACCTTCTCCGAAGCCGAGGCCGAACTCGACAGCTATGACGCGGTCTATGCCGCGGGCGGCCGCGGGCCGGAATATATCCGGACCGATCCCCGCATCCAGGCGATGGTCCGGCATTTCCACGAGGCCGGCAAGCCGATCTTCACGATCTGCCACGGCGTGCAGATCCTGATGGCCGTGCCCGGCGTGCTCAAGGGCCGCAAGGTCGCCGGCCTCGGCGCCTGCGCCCCGGAGGTCGCGGCGGTCGGCGGCACCTATATCGACGTCGAGCCGAAAGAGGCCTATGTCGATGGCACGATGGTTTCGGCCAAGGGCTGGACCGGGCTGGCCGCCTTCATGCGGGAATGCCTCAAGGTCCTCGGCACGGAAATCCGCCATAGCTGAGTGGTAGGAAAGCAAAGCGCGGGGTCGCGGCAACGCGGCCCGCGCGGACGGCCCTGTTTCGGCCCGAAAAGAGCCGAGCTCAGTCGGCAAGAAGTCCCGACGCCAGTGCGGTGAAAGCTTCAACCGCCCGCGCCGGATTAAGCTTGTGTTTGACCGCCATCCGTCGGGGCGGCACACATTGAAGGAACGGGAGGAAGGCAAGGGGATTTATCGTGATCTCGACGGGCATTTGCTGGCCAATATGGATGAGGCCGAATTCTACCGCGCGGTCGCTCGGGAAATTGCAAACCGACAAGAGACCCGCCAGCATGTTATCTATCGAGATTAGCGACCTGCATCATCAGGCGGGATAACAGGCGTTTGTATTAAAGCAACAAGTGCCTCCAACTGTTTCAGGGAACGTCCCGCAACCTCGGTGCTCTGTCTGTTGATGATTTGAACGTGATCATCATCGACCTCGACCAGTTTTCCGCAGTGGAAACGAAGCCAGGTGACACCGCGATATCATGAGAGATCGGGAACCATGCTTCCACTGGCTCATCATGAAGCCTGAGTGTCTGTCCAAGAATGGCGCTGAAGCCCGGGGTTGAGTGAAGGGCGGCCATCAGATTCTTTGTATTCTGCAACAAATACGGAGATATCAGATG
>NZ_SMAR01000036.1 GCF_004342225.1 Martelella mediterranea | reverse complement strand
CATCAAAAACAAGCAGCATAATCAATCACACAAACCAGCCAGAGCCTCCAATGCTCAAGCCGCTCTGATGTCCCATTTTATATGACAACGGACAGATATAGAACTGATCGAAGGCGAGCATCGAGCCCGATACACACAGGATAAGCGCCAAAGCAAAAGGCTTACGGATCAGTGGCATCGTGATGTACCGGAAACGCTGAAGTGCTTTGGCACCGTCAATCCGCGCCGCCTCCTGATAGTCTGTCGGAATAGATTGCAGGCCACTCATCAAGATGACCATGAAAAAGCCAGCCATTTTCCAGACGACCATCACGATCACGGACCAGAATGCAGGGGTGAAGTTCGCCAGAATATTCACACGCCCCTCGGTCAGACCGAGATCTTGCGCCAGTGGCGAGAAAAGCCCTGTATCAACGTTGGAAAGCCAGACCCACAACAGCGCAGCCGAGGCAAAACCCGTGACAACCGGAAGGAAGTAAATGGTCCGGTACGCCGAGACAGCTCGCCCCTGCCCCTGCACAATCAATGCCAGTCCGAGTGCTATGCCCAGAAGGGCAATGGTCACGACAATCGTGTACTGGACAGTGAACCAGAGCGAAGACCAGAAGCTCTTGTCAAAAATCAGCCGTTCATAATTGTCGAGGCCGATGAAGCGCGGCAGTCCCATTAGCGGCCATTTGTGCAGAGACATCCACACAGTCATTCCGAGCGGTACGATGAAAAACACTGTGACAAGAGCCAGAGCGGGCAGAACATAAATCAGCCCTGTCCATTGCGACCTCCTGCGCTTTCGCTTTGTGGGTGGGATCACAGCCGCACCCGCCAATGTCCTGTCAGACATGGCTCATTCCTTTCGCATCCAAAATCCGGCAACGGCCGCCAGCCGAACGGCCGGCGGCACATCTCATGGGTTTTCAGCGGCTGCAATCAGCGCGATGAATCGATGATGGACTGCATTTCATTTTGCGCCTCATCAATCGCGTCCTGCACTTCCTCCGCGCTGTCTGCGTAGAAGGCCTTGTTCAGCATGGTCACCCAGGGACCGTTGCGAGAATTGATGAGATCGTTGAAAACCGGGCTATAAGGCGTGCGGCCTTTATCCATGGCGTCAGCAGCAATCATGTATCGGGCATCGAGCCCTTCCAGCGCCTGTTCCGCAACATCTCTGCGCACTGGAAGAGAACCGTTCTGCGCGAGGATTTTCTGCCCTTCGGCTGAATAGGCAAACTCGATGAATGCCTTGATCGCGGGCATTTTTTCTTCTTCTGTCTTCACCGAAACAACAATATTGTCGCCACCGGCAAAGGACGACCAGCCGCCATCCTCTCCCGGCAGATAGGTCACACCATATTCAAGGTCCGGGTACTGGTTATTAAGGGCGCCGATAGCGAATGATCCGGACGGTGTAATACCGATATTGCCACCCGCAAATGCAGCGAAGAAATTAGACCCCGCATCGGTCTGTGAGCCGGCAGGAACCAGCCCGTCTTTGACCATGCCGCGATAGAACTCGATTGCGGCTTTCATCTGCGGCGTATCGACAGTGGCTTTGGCGCCTTCATCCTCGAACAGATTTCCACCCGATGCCCAGATCAGAGGCGTAAAGGTGAAGATATTGCACCCGCCGCAATTTCCGGAGAAATAGAAACCATAGGTGTCATCGCCAATTGCCCCGACGGCAGCCGCATCCTCCCGGATTTCTTTCCATGTTGAAGGTCCTTTATCGGGATCCAGCCCCGCCTCTTCAAACAGGTTTTTGTTCCAGACAAGAACAGATGCATCGGCTGAGAACGGCATGCCATAAATCTTGCCATCATAGGTACCGACAGTCAGATGTGCTTTCGAAAGTTGATCGTAATACGGCAGTGATTTCGCAAACTCGGTCATATCCTTCAACTGACCGGCCTGTGCAAATGACGGCGTGTAGATCAGATCAAGTGAAAGCGCGTCCGGTTCGGATCCACCCGCAGCAGCAATCGCATATTTTTGAACCAGTTCGTTAACAGGAACGATCTGCAGCTCTGCCTTGTCCTTACCCTTTGCATTGAAAGCTTCCACCAGCGTTGGCATGAACTCCGAACCGTCTGAACGAACCCAGAGTGAGAAGGTTTCCGCCTGTGCCAAACCCGGAACTGCAAGTGCGAGTGCGGCAACGCCGCCAAGAAGTGTCTTCAGTCTCATCGTAAATTACCTCCCAATATACGATCTTCCGTTCTCATAAAGCAGAAGCGCAAACGTTTGCTCAACTGCGGTGAATCAACCTCTCAATCATGCTGTTACCTTCATGCAGAGAAGTTCTGACTGAGGCGCCTACCGTTCCGGTTGCGCGCCGCAGGATTGCCTTACTATGAGCTCACACGGTGTTTCGCGCACGCCCGGCGGGACCGATTTACCGTCAATCAGGTCAAGAAGCGCCATTCCGGCGTTTCGACCGAGGCTCGGCAGCCCCATATCCAAAGTTGTCAGCGGGGGACGCGTTGCCTTGGCAAACACCTCCCAGTTATCGAACCCGACGATCGCTATGTCGTGCGGCACCCGAATCCCCATCAAGGCGAAAGCGTCGATCGCACCGCGTGCAATCTGGTCATTGCCACAGAAGATGGCATCGGGCCGTTCCCCTGACTCAATCATGTGCCGGGCAGTTTCAAAGCCGTGCTGCTCTGTCCAGGCTGAGTAGATAGCCGGTCCGAATGGCTCCAAGCCGTCTTCAATCAATGCTTCACGCCAGCCATCGGCACGCAGCCTCGCCGATCTGAAATCGTGGGGTCCGGTAATATGTGCAATCTTCTCGCGTCCCAGTCCGAGAAGGTGACGTATTGCGGCTTTAGCAGCGTTTTTGTCATCCGGCACAAAACTGACTGCGCCTTCCGGCGCCGAAGCGTAAACATAGACCACAGGCATTCCGAGATCTGGCAGATCAACCGGAAGCCCGCGGTCAATACGCTTTCCGGTAATCACGAGACCGTCGACGCGCTTTTCTTCCATGGCGCGCAGATTAAGGCTCAGCCTTTCAGGCTCATATTCGCCTGTACTGAGAAACACCGATACGCCACGGTCAGCCATGGCAGAGGACAAGCCTGCCGCGACCGGCAGCGTAAACCGGCCATAGGGGTCATTTGTCAAAAGCCCGAGCGTGAAAGATCTTTGCTGGACAAGACCACGCGCAATTGAGCTTGGCCGATAATCAAGTTCAGAGGCCACCTGCTGCACACGCTCTCGCGTTTCATCCGACATCCGGCCTGTGCCATTAAGCGCACGGGAAGCTGTCGTGACACTAACCCCGGCCTGCGCCGCGACATCACGAATAGTACTGCGCTGATAAGCGCCGCCTGATTGCAGCTTCGCACCTCTATCCGCCAACCTGAACACCTCTCAAAAACGGAAAAACGCAATGAGCAAACGTTTGCTCATTTATGGTTTATCGTTTGCGCAAATCAATCGTGCCACAAATACCCTCGGTGTCAACATTCTTTTTGTGATAATTGAGGCACGTTTTAGAAAGCGAACCAGAGCACTGAAGAACGCTGCTTAGGCGCCGCATGATTAAGCCGGACGTTATTTTCAGACCAGTACGCGGGAGACCGAATTGGGGCTGGCCTTACGTGGTCATTCTGAAATAGGGTTTCGGCAAAACTTTCCGAGCAGAACTTTAGAACGAGGCCCCTATGTGCACATCGCTGCTTTTTAATGACCTTTCCGGATCGGTTTATGCCGGAAGAACGCTGGAACTTCCGGTGGAGCTGCCTTATCTGGCAGCATTCCTTCCCAAAGGAACGCCATTGGCCTCGAAGACAGAGGCGCATGCCCCGCTTTCCTTCACGGCACGGCATGACATCTTCGGAATCGTTGTGCCCAATGGAACAGTGGAAGATCTGAAGTTTGTCGAAGGTATCAATGACGCTGGCCTGAATTACAGCATTCTGGCGTTTGCCGACACACATGGCCCCGAAGACACGTTTGCAAAAGATGACGAAGTTTTGTCGGCAATCGACCTCGGCAGCTGGATGCTGTCTCAGTTCGCAACTGTTGCAGAAGTGAAAGACGGCCTGCAAAAGCAACCTGTTCTAGTCGAGGCGCTTGCAGCACTGGGCGGCACAGTGCCCCCCTTTCACTACACGGTTCATGACAGAAGCGGCGCGTCTCTCGTGATCGAGTTTTTCAACGGTGAGATGCACCTCTTCGATAATCCGACAGGTGTCATGACCAACAGTCCACGCTTTGACTGGCACATGACCAACCTAAACAACTATACGCACCTCTCGAATATCGACCACTCCAGCGCGACATTCCTCGGTCAGGATTTTATCCAGCCCGATTCCGGTATCGCCACCGTGACCCTGCCCAGCTCAGACACAGCCGTCGACCGTTTTGTGCGTGCTGTCTACTACGCACAGTTTTCAGAAAAGGTAGATGGACCCGACGCTGCAATTCGCCAGCTCGGGCATGTCATGAACAAATTCGACCGCCCGAAAGGCGCCTCGGTTTACTCCAGCGCCAAGGCCAGCGCCCTGACAAAATCAGCAACCAAAATGATGGGCAACGCGTCAGCTGAAAAGCCGGAATACATCACCGAGTACACCTCATGGATCACGCTGATTGACCTGCAGCGAAACACTCTGTTCCTCAGAACCTACAATAGCCTTGGCTATGTAAGGTTCGACCTTGCGGCACTAAAGGCCAACGCAAACGGCCCGAAAGTTGCACCACTCGAAGCCTTCAACCAGGCTGCAGACGACGCTGCAAATATCTTATATTCTCATTAAAGAAAGAGGGCCGGATAACAATGCGTTATCCGGCCTTCTTATTGCTGAACCAGAAGAAAAATATCGTCTAGTGATGGAAGCCGGATGCTTCGTCGCTCGTCAGTGGATTGACGATCGGGTGCGCCTTGAAATACTCAACCGCAGCCTTGATATCTTCGATGAGCAATGAACACATATCAATGCTGACACCATTTCTGACAAGAATGCGCTGGATCGCCTGATCCTGACAATTTGCAGGCAGCGTATAGGCTGGCACCTGCCAGCCACGGGCCCGCAGCCGATCAGCAAGATCAAAAAGCGTATAATTGGTTTTCAGCCCCTCCTTCAGCTTCCACGAAACGGCAGGAATGCCGCGTTTCATGTCACCGTCAAACATGACATCGACGAGGCCGGATTTTTCCAGCTCATCCGCGAGGTATTTGGCAGAGCGGTAGCAGGCCTCGTGCACCTTGCGGTATCCATCCCGCCCAAGACGGAGGAAGTTATAATACTGGCAGACCACCTGGCCACCCGGACGTGAGAAGTTGAGCGCGATATCGCGCATATTGCCGCCGAGATAATTAACCCAGAAGACCATCTGTTCTGGCAGGTCCTGCTCTTCACGCCACAAAACCCAGCCAACACCGAGTGGAGAAAGACCGAACTTGTGGCCGGACGCATTGATTGATTTCACTCGTGGTAAACGGAAATCCCACTCCAGCTCCGGCGCACAGAACGGCGCAAGAAATCCTCCACTGGCACCATCAACATGGATCGGAATATCCAGGCCGGTTCGGGCTTGAAGATCATCCAGCGCATCGGAAACAGCCTTAACCGGTTCGTATTCACCGGTGAACGTGACGCCAAGGGTTGGCACAACACCTATGGTGTTTTCATCGCACAGCTTCAGAACCTCTTCGGGCGTCATCAGCAGGCGGCCATTCTCCATCGGGATTTCCCGATGCTCGATATCCCAGTAACGGGTGAACTTATGCCAGCATATCTGCACTGGGCCTGTGATCAGGTTGGGTTTGTCCGTCGGCTTGCCGTCAGCTTTGCGCTTTGCTTCCCAGCGGCGCTTCATGGCAAGACCGCCCAGCATCGCTGCTTCAGATGAACCCGTCGTTGACGTGCCGGTCGCTGGACCTTCCGGAGCATTCCACAGGTCGGCCAGCATCCGCACGCAGCGCGCCTCGATTTCTGCGGTCTGGGGATACTCATCCTTATCGACCATGTTCTTATCGATGCACTCATCCATGAGGCGATGGACTTCAGGTTCTTCCCATGTCTGGCAGAAGGTTGCCAGATTCTGGCGGGCATTCCCGTCGAGAAGCAGTTCATCATGAATGGCGGCATAGGCGAGCCGCGGCGCCCGCTCATGGGCAGGAAACTCAGACTTTGGCAGTATCGATGCCAGGTCGGCAGCCCCATAAGTCTCGTCATTCGGATCGAAGCCAGGCTCCTCGGTGCGGTTGTCTGCCATTAGCATATCTCCCTTTAATGCAGGCGTCTAAAACTGGTATCGGCTCGTTTTAAGGTGGTCAAGACAACGATGTAAGTCTTCACTTTCAGACGATATTTCAACCGTAAGACCTACCACTTGATTTACCGCTGGCACGTCCGTAAAAATCAGATAGCTGGAGGCGCCTTAGCGTGATCCTTTCACTTTTTGACATCCCGGATGCCGATTGAGGGCTACAGTGACGCGCTTTTGCGAGCTTCGAATTTCAGGGTCCCGTTGCGCGGCACCACTTCTTTTGAGAAGTGACGCTGTCTTACGGGTATTCATGCTACTTTTAGCCCTCGTCGTCATTTCTGCATGTACGCCGCGCCCTGGTACGGAAGTCTTGTATCCGCAACAAAAAGCTTCGGCAAAAAGCCGCGTAGTCACCGTTTACGTCGCCACGACCCGCGAGGCCGCGGACAAGCCGGTCGAAGGCTTCACGGTAGAGCGAGAAGAAGAACTCAGTTATGCAGCCTTTGATATTTCAATTCCTCCAAATCACGAACCCGGAGAAATTGAATGGCCCTACTCGCGAAAGGTAAATCTGGACGAGCAGTTTGCCGTTTTAAAACATACAATTCTGACACAATCCGCATTCGAATCCATGGTTGCACGAGAGGCCCGAAAATCGAAAGATAGGCGCGCTGCGATTTTCGTTCATGGTTTCAATGTCAGCTTTCAGGAAGGCCTTTTCCGTATGGCACAACTGGCTGCGGATTCGAACGTATCCGGTGTACCGATCCTGTTTTCATGGCCGTCTCAGGCGCGTGTGCTAGACTATGCGACAGATAAGGAATCTGCGACCTTTTCCCGTGATGGTTTGACGGAGGTCCTGCAGGAGGTCACGGGCATATCAAGCGTTCGCTCAGTCATGCTGTTCGGTCATAGCATGGGCGGGTGGTTAAGCATGGAAGCCTTGCGTCAGCTCGCACTCACCGGCGACAGAAATGCTCTACGCAAGCTGAACGTCATTCTTGCCGCACCGGATATCGATGAAGATGTCTTCACCACACAGCTTGAGGCCATAGGGCCGCTGGATCCGCCAATTCTGGTTATGGTTTCCAGCGATGATCGTGCATTGCAGGCGTCCCGCTTCATTCAGGGAAACCGTCAACGCGCCGGACAACTCGATATTACAGATCCGGAAGTCATTGAGCAGGCACGGGAAATGAATGTCACGCTGCTCGATATTTCGTCTCTGTCTTCGAGTGACGCATTGAACCATAGCCGTTATGCAGCGCTTGCAGCCATCTATCCGGAACTGAACGACGATATGGTTCTTGGAAGCGGCATGAGAAGCGCCGGCGCCAAAACACTGGATGCAGTCGCACGCGCGGTTTCTGCTCCGTTCGCCCTCGCCGAGAACGCAATCGCCCCGTAAGAGCCTTGTCTGTTGGCTTCAGAATGTTCTGAATCAGATGAACATATTTCAGCAAGCTAATGAAAAGTTTCACGAAACCGTTTCTTGCATTCTTCAATGATGCGGATGAAACTCATAACTGACAAAGCCGACCAGCAGGAGTTTAACATGCGCGCAGGATCCAAGTATCAATACCTGCTCCACGGAGCGGGGTGCCCGTGTCACACACCGGAATTTGCCAGGCTCAATGCCAGGCTGACAGAAGGCTTCAGCCGCCGGAATATTCTGAAGGGCGTTGCAGCGACCATTGCTGCCAGCGCCCTTTCTGCTGCCCCCGCTTTGGCTGCAAGCAATGATGGCGCGATACTCTTTAAGAATGTGCGTATTTTCGATGGCCTTCAGAATACTCTGATTGAGGGTCGCAATATTCTGGTACGGGCGGGTCGGATCGAAGCGTTGATACCGGTCAGCGAACCGGTTGAAAATGTCGATGTGATCGATTGCGGCGGTCGCGTGCTCATGCCTGGCCTGATTGATTCACACTGGCACTCCCTGCTCTGCGCGATTTCCATGGAAGTCGCCATGACCGCGCAGGTGCCATATGTTCATCTGGTTGCAGCGCATGAAGCGCAGGCGACACTGATGCGCGGGTTCACGACAATCCGCGATGTCGGCGGACCTTCATTTGCTCTGAAGCGCGCGATCGACGGCGGCAAGGCAATCGGACCACGCATCTATCCTTCAGGCGCTATGATTTCCCAAACATCCGGGCATGGCGATTTCCGGATGGCTTATGAGATCCCCAATTCGAGCCAGACAAACCTTAGTCATGCCGAACAGGCCGGCATCTCGTCTATCGCCAATGGTGTTCCGGAAGTTTTGAACCGGGTACGTGAACAGCTGATGCTGGGTGCCAGCCAGATCAAAATTATGACCGGTGGCGGCGTATCATCGCTTTATGATCCGCTGAAAAGCCTGCAGTTCACCCCGGAAGAGATAAGAGCTGCAGTTCAGGCGGCAAAAGACTGGGGCACCTATGTCTGCACCCACGTATACACGGCAGAAGGCATCAAGCGGTCCATCCGGAATGGCGTTCAGTGCATTGAGCATGGCCAGCTTGCCGATGAAGAAGCCGTGCGCATGATGGTCGATACCGGGACATGGTGGAGCATCCAGCCATTTCTGGCGGATGAGGACGCGAACCCGAAAAGCTCGCCTCAGCAGCGAAAAGAACAGCGCGAAATTGCGGAAGGCACTGTGCGTTGCTTTGAGTGGGCCGACAAATACAACATCGAACGTCTTGTCTGGGGTACGGATATTCTCTTCAATCCAACAAAGACCAATACACAGGGACGTCAGCTCGCCAAGCTTGCTGAATGGTTTTCAAACGTCGATGTGCTGAAGCTTGCAACCAGCAGAAGCGGTGAACTGCTGGCAATGTCCGGCGAGCGCAATCCTTATGCAGGTCGTCTGGGTGTTATCGAAAAAGGAGCATTCGCAGATTTGCTCCTGATTGACGGCAATCCGCTCGAAGATATTTCACTGGTCGCCGATCCTGACAATATGGCTGTTATCATGAAAGACGGCCGCCTGTTCAAAAACACGCTGGCCTAGGATGTAACAGAATGGACCGTTTTCTGAAAACTACTTTTTGTTCAGCGATGCTGCTCATAAGTTCAACCTATATCGCGAAAGCGGCTGACCCGATCACGGAAACGCCTGAACGCAAAATGGTGACAGTTACAGCTGAAGAAACAGGCAACGACTGGCACTTTGTGCTTACGCCATACATCTGGGCAACGGGCCTCTCCGGTGACGTTTCGCCTTTCCGGCAGGCCCCGCGTGTGCATGTCGATCAATCATTTTCCGATATTCTTGAAAACCTCAACATCGCAGGTTTTGTGAATCTTTATGCCGGGAATGGGCAATACGGCATCTATGCTGACATGATGTATGTCAGCACCTCGGAAAGCGGCGGAACCGGCCCGGTTACCCTGCCCGGTCTCGGTTCTGTCCGAGGTGTTGATATCGGGGTCGACAGTGAGCTGTTCGCAGGCGCGCTCTTCGGTTCCTATCGCCTCGTGAACACTGACCAACTGACCGTTGATGCCCTCGCTGGTGTCCGTGCCTTTAATGTCTGGACAAAGGTTAAGGCAGCTATTCCATCGCAGGGCCTCTCCACCGAGGCAGAGAGCAATTTTGGCTGGATCGACCCCGCAGTGGGTGCTGACTTCAAATATCACGTAAATGATCGGTTCGACATTGTCGGTCAGGCTGACATTGGCGGGTTCTCAGCCGGATCAGACCTGACGTGGCAAGCCATGGCTGCTGTTAAATACCAGATGACACAGACATCGGCGCTCTCGTTTGGTTACAAATATATGTCTGTCAACTATGATGATGACGGGCACGTTTTCGACACCGAGTTTCAAGGGCCGATGCTTGGCGTAAGCTTCCGCTTCTGAAGACAGTCTGTGAGCCAAGGGCCTATGGAGGCATTCACTGTTTGGCATCATTGCGGTCAGGCTTGGTTGACATAACTGTTCGGTATGACAAAGAGTAGCGTCCGGAGCTTTAAGGGGAAGGCAGCCGATATTCATGATAAAAAAACAACGGGTGTGGGGCGTGCGCGTTATTACTCAGGTCAATGTTTTTGCAGCAATGCTGTTGCTGTCTTCTTGCGATACGGCTAGCCGCGGCACTGTCATCCCTTTTTTCGGGGCTTACTTTCCCTCATGGATTGCCTGCTCTCTGATCGGAATTTTCGGGGCCGTCATTCTGCGTCTTTTGTTCATAAAGGCCGGCATTGATGAGCTTCTTCCTTTGCGCGTTATTGTTTATCTGTTCACGGCGATAGCCATCGGGCTTGGTTCGTCTCTGCTCTTGTTTGGTCGGTAAATCATGTTGAGCCTTAAAGCCAAAGCCATCGCTCTGATCCCGATTATCGTAATCGGCGGTACCATCTGGCTGGGATGGGAGCATATTGCGCGCATGAACAGCGATATCCTTTCGCAGGACGCGACCCTGAAAGCGCCGATTACCGACATTTCCTCTACAGTCCCGGGTCGGATTTCGGAGATCCTTGTTTCGGAAAACGACAAGGTCGAAAAAGGTCAGCTCCTGTTCACGCTTGAAGACGAAGCTTATCGTCTGCAGGTCGTTCAGGCCGAAGGTGATCTCAAAGCGGCACAGGCCCTCTATGAAACGCAGAAGCGAAACATTGAGGCAGAATCGGCAAATGCGGAAATCGCTGTTCAACAAATTGAGCGGGCGCGGGTTAATCTCGAACTGGCAGAAGAAACGCTGGCGAGGCTGTTGCCGCTTCAGCCAAAGGGCTATGTCACCGATCAACAGGTTCAGGACGCTCGCACGGCAAAACGCGACGCCGAAGTCTCGCTTGAGCAGGCAATGCAGCAAAGCAAGGCTGCGGATGCGCTGGTGTCTTCGACCGCTGAAACTCAGGCTCTTATTCAAAGCAGACAAGCTGCCCTTGATCTCGCCCGGCGCAACCTTGAGAACACCAAAATCTACGCACCGCATGATGGACGTGTCGTTGGTCTCACGGTTTCCAGTGGGCAATTCGTTATCACAGGCCAGTCGGTATTTACTCTGGTGAACACCGGAAAATGGTATGCGGATGCACTCTATCGCGAATCTGAACTGAAGGAATTGCCGGTTGGCACCTGCGCAACGGTTTATGTCATGGCTGACCGTTCTGTTGAAATAAAGGGCAAAGTTCAGGGTATCGGCTGGGGTGTTTCGACTGAAGGTATGATCAACATTCCACGCGCTCTGCCCTATGTACCGAAAGAACTTGACTGGGTTCGCATTGCCCAGCGTTTCCCTGTCCGTATCGAGCTGATCGATCCCCCGGAAAACCTGATGCGTGTTGGCGCTTCAGCATCAACAGTGATCCGCCATGGCGACCACTGCTGAGGAAAGCGACCTGAGGCGGAAAACGCGTCACCTGATTGATGACCTGCGGCCGTTTAAAGGGCGACTTTACCTGTCGCTGTCGATTGGTGCGATCTGCGCAATTTCGACAGTCATCTCGATGATGTATCACTTTCCGGAAGCCGCGATCGGCTGTTATCTCGTGATTTTTCTGATGAAGAAGAACGCGGCCGAGAATGTGATGACAGGCATCGGCATCATTGTCGCTGTAAGTCTCGTGGTTTTTCTGCTGATCGGAATCATCAACCTCACGATTGATCATCCGCCGGCACAGATCGGTGCAATCATCGTCGCCTCCTTCATCTTTCTCTATATGGATTCCGCGACCAAGGCAGGCGAACAGGCGGGCATTGTCGCTCTGGTGATTTCTTTTGTACTGACGTTGCTCAGTGACATCCCTCTGGGTGAGATTGCCACGCGCGCGGTTCTTTATGCATGGGCCATGGTTTTTGTGCCAATGGCGACAATGGCGCTTTACAATCTGCTGTTCGGGTTAGCGCCGCAGAAGTTGCTGCGCTGGACAATCGTCGAGCGGCTGGAGCTGTCAGCGGCTCATCTGGAAACAATGAGTGCAGACATACGCGAGAAACTGATCGACGCTCTGGGTGAAGGCACTGCTGAGCAGGAGAAGCAGCTTCAGCTCATAAAACTCTTCAAGATACTTTATGGCAAAGCTTATGATTTTCTGGAACGCGGCCAATCCCATAGTTATCGTTTGATGCTCGCTGTCTCAGACCTGTCCACTGAAAGCGACCCGCAGGCGCGCGACCAACTGGCGGAGGCGTGCCGCACACTGGCCGCCGCAGTGGAAAATAAGAAGCCCTTGCCGGAATTTGATAGTCTGACTTTTTCCGCAGCCACTGCGGATCTGAAAACCGTCGGGATTTGCCTGGACAAATTCAGTCATGAGGAGCCGCTGGAACAGGGCGCGCCGGTCAATGATCCTTTCCTGGCACCAGATGCTTTTCAAAATCCAATCCACCTTCAGTTTGCACTTAAAACCACTCTGGCAGCGGTCACCTGCTTTTTCATATACACTTCGATTGATTGGCAGGGCATCCACACGGCAATGATTACCTGCTATGTCGCGGCGCTTGGAACAACCGGTGACACGGTTCACAAGCTTGTCTTGCGCATCACGGGCTGTCTGATCGGCGCGTTTTTCGGGCTTATCGCTATTCTGTTTGTCATTCCGCAGCTTGAATCCGTTGGCGGACTTGCGCTTCTGATCTTCGCTGTTGTTGCCTTGTCTGCCTGGGTCTCAACGGGCAATGAACGCATATCCTATGGCGGTGTTCAGATCGCACTCGCTTTTCTGCTGACAGTACTTCAGGGCTTTCAGCCGGGAACCAGCCTCAGCGACGCCAGTGACCGAATTATGGGGATTCTGCTCGGCAACGCCGTGGTTTACATCATATTCACGAATATATGGCCTGTTAGCGTAAGCTATGAAGTCAGCAGGCGGACCAGAGCCGCCGTAAGTAAACTTAAAACTCTGGCGGGAATGGCTTATGCAGAACGCAGTGCTTCGACATCGCTTGTTGCATCCGTGCAGACAGACCTCGGCATCATCAGGAATGCTGTGGAAATGGCTTCTTACGAGCCGCGATACATGCGACCGTCACATATACAGAGAAAGCAATACAGGCATGACGCGGAGAAACTGAACGGTCTGTCACTGGCATTGTACCTGCGAGACGATGTAGACAAGCAAACAATACGTGCCCTTGAAGCGTCTGAACCCGGGTTAGTATCTGTCGCCGGAGCTTCAGATCAGCCTGCATCAGATACAGAGCAGAAAACGGGAGACGACCTATGATATTCAAATGCCGGCCCCTTCCCGCCCTTCCTCTGAACAGGCCCTACTCGCAGGTTTTGCCAAACGCGATGAAGCACACGCTGGTGGCGTCTTCTCTCATGCTGACCCTCGGACTGGCAGGCTGCGCGTCAGATTCACTTACGCTTGCACCTTCATCTCCTGATAAGCCCTGGCTGCCTGGCGCTGATGGCAGCACAGAAAGCCTTCAGACCCGCGCCCGAAATGCCGGAGCACTGGCGCTTTCCGAACCGGTCGTCAACAAGAACAAAACCTACACGTTACCGGAACTGATTGACCTGGCGCAGCGCAGCAATCCAGAAACCAGAGCGGCTTGGGAGCAGGCACGACAGGCAGCCCTTGCAGTGGGAATGGCGGAAGCCACTTACCTGCCGATAATCACAGCCAATGTGATAGGTGGTACCAACAATAACAGCGCGGAGCTTCCTATACCGATCGGAGGCAATGCCTATTTCGACACGGATATTCAAGGCGTTGTTCCATTTGTCGCGTTGCAATGGCTCGCTTTCGATTTCGGCGGAAGAAGCGCGGTTGTAGAGGGTGCCAAAAATCTCTCACTGGCATCGAACTATCAGTTCAATGCGGTCCATCAGCACCTTATTTATGCAGTCACAAGTGCGTTTCATGACTATAACGCAGCGCGTGCCCATGCCCGCGCTTCAAGTCAGGCGCTGGCAAACAGCCGCACGGTCTATGATGCTGTTAAGGCACGGCGAGACCGCGGACTGGCAACATCTGTCGATCTGGCGCAGGCTGAACAGATCGTCGCTCAGGAGGAATTGCGGGTGGTTCAGTCTCGCGGCGCAGAACAGGATGCTTATCAGGCACTTCTGGGTGCTGTCGGCATCTCGCCGATGTCCAAGATCAAGATCGAAGACACACGCAATCGCGGTATCCCCTCCTCGGCAAACGTGCCCGTTAAAACGATGGTCGAAGTGGCCCTTGCGAACAGACCCGACGTTTTGGCCGGATACGCATCGCTTGAGGCCAGCCGCGAGGGAATCAAGAAAGCAAAATCTGACTTCATGCCCAAGATCGGCGTGTTTGGTACACTTTCCACCTACGAAACCCAGTTTAATGCAGGCGGGCTGCCATCGGTCGAAAATAACGGTCTCAATGGCAATATCATGTTTGGCGCTTCGATCCCGCTCTACGATTCGGGTTTGCGTGAGGCCAACCTCAAGGAAGCCCGGAGCCGTGTCGCGACTGCCGAGAAAAACTATGAACAGCTGAAAGACGTCGCTGCCCGGGAGATTGTGGTGGCATCCAATGCACTGACCTCAGCAATTCAGGCGAATGCTTCGGCCGTCAAACTCAGACAGGCGGCGTACAAAACCTATGATTCTGCTCTGGAGGCATATCAAAACGGCGTCGGGACAGTATCAGCACTGGCAACAGCGCAGAATGGGCTGCTGGATGCGCGACTGGCAGAAAGCGATGCACGCGAGGCCGCTTTCACCGCTGCTGCCAATCTTGCATTTGTGCTTGGTACGTCCACATCGCGAACTGTCCCCCCGGCTTCGCGCTGAGGTCATCGTAATACCTGTCCAACAGCTTTTGGAAAGACAGGGAACCGGAGAGAAGAGTCAGTATGCACGTTCACACAAAAATCCCTGTCTGGAGCTGGCTCCTGCCATTGCTGGCCGCAGGGTTCATTTCGCTCGAACTGATCGGTTTTCTGCACGACACATCGATCCTCTTTCTTGTACCTGCGGTTTTACTTTTAGGTGGCTCGGTCTTTGCGTCGGTTTTGCACGCAGAAATCCTTGGTGCACGTGTCGGAGAGCCGCTCGGCTCGATCATACTGGCAGGTTGTGTGACATTGCTGGAAGTCGCCCTGATAATCTCAATCATGTTTTCCGGGATGGAAGGCGGCGAAGAAGTCGCGCGCGATACGGTCTTCTCCGCCGTGATGATCGTTCTGAACGGAATTATTGGTCTGTGCCTGATCTTTGGCAGTCGTATCTATCACGAACAGACATTCAAGCTCGATGCAGCTTCTGCGGCACTTGCCGTTCTGGGAACACTCTCAGCGCTCGCATTCGTGCTGCCAAACTACGCAATTTCAGGCGCTGCCCGGCAATATTCCTGGGCGCAATTGCTGGTAATAAGTGTCTGCTGCCTGACACTCTACGGTGTATTCCTGTTTGTTCAGACGGTTCGCCACCGCAACCATTTTATCGATGAAGCGGATAACAGTGATGGCGAAGACTTTTTCGACAACGACCGTGAAAAGCCTGCAGGAAAAGTAACCCTTGCCAGCGCGGTATTGCTACCCATTTCGCTTTTCACCGTGATCCTTCTTGCAGAAACCTTGTCGCATCCGCTGGATCACGCCATTACGGCTCTGGGATTGCCGCAAACGCTTGTTGGTGTGGTGATCGCAGCACTTGTTTTGTTACCAGAAGGAATTTCATCGGTTCAGGCGGCGATGAAAAACCGTATTCAGCAGAGCATCAACCTCGTTCTGGGATCGGCGCTTGCCAGTATCGGTATGTCGATTCCTGTTGTCGCGTTCGTCTCGATCCTGCTCGGTCAGCAGCTGACACTCGGGCTAGAGCCGGAACAAACGGTCATGCTGCTTCTGACGCTGTTCGTCAGCACACTGACGCTTGGCACCGGCCGGACAACGGTTTTGCAAGGCGCTGTCCATCTTGTCATTTTCGCTGTTTTCGTTTTGCTGACCATTGTTCCCTAAAGCGTCAATGGCCGCAAACGCCCCCCTGAAATCCACAAACGGACCCGCACGATAATGCTGGACTGGCTTCTGAATACTTTAAAAGACAACGTTGAAATCCCACTATTTATGTCCCTTCTGATTGGCTATTCGCTCGGCAAGGTTCAGATTAAGGGAATTTCACTCGGCGATGTAACGGCCACACTGCTAGCCGCACTCGTTATCGGTCAGATCGGCATAACCGTTTCCTCCGATATAAAAACGATATTCTTCGTGATGTATCTGTTTGCTGTTGGCTATAGTGCTGGTCCGCAATTCGTCCGGGGAATATTCTCCGGCGGCCTGCAACAGGCCGCTTTTGCAGCGCTCGTGTGCGCTTTAAGTCTCGGGGCGGTCTACCTGGCCGTGAAAATCGCCGGCTATGACGTTGGCATCGCTGCCGGTCTTTATGCCGGTTCGACCACCACCTCATCGGCCATTGGTCTCTCCCAATCGGCCATTGCACAATCTGCACTTTCAGTCGCTGACAAAGCAAGGGCCAACCAGATTCTGCCTGCTGCCTTTTCGATCAGCTATGTTATCGGCACGTTTGGGGCCGTCATTGTGCTGGGCATTCTTGGCCCGAAGCTGTTGAAAATCGATCTTGCATCCGCGTGCCGCGAATACATTCGCCGCGTTGGCGGCGAAGCGGATAAAAGCGGACGCGGCACGGCCTGGCACCAATACGTCGCCCGTGCCTACCGGATCGACGAAGAGTCCTCTTTAAGTGGCCTCACGGTTGTCCAGGCTGAACACTTCTTCGATCATCACCGCCTGTTTCTTGCACGCATCCGCCGGAATGGAGCGATCATCGAAGCAACCACGTCCACTGTTCTTGAACCGGGTGATGTTATTGCACTGTCCGGCTCGCGAAGCATCTTGCTTGAGGTGGTCGGCAAAAGCCTGACAGAGGTCGATGACGCGGAGCTGCTTGGGGTTCAGGTCGAAGGATCAGACATCCTGATTACCGCGAAAAACGTCCATATGAAAACGCTTGCCGAGATAGCTGAACTTCCGGAAACCCGCGGGCTGTTTTTGACTGCGATCCGGCGTGGGGCCATGTCGGTTTCCATCCCCATCCTGCCCGATACAAAGCTCTATCGCGGCGATGTTGTAACGGTTGTCGGGCGTTCGGCTGATGTAGCGGCAGTGGCCAATCGCTTCGGATATCTGGATCGGGAGACCGACCGTGCGGATATCGCATTTATTGGTGCAGCAATCGCAATCGGTGCCCTGATTGGAGCCTTCTCTTTCAAGGTTGGATCCGTACCTCTCACACTCTCCACGGCGGGCGGTGTTCTGTTGGTTGGTCTGCTTTTCGGTTGGCTGCGTTCAGTGCGTCCGGCATTCGGGCGGGTCCCGCGCGCCACAACCTGGTTCATGAATTCCATCGGGCTGAACATGTTCATTGCGGTCGTGGGACTGAGCGCGGGTCCCAGTGTTCTGGCAGGACTGAAAGAGCTCGGGGTTGTTTTCGTTCTCTGGAGCATCCTTGCTGCTGCTTTGCCGATGCTGCTCTCAATATACATCGGGAAGTATCTCTTTCGCTTCGACGACGCGATCCTGTTTGGCTGCTGTGCGGGATCAAGAACAGCTGCTGCCGCTTTAAACATGATCACAGATAAGGCCGAAAGCCAGGTTCCGGCAATCGGCTATTCCGTGGCTTACGCAACATCCAGCACGATCCTCACACTGCTCGGTATCGTGATTGTCGTGATGACCTGAACAACAGGCACTTTCCGAATATTTCGCGCCCCCGGCAAGCACTCCCAGCCGAGGCCTGCACATTTTCAAATTCCGGGAAAAATCAGAGCGCCACAATACCAAGCATAGACGTGGTAATCGCGAAATAGAGCAGAAGCCCCGTCATATCAACGATCGTGGTCAAGGCTGGGCCAGAAACAACTGCCGGGTCCTGCCTGACCGCAATCGCCGCCAGCGGCAGAACTGCCCCGATAAGGGTTGCAGATACGACCTGAGCAGCCAGTGCCACAGCAATTGCAAGACCAATGCCTGTCAACGTCATTCCGTCTGGAACATCGGCGACATTGGAAATCAGAAGGACCTTCAGAAAGGCAAATGTAAAGAGCATTGCAGCCATCAGCAGCGCAACTCTTGCCTCACGCCAGAGAATTCTCACCCCCTCATGCATGCGCACATCGCCGGTCGTCAGAACGCGTGTAACAAGACTGGCAGACTGCGTTCCGACATTACCGCCGGTATCAGCGACCATCGGCATATAAAGTGCGAGAATGACCAGAGCATCCAGCGCATCTTCATAAATATGCACGACATACCCCGCCGCCAGCCCTGCTATTGCCAGAACCAGCACCCAGGGAAACCGTCGCCGGAAATCCGACCAGACGGTATGTTCAAAATAGTCATCCTGATTGGTTCTCGTTACGCCGACAAAACGGTCAGCGTCTTCCTGCAACTCCTCGATCAGAAACCGGTGGGCTTTATTGGCCTGAACCACTCCGGCAAGCCGGCCATCGGTTCCAATGACCGGCATGATATCAAGTTGCTCTTCTGCCATTTCAAGCGCAGTTGCTTCGGCCGTTGCAAAACTGTCCACAGTCGGAAAGCGCTTCTGCAGCACTGCTGAAACAGGGTCGCTGGCATTTGACCTGTTCAGGCAATCCTTAAGGCTGACAAGCCCCAGAAGCCGCCCGTCCTCTGCCAGCACACAACATTTGGTTTGAAATCCACCCTTGTGCTTTGAGAATAACGTCAAAGCTTCAGCACACGACGTTTCAGGCCCCATGATGAGGGGATCTTGCTCGGTAATCGCCTGAACAGGCTTAAGAAGTGAATTCATAAAGGCTGAACTGGCAATATCTGTCACAAGCTTATTCCTCGAATAATTAAAGCATCTTACTCGTTTTCAAAAAACTGGTGCCTAATGCTGAACTTAAAGCGTGGTCACAGGATGCGTCCAAGCCCCCCCGAACATCACATCGGACGTCTCGGCTTCGATATTGCGCTAGCGTGTAGCTTTAATGACAGGCTCACCACCGGAAAGCAGGATGAGTGCGCCGTCCTCGCTAAACCGAAGACTATCGACTGAATCAAGCACAGGCAAAAACTTATCTTCCAGCTGCATCATATCGCCCATACAGGCCATATTTGTCGCCGCAAGCGGACCAACCTCAAGGTTGCCTTCGCCATCAATCGCAAAAGCGCCCATATAACGATTGCATCCGGCAAAGCCGGAGATGCGTCCTTCACTGGATATCTCAAGGGTTGGAACGTCGTCAGAGCCGACAGTATCACCTGAAATGGTCTCGACCATCCAGGCGTTTCCAGTCAGCAACGACATTGTCTCACCGCCGCAGCCGCGATACGCACTGCCATCGGCCAGCTTGAGGCTTACGGTCTGCGGAAACGGCCGACCGGTCATATCATCTTCGCATAGCTTGTCCTGGACTGAGAGAGACAAACCTAGATCAGGAATATCGTAATGATAGGAACCATTTGCGACGCGTACCTCAGGTGAAGTCAGATCCAGTCTGTCGCTGCCATAGTTCAGGTTGAGCATAAGCCTGTCTTCGCTGATACGCGCCTGCCAACCGGGTTCATTGCCCTGCGCCTGCCAGCTTTTTCGCGCCTCATGTGGCAAAGCCTCACACTCGGGCAAGGTTCTTCCATCAATGGTCAGCATTGCTTGAGAACCCTTGCTCCAGAAAACATTTTTACCATCGGCGCTGGCAAACTTGGCCCCATCAGCGGAAATCGCCTGTGGCAGATTGAAGATCCAGTCAGCGCCTTCGACGACCGCCCCCTCTTCATCAAAGCCGACGCTGAAGCGTTGATCGCCGCAGATATATGTCGTCTGAAAGCCGGATGGAACATAGCCTGAAAGCTGGACAGGCCCCAGATTGACCGCTTCTGTGCCAGCATCAATCGCTACCGGCTCACTCACCCAGCGGATCGAGCCATCCACCAATATCGCTGCGTGCAGCTCAGCTTTTAAATCTGAAGGAATGGAAACCTTGAACGGTAGCGGGACCTGCTTTCCGTCGGTTGACTGCTGTAATGTGGCCAGTTCGGTTTTCTGAAAACCAGTAACCTCCACCATCAGTTCGGCCTCCGGTGGCAGAGCAATACGCTCACGATAGGCCGCAGCGCCGGAAATTTCACGCATATCCGCAGATAAAGCCGGTGAAACAAGCGTGGTTGCAAGCAATAAAGTGAAAAACCGATGCATCAGCAAACTCCCGGGTCATTGCGCACCAAGTCCTTATTGACGGACTACTAATCGGCAACCCCGAAAACCGGGGTTGCCGTCTGATCAAATTTCATGCCGAACAGCTATGCAGTCAGACATTGCAACAGGCACTATCGAGAATCGCCCTTCTTTTCAGGTCGAAGGAACAGCCAGAAAGCCCATACTGCAAACGCAAGAATGACAATCATTAAAACAGCACGACCAGGATAAGGATTAATCCTGTCGTCGCGAATATTCACATCCGGCGTCAGAGCTGCGGCGCGTCTTAAATGCGGATCGACCGCTGCATGCAGGCCGAGATTGTTGTTGATGGCCTCAACATTGCGCCCCTGAAGCGGCCGCACCTCATCGAAGAAAGAACTTGGACCCTGCTGCCCGAGGGCAAAGCCTTCCGGAGCAGCAGGGCCGAAGAGAATGAGCTGTGTCGAGAGCGTCGAAACAGGCAGGTTAAGACCGGCATAGGTGCCCGCATTGATCTGCGCTTCCCGCATCACCGGAAGCGCCAGACGCGCGCGGCTCCTCCACCAGGCATCCGCATCCACGAGCGTGATGTCGGTACTGCCAGCAAAGAGGTCTGCCAAATCCTGTCGGCCCGGTTCGGCAAAGAGAAGTGCAACCTGAGCATCTCCCTTGCGCAGGGCTTCGGCGGCAGTGCTGGCCTCGTCATCAGCCAGGGGCACGATCGTAACATCTCCACCGGCCGTAGCCGCTAATACCGTTGCCATCTTGAACGTTGCGGAACCTTCCGGACCTGAGGCAATAACGCTGGCGTTTACAGGCTCCACAGGATTCTCCGTAAGCGAAATCGCATGCAGGAAGGTCGAGCCGACAGCTGCGACAGCTTCGACACGATCATCACGCACCATATTGCCATCAACCCGGCTGAACCCGGAAACGGCGGGGGCAAGAGCAAGACGAGCATCACCGCCCGCCATTGCCTCCAGCGGCACACTGACTGGAATGATGTTCACATCACGCCCACGCATCGCTTTACGCACGGCCCTGAGGGTGCTGATACCCGCATCGGTTCCAACCGTTTCGGGCTGCATGGCAATGCCCAGAACAGGTGTGCGCTCACGTGGTGGTTTTTCAATCAACCCGAGATCGAAGAGCGCCCTTCGCGCCACGCGGTTGACGGGACGACCATCCAGCCGCACTGCCGCATTCAGTTCCTCGATCAACGTATTGTCGATCCGGCCTGCAAGCTCAGCCATGACGGTTTCGATCACCGGTGAACGTTCAAGCGCCAGATCGGACGTCAGCGGTGCGGCTTCATAGATCGGGAAAAAGCCCGTCGTATCGTCCAGTTCGACCAGTTCATAATCCTCAATCTCGGGATCGGTCGTGAAGCCGACAATAACATCAACCCGCTTCTCGATAAGAGCGTCATATAGCCCCTCACGATTCGCTTCGGAGAATACGGTGATGTCGCCGAAGCTCAGACCAAAACGATCCAGAAAAGGCTCAAGGCCATCACGCGGACGTTCTGCGAAAGACTGCGTGATACCAAGACGCAGGCGCGTATCCGGCCCGGTGAGATCAAGGATCGTCGACAGATCGTTTTCAGCCGCAACGGCCGGACGTGTCAGAACAGCATAGCCGGCTTCGAAGCCCAGCCGGTCCAGCATGACCAGGCCATTAGTGGCCAGCGCTTCGGAAACAACCTCGTAGTCCTGATCTGCATCGCCACTGCGCGGCTCGCCCATCATCGAAAGAGCGGTTCCCGTATATTCGGGATAAAGGTCGATATCGTCGTCCTTCAGTGCCTGAAATGCAATTTCTGTTGACCCGAGCGCGGGCAATCTTTTGACGTTAACGCCCTGCTCTTCGAGCAGAAGCGCAAACATTTCGGCAACGATCCGGTTTTCGACCAGATCCTTGGAACCAACCCGCACGGTTTGTGACGAGCAGCTGGCAAGGACCAGAACAATCAGCAAAGACAGAACGGTTCTCATGACGGCACCTCACCTGCAGTCTTTTCTTCGGGCGCGGATTTGTCACGCGACGGGTCTTTCCGCAGCCGTCGCATGAAACTTACAATCTGCAATATCAGGATCGCCGAGAAGGGTATCGCCCCCAATGTTGACATCGCGCGAGCGACATCGACCGAACCTGCTAGCAAAGTGGCAGCCGTAATGACAGCCACGAGCGATCCCCAGAGGATTTTCGACGATGACGGCGGGTTAAGGTTTCCATTCGTCGTCATCATCGAGAGAACGAAGGTTCCACTGTCGGCTGAGGTTACAAGGAAGATCACAATGAGCAGCAATGCCGCTATGCTCAGAAATGATGAGAACGGGAAGTAATCAAGGAATGTAAACAGTGCCGCGGCAACATCCTGCGTAATGACAGATGCCAGACCGCCAGGACCATACATTTCGATATAAATGCCGGCTCCGCCGAAAACGGCAAACCAGAATACAGAGAAAACCGTGGGGATGAGAATCACGCCCATGCAGAATTCCCGGATTGTGCGACCACGCGAGATACGAGCGATAAAGACGCCGACAAAAGGTCCCCATGCGAGCCACCAGATCAGATAGGTCAGTGTCCAGTTTGCAGACCACTGCGTCAGTCCTTCGAATGGAAACAGACGGAACGACATGTTCACAAACTGGGACACATAGGAGCCAAGTGTCGTCACGAAGGTTTCCATGATGAAGCTCGTTGGCCCCATGACGAGAATGTAGGCCATCATCGCCAGACCAAGCGCCATGTTGATGTCGGAAAGCAGCTTCATGCCCTTCTCAACACCGGTGAGCGTCGAGATCATGTACATGATAAAGAGTGCCGCCAGCACCATGAGAGAAACGCTGTTGACAGCTGGAACGTCAAATAAAGAGGTCAGGCCGGAACGCACCTGCAATGCGCCCATAGCCAGTGAGCCTGCAAGCCCGAAGACGACTGCAACCACACCCAGAACATCAGCCGTTGTCGCGGCTACTTCAGAGGACCTTCCACTGAACAGACCACGCAGCGGCGTCGAAATCAGAGGCGGCTTTTCAAGCCGGAAAGTGAAGTACGCGATCACAAGCGCACAAACACCATAGATCGACCACGCATGCAGCCCCCAGTGCAGGTTCGTGATCACCAGTGCTTGCCTTGCTGCTTCTGCCGATTGTGAGATGCCGCCGGGCGGGTTTTCGAAATGCGTCACCGGTTCGGCAACACCCCAGAACAAAAGCCCAGCGCCCATACCACCGGCAAAAAGCATCGCAATCCATGAGGTAAACGAGAACTCGGGCTTTTCATCATCCTTTCCGAGACGAACCGACCCATAAGGGCCGAGCGCAAGAAATGCGGCAAGAATGACAAAACAGGAGCACAGAAGCAGCCACCACCAACTGGCGCCGACCATAAAGTATCCTGTGAACCCCAGAACGCTTGCAGCCATCTGCTCAGGAGCAATCACGCCCCAGGCACCTATCGGCAGACAGAGAAGCAATGAGATGATAACGACCTTGTTGACCTGCACGATTCAAGGACCCCTCGGCTTGGTCGGAACGTAAAAATCGGGTGGACAGCCCCCGCTCTCCACTTCTTGTGCAACATGATCGTAAGCTGGAGTCAACTCACCGCGACGGAAACATACTGCCTCCGTTCCGGTTAATCCGGATCAGACCAGGCCAAATGCCGGTATGAAGACAAATATTGCACGAGGCTCAGCATATTCCGGTTTAAGGGGATCGACATGACGCCGCGCCAGATTGCCTACAGGATCATCGATATCCGCGTGCGCAATATCTGATACTTATTCGACAATCGCGACGGATTTGATCTGCGCAAAAACCGGTTTTCCCGGTTCAAGCCCAAGAAGGGCGGCAGAGCGCGCCGTCAGCCGCGCAATCAGCGGCGTTCCGCCGACATCCACCTTTACCGCGACGACGGCAGGGTGATCACCGTCGGCTATTTCCAGCACCGTCGCCGGCAGATGGTTGACGATCGAAACATTCTCGCTTGCCTCAAGCGCCAGCGAGACATCGCGCGCCAGCACCATCACCCGCACATTTGTGCCGACCGGCTTCTTCGGATCCCGCACCCAGAGCGAGCCGCCGGGAAAGGCGACGCGGGCCAGATGCCACTGCGCATCAATTTCCGCCACCTCGGCGTCAATCGCCACACCGGCCCCCTCCTCCCATCGGATCGGCAGATCGAGGCGCGCCAGCGTTTCCGTCAAGGGGCCGGAAGCAAGGACGCAGCCATTTTCAATGACCGCGATATGATCTGCAAGCCGGGCCACTTCGTTGGGCGCATGGGTGACATAAAGCACCGGCACTGAAAGATTTTTTCGCAAGCTCTCGAGATAAGGCAGGATTTCACGCTTGGCCTCGAAATCGAGTGCCGACAGAGGCTCATCCATCAGCAACAGTTTCGGCGCGGTTAACAGTGCCCGGCCGATGGCAACACGCTGGCGCTCACCGCCGGAAAGCTTGCGTGGTGCCCGGTCTAAAAGATGGCCAATGCCCAGCAAAGAGACCAGCTCATCGAAGCGCCTGGCCGCCGCTTCGCGCTCCCCGCGCGCAAGCCGCTTCAAGCCGAAGGCCAGATTGTCGGACACGGAAAGGTGCGGGAACAGATTGGCCTGCTGGAAGACATAGCCGATGGCCCTTTTATGCGACGGAAGGAAAGTTTTCCCATCCTGCCAGACTTCTCCCTCGATGGAAAAATCCCCGTCATCCAGGCGGTTGAGACCGGCAAAACACCGCAATAGCGAGGTCTTGCCACAGCCTGAAGGCCCGAAAAGCGCGGTAATGCCATTGGCCGGAAAGGTAAGATCGACATCGAGCCGGAACGACCCGAGCGCGCCCTTGAAACGGGCGGAAAGCGTATCGTCGCGCGCGCTCATGTCAGCCGCTCCCGCATGCGCCGCTCAATCAGCATCATCGAAAGTATGACGATGAAAGAAAACACGACCATGCCGCCGGCCAGCACATGCGCCTTGCCCCATTGCAGGGTCTCGACATAGTCGTAGATTGCCACCGAAAGCACCTTGGTTTCACCGGGAATATTGCCTCCGATCATCAGCACAACGCCGAATTCGCCAACTGTATGCGCAAAGCCGAGAATGGCGCCGGTGAGGATGCCCGGCCGGGCCAGCGGCAGCGCAACGGAAAAAAACCGGTCGAGCGGCGAGGATCTGAGCGTGGCTGCCGCCTCCAGCGGTTCCTCGCCGAACGCCTCGAATGCATTGCGTATCGGCTGGACCGCGAACGGCAGGGAATAAATGACCGAGCCAACGACAAGACCGGTAAAGGTGAACGGAAGCGTGAAGCCAATCACCGACTTGATCGCTTGCCCAAGCGGGCTTTGCGGCCCGAGCGACAACAGCAGGTAAAAGCCCAGAACCGTCGGCGGCAACACCAGCGGCAGCGAAACGACGGCGCCGACGGCTTCCTTCCACCAGACATTCGAGCGCGCCAGCCACCAGGCAATCGGAATGCCGACCACCATCAGCAAAATGGTGGTCAGGACCGCAAGCTTGAGGGTGAGAAAAACGGCTTCGGCCATCAGCTTATGGTCCTTTCTGATTTATCATGTCCCGGGAAGAGCCTTATTCAACGGCATAACCATAGCTCTCGATGATCGTTCTGGCGGTATCCCCTTTCATAAAATCGATAAAGGCCTTCGCTGTTTCGTCATCCGCGCCTTCATTCGTCAAAACGGCGTCCTGACGGATCGGGGTATAAAGCGCGGCGGGCACCAGCCATTTCGATCCATGATCGCTGCCAATCACCTGCGAGAGCGCGACAAAGCCAAGTTCGGCATTGCCGGTGGCGACAAACTGAAAGGTCTGCGAGATACTGTCGCCCTGCACGAGCTTTTCCTCCGTCACGCCGTAAACGCCGAGCGCCTTCAGCGTCTCGACCGCGGCAGCGCCGTAAGGTGCTGACGCCGGATTGGCGATGGCAAGCCGTGAAAAGCTATCCGGCTTCGTCAGGACTTCGCCGCTGTCATCCACAAGGCTCTTGTTTTCGCTGAAAAGCACCAGCTTGCCGATGGCATAGGTGAATGCGCTGCCTTCAACGGCATAATCGTCTTCCACTGCCTTCTTTGCCCGCGCCTGATCGGCAGCCAGGAAGACGTCGAAGGGCGCACCATTAGCAATCTGGGCAAAAAGCTTACCGGTTGAGCCGAAGGACAAGACCACGGTGTTATCGGTTTCAGCTTCAAAAGCCGCTGCAATATCCTTGGCGGCGTCGGTGAAGTTTGCGGCAACCGCCACGTTGATTTCAGCGGCACTGGCAAAGCCTGGCATGAGGATGATGGCTGCGACCGCAAGCCGTGAAAGTATCGTTTTCATGGAGATTCCCTTTTTCGAAATGGGCACAGGTCTTCAGCCGAGCGCCAGAATGATCTGCGAGGCCTTGATCAGCGCGGTCATGCGCTTACCGGGAAGAATCGCCATCGCCTCAGCGCTCTTGGCCGTAATGATGGCGCAAAGCGTCTTGCCGCCGCCGATATCAAGCACCACTTCCGCGTTGACAGCGCCAGGTTCCACAGACACGACCGTGCCGCTGATCCGGTTGCGGGCAGACGAGAGAACATTGTTGCCATCTTCCAGCAGGATCGGTGTCGATGCCTTGATGAGCGCATAGGCCTCACGGCCGGGCTCAAGCCCGAGATTGGCAACGCTCGGCTCGGTGACGATCACGGCAATCGTTACGTCAGGAGCGATCCTGAGGAGGATTTCGGCATTGACAGCGCCGTGGGATACGGCCTCGATCACGCCGTGATAGCTGTTACGCGCACTTGTTCGCATAAAAGGGCTCCAGAACATGTTCTCACTGGGGAAGGAAAGGCCCGGCGCTTCAGAGATTACCGTCTCCAGCCGCGCCATGACATCGCCAAGCGCTGCCGTCAGCTGGCGGTGTGCGGCAAGCGCGCGCCTGCCCTCTTCCGTCACCTCTGTGCCACCGCCGCTGGAGCCACCGGCATGTTTGACGATCAGCGGGCGTGGAAACAGGTTGTTCATCGCATTCACCGCGTCCCAGGCGCCCTTGTAGGAAAAGCCGGTTGCCTTGGCCGCCGCAGAGATCGACCCAAGCCGGTCGATTTCAGCCAGAAGCTGAAAGCGCGCCTCCCCGGCCCGATCGCCGGAAGCGGTTTCGAATGTCAATGCCGGTGAAAGTCTGCTCATCGTCCCGACCTCTGGTTAGCGTTATGTAGTTATATTGCATAACGCATGAGACAAGAAAAGAAGAGATATGCGAAGCAGCTTTGTTACCCTGTTTCAAAGATAAGCATGAGCCCGGTCGATAAAGTACCGGCTCCGTCGATTTACCCGGGTATCCATCCACGCTCTGACAGTGGCTGATCCGGGGCTTCTATCGTGATGAAGCTGGCAAGCTCCGGGCCAAATGTCGGCAAGGCCATGGGACAGCGGACACCGGGAAGAACCCGAACATCGAAAAGCTCCTTGATCCCGCCATCGAGCCTGAGCCATTCAACGATGTCACCATTGGACGTGTTCACGATCTGCAACCCACACCACGCCTCGGCGTTGCGTTGTTCAAGCTCATTTTGAAGATTGAGGCCGGAAAAAACGCCTTCACGGCGCGCAAGCGAAAGTCCGACGAAGGCATGTCCATCGTGAAAAGACAGGCCGCGCAGAAATCCGGGACAGAAGGCCACCCGTTCGCGCATATGGTTCTCAAGGTCGAGTCGTGTGAGGTAACCATTTCCGGAATCAAGAAACCACAGGGCGCCATCATGCAAGCGCGGTGAGTGCGGCATCGAAAGGCCTTCAGCGACGATCTCATCTGTTTCAACATTCACAACAACACCGCCATCACGACGGTGCTCTCGCCAGCCATCAACGATATCGGTTGTCGAAACGGAGGTCACAAATCGCGGCACGCCATTTTCCATCGCCAGTCCGTTCAGATGACAGCGGTCCTCCGGAGCAAGTTTCGATATATAAGGCGGACGCCAGACGGGCTTGAATGAATGGACAACACTATCTGTTGCAAGACACGAATATCGTGTGTTGGCAAAGATAAGCCGACCGGCAGCATCAATGCCAAGTTCATGAACATCCAGGTCAGAAACCGTCTGACCGCGACGCGGGACATAAAGCTTGTCAAACTGGCCATTCGCGCGCTCATTCGGCCCCAGCACATTCTCAAATCGCCAGATCTGTGCCAGTCCCGCCAGAAGCAGGCGCTGTGAGTCACCAATCAGCCCCATGGCACGCACGAAGTTGCGTTGATGCAGAGACAGTGAACCGTTCGGCAGGGTACCAACCAGAAAAAGCTGCCCCGTCTGATAGGACGTAAAAGCGACTGAACAATTATGCATTGCCAGCCACTGCGGAAATCCGCGCGAGCATGTTACGTTCGTTTGAAGTACCGAGGGATCAACCTTCGCCTCAGGTGCATCGGCTCGCTCTGGCAAGGCCGTATCGCTTTCGGCGCCGTTGACATGGTCTTTAGCCAATTCGGCGGCAGTCTCATCAGGCATTCGGATATCCCGTTTTGTTCAAAGTGTTCGATCTATAAAGCGACTGCCGGATGTCTCTTTGTCGCCTCAGCGAAGACAAGCAGCTTGAATTCCTGAAGACAATAACCACTGGCTGGACATCAGAATCAGAAACGGTATCCGAACCTCAAAGAGCCGATATGAGACTGATAGTCTTCCGCGAAAGAACCATTATACTCAAACTTCAGCTCCATACCCTGACGCTTCGCCAGATCAAGCCCCAGTGAGACATGACCGACAGTATCAGCAATCGGCGAGAAGGTAGAGAAACTGTCCATGGATGAAAGGCCGGCAAACCGTGCCGTAGTCTCCCATTCATCGGATGTCAGGAACGATACGCCGATATCACCGTAAAGCCGTGCTGGCCAGTCTTCCATAAACGGTATACGCGCCCCGAATTCGACACCTGGCGTTATACCAAAAGCAGTGTCCGAATGACCATCGACGATAAGGTTCAACGCTCCGGCGCCAGCTTCGGTGTAACCGTATTGATGCATATTGATGACATCGAGATCCACCTTCGGGCGCATATAATACTGATCATCAAAACCGAACTGATAGGATGCGCGGGCACGGGCAAAGAGCATCGCCGAATCCGGCTCGCCCCGCGCGGTGGCCGACAACCTGTCGAGGTTGATGTAGCGTTTGGATTCGCCCCAGTTGTAACCCGCGCCGCCAACCAGACCGAAAAGCCATGGCCCCATTTCTTTTTTGAGCGCAACAGCACCGGTAAAAGACTGTTGTTCCATCTTCTCGGAACCTGCGTCGTTCCGGAACCAGCTGCTTTCATAGGTCAGCCCTCCACCGAGAAACCACCCCTCATCCAAAGCTTTTTGACCGCCGAACTGAAGCCCGCCAACCGATTTGGTGAATCCGGAAGAATCGCCGTGACCGGTTTGCGTCGTCTCGCCACCAAGCACCCGGCTCCAGACACATGAGCCTTCGTCCATCATTACGCCTGTTGTCTCGAAGGCAGGGCAGGACAGCACGCTATTGGCAGCAGTGATTGCGGCGGAAGGAGAAACGACTAATGGCGCCGCTGCGGTCTGCGAGGCGAGCTCAAGCAGCATATCGGAAAAGGTCTCGGGCTCAGCCTGATGGAAAGCTCCGAATGCCTGACCGAGCGAAATCTCATCATCAGCAAATCGGATTTCTGCGGAACTGCCATCGGAAATCTTGTCCCAGGCCTGTTGCATGGCCCGCGACACTTCGCCCGCATTCCTACCCAGTGAAACGCCATTGCCAACGAAGTGTGCATCATCAACGGAAAACCCATGCCACCCATCTTCCGACTTTGTCACATCGGTGAAGTCAAACACCAGAGAGGAAAGCGCTGAAAACGTCCCCGTGTCTTCACCCTTTGTCGTTAAAAACTCTGTTCGCCTATGCGGCAAAAGAGCATTGGCATTGACGTCGATGCCCCAGGTGCCGGCAAAATCACCTTCGACCAGCACTTTGTCGGCAGTGTCATTTTCCATATCGACATCGAGACCGGTCAGCAGACCGCCCTTGCTCGAATTTTCGGTGCGCCAGTCGATCCGGTTACTGCGTTTGAAATAGCTGAAGGGTGAGAACGTGCCCGACAAGCCGAGGTCGGAAGCGTCGTAAGCGCTGCCGCTGTCGAATGTGCCGATACCAAGGAGATCGCCGGTGACCCGAGTCTGAATCGTGTTCCATTCTCCGCCCGGATTGATGTTCCCGGCATTCAGGATGCCTCCGGCATCGGCGATGTGTCCGGTCACGAACGTGCCTGTCCCCTGATTGACGAACAGGTTGGAACCGGCGCTCGCCGTCGTCCGCACCACGCCATCGGCAGCCGATGCGGAGCTTGAAAACCTGTGTCGAACGACATTGCCGGTCACTGTACCGTGATTATATTGCATGAGCACGGTTCGGTCGGCGCCGGAGGAATAGACGGCACCGCCATTATAATCCCCATTGCTGGCAGCCGCTGTCGAGCCGGAAAGAACGCCGTCATTCCCGACCGTCAGCGTCATCGACACGCCGGTTGCCTGCGCCCAGACGCCCCAGGAGGTCGGGTCTGAAACCTCGACGCTGCCGTTGATCGTAACCTCAAGATTGCCGCTCTGGACATTGCCAGAGACTTTCGGATCCTGTTCGTTGTTGAAATTGGCCAGCGTGCCTGCATAGGTCTTGCCGTTTTGAAGGAAGATACCGCCTGAGCCGCCGACCGCCTGTGCGACAATGCCATGGGCATATTTCCCGCTGGTGCTGACACTGCCGTCGACAGTCACAGTGACATAGCCCGTCTGTTCAGCGTTCCCGGACTTGCCACCGTAGTACTGGTCGCTGTTCTCAAACAATTGGCCGTAATTGCGGTAGTAAGCATTCAATTTCTGGGCAAGATCCGCAGAAACGCCGCCGCCGCCGGAAACCGTCTGGGCGAGGATGCCGAAGGCCCCATCGCCGGAGGTGACGATGGAGGCGTTTTCCTTGACCGCGATATCGACCTTATCCGCGCTAGCCGGGGCCTGTTTCTGAACGAAACCTGCATTGTCGAAATTGTTGGCAGCTGCCGTCAGAAATCCGCCGCCACCGCTGATCGACTGCCCGGCAATGCCGATCGAGCGTTTACCAGTCGTGCTGATATATCCGTAGTGGTTGATACTGACGTCTTTACCATCAGCATTTCCATTATCACTGCCACCGCCAAAGGTGGAGCTGATGACCCCGGAAATACTCTCATCACTGACCGTATTATAGTTTCCGAGCGCGATGCCGGCAAAACCACCACCGCCACCGATAGACTGTGCGAGAATGGCGTTGGCGTTATCACCGGTGGTTACGATTTTAGTGTCGGTCAGTGTTTGAATGTTTACCGACCCGGCATCGCGATCATCGCTACTCTCGCCTGTTGAACCAAATTTCACATAGACGTCTTTAACGGCGTAGCCAGTGGACAAAGCCTTACCGCCGCCGCCACCTACAGACTGAGCCAAAACGCCGTTGGATCCAAAACCTGACGTAGAGATATTCGAGGCGTAAACTGTAACCGGGCCTCCGCTTCCTGCACTGCCATTGGATGCGCCGATATAAAGCCCCGAGCTGTTTTTTTCGACGCTGCTGACCGTAAACAGAGGTACGGAAATAGACTGCTGAAGAAACGAGGCGCCTGACATTGATTTATTGGACGAAACGCCCGCCTGGCCACCACCGCCGCCGATCGATTGCGCCAACACCCCCTCAGAAAATGAACCTTCCGTCTTGGTTGTACCGGAAATCTTGTCTCCACCTGCCGACCCGATTCCGACATAAACAGCACCTCCATCGCCACCCACGCCGCCATCGGCGCCGGTTTTGACGTTCATGCTGTTCTTGATCGTGATGTCGAACTTGGCCTCAACTTTGGGGCCTTCCTCGGCTTCCTTCTCCAGAACAGACTTCTCACGTTCACCAAGAGCGCCTGAGTGGGAAACAGAACTCGTGCCCGAACCGCCGAGACCACCGCCGCCGCCAATCGATTGCGCAACGATACCACTTGAACTGTCACCTGACGTTGTGATCGTGCCGCCATTCCATGCATAGACAGACCTGCCGGTGCCACCATCGCCGCCGGTCGCTCCGAGGCCGATTGAAATTGTCGTATCGGCATCGAGGTCGCCACTTCCACCGCCTCCGATACCACCGCCGCCGCCAATTGAATGAACGACAAGCGCGTTGGAGTTTGGTCCGCTCGTGACAATCGAGGCTCCGGTGCGCAAGCCACCCTTGGCTACACCGCCGCTGCCGCCGTTCCCCGCACTGCCGCCAAGAGAAACTCCCAGTGTGAACGTGCTGTCGCCAAACGTCGTTATTGAATCGCTTTCACCAGCACCACCATGGCCGCCACCGCCGCCAATCGACTGGACAATCAGGCCATCGGCGAAGTTGCCAGCTGTTTGCAAAGCCCCTTCAATATGCCCATAGGCAAAACCGCCGGAACCACCTGAGCCACCAGAACCACCATGAGAGAAATCAAGGTTGAGGCCGATATTCTCGCCGCTGAGTTCAGCCGTACCATCCGAGATCGTGTCTAAAAGCCCTTGAATGGAAGCAGCCCCTGCTGCTGCAGTCGAGTCACCGCCTTGACCGCCGCCGCCGCCGATCGATTGGACAATCATTCCAACAGCGCCGTCGCCATACGTTTTAATCAGCGCTCCCGGATCAACGAAACCCTGAGCCGTGCCGCCATCACCGCCTGCCCCGGCTTTACCGCCATGGGCCACGGCAACAGAAAACGAAATGCTTTTCAGGCTTTCACTAATCGGAATACCGATCGCCATTGCTTTTGCAGAAGCAGAGCCGCCCTGGCCGCCACCCCCGCCAATCGACTGTACGACGACGGCAGGCGAATCCGTTCCTGCCGTTTTGACCGTTCCAGCGGAATGCCCATAAACATCACCGCCCTTGCCGCCCTCACCACCAGTGCCGCCGGTCGCAAAACTCATGGAGAAAAGCGGCGCGGTCGAGTAGCTCTTGGCCGCGCCTCCGGTGCCTCCTCCGCCGCCAATCGACTGGAGCACAATACCGGGGGCGTTATACCCTTTTGTACTGATATAATTGCTGGAATTTTCTGTAAATGTGACTGTACCGCCGTCACCGCCCTGACCGCCACTACCGCCTACAGCGGACGAGAAGCCGAGCCCCCAGGATGTGGCTGAACCGCCCTGACCGCCGCCACCGCCGATCGACTGTGCGATCACACCGGACGCATGATCGCCGGAGGTGATTATCTTGGCGGCATTGGTGATGGTAATCTCACCGCCATCTCCACCGCCACCGCCGGTACCGCCAACCGTGAAGAAAAAACCGTTCCCGTTGCGGCCTGTCCCGCCGCCACCGCCAATCGATTGCGCGACGATGCCATGAGCTTCCGGCCCCGCAGTTGTCAGCGCGCCAGAGTTTGAAACGGTCACCGTCCCGCCATTCGATCCACTGCCCCCAGAACTGCCGCTGTCGCCTCCAATCGAACCAATAGCGCCGGAACCATTATTGTTTCCACCACCACCACCGATGGATTGAGCAAGAATGGCAATTCCGCCTGAAAGAACGACTTTCTGCTCAGTGTCCGAAGCCGTTTCGGATGTTCCGCCGTGTGTCGATATGCTGCCGTAATTGGTTACCTCCACATTCGCACCGTCGGCGCTTCCGGCTCCACCACCAATAGTCTGGTAATTGCTTGTCGTCAGGGCACCATTCTGATTGGCCGAAAGCGCTGCAGTCGATGTCAGCAGCCCTCCCCCTCCACCGATTGATTGCGCAACAATGCCATGAGCATCAACGCCGTAGGTCTCTATTGAGCCATGGTTTGTCACCACGACAGCCGAACTGCCTGTCGATGAAGAACTGGTGTCGCCCCATACGACCTTTCCATCACCACTAAAGCTGAAAATACCATAGCCATAAGCAGATGCCGCTGACTGAGCGAGAATACCGTGGGCATAATTCCCATTGGTAGTGATCGCAAAATCTGTCGTAACGTTCACCTTCCCACCAGAGCCAGCCTGTCCATAAGAGCTGTTATCCAGCGTTGACCGGCCGGAACCACCCAGCGACTGGGCAATGATACCGATGGATGAATCGCCACTCGTCTGGATCGCTCCACCGCCTTGTAATGTCGAATAGACCGAACCACCGTCGCCTCCGACAAAGCTGTAGTTCCCGCCTTTGGCTGCCCTGCCCCCTGCACTTTGAACCAATATGGCAGGTGAAGCGTCGCCTTTGGTTTCAATCTGAGCTTCGGATGTTGCAGTGATCTCAATTTTGGCTTCACCGGCATCGCCACCTGAGCCGAAATAGGAAACGCCGCTATAATCACTGTAAAAATAGACACCGTTACCGCCGAGACTGATGGCCGATAGTGCTGCGCCAGACGACCGCGCCACGGTATGTTTTCCAATTGAGCCGGAGGCGACAGAAGATATCTTGCCGGAAAATGCCTTTTCCGAACTTCCAAGCTGTAGAGTGGCAGATCCGCCATTGCCGCCCGAACCAAGGTCCACTGGGGCACAGCAATATTCGACATAAGCCAACCTGGATAAAACGTTCTCTGCACGTTTTGTATGCCCGCCATAAGAGGCCGCCAGAACAGCCGGCCCGGCTTGCGTCGCAGAAACACTGCCGTAAATCTGAACGGTGACATCTCCGCCGGTTCCTGCTGCCGTTGGCGATGACGTCCCGGAGCCCGGATAAACAATATCGCTGGAAACGCCTGCCTGACTGATGGCGACAACACCAGACGTCGCTCCGTTAACATCACCGCTGACGGTCACATTAACAGCGCCCCCGTCTGCACCGTAAACCGCGGCAATGGCATCACCGGCTCGCGAAAGCGCGTAAATACCGCCACCAACCGTGCTGGTGACAGAGCCGGAGGAGGTGATTGTCACAGCTCCGCCATCGCCGCCCAGATCCTTATAACTATCGGCATTACTCGAATAGACAGGATTCCAGTTATTGCCGCCACGCGACACAGCTGAGATGCCACCGGATTGGGTCGCTCCCATACCGTAAAGGTATTTACTTGCGGTAGAAGTCGTTATGATCGACTGCGTTTCAGTCGACGCGCCAACACGAATGTCAGCATTGTTGTTGATTGAGATATTCAATCCCTGCTGAGGACTGACCTGACGTTTGTAATACCTGACGTTATAATAGCCGGCGATGCTTATATCGCGGAGGCTCTGGTAAAACGTATATGAACCGCCATAGGCATACTGAGGCGTTTCCACAGTCGATGACGACGAAATTGTACAGGAAAACGTCGTCTTGGAAATGTCGGCGTTAATATAGTTGGCAGTCGAGGACGGGTTGCATACAGCCTGAGCATAGGCACGGACATATCCCCGCGCATAAAACGGTACAGGCACTCCAGCCAGCGTTCCGGCAAGAGCCGTTGTATGGAACAACACAGAGGATGCGATCCAGCGCCCCTTGCGACAGACTTGTTTTCTGTCCTGTTTTGAAACACTCAGGTTTGCCGAGGGGGCGTGCTGCTTTTCAGCCACCATATGCACTCCGATACATATGCATTTAGTTATTACTTGAGCATGGCAAAATGAACGCGATCGCGCCATTTTTTTATCTGTTAGCACCAGAAAAAGTCTCATAGACTTTTCAAGAAAAGGAGTACCGACTCAACGGCTTGTCAGCTACGCAACCACTGCAGCCTATATAAAAGGCAAGGTTTGTTGCAGGAGACCGCTCGAAGTCCTTTGTCAAACGCCGGCTTCCACCATCTGCCCCCCCAAATTTCGTAAACACCCTCGGTCCGGATTTTCCGCCGGAGTGCGAACCCGGCAGATGAGAGCATGTCATTATGGACGTGTTTGCAGTTCAGGTTGCAGAACATCACGATTTAGGCGCAAACATCTCTTCGGGCGTCCTCACAGAAGCCTGCGATCGTTATGATCACTCAATCCACGACTGAACGCCTGTCTGCATGAGTGATCTGAAAAAACAGCACCGAGCGACTAGACGGTCCCTGATTCAGCGATGGCATTCAATCACGTGGGCACCATGAAAACACACAATAAAAACCCAAAAACACAAATTAAACATCGAAAACAAAATAGTCCAAATCGACATTTTTATTTGAAACAAAAAAATATTAAATGCTGCATTCTGATTTTATTTTTTAAAGCGCCTTGTTTTAAACACGATAAATGGCTATATAAATTTCATCGGTCTTGCTTGTTGAACTTTGTTTAAAGGCGCTCGGCGCAAACTCAGCGATCTTCCTCTTTCAAAATCGATTTTAACCGGCCCGCTGCGTGAGTATTTACGCTGCGAGCGCTCTATTTTTTTGAACGATTGAAAGGAAATCGTAATGAGCACAGGTATTGTAAAGTTTTTCAACACAACCAAAGGCTTTGGCTTCATCGAACAGGACAACGGTCAGCCAGATGTGTTTGTCCATATTTCGGCTGTTGAACGCGCCGGAATGAGCTCGCTGGCTGAAGGCCAGAAGATCAACTTTGATGTGGTGAAGGACGAACGCAGGGGCAAGAGCTCCGCAGAAAACCTTCAAGCTGCATAAGAAACTATGCCTGATCTTTGACCACGGATGTACTGGCACTGATCACCGGCATATTTAGCGGAGGCCGGGTTTTCCCGGCCTTTTTCTATTTGGCAACACGGATAAGAGCGACATGACAACAACACTTACAAAAGACAATCTGTTTAAACCGGCCCCGTCCAGGGCAGAGACAAAGGCCGACATCACGGACCGGTCTGCCCGCGCAATCATCGAGAAAGAAACTGGCGACCTGAAAAACAAAACTGAGCGCTTGCGGCTGGCCCGCCTTGAGATGGAAGCGCAGCAGAAAACCAAAGGCCCCGAAGCCAAACCTCGCAGAAAAAAAGTTGCGGCTCTTCGGCGCGGAAAGTCATCAATGTAGTGTTTTACCCGTCGTGCTTTTCGGGTTTTCAGGCTCATTTTCCAACCAATGCCAATGAAGCATGAGAGTGCACACCTTTTGCAAGCATGGTCAGATCATAGCCATGAAACAAGGCCCGCCAAGAGCGGACCTTCTCGCATTCGACTAGCGCAAAAGATCTGCATCCGCTAAAATTGTGCCTATGAAGCATAAGAATGCACACCGAATCAATCTCCGGAATTTCAGCCGAAATTAATATATGATTTCAATCACTTATGTAGCATCCATGAAGCCCCGGGCATAAGCATGCAGATATGAAGCATAAACGTGCACACCCTTGAAAAGCCCACCAGATTATCCCCATGAAAAAAGGCCCGCCAAGAGCGGACCTTCTCGCATTCAATATTCGTAAACTGTCTGGGTCAGTCTTCCTGGTTGAGGATCTCCAGTAGTCTGTCCGGCTCAAAAAGCTCTTGATAGTCCGGAGCAGTAAACGGCGAAAAATCTCTCGGCGTCCCATGCATTTCAGCGAACGCGTCAATAAAGTGATCCAGTGAAATCTGAGCCTCACCAGCCCGTTTGCATCGGATGAAGGCAGCGATGATCAACTCGATAACGAGTCCCCAGCGATACCCGCAAGCGAGGGATAGGCGTTCAAGGAAATCGGCGCTCGACAGAGGGTCGAAATCGATTTCGGCCTTCTTCGCGTATGCGTAGGCAAGTCCATTCAGCTCGCCGAGGTCAGCCTTGGGGTCAATTGGGCGAAAACGAACTGGCCGCAACAGATGTCTCAGTTGCCGGCGCTCTTCTGGCCCAACCCTTTCAACATGCTCGGATAGGCCGTCCACCCCCGACAGGATCAGGATCATTGGCCAGCGAGGTTCCTTCATTAGTGCCTTGAAGTTATCGAGCATGATACGGTTCTTGGCTCCGCCGGTATCGGTGAAAGCATGTTGTGCCTCGTCGTAATGTATGCCGATGACGCCGTTTCGTTCGGCCTGATCAAGGACCTTTTTCCAGATCTGACGAACTTGCTTCTCCTTTCCAGCGGCAGGATAGTCAAGCGCTTCCAATGTCGAACTGCCCAGATCCATCAACGAGTTCCGCGCCCACAGCCGGAGCTGGATAAACCGAGCCGGCCGACCGTCTGGCATCGGTGTGGCGCTGTCATTGAACGCCCTGATCAGGTGATCGATTTCATGCGACTTTCCCATTCGCGATTTTCCCGTGACGAGAAGCCCCCTAGCTTCAAATGGTTTGCCGGACATTGCTTTCGCATAATAGTCCTCGAGACAACTTTTGAATTGCGTCCGCAGTTCCTGCGCTCGCGGAAACGGATAATGTGCCTCTTTCAGCCGATTGGCGATACTGACCGTTTCCATATCGATGAATGTGTTCATGATCTCACTCCAGATCTTTGATCTGATCAGGGCGGCCGAGCAGCCCGCCTTTCCGCTTTTCCGATCTCTTCTGTCTGACGTCAGCGCCGGTGGGACAGATTTGAGGATTTGAATAAGGGAGGATTTCTGGTTCATCTTATCAATTAGGAGATCGAGATGACGA
>NZ_SMAR01000035.1 GCF_004342225.1 Martelella mediterranea | reverse complement strand
CTATAATCCTGTGCGCAGACATTCTGCTCTCGGATATAAATCACCGATCCAGTTCGAGGTAATAAACCGGAATTTTGAGACAGAACCTCTCCACTAAATAAGGGCAAGTCCAAGCCATGTGCAGGCAGGCGGCGGGCGAGGAGGGGCTGGTGTTTCGCCAGACCAATTCCGAGCAGGAGATGATCGAATGGATCCACGAGGCGATTGACGGCTCGAGCGCCCTTTTGATCAACCCCGCCGCCTTCACCTTCTATTCGATGGCGATGATGGATGCGTTGAAGATGTATCCCTGCCCGATGATCGAGTTCCACATTTCCAACGTCCACAAGCGCGAGCCGATGTACCACAACTCGCTGGTCTCGCCCGTGGCAACGGCGGTGATGGCCGGCTGCTGCGCGAAATGGTGGCGGAAGGATATTGAGGGGCCGGATATTACAGCCGGCGGACAAGTCTTTAGGGGCAGCATTTCCGGCCTGAAACCGGATCACCGGAAATGCTGTCCCTCTTTTGTCATGATTAATCGGAAGGTGTCGGCCAAAATCTGTCGGCTCAGGCGGTCATCGCTACTTCCGGCGGCTCCTTGGCGCCGGTCATGAAGGCGACGGCATCGGACATCGTGTGGTCCTTCGGATCGATGACGCAGAGCCGCCGGCCGAGGCGATGGACATGGATGCGGTCGGCCACCTCGAAGACATGCGGCATATTGTGCGAGATCAGAATGATCGGAATGCCGCGCGATCTGACGTCGAGGATGAGCTCCAGCACCCGGCGCGATTCCTTGACGCCGAGTGCAGCCGTCGGTTCATCAAGGATGATGACCTTGGAGCCGAAGGCCGCAGCCCGCGCCACTGCCACGCCCTGCCGCTGCCCACCCGAAAGGGTTTCCACCGCCTGGTTGATGTTCTGAATGGTCATCAGGCCGAGATCGTTCAGCTTTTCGCGGGCGATCCGCTCCATTTCCGGTCGGTCGAGCTGACGGAAGACCTTGCCCATGATGCCGGATTTGCGCAATTCGCGACCCATGAACATATTGTCGGCGATCGACAGCGCCGGCGACATGGCAAGTGTCTGGTAGACCGTCTCGATACCGGCTTCGCGGGCATCGTTGGGCGAGGCGAAATGCAGACGCCGTCCGTCCATGTGGATCTCGCCGGAATCCGGCAGCACGGCGCCGGAAATCGCCTTGATCAGCGTCGACTTGCCTGCGCCATTGTCGCCGATCACCGCCAGGATTTCCCCCGGCATGAGATCGAAATCGCAGTGATCGAGCGCCGTCACCTTGCCGTAGCGTTTGACGAGGTTGCGTGCCTTCAGAAGCGGTCCGGTCATATTGATACCTTTCTGATCCATTGGTCGAGAGCCACGGCGGCGATGATCAGCAGGCCGATCAGGAGATAGGTCCATTGGGCATCCGCGCCCATGAGCCTGAGCCCCAGCGTGAAGACGCCGACGATCAGGGCGCCGAACAGCGTGCCGAGCACCGAGCCGCGCCCGCCAAAGAGTGAAATGCCGCCGATCACCACGGCGGTGATGGATTCGATGTTGCTCAGCTGTCCCGAGGTCGGCGAGACCGAGCCGATCCGCCCGATCAGGGCCCAGCCCGCAAAGGCGCAGATCAGGCCGGAGAGGACATAGACGGAAATCAGCGTGCGTCTGACATTGACGCCGGCAAGTTCCGCGGCTTCGGGATCGTCGCCGACGGCATAGACATGGCGGCCCCAGGCCGTCTGGCGCAGGGCATAGGCAAGTACCACCACCAGCACGATCATGAAGATCACACCATAGGTGAAGACCGCCCCGCCCAGCGAAATCTTGTTGCCGAAGAATTGTAGCAGCGGCGCCCTAGCCTCGATGTCCTGGGCGCGGATCGTCTCGTTGGCCGAATAGAGAAAGTTGGTCGCCAACGCGATCTGCCACATGCCGAGCGTGACGATGAAGGGTGGCAGCTTGATACGGGCAACCAGAAAGCCGTTGATGAACCCGACCGCAGCGCCGCAGGCGAGCCCGCAGACGATGGATACGGAGGGCGGAAGGCCGTAGCGAAATGTGAACTGTCCCATGATGACGGAACTCAGGACCATGATCGCGCCGACCGAGAGATCGATGCCCGCCGTCAGAATGACGAGACTTTGCGCCGCCGCGACAATGCCAATGATCTGAACCTGCTGCAGGATCAGCGTCAGTGCGAAAGGCGAGAAGAATTTCGAGCCCAGCAATGCGCCGAAGACCGCGATCGACAGCAAGAGCACGATCAGCGGCACCAGCGCCGGTGTCTTGTGCAGGGCATGCTGGAGCCTGTCGATCAGCCACACTGGCTCCTGCTCGAATTCAGCTACGTTCGCGGGACTTTGCGCCAGAGCGGATTCATAGTCATCCCGCCGTGCCGTCGGTTCCTGCATGTTTCTCACTCCCGAATGTTTCCAGGCACGCGAACCGGACGCTCCGGCCCGTCTGCCTGGCTGTCGAAAAAAGGGGAGGCCGGTTTACGGCCCCCTCCAAACAGATGAGGGAAGCCGGGATCAGCCCCAGCAGAGCTTCATGCCCTCTTCGGCGGAGATCGACTCTACGCCGTCAACCGGATGATCGGTCACCAGGGTGACGCCGGTATCATAGAAGTTCTTGCCCTCGGTCAGCATCGGCTTAGTTCCGTCGGCAGCGAACGCAGCGATTGCCTCAATGCCTTTCGAAGCCATCAGCAGCGGATATTGCTGAGACGTGGCGCCGATAACGCCATCGGCAACATTCTGGACGCCCGGGCAGCCGCCATCGACAGAGACGATCATGACGTCGTTCTCACGCCCGATGGATTTCAGCGCCTGATAGGCGCCGGCGGCAGCCGGTTCATTGATCGTGTAGACAACGTTGATCATCGGATCCTTGGCGAGCAGGTTTTCCATGGCCCGCTGTCCGCCCTCTTCATTGCCCGCCGTGACATCGTTGCCGACGATGCGCGGATCGGTCTCGTCTCCCCAGCGGCCCGGATCGCCCAGATCGATGCCGAAACCTTGCAGGAAGCCCTGGTCGCGCATGACATCGACGGAGGGCTGGCTGACGCCGAGATCGAGCATGGCGATCCGGGCGTTTGCAGCCTCGTCACCAAGCCTTGCGGCAGCCCAGGCCCCAATCAGTTCACCGGCCTTGAAGTTGTCGGTGGCGAAGGTCGCGTCGGCTGCGTCGATCGGTTCCAGCGAGGTATCGAGCGCGATGACGAGGATGCCGGCATTGCGGGCCTGCTCGACGACGGGAACGATCGCCGAACTGTCGGAGGGCGTGATCAGGATACCCTTGGCGCCATCGGCAATGCAGGTTTCGACAGCCTGAACCTGGGTTTCGTGATCGCCGTCGATCTTGCCCGCAAAGGTCTTCAGCTCGATGCCGAGTTCCTTGGCCTTGGCGACAGCGCCCTCCTTCATCTTGACGAAGAAGGGATTGGTATCCGTCTTGGTGATCAGGCAGGCCGAGGTGTCGGCTGCCTGCGCGTTTCCGGCCAGAACCGCGATGCCCAGCGCCGTCGCGCAATAAAGGGCCTTAGCACTCTGTGTGTTGAATGGCATGAAATCTCTCCTCCTTTAACCGGCAGGCCTCCCAAGCCCGCGCAAGTGCGGCAATCGCCGCGATGACCATAGGAAGCACGATCGGGATGCGGTTTGTCAAGATAATAAATCACTCCGATTTATTTATTATGGCCAATTTACAATCGAGGGATTATGCTCCACCTAGACCTGAGGAGGTAGCTTGAACGTGACAACGCATTTTTCCGGAGACGGTCAGGGACATAAAGATCTCACGACATCAAGAGGCTCCAATCAATCGGGTGTGCGCGCCCATAATGAGCGGCTGGTGCTGTCCACGATCCGCCGCAACGGGCCGCTGGCCAAGGCAGAGATCGCGCGCAGGACCGGCCTTTCGATCCAGACAAGCGCGGTGATCGTGCGCTCCCTGGAGCAGGAAGGCCTTCTGAAACGCGGCGAGCCGGTGCGCGGCCGCATCGGACAACCCTCCGTTCCGATGGGGCTGGCTCCCGATGGTGCCTTCTTCTTCGGCCTCAAGATCGGTCGCCGCTCGGCCGATATCGTTCTTCTCAATTTTATCGGCGAGGTTCTGGACAGCGCCCATCTCGTCTACGACTATCCGCGTCTCGACGAGATGATGGCATTTGTCCTGCCCGCGGTTGCCCGGATGCGGACCGCCGTTCCGCAGGAGCGACTGGCCGGTATGGGCATCGCCATACCCTTCCGCATCTGGGACTGGGCCCGCATTGCGGGCGTTGCGACCGGACAGATGGATGCGTGGCGCACCCGCGACATTCGCGCTGAACTGGAGGCCAGTATCGGGCTGCCGGTCTATCTGCAAAATGACGCTTCAGCCGCCTGTGGCGCCGAACTCGCCTTCGGCAAGGGAGAACGCCCGCCGGATTTCCTGCATTTCTTTATCGGCTATTTCATCGGCGGCGGCCTTGTGCTCGACAACCGGCTATACACCGGCCGCTCCGGCAATGCGGCAGCCCTCGGTTCCCTGCCGATTGCGCAGGCGGATGGCTCATATTGTCAATTGGCGGACACGGCTTCTCTCTGCCTGCTGGAGCGAGCGATGAACTTGGCCGGACAATCCAGTGAATGCCTTTGGGGGCCGCCGGATGACTGGCTGGTCGAAGACAGCCTGCTGGAGCCCTGGCTGGACGAGACCTGCAGAAGCCTGGCCGTTGCCATTATCGCCTCCTGCTGCGTCGTCGATGTCGGGACCGTGCTGATCGATGGCTGGCTACCGGACAATGTCCGGGCTGAAATCGTCGCGAGAACGGCAGCGATCCTCGAGCGGACCGACGCCCCCGGCATCGAGAAACCCGAAATTGCCGAGGGCACGATCGGGCCGAACGGCCGTTCGCTCGGCGCCGCCAGCCTGCCGCTTTCCGACCGTTATCTCGTCGATCTCAACGCCGTGCTGGTCGCCGGATAGGAAACCCCGTCCTTCTGGCGTTACGGGAGTCGCGACCCGAACAGATGCACGTTTCGTAATCAGAGGGGTGACTTTCGTGACGTGATGCCTGTTCTATTCTCCGAATTTGGGCGTGGCCCGGAATGCATTCTCTTTCCTGTCCAGCACCACCTGATCGTCATTGCCGCAATCGAGGACGGTGTTGCGTACCGCCTCTTTCCGGATCAGCACCGTTGTGACGGCAAGCTCCGCCAGATTGGAGGTCGAAAGCAATGCGCCGACCTGTGTCGAGAAGCAGGCGCTGTTCGGCGCGTCATCCTCGGCGGCTGTTTCCGTCGTCGCGACGATATGGTTGTTGGCGATATAGTTTCCGCTGCCTGAAACCACATGGATGATCACCGGCTTGGCCCCGGGCGGATTGACGTAATGGCTGTCGATCGTTTCCGAAATGTGGTTTGCGACGAGCGAGTTGTTGCTGCCTTCGATGCGCAGCAACCCGTGGAGATCGTCGAGGCCGTTGTCGTATTTCTGCATCGGCGTCCAGGGTTCGCGATCACGTAGGAAATGGTTCGAGGCAACCAGATTCTCGCAGCAATTGTCGGCGAGAACCAGCATTCCGGGATAAAAGGAATGAAACCTGTTGCCGGTAATGGACGAGCGAACCACGCCTGAGAAATAGACGCTGCTCGCGCCGCGGGGGAACACATTGTTGGACGAAACCAGTATGCCGCCATAGTTTTCGGCATAGATGGAATGCCCATCATACCCCGCGCCGACGAAATTGTTCGCGATCCGCGAGGCCTGTCCCATGCCCCTGAGTTCGATGCAATTGCCGCATTCCGCGATGAAATTGTTGTCGAGGGCGAGTGCGTCCGCATCGTGAATGACGAGACCGTGCTCCAGATAAATGAGGCCCATGCCGGTTATCCGGAACGAGTCGTTGGCGCTGGCGACGTGGATCCCCGTCTTGCGGTTTTTGTAGGTGTTTTCGGCGTCGCCCCGACCGTCGTCGACGAAGTGCAGGCCGTCGATGCAGAAGTCGGCAAACTCCACCGAGCTTATGCGCGGATTGCCGCTGCGGCCGATCAGGAAAGCAGCGCCTTCTGCTCCCCTCGCGGCGGAGCCTTCAGGCAGATCGACGATCACACGGCTGCCGCCCGGCCAGACTTCATGCCAGTTTGCCAGTTCGTCGGCGGGCGTGTTGAACCGGATGCTCGAGGATGTGAAGCCGTGTCCCGAACCGACGATCTTCAGGAAGCTCACATCGATGACGACCTGTGTGACGAGGTGATAGTCGCCCGGGGGAATATAGATCACGGCTCCGGGCTTTCCGCCGCCATTGCTGTCGACAGCGCTTTGCCGGCGCTTGATGTCGGCGATGATCGCGTTGATGACGGCCCCGATATCCTCGTAGGCGTTGCCGCCGGGATATTGCGTGACATCGTAGCAGTTTTCGCCAGACATATTGCGTTGCGGTCGGTCGGTCCCGACAGTGTGGCTCGTCATCCGTTTTCTCCAGGCTATGTCATCCGCAGAGGCCCGCTTGCGCGAGCGATCTTCATTTCGTTCCTGATCGCGCGCCCCGCTCGGGATCAACCATAAGGATCATATGACGACGTTGTCAATAAGTGTTGTCGACGTTGTCATAAATCGGTATCGTGCGCATATTTCCTGCTGCGAGCAGTGACGGCAAGGTGGAGAGGCCGGGTATGAAGCGCAAGCTTTCGGGGGAGGGGGACAATAATATGGGTCAGCATGGAGGCGTCCAAATTTGGAGCCTAGTCGGACGAGCGGCGAAGCGCTTTTTTTTCCTCGAATTTGCCCTCTCAGAAAAATATGAAAATTTTAAATCATTGAAAAGAAGGGATAATAAATTTCATTACTCTTGTTGACGTTTAAGTCGACGTCGACATAAAATCGACGTCGACATCGAACGGTCATCGACATGAGGCCATGTGATGCGGCCTCGGGAGGAGGAGATAATTTGGCTAGTCTTGAGCTTTCTGAAATCGGAAAGAGCTACGGCGCCTTCGAGGTGCTGCGCGACATCAATCTGACCGTCGCCGATGGCGAGTTGATCGTCTTTGTCGGGCCGTCCGGCTGCGGCAAGTCCACCCTTTTGCGCATGATCGCGGGGCTGGAGCCCATTACGACGGGCGCACTGAAGATCGACGGGCAGGTGTCCAACCTGCTGTCCCCTGTCGAACGCGGCATCGCGATGGTATTCCAGAGCTATGCGCTCTATCCGCATATGAATGTGCGCAAGAACATGTCCTTCGGCCTGAAGCTGGCGGGGATGAAGAAATCCGAGATCGCCGAACGTGTTGGATCGGCGGCAGAGGCGCTCGAGATCGGCGACTATCTCGACAGGCTTCCCAAAGACCTTTCGGGCGGCCAGCGGCAACGTGTTGCCATCGGCCGCTCGATTGTGCGGGAACCCAAGCTTTTTCTGTTCGACGAGCCGCTGTCCAACCTCGATGCGGCGCTGCGTGTACAGACGCGTCTCGAAGTCGCCCGGCTGCACAAGCGACTGCAGGCGACGATGATCTACGTCACCCACGACCAGATCGAGGCGATGACGCTTGCCGATCGTATCGTGGTGTTGAGCGCCGGGCGCATCGAGCAGGTGGGCGCGCCGCTCGAACTCTACCGGCGGCCCGCCAATCTCTTCGTTGCCGGCTTTATCGGGTCGCCGAAGATGAACGTCTTCGATGTCGAGTTCACCGCCGGCCCTGAAGGGCTCGCCGTTTCGGGTCTGGAGGGCGGGCTTACGCTGCCGGCCACCTCCGGTTCACCCGGAAAGGGAACGCTGGGTGTTCGGCCCGAACATCTGAACCTGACGGACGAGCCGAATGCCCTCATTCGCGGCCGGCTCCTGCACGAAGAGCACATGGGCGAATACCGCCTGCTTCACATTCAACCCGAGCGCGGAGAGCCGGTCATCGCCAAGGCGGACGACGACGCCAGCCTGCCTGACGGCACGATCGTCAATCTGACTTTCGACGCGCGTTCCGCCCACGCCTTCGACGCCGCCGGAAACCGGCTGGCGACTTTTGATCCCGAGGAGAGTAACGTCCAATGAGCAATCCAGGTTTTTCCATGTTGTCCGATCTCAGTCGGATGAAGAACGCGCGTTCCCGCCGGCTTTCGAGCTGGGATCAGGAAGGCAGGAATCAGGACTACTGGCTGATTCCCGCCGGCGAAACCGTCCGCCTTGCCGATATCCGCGGCCCCGGCTGCATCACCCATTTGTGGACGACGCAGTTCTGCCGGCGCGTTCTCGGCCCCGGCCTTATCGATCCGACGCTGGGCAATTACGTCGCGCCCGTCTTCGAGATTCATAACGCCCTGGGGCTCAATTGGGAGGTTGCCGATCCGCATTATTATCGCAAGGTGCTGATCAAGATGTACTGGGACAATGCCGACGAGCCGTCCGTGATCGCGCCGCTCGGCGACTTCTTCGGCGTCGGGCATTCGATGCCAGGCAGCTACTCGGCTCTGCCGATGTCGGTCTCCGCCAAGCCGGAGGAGAGCTTCATCTTCGGCGGCAGTGCGGCCTTCAACTGCTATTTCCAGATGCCTTTCAACGAACGGGCGATCATCGAGGTCGAGAACCAGAATGACGTTCCCTACGGCCAGTATTTCTATGTCGACTATGAGCAGTACGACGCCCCGCTCGACGATGACATTGCCTATTTTCACGCCCATTGGCGGCGCGAAAACCCCTGCAAGGGCTGGGCGCCGGGCCTTCAGGTCAACAGCCCGGAGGTGAACATTGCGAACCTGACGGGGGAGGGGAACTACACGATCCTCGAAACCGAGGGAAAAGGGCAATATGTCGGCTGCAATCTCTCCGTTGCCCACTTCCAGGGGTCGTGGTGGGGCGAGGGCGACGAGATGTTCTTCATCGATGACGATCAGTGGCCGCCGAGCATCCATGGCACCGGGACGGAGGACTATTTCAATCATGCCTGGGGGATGCAGGACAAGAAGGACCTCTATAACGGTTCGGCTCTCCACGAAAGCAAGGTTCCCGGCTATCAGGTCTCCTACCGTTTCCATCTGACGGATCCGGTCCGTTTCGACAAGCGTCTGCGCGTCACGATCGAACACGGTCACGCGAACCAACTCAGCGACGACTGGGCGTCCACGGCCTATTGGTATCAGGCCGTTCCGGCGAAGGGGTTGACGGTCCCGCCGGTCGAGGACCGCATTCCGAGCACACCCGGCAACCGCACGCCGACGCTCGCGGATCCTTCAACCCTTTCCGATACACAGGCGACAGCGATTGCCGACGCCGCGAAACGCAACGCCGAATATCAGCGGCTGAGGGACGTTGAGATTCGACGCAAGCTTGAGCGCACCCGTGAACGGGAGGCGCGCAATATCCAGTTCGGACAGTCCGAATAAGGCAGCATTCTTTTGTATGGGAGGAACATACGATGCAGACCAGAAGACAGATACTGACCTCTTCGGCCGCGCTGGCCGCAACACTGGCGCTGCCGCGCTTCGCGAGCGCGGCGGTCTCCAGTGACGTCAAGGCGAACCTGACGACCTATAACTGGGGCAATCCGGACGAGGCACAGGCTTACGCAGCAGCCTTCGCGCGCTTTCAGGAGCGTTTTCCGAATGTCTCGGTAGCCGACAATATCACGCCGGTGTCGTCCTGGTCGGATTATGCCGACAAGCTGGTGACGCAGATCGCCGGCGGCAATCCGCCGGATATCATCAACATCGCCATTGAAGGCGTGCGTCTGGCAGTCGACAAGGGGCTTTTGATGCCTCTTGACGATCTGATCGCGGCCAACCCGCAGGCCAGGGCATTGCTCGACACGATACCGCTGCAACTCAGGGATGCGCTTTCAGTTGACGGTAAACTCTACGAAGTGCCGAACGGCTGGCAGACAATGGTGATCCATTACAACAAGAAGGTTTTCGACGAGGCCGGCGTTGCCTATCCGAAACCCGGCTGGACCTGGGATGATTTTCTTGACACCGCGAAAGCGCTGACGAAAGGCGAGCAGGAGCAGCGCGTTTATGGCTTCGGCATGCCCTGGTTCAATTTCGCGATCCACCCCTGGTATCTGACCAACGGCACCTATCCGGTCAGCGACGATTACACCGAATCCAATCTTACGGACCCGAAGATGGTGGAAGTCGCCCAATGGCTGCACGACCTCGTGCATGTCCACAAGGTCTCTCCCGACCCGATCGGGCTCAACGTTTACGATCAGTTCGCCGCCGGTCGTTTCGGCATGACGGGCGCCGGACGCTGGCCCGTCGCAGGATGGGTGAAGAACGGCTTTACCGATTTCGACATCGTGGAGTGGCCCCGCAAGGCGGCAAGCGCGACGGTATTCGGCGGGGCCGGCTGGGGCATCTCACCGGAATCGAAAAACCCCGAACTGGCTTTCAAGGCCATCATGGAACTCGTTTCCGTGGAAACCGTCACCGAGGTGATGGATATCGGTCAGCAGATTCCGATCTATCGCGAAGTGGCGGAAAGTCCGGCTTTCCTGGCGCATCCCGAAAACGCGGAGCTGTTCTATAACGTGATCGAAACCGCGCGTCCGGTCGCATCCCCGAAATACTTCAATGCTCTCGATCGCATTCTCGGCCGTGTCATGGACGAGGTTATCACCAATTCCAAATCGCCCGAGGATGCCCTGGCTTCGGGCGACAGGGAACTGAAACGCGCCATCCGCCGGGCAGGGTAATTGCCATGGCAGCGAGCACCAGCTTCAATCTCGGCTATTGGTTCGCACCGGAAAACCGGTCCGAAACCATAGCCGGCCTCTGCTTCGTCCTGCCCGTCGTGGTTGGCTTCGCCGTCTTCGTCGCGGGGCCGATGATCGCGACATTCGTGATGAGCTTCTTTTATTACGACCTTCTCAGCCCGCCGGAATTCGCCGGGCTGGGAAATTTCGCCTGGGCGCTTGAGGACGACCGGCTGGCCCAAGTGCTCAAGAATACGGGTTTCTTTGCGGTCTTCGCCGTGTTGGGAAATGTCGGGCTTGGCGTGGTGCTGGCGGTCCTTTTGAACAGGAACCTGCCGGCGGCCCTGCGCTATGTCTATCGCGCCGCATATTTCTTTCCGTCTCTCGTCGGTCTGATCTTCGTTGCGGTCATCTGGCAGTTCCTGTTCCAGCGTGACATCGGCATCATCAACTATTACCTGAACAAGGTGGGCATTGGGTCGGTGAGCTGGCTTTCAAGCCCGGACATGGCGCTCTATTCGGTCATCATCCTCGATGTCTGGAAGAATGTCGGTTTTGCGATGCTGATTGCCATGGCCGGGCTGCAGAGTATCTCGAACGAGTATTACGATGCGGCCAAAATCGACGGCGCCGGTGCTTTGCGCACCTTCTGGTCCGTCACCATTCCGCTGCTGTCGCCGACCATTTTCTTCCTGCTGACATATACGACGATCGGCGCCTTCAAGGTCTTTGAGTCGATCGTCGTTTTAACCAACGGAGGTCCCGGCGACGCCTCGCGCTCGATGGTCATGTACATCTACGAAACCGGTTTCAAATCGCTGGAGATGGGCTATGCCTCGGCAATCTCGCTGATCCTGCTGGCGATCATCGTCGCACTCACGGCTATCCAGTTCATTCTTGCAAAGTATTGGACGTTCTATGAGTGAGATCACCATCAGGCCGGGTCAGGCCCGGCACATCTGGTCACGCGCAACGGACTGGCTGGTCTGGATTCTTCTGGGCGTGGGCGCGTTGCTCATGCTCGCCCCCTTCCTCTGGATGTTCACGACAACGCTCAGGCCGATGTCGGAGGCGTTCAACCTGCCGCCGCAGTGGTTTCCGGGTCTAGATGCCACTCTGGAAAGCTATCGCAGCCTGCTTTCCAAAGGCGTTCCGATGGGGCGGTTCTTCTGGAACTCGTTCTACATCGCAACGACGGTCACCATCGGTTATGTGGCCGTCACGACGATCGCGGGATACGCATTCGCGCGACTGCGCTTTCCCTTCAAGGGACCGCTCTTCGTGGCGTTGCTGACTTCGCTGATGATGCCGACCCAGACCACCATCGTGCCGCTCTTCCTGCTGATGAAGAACCTCGGTCTGGTGGATTCCCATTGGGCCCTCATCCTGCCGGGCATTACCGGCGCCTTCGCACCGGGCATGTCCGGCGTGTTCGGGGTCTTCATGATGCGGCAGTTCTTCATCACGCTGCCGAAGGATCTGACGGAGGCCGCCCGCGTGGATGGCGCCGGCCACTTCCGCACCTTCTGGAGCGTTGCGGCACCTCTGGCCAAACCGCAGATGGCGGCCCTTTCCGTCATCATCTTCACCATGACATGGAATGATTATTTCATGCCGCTGGTTTTCCTGAACTCCATCGACAAGATGGTCCTGCCGGTCGGCATCATGTCGATCCGCGAACCCGTCGGCAATTCCTCGGGCACGTCCGAGGTCATCGCCGCCGTCGCCTTGTCCATCCTTCCCGTTCTCATCATGTTTCTCGTCGCCCAACGCTGGATCGTCGACAGCTTCGTGCGCGCAGGCGTCAAAGGATAAACAATGTCTACGCAGAACTATATCTATTCCAAAGCCGAGCTCTATCAGCGCGGCGAACGGCCGTCCTATCCTGGCGAGGCCCGCGAGGCGGCCTTCCCGCTCGGTGGCATCGGCACGGGCAACGTCTCAATCGGCGCGCGCGGAGAGCTTCGCGACTGGGAGATCTTCAACTGGCCGGGCAAGAAGAACTTCCTGCCTTTCACCTTTTTTGCATTATGGGCGCAGAAAGAAGGCAGCGACCCGGTTGCCAGGATCCTCGAACGCGAGGTGACCCCGCATTACAACAAGTCGCACGGCTTTCTGAACGGCGAGCTGGCAGGGCTGCCGCGTTTCCGGGAGTCCCGGATGTCGGCGGGGTATCCGTTCGTCGAGGTGGCGCTTTGCGACGACGCGGTACCGCTCGAGGTCACGATGGAAGCCTTCACCCCGCTGATCCCGCTCAATGCCGAGGACAGCGCCATTCCCGCTGCCGTCATCCGTTACCGGTTGAAAAACCCCCACGCCGTCCCGGTGAAGGCTTCCGTCGTCGGCTCGATGGCCAATGTCGTCGGTTTCGACGGCTACGACGTCTTCAACAATGTCAGGCTCAAGGGGGAGGGGCATAACGAGGACCGGGATTCCGCGGCCCTGACCGGCATCCATTTTACGGCTCCGGATATTCCGGTCGAAAGCTTCGATCATGGCTCCCTGTCGCTGGCGACGACGGCAAAAGAGGGCACCTTCCGCCGTGCCGAATGGCTGCACGGAGAATGGACCGACAACGCCCAGGACTTCTGGGAGGATTTCAGGGCGGACGGGATGCTGGACCCGGTCAGGCCGATCGAGGCCACCGGCTCGGCGCTCAAGGACTTTCACGACTTCTCCTTCCTCGACCTGAAGGAAAAGATCGGCTCGGTCGGCGTTCGCAAGGACCTGGCGCCGCATGGCGAAGCGGTTATCGATTTCGTCATCGCCTGGCATTTTCCCAACAGGCCGCGCGGCTGGATCGAATTCGACAAGGATATCGCCGACTACAAGGCCGGCAAGTATCCTGCGATCCGCAACCACTATGCGACGGTCCATCAGGACAGCTGGGCGGCTGCCGACTACCTTGGCGCCAATCTGGCGCGTCTGGAAGGGCAGTCGCGGCTGTTCGAAGAGGCGCTCTATTCTACCGATCTGCCTTCCTATGCCGTCGATGCCGTGGCGGCGAATATCGCCTCCATGCGCTCCCACTGCGCTTTCCGGATCGAAACCGGTGAGTTTCTCGGTTGGGAAGGCATCCGTGACTATGTCGGTTGCGGTCAGGGCAACGTCAACCATGTCTGGAATTATGTGCAGACGGTTGCATTTCTGTTTCCCGAACTGGAGCAGTCGATGCGCCGGGTCGAGTTCAATCACGAAACCGACGAGAATGGCATGATGCCGTTCAGGGCGCGCACCATTCTCGGCCAGGACAGGTGGGAGATGATTCCGGCCGCGGACGGGCAGATGGGTTCCATCCTGCGAGTATGGCGGGAATGGAAGCTTTCCGGCGACGATGCCTTTCTCTCGGAGCTCTGGGAGAAGACACGGCTTGCAATGGATTATGCGATTTCGCACTGGGACGCCGATGGCGACGGCCTGCCGGAGGGGCAGCAATCCAATACCTATGACATCGAGTTCTACGGTCCCAATCCGATGATGAGCTTCATCTATTGCGCCGCCTTGAAAGCCTGCGTGGAAATGGCGGAGCGCCTGGGAGACGTGCGGACAGCAGAGCGCTACGCGGCGCTTGCGGCAGCCTCTTCGAGGGGCATCGAAGACGTTTTGTGGGACGGCGACTATTTCGTGCAACGCATCGACAATGTCGACGCACACCGATATCAACATGGAATCGGCTGCCATTCCGATCAGCTTCTGGGGCAGTTCATGGCCTATGTTTCCGGCATGGGCGCGCTGGTTGCGCCGGACAAGCTGAAAAGCGCCATCAAGGCGGTGTTCGACAATAATTTCCTGCCTGAATTGCGGGCGGTGCACTCGGTTCAGCGAACCTATGCGCTCAACGACGAGCCGGGCTTGACCCTGTGCACCTGGCCGAAGGGCGGGCGTCCGCGGTTTGCCTTTGCCTATTGCGACGAAGTCTGGACAGGCGTCGAGTATCAGGTGGCGGTCAATCTGGTGCATGCTGGGCTGATCGATGAGGCGCTGACGGTGGTGAAGGCCCTGCGCAGCCGTTATGACGGTTTCAAGCGCAATCCGTGGAGCGAGATCGAGGCCGGTCACCACTACATTCGGGCGATGGCGAGCTTCGGTCTGATCACCGCTTTCTCCGGCCAGAAGACCGACCTGCCCAACGACAAGCTTTCGTTTGCGCCGAAATTGAAGGACGGTCGCTATCGCAGCTTCTGGATCTGCGGCAAGGGGTGGGGAACGATCGAAGTCACCCGCGCCGAAGACGGGAGCCTCGACCACAGGATCGAAATTCTCTACGGCGATCTCGATGGAATTGCGATAGAAGTGTCGGACGCCCAGTGAATGTGTTCCCCGGCCGGACACAGCGGTTCGGCCGGGATTTTAGAGAGAAGGCTTGAAATGGTCAGCATCAAGGATGTCGCCGAGAAGGCCGGCGTTTCGGACCAGACGGTGTCGCGGGTCGTTCACAATGACGCGAAAGTCGACCCGAGGACCCGCAAGCGCGTCGAGAGAGCCATCGCCAAGCTCGGCTACGTTCCGAACCGGGCTGCGCGCATGGTGCGCACCAACCGGTCCGGCGTCGTCGCCCTGGTCACCAACTCCGTTTCGACCACACCGTTTTCGACCGACATTGTGCGCGGCGTTCGCGACGCGATCGAGGCGACGCCCTATTCCCTGCTGACGATAACCACCGGGAGCGAGCCGGAGCGAAGAGCGCGGTGCTGGAAGACGGTCAAGGAACACCGCTGCGATGCGGTCATTTTCGTGACGATGTATCATCGCCAGGTGGAGGAGGCGGAGCTGGACCCGGCCGTCCCCACGGTTCTGGTCAACTGCAGCCTTGAGAATGACCGGCCGGTTCCGGCCATTGTTCCGGACGACTATCAGGGCAGCTATGACGCCGCAGCGCTGGCGTTTGAACACGGCCACAGCAGGATCGGTTATGTCCGACTGAACCAGACCATTCTGGCCGCGAGGCTTCGCGAAGCGGGTGTGCGCGATCTGATGCGGGCTAAGGAGCTTATGCCGCGGGAGGACTGGTTTGTCGAAGGTCTGGTGGGCAAGGTCTTCGAGGACCGGTATGTCGCTTACGAGAACGCGATGAAGATCCTGAGTCTTGAAGATCGTCCGACCGTCATGCTTTGCGGCAATGACGAACTGGCGCTGCAGGTCTTTTCTGCGGCGCAAACGCTGGGCCTGCGTGTTCCGCAGGATCTCAGCATCGTCGGATTCGACGACTTTCAGGTCATCAGCGACGTCATCAGGCCCGGCCTGACGACCATGGCGCTTCCCTATTACGAGATGGGCCAGCGCGCGGTGCGCGACGTTGTGAAACTCATCGAAAAGCAGCCCGTCGAAACCGTCCGGACCGCCGTTCCCTGCGTTCCTGTGCTGAGGCAATCGCTTCAGCGCCTGAACAGGGTCTGATCGGGTCCGACCGTTCAGTAAACACGTTTTCCGTCCTGGTCGAACAGGCGCGCCTTGTCACGGTCAAAGGCGACGCCGATCGTTTCATCGGCAGCGGCAGCGTAATCCTGCGGAAGGGAGAGGCAGATTTTCTCGCCACCCAGAAAGCCGCCGTAAAGATAGGTCCCGTGGCCCAGCCGCTCCACGACCTCGACAGCAAACGGCGTCCCCCCCTTTTGCGGCGAAATATGCTCAGGGCGGATACCGCAGCGAAGCCTGTCGCCGGAAGAGGGCGAAGATGCTGTTGGAATGGCGATCTGCGTGCCGTCGGCGAAGGCAACAGTTGTGTTGCCGTCAACAAAGTCCGTTACCGTGACGTCGAACATATTCATTTTCGGTGAGCCGATAAACCCGGCGACGAATTCATTGGCCGGGTTTTCGTAGAGTTCGATGGGATTGCCCACCTGTTCGACCCTGCCCGCGCGCAGCACCACGATCTTGTCGGCGAGCGTCATCGCTTCGACCTGGTCGTGGGTGACATAGATCATCGTCGCATCGAGCTGCTTGTGCAGACGGGCGATCTCCTGACGCATCTCGATACGCAGTTCCGCATCGAGGTTCGACAGTGGCTCGTCGAAAAGGAAGACGTTCGGGTCGCGCACGATCGCCCTTCCGATAGCAACGCGCTGACGCTGTCCGCCCGAAAGATCCCGGGGCATGCGCTTGAGCAGTGGCTCAAGTTGCAGGGTTTGGGCGACCTTCCCGACGGTGGCCTGGATTTCCTCTTTCGGGCGTCCCTCGATCTTCAGTCCGAAGCCCATGTTCTCGGCCACCGTCATATGCGGATAGAGCGCATATGACTGGAAGACCATGGCAATGCCGCGCCCCTTCGGGTCGACATCGTTGACGAGGTTGCCATCGATGAAGATCTCGCCGCCGCTCGGCGTATCGAGCCCGGAGATCATCCTGAGCAATGTGGACTTGCCGCATCCCGAGGGGCCGACAAAAACAACGAACGCCCCGTCCTCAACTTCAAGGTCGATATCCCTCAGCACATGCGCGGCGCCATAGGACTTCTGCAGCTTTCGAAGTGAAATGGTAGACATTTGTAAATCCTTCTAGATGGCCCGATCACCTGGGCCGGCGTCCGGCCGCATCGGGTAACGGCTTGAAGGCGGCATGGGGTTCGCGCTGATACCAGTAGGCAACGGCGCAAAGATCGTCGCTGCGCTCGAACAGGCGCAGCCCGTCATGGCCGATCTGCTGCACGGTCACCTTGAGGTCGCTTTCAAATAGGATGGGGTCCGGCAAATGCCAGCGGTAGAAGCCGCGCATCGGCAAGGCAGCGCCATCGTAGATATGCGCGCGCACCTTGTCGCGGGTGACGAATTGGGGAAAACCCATGAACGGTGTGGAATAGGTCTGTTCTGCCACGGCGGCGCCGTTGTTAGGGGTTACAAAACCCCATGCCCCGCCGAAATAGTCTTCGGCTCCGGTTCCGCAGATCGTCGGCCACTCCCAGTCGCCGTCGATGTAGAACTTGACCTCGCCTTCGCCGTACCAGAAGCGTTCGAGTGACGTCCAGGCGAGAAAGGTGCCGACATATTTCCCGCGTCCGCGGATATTGTCGACGATGACGAAATCCTGACCGGGCGCGGTGGGGTTCTCGCGCCGGAAAGCGGCATGGAAATATTCGGTGTCCTCCGGAAGGCTGTCCTTTTCCGTATAGTCGATCTGGTAGAAGAAGGCCTCGATGTCTTCCGGGTGTTCGGAGGTGACGGTGATGCGACCCGACTTGCGGAAGGGCATCGGGAAATAACAGTTCATCCCGCCGGTGGGATTGACGACAACGGGTAGCGAGTTGACGATTGCCCGTTCACCGAAGCCATTGCAGAAGAAGTCGCCGAGCGGGGCTTCCACCGAGGGTGTCTCCTCGTCGTCCCAGTACATCCGCAAAACGATATTGCGCAGCGCGAACCAGTGTTTTTCGGTCTGGTCGAAGGTGGTGCACCAGATGTGGGTGATGATGCCGGGCGTGCGAATGTCGCACAGCGTCAGTTCCGCACCCGCAGGCAGAGGCAGGAAGGCACGGCCCTTGCGGGCAACTCCCAGCGGTCCGGCGGCCTTGCCGCCCGCGCCCTTGGCACCCGTCGGATTTTCCGCGGTGATGGCTCGTGAGCGCCCCTCGGCCGGACGGAAGATATCGTTAAGATTGCCGATCGACATGATGATTATCCTTTGACGGCGCCGGCCGCGATGCCTTCCATCATCTGCTTGTTGAGCAGAAGATAGATAAGGAGAACGGGCAGAAGGCTGATGCAGATCGCGGCGTAGGTCTGTCCCCAATCGGTTGCGCCGAAGGCACCGATGAATTCCTGCAGGCCGACGGCGATTGTCTTGTACTGGGTGGAATTGGTGAATGTGTTGGAAAAGACGAAGTCATTCCATATGAACACGAATTGCAGCGATGCGACGGTCAGCGTCACATTCTTCATCAAGGGCAGGAGCACCCGGAAGAACATCTGATAGATGTTACAGCCATCGATGACCGCCGCCTCGATCAGTTCGCGCGGAATATAACGGTAGAAGTTCTGGAAGATCAGGATCGACAGCGGCAGGGCGAAGCCGACCTGCGGCAGGATCAGCGCGTCATAGCTGTTGAGCAGGTGCAAATCCCGGTACATCGAGAAGAGCGGGATCAGCGATACCTGGATCGGGATCATGATCCCCACCAGAAACAGGGTAGAGATCGGCCCGTTCAGCCGGATCTCCATGATTTCCAGCGCGAAACCCGCGCCCGCGCTCAAGATGACGATCAGCGCGATGCTGATGAAGGTCACGATGGCGGTGTTGCGGATATAGATGAAAATGTCGCTGTCCCGCAGAACGCCGGCATAATTTGCGAGCGTGAAATCCGTGCCGATGGAGAAGGGCGCGGATGTCAGCGCCAGCGAAGGCTTGAAGCTCGACAGCAGAAGCCAGAGGATCGGGAACAGCTGGACCAGAAGCAGGGCCACCACCACGACCAGAAAGATATTGCGTTTCAGGCGTCTCATAGCGAGGCCCTCCGCGTCCACAGTTTTCGCAGTACGCCGAGCATGAGGACGAACACGACGCATTCGAAAATGATGAAGATGGAAATCGCGCTGCCATAGCCATATTGGAGGCTGGAGAACGCCTTGTCGTACATGTAGGTGGTGACGATCTCGGTGTAACCGGACGGCGCATTGATGATGTAGGGGATATCGAAGCCGCGCAGCGCGCCCGTCGTCGCCATGACGGTCGCGAGCAGCAGGATATTGCGAATGAACGGAAGGCGGATGTACCAGTTGAGCTGCAGCTCGTTCACGCCCTCGATCCGCGCGGCATCTTCCAGTTCCGACGGGATCGCCATCAGTGCCGCATGGAAGATGATCATGTAGAGGCCGGTAAACCGCCATCCTTCGGGAAGGGAAACCGCGAAAAGGGCGGTGTGCGGGTTCGACAGCCAGGCATCGGTAAATCCACCGAGGCCGAGGAATGAAAGAACGACGTTGATCAGTCCTTCGGGCTGCAGCGAATAGATCATCCGGAACATCTGGGCGATAGCGACGGTGACGATGATTACCGGCACATAGAACAGCGTCTTGACGAGGTTCTGCCCGCGCCGGAGGTTGAGCAGGATCAAGGCAAGCAGGAGCCCGCCGAGGATCTGGGTGGCGACCACGACCACGACATAGACGAGGTTGTGGCGGACGGCCTCCCAGAAGAAGCGATCTCCCAGCATTTCCCGATAGTTTGCGAGTCCCGCGAATTTCGCCGGCGTGATGCCGTTCCAGCTGAACAGGCTCAACCACAGCGATTGCAGGATCGGAAAAAGGACGATGACGCCGTAATAGGCAAGCGCAGGGCCGACAAAAATGAGCCAGCTCACCCGGTTTTGCAGGATTTTCATGTGGCCCTCCCTTTTTTCTGGGAACCGCCCCCGGCGGTCAACGGGGGCGGTTCCTGTGTCAGGCGGATTGGTCGAATACCTGTTATTTCAGGCGCCCAAGCTCTGACACGAATGCTTCGGATGATATCTGACCGGTCGCCAGCCGGAACGCCACATCGTTGATAACGCGATTGGCGTCAGGGCTGAGCAAGGTGTCCCACGGCTTGGCAAACTCCTCGCCGTAATTGTCAGCGTCATGCTTGATCTCGACAAAGAGCGGATCGTAGGTGACGCCGTCCTTCAGCTCGAATTTCAGCGGAGACAGCTGCTTTTTCGCGACATAGATATCGGAATAGTTCTCCAGCAGATAAGACAGGAAATCCTTGGCCTCATCGTCGAAACTGCCGGAGAATGCGGCCATGCCAATGCCGCTGTTGCCGAAGAACTCGTTATCGGGTGTGACGGCGTCAGGCGTTGTCGGCAGATAGAAATAGCCGACATTGTTTTTCATGGCTTCCGGCAAGGCGTCATTGGAGAAGGTCGCAAGTTCCCAGGTTCCCATACGGTACATTGCCGCTTCGCCATTGATGAACATGTTGCGCGCGGTCACGTAATCGGTGGAGATGAAGCCCGGCTGAAAGCCCTGTGAGACCGCCTGGAAGAAGTCAGCGGCCTTGGTCGCCATCTCCGTGTCGAGGTCGCCATCGGCAAGGTTGCGGATGAAGTCATTGCCGGTATCGCGGAACGGCACCATGGCCAGATAGCGCAGCATCGGCCAGGCATCCGTGCCCGAGATGGCGATCGGTGTGACGCCGTCTTCGGACAGCGATGTGTTGAGCGCCAGCATGTCGTCCAGCGTTTCCGGTACGGAAAGCCCGTATTTCTCGAACATGGCCTTGTTGTACCAGGTCATTTCGAGATGATATTCCAGCGGCAGAAGGTAGAGGCTGCCATCGGAAAACTGCTGATAGCGGATCGCAGGCTCGTAAAACCGGTCCGTCAGCCCCTCTTCATCGAGAAAAGCGGCCATGTCGACCATCAGACCGGCATCCGCCAGCTGGCGCGCGAACGGGTCGGCGTCGGTGTCGAAGAAGTCGGGTACTTCGCCGGAAGCGATCAGCGTGCGCAGTTTCGTCAGATAGGATGCGCGGTCCGCCGTCACCTGAATGTCGAGGGAAAAATCCGGATGGTCTGCAGCGTATGCGTCGGCGAGTTCGCGCACGGTTTGTACGATGGCGCCGTTTTCAGGGCGCGCCGAAAGCCAGACCAGTTCCCTTGCCTGGGCCAGGCCCGACGAAATCATCATGGCGCCGACCACCAGAGCCGACGATGTCATCAGTTTGCTGTATTTCTTCATGTGTTCCTCCACAATTGCCGACCGGTTACGGTGCGGTCTTCACCGAAGGGCTGTGCACGGTTACACCGCCCCCATTGCAAAAAGCGGCGATCTTGCCGTCGCGATGGTTGTAAATCCGCGTCGTCATGGTGACGCGGTCATTGACGTTGGCCATCAGAATGTCGCCGTCGATCACGATCTTGAGGTTGAGCCTGGCAGTTGCCGGAAAATCGATCCAGCGCTCCAGCTCCACCATTTGCGGCCGATCCCCGGCGATCTGCCACTGGAACTCGCCCGGTTCCTGTCGCGGCCACATATCGAACGTCATGCGATTGAAGGCCGGTTCGAAACGGATGAAATAGCCCTTGTCGAAGTCAGGATCACAACGGAGCGCGATGCCGAAGCTCTGTGCGTCGTTCCAGTCTGAAAAGTTGGTCTCGACGAGGCATTTTTCCGGCGTATCGGCGAGCGTCAGCCTGTCCTGACCATCGACCCGGCCAATACGCCAGCCGTCGTCGTTGAAAGGGACATCAAGAGGCGCGGGATCGGAAAACGATCCGACCAGAGCTTCCGGCAAGCGGCTAAACAGGTCGCCGTTGCGGTCCTGCCAGATGTCGTGGGCAATCAGGGTCCCCGCCCATTCCCACGGTCCGTAATCGGTCTCTCCCTTTTTGGTGGGAACCCAACCGAATGCGAAGCGCCGGCCGCTGTCTTCTCCGGCCGTTTTAAGCGCGTAACAGCCACGTGCATCGAAGGTGTCGCCGGGAACGGAAAGCCACGGGCCATCAAGCGAGCGGGCCTTGCGCCAATGCGTCACAAAACGCTCCGAAAATGTCGAATAGACCAGATAGTGCCAGTCGCCCATCCGGAAATAATCCGGGCACTCCAGCGTGATATACTGGTCGGGTGCAAAGAATGGCTCGACCTCTTCCCAATGGACGAGGTCGTGCGAATGCAGCGCTGCGATGCAGCCGCCGGTGTGAGCGCTTGCGCCTTTCAGTCGCGCTGTCACAAGCATGATGTAGCAAGCCTTTTCATCCGACCAAAACACGAACGGATCGCGCCAGTCGTGACGTTCGTACCGGTCGTTCTTGCTGTAGAGCGCAAAACCCGACGTCTTTTCCCATGTGATGCCATCGTCGCTGGACGCGTGGAGAACGACCTGAAGCGGGAGCTCGTCCTCGGTGATGTCGGGGTTGTGGCCGGTGTAGAAAATATGCCGCTTGCCATCGCGGTCCGTCAGAACCGACCCGGTATAGGCATTGCGGTCGGGCGCCGTGGCCGTGCCGTGCGGAAGGGCCGTACCATGTTCGGTGAAACGCACCATATCGACGGTTTCAACCATGTCCCAGGACGTGTTTTCGCCATAGGTTCCGCCGGCGCGCCGGTCGGCAAGAAAGTAAATCTTGTAGGTGCCGTCGAAGACGGGGATCGCATCACCGACCCATGCCTCTTCCGGGCGATAGAATATGCTCAATGCCTGCTCCCTAAAGCGCGTCCTGCGTTGCTTGAGAACCATTTAGAGCCGGAAAATCGATCTTGTCAACCGGTTGACTAAACCGGTTGACTTCCAAAACCGCATCACATTCACTAAAAAGACGCTCTACCCATCTCTGGACGTGTTCATGGTCGACGAAATCAAAGACAAATTCTCCGGGCCGAGGTCGACGCTGGCGGATGTTGCGACGCTGGCCGGTGTTTCTAAGAGCACCGTCTCGCTGTTTATGAATGGCAAGCTGAACCGGATGGGGACCAAAACCCAAAAGCGGATCGAGGAAGCACTGCAACAGCTCGGCTACACCATCGATCCGCTCGCCCGTTCGCTTTCAACCGGCCGGACGCGGACCATCGCGCTGGCCTGGGACGCCAGCAATTACGATTATTACTTCGAAGATCTCTACTTCATGTATTTCGCCAAAATGGTCGCGCGAGCGGTCAAGGAACGAGACTACACATTGATGCTGCTCGACCCTGCCGATCTCTGGCAAAATCAGAGGCTCATCGATGGAGTCATCGTAAAGGCCACCGAGGCGGCGCGTACTGATTTACGACGCGTGGAAGCCAATATGGCGGTTGTTTCGATCGGTAAATTCTCGGAACAGACGGCCATTCCCAGCGTCAGCGTGGACGACGTCCAGTCCGGGCGACTGGGCTTCGAACGACTGGCACGCAAGTGCCGTAGCATAAAGGTACTGAGCTTTCCGCCGAAACAGGTCATCGGTTTCGATGAGCGCGTGGAAGGCGCGCGCGGCAAGGCGGCAGAAATGGGGATCGCCTTTTCCGTCGAATACGGCCGGATGGACGAGAAACTCGGCCGCACGGTTGTCGCGCGCGACCACGCCGCCGGCACCTTACCTGACGCCTATTTCTGCCTCAACGATGTCGTCGCGCTCGGCATCCTGTCGGAAAGCCGGACGCTTGGAATTTCAGTGCCCGGCGAGGTCTCGATCCTCGGCGTGGATGACACGCCGACGGTCTCGCACTGCCTTGGTCTGACGACGCTGAAACATCCGATCGAAAATCTGGCGGCCGCGGCGGTCGATCTGCTGATCAGCCGGATAGAGCAGCCGCAGATCGCTGTCGAGGACGTCGTGCTGCCCGTCGAACTGGTCGAGCGGCAGACCGTCTAACGACCCGCCTGATCGCCGTTCAGGTTTGCAAGGCAGCCGGTTGCAGGGTCAGTTCTTCGCGCCAGGGCGGGTTGGCGCCCGCGCGCGAGACCGTTATGGCCGCGGCCCGGATTCCAAGTTCGACGGCATGTGCGAACCGGTGCGAATCCATCGACCCAAGAGCCGACTTTGTCGTCACGCCAATTTCCGACAATCCTGCCAGGAAACCGGCATTGAACGTGTCTCCCGCGCCAACGGTGTCGATCATCGCTACGGCCCTTGCCGGCAGGTCGAGGCGGATGGCGGCTCCGGCGATCGCTGTCGCCCCCTTGCTTCCGCGCGTGACCAGCACGACCGACGGTCCGTCAGCCCGTAGTTTCCTGCATTTTGCCTCAAGCCCCAACTGCCCGGGATAGAGCCATTCGAGGTCCTCGTCGGAGACCTTGACGATATCGGCAATCGCGATCAGGCGTGCAAGCCGCTTTCGATAGGCGGGCTCGTCGCGGATGAAGCCTGGCCTGATATTGGGGTCCACCATGACGAGGCGTTGCCCTGCATGTTTCTCCGCAAAGGCTGTGAATGTGTCCGCGCAGGGTTCGGTCACCAGGCTGATGCCGCCGAAGAACAGCGTGGTCACGGTTTCCGGGAGTTCGGACGGAAGATCGACCGGCAGGAGCATGCGCCCGGCAGTGTTCTCGTCGAAGAAGTCGTAGTGTGCATGCCCGTTCGACAGCTGGACGAAGGCCAGCGTGGTCGGCAGGTCGCGGATTGACGCAAACGATGTCAACACCTTGCTTTTATGAAGCGCGTCGATCAGCTGCCTTCCGAAGAGATCGCTCGATAACCCTGCCAGAAGCGCGACGTCCGCTCCGATCCTGCCGAGCGCGATGGCCGTATTGAAAACGGCGCCGCCGACATGCGGCACGAAGCCGCTTTGGCCGGAGAGCGTGGCCTCCGGGATCATGTCGATCAGCGCCTCGCCGCAACACAGGATCATGTGCGGCGCCTTTCGCAAACCAACGCCGTTGCGGGTGTGTCGATCCGCAGCCGGTCGGGCGTGATGTTCCGGTAGTTTCTGCGCGTGCCGCAGATCGCACCGCCTTCGGCGAAGACTTCGATGATACCGGCATCGTGGACGACCCGCAGATCGGCATCCTCGCGCACCAGCGCGACATAGCGAATGGAGCCGTCGTCCTGGGGCAATGTGATCGAAAGCATGTTCTGGGCGACGCTGATTTCGAATGAAATGTCGCCATCCTGCGTGGCAACGATCCGTGTTCCTTCGATGAGGCCTTCAAGGGCTATTTCGAACGGGGCGTTCGCGATTGCGTAGTCCCCGTCGTTTCCGGACAGGCGAACGGGCGGCCAGACCTGTCCATATTCCGTAACCGGGTTCATGCAGAGCCGGTTACGGTTGTCCAGCGTCAGTTCGCGCGGCAGCGACAGTTCGCCGGAATAGGGAGAACCGGCGGGTTTTCGGTATTCCCAGTTGAACAGCCAGGCAAAGGCGACCTGCCGGTCGCCCGCCGAAAAACTTTGCAGCGCGTAGAAATCCGTTCCGAAATCGAGCAGCTGGAACGCATCGTCGTCGGGAACGAAGCGGTCGTCGGCGAAGTCTCCGGTCAGGGCATAAAGCAGGTTGTGGCGTCCGGTCGCCGGGTCGTTGTGACCGACAAAGCCCATGATCAGCACCCATTTGTCGCCGATCCTGAAGAAGTCCGGGCACTCGACGGCCCGCGCGCCTTCCGCCTTGTAGCGGTCGGGCGCCCGATAGAGGGGACCAATATACTCCCATACCTTGCCGCATGGTGATCCGTAGAGCAGGACTGCCGGGTCGGCATCGATCGATGCGCCGAGGACCATGCGGTAGGCATTTTTCTCCGCGTCCCACCAGACCTTCGGGTCACGAAAGTCGTGTTCGACGCCCGCCGGTCGTTCCTCGATGACCACCCGCGTCCCTTCGACAACCACCATATCGTCCGAAGGTTCGGCGATTTTCTGGATCTCGCGATAGTGCCTGAACAGATCATAGGCGGGCAGGCGCTCGGTATAGTAAAACCGGAGCTTTCCGTCGCGATCCCGGAAGGCCGTGCCGGAGAAGGCGCCGCCGGTTGCCTCAAGCCGTTCGAGGTTCTGCCCGGGATGCAGGAAAACCGGCAAATGGGTCCAGGAAAACAGGTCCTTGCTGACCGCATGCCCCCAATGCATCGGCCCCCATTCGGTATTGGTCGGATGGAGCTGGTAAAACAGATGCCAGTCGTCGCCGATCCGGCAGAGCCCGTTCGGATCGTTCATCCAGTTGACGACCGGCGAGAAGTGGCATTGCGGGCGCGTCGGATCCGAGCGCAGAAGGGCGTCGATCTCCGCGCCGGCGTGACGCTCTATACGGTCGGCGTGAAACTGCCAGAGCGTGATGCCGTCGCGCAGAACCGTCTCGCGGCGGTAACTGTAGGCGAAGGAAATCTCGATTTCCTCCGGATCCCACGCGACGGTCACGGTGGCCGCCTCGCGGTGCCTGTAGCTGAAGTGGTCGAACCAGCGCGCGAGCGATGCAATCGAATAGACTGTTTGCCCGTCAATCGTAATGCGGAAGGGATGAGGTGTCAGATTTCGTCCGCGCGCCCAGAATTCAAGGAGTTCGCCATTTTCCAGCGATAAGGTTTCAGTTTGCATGAGCATAACCCGTAATTGGAGACAGTCTAAAACCGGCCCGGAGCATGGTTGATGTTTCTGCTCTGCGGACCTGTTTCGCTACCAGAGACTTTCGCGTGTTTTCGGATCGAAGAAGTGGAGCTGTTCGGTATCGATGGCCACACGCGCCCGGTCGCCGGTTTTGACCTGCGACTTCGGCGAGAACCGGCCGACAGCCCGGTTGGTCGAACCTTCCGCAACGATCGCGTCCGGGTCGCCGGCATCGACGAACGGGGCGTCGACCGCCAGGTGAACCAGCACTTCGGCGCCGAGCGATTCAACCAGCGTTACCGGAATATCGAGCGTGGTGGTGAGACCGGAAAGGCTTGCATCCTCCATGTCTTCGGGCCGGATGCCGACGATCACCGGGTGGTTCCGGCTGCCGCGAAGCGACGGGCGGGTCTTCCAGAGGTTCTCGGAAAGCGCCAGGGTCTGGTTGCCGAGCGTCAGGCTGTCGCCGTCAAGCGTTGCTTCGTAGAGGTTCATCGATGGCGAACCGATGAATGCGCCGACGAAGACGTTTGCCGGTCGGTCGTAGAGATTTTTCGGCGTGTCGACCTGCTGCAGATAGCCATCCTTGAGCACGGCGACGCGGTCGCCCATGGTCATGGCCTCGATCTGGTCGTGGGTCACGTAGACGGTCGTCACCTTCAGTTCGCGTTGCAGGGCCGCGATCTCGGCACGCATCTGCACGCGCAGTTTTGCGTCGAGATTGGAGAGCGGCTCATCCATCAGGAACGCGGCCGGTTTGCGCACGATCGCGCGTCCCATGGCGACGCGCTGCCGCTGGCCGCCCGAAAGATGACCCGGTTTGCGGTCCAGATGCGGCTCGAGCTGCAGGATACGGGCGGCCTCCGCGACGCGGCGCTCCGTCTCCGCCTTGTCGACCTTCGCCATCAGCAGCGGAAAGGCGATGTTCTCCCTGACCGTCTTGTGCGGATAGAGCGCGTAGGACTGGAACACCATGGCGATGTCCCTGTCCTTGGGATCGACGTCATTGACGATCCTCTCACCGATGCGCAGTTCGCCGCCGGTGATGCTTTCAAGCCCGGCGATCATTCTGAGCGCGGTCGACTTGCCGCAACCGGAGGGGCCGACAAGGACCATGAACTCGCCGTCGGCGATATCGAAACTCAGGTCGTGAATGGCGTGGAACCGGTCGCCATAGACCTTGTTCAGGTTGTGTAAGCTGATACTAGCCATGATAATCCGTTATCCTTTCACGGCGCCGAATGTCAGTCCGCCAACGATCTGTTTCTGCAAGAGCAGCGTCACCAGAATGATCGGCAGGGAATAAAGGACGGCGGCAGCCGCCATGGGTCCCCAGGCGAGCCCGTAAACCGAGTTGTATTCGGCGATTGCGATCGGGGCCGTCTTGGAATTTTCCGAGGTCAGGAGCAGTGCGTAGAGAAACTCATTCCAGCTGGCGATGAAGGAGAACAGCGCCGTGATGGCGATGCCGCCACGCATGATCGGAAGAATGATCTTCATGAATGCCTGGAACCGGGTGCAGCCATCCATGCGGGCTGCCTCTTCCAGTTCCTTCGGAACGCCTTCAAAGAAAGCCGCCATCAACAGCAAGGCCAGCGGCACGGCATTGGTGGTATGCGCCAGCACAAGGCCGGGGACCGTGTCGAGCAGGCCGAGCGATTTCATCAGCAGGAACAGCGGAACGCCGAGCGAGACAGCCGGGACCATCCGTGTAATGAGCGCCAGCAGCAGGAAGATCACCGTTACCGGCCGCCGGTACTGTGTCGCGACATAGGCGGCGGGAATGGCAAGGGCGAGCGACAGCAAGGTCGTCAAAACAGCGACGACAAGGGAATTGCCGAATGCCGACATCAGGCTGGACGTGGCCAGTACCGACTGGAAATTCTCCAGCGACAGCGTTTGCGGGAAAAACGACGGCGGTATCTGCTGGACGTCGACGGACGGCTTGAACGATGTCGTCACCAGATAGACATAGGGAATAGCATAGGAGAGGACGAGGACGAGGGCGGCGATATTGATCAATGTGCGACCCAGATCGCCTTTTTGACGCGTTGTCATTTCGACGGCCTCCAGATTTTCCAATAGGCGACAGCGGCAAGCGCGATCATGGCAATCAGAAACAGGGTGGCAGAGGCCGATGCCTGGCCGAGATCGCCATAGCGAACCATCCGCTGGTAGATGTTCATCGAGAAGACCTCGGAACTGTGCTGCGGGCCGCCCTGGGTCTGGATCCAGATGAGGTCGAAGGTCTTGGCCGCATCGACGCCGCGCACGATGACGATGACGGCGATGACGGGCCGCATCAGCGGCAGCGTGACATGGATGAAGCGCTTGAACGCATTCGCGCCGTCGATCCGGGCAGCCTCGATCAGGTCCCGCGGAATATTGGTCAGTCCGGCATAGCTCACCAGCGCCACGAAAGAGGTGGTCAGCCATATATCCGCGAACGAGACCGAATAGATGACGATATCCTTGTTCGAAAGCCACTGGATGTCTTCAGGCCTCGAAATGATGCCCAGCCCGGCCAGCCAGTAATTGAAGATGCCGATATTACCGGCCAGCAGGAACCGCCACAAAAGGCCGGCGACGATCGGCGGCACCATCAGAGGCAGGGCGAAGATCGTTCTGTGCCACCGCGAATTGCCGGCGATGGCATTGAACAGCATGGCGGCGAGGAAGCCGAACACGAATTCGAAGAACAGGGCGAACACGCTGTATTGCAGCGTTCTCAGGGCGCTTTCGCGAATGCGGCTCGAGGTCAGCGCATCGACATAATTGGCAAGTCCGACCCAAACCCGGTTGCCGGGCATGATCAGGTCGACCTCGAAGAACGAATTGTAGATGAGCAGGCATACAGGATAGGCGACCGTGACCGCCAGGAACAGAGCAGCCGGCCCCATCATGATGTGAACGAAACGCCGCTCGGACATCCTGTCTTCTCCTATCGGAAGTTGCGGGGCGAGGGCGCGTCGCGGGACGCGCCCGATCAAAAGCGTCAGTTGACGATATCTTCAAGCGTCTCTTTGGCATTGGCGAGAACGTCGTCCAGATCGGCGTCGCAGGTCAGCGCTTCCTGCAATGCGGGCAGAAACGCCTCGTCGACCATCTCCTGATAGTGGACGTCCAGGGGCCTGCCCCTGGTGGCAGGGCCGGCCAGTGTTTCCAGCAACGGCTTGAAGTGCTCGTAACCGGACTTGTCTTCATAGCTCTCATAGGCCGAATTCGCCGCCGCCAGGCCGAGCGGCGAATCGATGCCGAGCGCGTTGTGTTCGAATGCAAAGGCGACATACTGGCGGGCCGCATCCTTGTGCGCGGCGGTCGACGGGATCACGTTGTACCAGGGGCCCGGCACCACGCCGATCCCGGCCGGGCCTGCCATCATCGGTGCGGCGCCGACCTTGCCGTAGACGACCGAATCCTCCGGCACCATCCGGTAGGCATGGGCCCAGAATTTCATCATCGCCGTCTTGCCCTGATAGAACAGGTTCTGCGCCTCGCCCCAGCTGATTTCATTGACATTCGCCGGCGCGGAATGATCGATGCAATGCGGTGCGATATAGTTTTCCAGCGCGACGCGGTGCGCTTCGTTGTCGACGATTACATTGCCGTCGTCATCGAGCATGACGCCGGGTGAACCGGCCTGCAGGACTTCCGACATCCACTCTTCGGACGTGCCGCCGATGACGTCGGTGCCCCAGATATCAATCTCGCCGTCGCCATTGGTGTCGCGGGTGAAGAATTTTGCGATATCGCGCCACTGCTGCCAGTTCGCCGGCGGGGCGAGATCGTAGCCATATTCGTCCGCGAAGGCGGCCTGTTCCGCGGGATCTTCGAACAGATCCTTGCGATAAAGAATGATTTCCGCATTGGCCCAGGTCGGCATCCCGACATAGCGGCCCTCAAACTGCGCGTCCGCCAGCAGGGCGGGGGCCATGTCCGATTTCACGTCATCTGTGAAGAGGGCGGAAATGTCTTCCACATAGGGCGCGAATTTCGCTGTCCAGACGACATCGATGGTCGCGACATCGTAATTCGAGTTGCCCGACGCGATCTCCGCGGAGAGTTTGTCGAACACGCCCTGATAAGGCACGACGACGAAGTTGACGTCGATGCCCGTTGAAGCGGTGAACTGTTCGGCAATTGCCTTCTGCATCATCTCGCCGCCATTCTCGACAAGCACGTTGATGGTTTCCGCCTGCGCGGCGGATGCAGCGGTGACCACCGCCAGAGCGGCGACGGTACTGTGGAAATGAAGCATGTAGTCCTCCCTGAAAAATGTCGGGGTTCTCTCCCCCAATGGATTTCGGAAAGATGCTAGTTCACCCATGACGACGTTGTCAATTGTCGACAGAAGAAAAATGTCGACGTTGTCATGTTGTTATTTCCAAAAAGGCATACTAGCGTCGCTTACCTATGCAGGAAGGCCGAACATGGTGAGTATCAAAGACGTCGCCCGCGTGGCCGGCGTGTCCAACAAGACGGTGTCGCGGGTCGTCAACCGCGAGCCCAACGTCAACCCCGATACCTTTGAAAAGGTTGAAAAAGCCATTGCCGATCTCGGCTATGTGCCGAACATGGCCGCCCGGCTGATCCGCTCCAACCGGTCCCGCATCATCGGGATCATCACCGATTTCGTGTCAACGACGCCCTATTCGGGCGATATCGTGCGCGGTGTTCAGGATTGGGCAAATGCCAACGGCAAGACCTTCCTCCTGTCCAACACCAATGGCGAGCGCGAGCGCGAACACGATATCTGGAGAACCTTCCAGTCGCACCGGATCGACGGCGTCCTGTATGTCAGCATGTACCACCGCCTGATCGATCCCGCGCCGGGAGACGTGGATATCCCGACGGTGCAGGTGAATTGCCGACCGGAAAGCGGCAGAATTGCCGATGTGATCGTGCCGGACGATGAACAGGGGTCTCGTGACCTGACACGCTATCTTATCGGGCGCGGGCATCGCAAGCTGGCCTATATTCGCCTGAATCCGAGACTGATCGGCGCCGAATTGCGCTATCGGGCGTTCATGGAAACAGCGCGGGAAGCAGGCATAGCCGAGGAAGACCTGCAGGTGCGCTTCGGCATGGACGGCGAGATCGGGCAGGAGAAAAACTATGTTTTTGACGTCGCTCTCGAGGTCCTGAGCCTGCCGCAGCGACCGTCCGCAATCATCTGCGGCAATGACGAAATGGCGTTGCAGGTTTATCTTGCGGCATTGTCCATCGGATTGCGGATCCCGGAAGATGTCAGCATTGTCGGATTCGATGATTTCCAGACCGTTTCGCTCGCCCTGAAGCCGGAGCTGACCACGGCGGCGCTGCCCTATTACGATCTGGGTTTCAAAGGGGCCGAGAGGCTCGAAGCGCGGCTGCAGAACGATCAGCTCGATGCGGAGATACAGGTCCTTGCCTGCCGCGTCATCGAGCGTGGATCGGTGGCGGAGCGAAAGTAGACGGTTTCAGTCGCGCGGCCCCGCGCGAGCCAAACATCGGCCGGTTTCGGCTCAGCCCTTTCAGCGGTTTTTTTTTCCAAGTCCGAAAGCCTTGCGCAGGCTTCCGTCCACGGCCTTTGCCGGCATGAAGCGGCGCTGCCCGCCTGCGTCGTACGCTCTGGATGGCCGGCCAGACTGCCGTTCTCAAGCGAACCAACAGCTTTCGTGACAAGTTCGAACGCTACATCTCGAAAGACCGACACAACGCTCATCTGCGTCGCAAGGCCTACACCGCGATCGCGGCAAAGATGGCGCGCACCGTACACGCCGTAGTTAAACACGGCGAACCCTATCGCCCCTTCTTCGAGGGGGTGAGCCCAGGCGGAAGGACCTCTCTCTGACACGAGCCGTGGAGGCAGGCATCTGACCTCGTAGATAATGTTCGGGCCTTCTGCTTGGGAATTGGGATCTCGTATTAAGGACGGTGAGGGCCGCCATCGCGCGGACCCTGTGTTTGCTATGGAAGAGATCATTTCTTGACGGCAGAGCCCGTCTGGGCAATCTTGACAAGGCACCCGGGACACCGGATGCCCTATGACCTGCTGACCTAAGCAGCCAGATTTTCTCGACATAGGACGTTATCCACCCGTATCGTCTTCGGGTAGCCGCCTTTCTGGCAAATCCGTTCCAGCGTTTGCACCACATCCTCACCGCGATAGGTAAAGCGCGGGTCGGTGGCCGGGCTGAAGCGGGAATGGATATCCACAATGGTCAGGATTCGCAGCTTCTTGCCTGCCGCGAGCTGATCATGAACGAAGTCCATCGCCCAGATATCGTTCGGCCCTACGGCCTCCTGGCGATCCTCGCGCAGCTTTGCCTTCACCCGGCGTTTCGGGTGCTTGTTCCTGAGCTGCAGCCCTAACGCCTTGTAAATCCTGCGGGTCTTCTTGATATTCACCGTCCAGCCTTCTCGTCGAAGGAGCACGTGAACACGCCGATAGCCAAACCGGACGCGTGTCTCGCATATCTCCTTGATCCGTCTTTCAAGAGCGGCCTGACCGATGCGGCGGGACTTGTAATGGTAGGTCGAGGTGTCGAACGTCAGAACCTTGCAGGCTCGCCTGATCGACACCCCCCAGTCTACCAGCATCCCATCCACAAGCTTGCGCGTTCGGGCAGGCCTCAGAGCTTTCGGCGGATGACATCCTGAAGCATCTCGCGGTCCAGCGTCAGGTCCGCCACGATCCGCTTCAATTTCGCATTCTCATCTTCCAAAGCCTTCAGCCGGCGCATCTCGTCAGGCAGCAGACCTGCGTATTTTTTCTTCCAGTTGAAGTAGGTCGCCTGGCTGATCCCGGCCTTGCGGCAAATCTCCGCCACAGGCACACCGTCATCCCCCTGCTTCAGAATAAACGCCTTCTGGGCGTCTGAAAACTTCGATGCCTTCATCTCTTCCACTCCTTCTCCCAGCCAGGAAAATACCGCGGAATACTCCAACATCAAACGATCCAGTTTTCAGGGGGCAGAGTAACTCCACCGTTCCTTGTCTCTCATCTTTTGTATTGATGCCGCCCAAAAGTCCACGCTTATTGAACCGGGTCGACCCGGGAGACTTTGAGTTGACGTGACTCCCCTCGCTATCTACAGACGGGATATTTGCGTTGTGTGGCGGAATTTTTATGACTCCAGATCTCCAAAGGCGACGATTTGCGCTGTTCGTGTTGTTCTTTATTCCCGGCGTCTCGATCTCGTCATGGGTCACCCGAACGCCAGCGATCCGTGACCGTATCGGTGCCTCAATTGCCGAGATGGGTATCGTTCTGCTTGGCATTTCCGTCGGGTCCATGACCGGAATACTGCTCGCCGGCTTTCTGGTGAGCAAATACGGGACAAAGTCGGTGGCGTTGCTCGGTACCGCCCTCATACCGACCGGCCTGTTGGTCATGGGCGGTGGAGTGGCCATGGAGTCCATGTCGATCGTAGCCCTTGGCTTGTGTTTCTTCGGGCTGGGAACGGGGCTGGGTGAGATTGCGATCAATATTGACGGTGCTCTTGTCGAGCAACTCAGCCAAACGTCGTTCATGCATTTTCTGCATGGCTGCTTCAGCTTCGGCACGATCTGTGGCGCGGTCGCGGGCTTCGCTTTGACGGCGGCGCGTTTGCCCGTGGAATGGCATCTTTCGCTCGTGGCTGTTTTGACGATGCCGGCCATTGCCTATTTCATAAGGTTCATTCCCGGCAAAAGCGCCGGGCAGCCATCGGCAGGCGACGGTCAGGACATGCAGGCGCGCGAAGACCCCTTCCTGAAGGACGCCCGCCTTTATCTTATCGGGCTGATTATCCTGGCCGTCGCTCTTGCCGAAGGAGCGGCCAATGACTGGCTTCCTATCCTGATGGTTGACGAGCACGGCTTTTCCAAAACCGCCGGTTCGCTGGTTTTTCTCATCTTCGCCTGCGCCATGACATTGGGCCGATTCTCCGGAGGCTATTTTCTGGATCGCTTCGGTCGGACGAATGTCATTCGCGCCAGCGCGATTTTGGGGGCGGTCGGGCTGAGCCTGGTTATTCTCTCGAACAATCCGGTTTTGGCGGGAGCCGCGGTTATTCTCTGGGGGTTGGGCGCTTCCCTCGGCTTTCCCGTCGCGATCTCGGCAGCCGGCAGTTCCGGGCCCAATTCCGGCGGTCGCGTGAAGCTGGTTACGATCGGCGGCTATATTGCGTTTCTGGCCGGGCCTCCCTTTCTCGGCCTGCTGGGAGAGAACTACGGGCTCCGGACCGCCATGCTGGTTGTGTTGACGTTTCTTTTGCTTGCCGTCGTTGCTGCAGGCGCTGTCAGGCCGAGATCGACGGCACGGCAAAGTAGACGTTGACCGTTGCATTTTTGTTATGACGCTCGTACTCCTCGGTCATCGGTGGTCTTTCCATCGGAATGAGGCTCAACATCGCCGACCCTATCGGAAAGCACTGGTGACCACCGATCCAGCTACGCCACGCTGCGGGACACGATCTGATGGGCTGCTGCACTTCTCCATTTGCTTGTGAGCCACCGCATCAGTTCAGAGAGTTGCCTGTGCAGCATTGGTATGTCATTGCGCAAAGCTGACGCAAGCTGCCATAGCGTAGGAATGTCTCGCCGTTGTTGTTGCGATCAATTGACGATGGGACTGTAAGGCCCGGTGTCTGTCAGCAACGTCTCCGCCCAAAAAGACGGTTTCCGCCTTCGGCAAACCCTCCGTCTTTTTGTGTTCTACGCCGCCCTTCGCTTCGCTGCGGCCCTGAAGGGTGCAGTCATCCTTTTCCGGTCCTTCCTGGCGTCCCTGTCAATTCGATCAAACAACGGAGACATACCAATGGCAGACCTGATCAACTTCATCCGCTTCAACGACAACGGCACTTTGGAAGGCAACATCGCCGCGCTGGACTTCGACTTCGACATCACCGGCGAAGAGCTCAACAGCACGAACCCGAAAGCGCCTGTCTACCGCTTGTATGGCGTGTCCCCGCGAGGCCGGAAGATCGAGGTTGGCGGCATCTGGCGTCAGACGAACCAGAACGGCGAAGAGTACCTGCAGCTGACTGCTGCGACCCCGAGCCGGGCCTTCCGTGCAAACCTCGGCAAGTTTCCCGGCCAGGACGATGATGACCTGATGACCGTGATCCCCTGGAGCTAAGGCTCCACCGGCGCGGCGGTATCTGCCGCGCTGGTTCTGGCAAATCCGCGCCGGCCTGAATAGTCCGCACTTGTGTCCCAGCCCTACTCAAATTAAGTATCATGCATTGAGAAATGCCCGCCATTACCAAGTCAAGGACCGGAACCCGCAGAGGTGTCGTCGTTCATGACGGACGTTGACGCATATAAAAGAAGCACTATGTGGGCTTGAACAGCTGTCGCGAGAGAATGACCAGAGACGAGATTATCAAAGGATTGGGCGCGCAACCGCATGACCCGTTTGTGTGGTTCGACGGACCACCTGTACTGGAGCAGATTCCGCCTGGTACAGTGGGCGTGAACTCAATCAAGATTGCGAGTGTCATCGAGAACCGGCCGAGCCGGTATGTGAACCTGTTGCCCATGTTGCGCATGAGCCTGATCGGGCTGATCTATGATCCGCAGCTCGATGGCGGCATACTGCCACTCCAAATGCTTGCCGACCGTCTTGGTGTCAGCCGGTTTACGATTCCGCGCAACTGTGTCGTGCTCGAGGAGATGGGGCTGTTCTATAAGGTCACGAAGAACGGCCGTTATGCTGTCGAGCCTGATACGGCGTTGGTCGTGTTTCATGACCTGTTCGTTCCGTTGCCAGCGAAACGGCTCCGCAAAGACGATTGACGCACCCCCGATCACCGGGACAAACATATAAAAACAAGAGAATTCTTCTTCTGGTTCTGGTATAGTTGGCGTGGTCAATAGACCTACGCTGGATTTGTCGACCAAGAGCGAGAGTGGATAGCAGGACCGTGCCGGTTCAAGGGTTGAGAGATTCCAGGAAGACCGGCCTGACTGCAAAACCTCACCGATCTGAAGAAGGAAAAGACCATGGCGAGCACCCTTGAAAAGACGCGCATCTCCGACGCCGAAATGGAACAGCGACGCCGGCTGGTCAACAGCGCCGATCATTCCAATGCCATGGAAGGCCTGAAGCGCGATCCGGCCACGGATCACATTTTCGAGGCTTTCATTCGCGGTGAGATCGAGGCCTCGGACATCGTTCCAATGCTCAAAGAGTTCCGCGCCGCCAACGGATGACGAACTACGCTTACGAAAACGGCACCCTCAAGAACATCGATGGCTTAACCGATCCTGACAAGCTCTCTGCCGTTGAGGCGGAACGGGTTGCGGGCCGGCTCATCGAACTGCGTCTTGGGGGTGGGCCGCAGCCGACCTTTGATGCCCGGCATCTGAAAGCGCTTCACCATCATCTTTTTCAGGACGTCTATGAATGGGCCGGGCGCACCCGAGACGAGCGGGTTCAGCTTTCTGATGGCACTGTCGCGACCATGCCGACCATGCAGAAGATCGACGGCAAGCAATTTGCGATTGGCCCGGCCATTTCCAGCGCACTGGACCGGTTTTCCGAGGACCTGCGCGGTCAGAACTTCCTGCGCGGCCTGGACCGAGAGACGTTTGCCGACCAGGCGGCAGGCTATTTCAATCGGCTCAACTCGATTCATCCGTTTCGCGAAGGCAATGGCCGGACGCAGAGGGCGTTCATGATCGCGCTGGCGAAGAACGCCGGTCACGAACTGAGCTTCGATGTCGTGTCGGCCGAGCGCATGGCGCAGGCCAGCATTGCCGGTCATGAACGCGGCGATGTCGATGCCTTCAAGCGAATGTTCCGCGAGATCTCTGATCCGGAACGCGTGCAATCCTTGGAGAAGGCACAGACTTTCCTGACCTCGCAAGGCTTTGACTGGCAAAATCGCTATATGGCAACGACCGAGCCTGGCCGTCGCTATGATGGCGTCCTGGTCGGGGTTGGTGGGTCGGATTTCATGATGCATGACAAGAAGAATATTGTCGTCGGCAAGACAAAGGACCTGCCACGGCCGTTGCCCGAGCAAGGGCAGCATGTTGTGTTCGAAACGCCACGGAAGACCCGCGCGAACGCCCGAGGGGGTAGGGGGCGTGACGACGACTTTGGGCACGGTCTCGGCTAATATCCAATCCTACTGATTGTGCAGCGTAGATTGCCGGCTGGACGCCGGATTCGGTCGCGGCTGCTGAGGCTGCGGTTCCCTTCTTTTTCTGCCGGGTTAGCTTACGGCTCCTTGGTCAGCGTCAATGATGAACGGTGCCCCCAATTTTGCCGCTGCCCTGCGGGCAGCAACAAAATCGGCACCCCCATTCACCGGCGCTGCCGGTCGCTTCGCGATCATTGACACTGCCCTGCGATCACCGGTGGCCGGTTTCCGTCAACAAAAGGAGACGGAAACATGACGACTATCGATCAGATCAATGAACTTCGCGCCGAGCTGACGAACTGCGACTTCTCGAAGGGCGAGCGGCAGGATGCTGAAGCAGAACTTGAAAAGCTTGAAGCACTGGTAGCTGCAGAGGAGCTTCAGTTTGAGCAGGACATAGCGTCTTGGAACGCTGACCTCGAATGAGGTCAGTTTCAGGAAGGCTGTCAGTCTTCCTGTTCTCTGGCCGACACCCGAAAAGCCGAATATTTTGAGCGCGGAAGCTGCTATTGCGCGCGCTAGTTCAAAAAAGAAAGCTCGAAGCCAGGAAAACCATTGAACCGACAAATCGAGCATTACTGCATGAACAGGTGACATGAGTCGGCTGTGATTTATAGTTTGCAATTTAGTCCAGTGTGACTTATAGTAGGCATATGGTCGAGTTAATCAAAACGGCAACATTTGATCGCTGGCTTTCGAGCCTGAAAGACCGAACTGTGGCCGCAAAGGTCGCCGCTCGCCTCGTGCGACTTTCAATGGGCAATCCCGGTGACGTGGAGCCCGTGGGCTCGGGGATTTCCGAGCTTCGAATTCACTACGGCAAGGGATATCGAGTTTATTATATGAGGCGCGGCGAGTTGATTATCGTTTTGCTTTGCGGCGGCGACAAGTCGACGCAGAAAAAGGACATCAAGGCCGCAAAAATGCTGGCCGACGAGTGGAAGGATTGAAACTATGGCAAAGGAAGTTTTTAGCCGTTTCGATGCGGCCGATTACCTGAAAACCAACGAAGATATTGCTGCCTTCCTGGATGCCGCGATGGAAGAAGGCGGAGACGATCCTGAATATATCGCTGTCGTTCTTGGAACCATTGCGCGAGCGCGCAATATGAGCCAGTTGGCGCGTGACACCGGGCTTTCTCGGGAAGGTCTTTCGCGCGCGCTTTCCGGCAACGGGAACCCGACAATGGCAACTTTGATGAAAGTGGCCAAAGCGCTCGATCTTAAAATTCAGGTTGTTCCAGCCTTGTCTGCAGGGACAGCTTCGAGCGCTTCAGAACATCGAGCCGCTTCCTAAGTGTATTTCTGCCGGCCTGCTGCGCGGAAGGCCATTTGATGCCTGTTGATGGCGTGACCACCGTGCGTCAACCACGCGTCAGTCGCGGTAGCCGCGCTTGCGCTTGCTTTGCTCCAGAATGGCGAGTGCGTCATGGGCCTGTCCGGCCGAGGTGAACCAATCGAGCTTC
>NZ_SMAR01000034.1 GCF_004342225.1 Martelella mediterranea | reverse complement strand
GCGTTCTCCAAGCTCAAGGCCCTTCTCAGGAAGGCAAAGGCGCGAACCTATGACGACCTGTGGAGAGCGGTAGGCCACGTGTGCGCACTGTTCTCACCACAGGAATGCTGGAACTACTTCAAATCAACAGCATGCGTTGCAGACTAATCGCCCGATGCTCTAGCCGGGAATACAGATATAAAAAAGCCCGCCTGATATCAGACGGGCTTTAGAAATGGCTGGCTTCTGGGGGAGGTGCCAGCCATTTGGTCATTCAGGTTATCAGAACTTTACACCAACACCGGCCATAACGCGGTTCGAAGTGAAGTCCTTGGCCTTGATGCCGTCGAATGCACCGCCCAGATCGTGGCTACCAAAGTCGGTGTAACGGTATTCAAGACGACCGAAGACATTGTTCGTGAAGGCGTAGTCAAGACCTGCGCCAACCGTGTAGCCGTTGAAAGCCTGGTTTTCAGTGCTTACACCGGGTGCTTCAGCGTAACCGTTGGCGATGGCCCAACCGGCAGTACCGTAGAGCAGAGCGTTGTCGAATGCATAACCGACACGGCCGCGAACCGAACCTTCCCAGTCATAGCCAAACTTGGCCAGGTTCATCGCCTTTTCGTTGTCGGTATTGTAGTCAAACTCACCTTCAACACCCAGAACGACATTGTTGTCGAGCTGGTAGTTGTAACCACCAAAGCCACCGATCTTGAAGCCGCCGTAGTCAGCGTCATTCATCTGAGTGCTGCTCTGAAGCTTGGTGTGTGCCCAGTCATATCCGGCCGTTGCACCAAGATACCAGCCTGACCAGCTGAAGGTCTGCGGGGTGGCTACGGGTGCAATATAAGGTTCGCTCGGCTGCGGCTGCATAACAACGTCAGCAGCAAAAGCTGAACTGGACATAGCAACAACGGCGGCGGAAGCGAGAAGAATCTTTTTCATAACTTCACTCCTTGAGTCATATCGATGGAAAGTACATAGGCGCCTAAGCTCAAACGTTCAATTAAACTGTTGGTCACGATAGTTTTATTTCGTGAACGCCGTTGCGTAAAAGATACAGTTTGGAAATCGCTTGATCGACCCTCTACCCCATAACGAAAAAAGATCGGGAAGGTTCCCGATCCTTACGAACTATTCATGCGTTATGTTTTTTTAATGCACAGCTTGTGTTCATTTTATGGCATCGAGCGCGACCGGTTTAACCTGTAAATCCGGAACGTCGGTAAAGGTCAGGTCGTCACGGCCGAAATAGCTCTTCGCGTTCACAGCAGACCAGCCATTGCAGACAAGTGTGTAGGTTTCCTTGCGCCCGGCCTGCGGGTTGGCGTAGAGGTAGTCCCCGGTCCGGTCTTTGAAGGGAAACGCCCCGAACTGATTGCAGCGCGGCAGAATGGTCTTGAGTGTTTCCGCATCCACCTCGGCCTTTTTCAGACCACCGTCAAAACGCACCGATGAATCAAAAGCGTGGCGGCTAACAGGCCCTTCAGGCAGACCGGCGCCGAAGGTTGTGTGACCGATAAAGCCGATGTCGCCACCGGCGGCTTTTGCCAATGCTGCGGCCACGAGAAGGCCGACCTCGTCATTGGTCATGGCAGCGCTGGTGTGCCCGACCGTTTCGGTGTCTTCTGCGCTCAGATGGCGTGCGATCACATCGGCAATGAGGGCATTCAGCCTCTCGGAACTGCGGGCTGTCGGGGTGATATCAATCCGGCTAAAGCGGGCGCTTTCGCCCGGGCCGGCAATTGTGGCAACGGTGCACGCCGTCGACCAGCATCCGGTATGAAGGTACCGCGTCATCCCCTCTTCATGCTCAATATTGAGATGGTCGTGACCGCCAATCATGAGTGTGCCATCCGGCAACATCGGCAAAATGGCCTTGTCGGGAACGACACCTGCATGGCTGAGCACGATATTGATATGACCGGCTTGCAGCTGCTGGCCAAGATTTTCTTTCGCCCATTTCACGGGCTCGGGAATTGCCAGCTGCTCGCGTGTCGCTTTGGGGTAGGTGAACAGGTTATCGACAGCGATCGCGGCAAACGTTACGGGCTGGCCACCGATGTCGAGGGTTGCCGTTGCCGGTGCATAAAGTGCGTTGGTGCGGCTGTCGGTAATGTTTGTCAGCACTGTCACGCCAAGATCCTCAGCGCGCGAAACGAAGTTCGCCAGATCGTTGTCAAAATCCGGCTCATGGTTCCCGATATTTAAGACGACGGGAGCCTCTTCCGTGAGCGCTTCGAGGAAAGCCCAGTCTATTTTGCCGTTCGAGCGATCCGCAACCACATTCCCTTTTTCAAAAAGATCGCCATTGATGACAATGATGGAGGGGCGGGTGCTTGCGGCAATCTGGTCTTCAACGGCGGCAAGAAGCTGCCCGGTGCGGTCATAGGCCGAGTGAAGATCGGCCATCACAATGATGTTGATGCCCGTCGTTTGACCGGCGTGCGCGGCCTGCACGCCGAGAAGTGGCAAGGCGGCAGCAGAGGCCATCAGTTTCAACATGCTGCGGCGGCGAACGTAAAAATCTGTCATGACGGAATGGGCTCCCTGAAAATGCCAAAGATATCGTGCCGGCCTATAGGCACAAGCGGTGATGCTGTGATGACAGTGCAGAAAAAGATAAACGGCGCGGATACAAATCCGCGCCGCATCGTTTTTTCATTTTAAAGGCTTGATTCAGCCAAAAACGCTTGCACCTTCATCCGCCGTACCAACATGGTGACGGAACGGTGCAAAAAGCTCCCGGCCCATGCCATAGTCATTGTGGCTGAGATCGGCTTTCACCGGTTCGCGTGCTTCAAATTCGGCAGTGTCCGTAATGACTTCCAGCGTTCCGTTTTCGGAATCGAGGCGAACTATGTCGCCTTCACGGACTTTGGCAATCGGGCCGCCATCCTTGGCTTCCGGCGTCACATGAATGGCTGCAGGAACCTTGCCCGAAGCGCCGGACATGCGTCCGTCTGTCACCAGTGCAACCTTGTAGCCACGGTCCTGAAGCACACCAAGCGGCGGGGTCAGGCGATGTAACTCCGGCATGCCGTTCGATTTCGGCCCCTGGAAGCGAACAATCGCAATAAAATCGCGATCCAGCTTGCCAGCCTTGAACGCATCCTGCAGTTCTTGCTGATCGTGGAAAATCAGGGCCGGAGCTTCAATCAGGCGGCGTTCCGGCTTCACGGCTGAAATCTTGATCACGCCCTTGCCGAGATTGCCTGAAAGCATCTTCAGACCGCCTGTCGGCTGGAATGGCTTGTCAAAGCGGGCCAGAACCTTCGGATCAGCACTGTCTCCGTCCTCAACCGGTTCGCGGCGCACTGTTCCGTCTTCATTGAGCTTCACGTCAATGGCGTAGGCTTCCATGCCTTCGCCATAAACGGTGCGCACATCATCGTGTAGCAGGCCCAGCTTAAGCAGTTGCTTGATCAGAAAGCCCATGCCACCTGCTGCGTGGAAATGGTTCACGTCGGCCTGCCCGTTCGGATAGACGCGGGCCATCAGCGGTACGATGTCAGACAGTTCGGAAATGTCCTGCCAGGTCAGCTTGATCCCTGCGGCGCGCGCCATGGCGACCAGATGCATGGTGTGATTGGTTGAGCCACCGGTTGCATGTAGGCCAACAACGGCGTTGACGATCGAACGTTCGTCAATCATCTGACCAACGGGCGTGAATTCGTTGCCGTTTACGGTGATGGCGAGCGCCCGTTTGGTTGCTTCCTTCGTCAGAGCATCACGCAGCGGCGTATTCGGATTGATGAAGGATGCGCCTGGCATATGCAGGCCCATCATTTCCATCAGCATCTGGTTCGAATTGGCTGTGCCGTAAAAAGTACAGGTGCCGGGACCGTGATAGGATTTCGATTCCGATTCCAGTAGTTCCTTGCGGCCAACTTTGCCTTCCGCATAGAGCTGACGAATGTGTGACTTTTCGTCATTCGACTGTCCCGTGGTCATCGGACCAGCCGGAATGAAGACCGTCGGCAGGTGTCCGAATGTCAGGGCGGCCATGGTCAGTCCGGGGACGATCTTGTCGCAAACACCGAGATAGACGGCCGCATCGAACATATTGTGCGACAGCCCGACAGCGGCTGACATCGCAATCAGATCGCGCGAGAACAACGATAGCTCCATGCCTGGCTGACCCTGCGTGACGCCATCGCACATGGCCGGAACACCGCCTGCAACCTGTGCGACGCCACCGGCTTCGCGGGCGGCCTCACGGATCATCGCGGGGAACGTCTCAAACGGCTGGTGTGCCGAAAGCATGTCGTTGTAAGCTGTGATAATGCCGAGATTGGGGACACTGTCGCCGGACAGCTCCTCCTTCTCGGCGGGGGAACAGACGGCAAAGCCATGGGCGAGATTGCCGCAGGAGAGAACCGAGCGGTGAACGCCTTGCGAGATCGCATCCGAAACGCGCTGAAGATAAGCATCACGCGCAGGTTTTGATCGCTCGACAATGCGGGCTGTAATCTGGGCTATACGGGGATCGGCGGTCATGGGCTTTTCCTGTCATCAAGACTGAATTTCGGAAGGCGCCCGGCAGAACTGTCAGGGCGCCCAGTAGATCTCCACAGGGGAAGAAGCTCTGTTCAAAACGGCGCGAATGGGCATCTCTGCCTCATCGTCACCGGCCAGAGCCTTGTTCAGAACATCCATTTTCTTTTCGCCTTCGATGTGCAGAACCAGAAGGCTGGCATTTTCAAGGCTGGAAAATGTAAAAGTCAGCCGGGCTTCACCGGCGGTTTCGGCATTCATGGCCATCACGCCGGCAGGCGTGTTCTTGTCAAGCGCTTTTGCCAGCGTGTCACCGCCCGGGAAAAACGACGCTGTATGGCCATCTGTTCCCATGCCAAGGATTACGACATCAAAGGGCAGGCTTGCCGCAGAAGCCTTGTTGGTCACAATCTCGGCAGCTTCCTCAGCCGTTTCAACCGGCTGATAAAGCGGAATGAAGCGTGCCTTCGCGGCCGGACTGACTAAAAGGTTTTCATTGACCAGAAGATGGTTGGAGCGTGGATTGTCTTCGGGAACGAAACGCTCATCGACCAACGTAACATGGACGTTGGTCCATTCAATCGGCGCGGTTGACAGCGCCCTGAAGAAAGCCTTGGGCGTGGAGCCACCGGAAACGGCCAGTGAGGCCGTTCCCTTGTCCGCAATCGCGGATGCGAGTTTCTCTGCCACGGTGGCCGCCAGCGCATCAGCCAGCGCATCGCCGTTTTCGAAGCTGTGCATGGAGTTGGTCATGATATCTCCCGGCTGTCCTATTCCGGTTCGTGCCATGTGCGGCCATCACGTTCGATCAAAGCGATCGACTTGCTCGGGCCCCACGTTCCGGCGGTGTAGGTCTGAACCGGCTGTCCGGTTTCTTCCCAGGCCTTCAGAATCGGATCGACCCAGTTCCAGGCCATTTCAACTTCGTCACGGCGCATGAACAGTGTCTGGTTGGCGCGAATAACGTCGAGCAGAAGACGTTCATAGGCATCCGGGTTCCGTGAATCGAACGCCTGAGCAAAGGTCATATCAAGCGGCACATGGCGCAGACGCATGCCACCCTGACCCGGCGATTTGATCATCAGCCACTGTTTCACGCCTTCATCCGGCTGCACACGCAATACAAGCTGGTTGGCAACCACGCGGCCTGCACTCGGCTCAAAGATCGAGTGCGGGATCGGTTTGAAGGTCACGACGATTTCTGAAACGCGGGAGGCAAGACGCTTGCCTGTGCGGATGTAGAACGGGACACCTGCCCAGCGCCAGTTATCAATTTCAGCTTTGATTGCGACGAATGTTTCGGTGTTGGATTCGCCATCAAGCTCTTCCAGATAGCCCTTGACCGGGCCACCGCGCGAAGCACCGGCGCGATACTGGCCGCGCACCGTCAGGTACCCTGCATTATCGGCGTTGATCGGCTTGAGCGAGCGCAGCACTTTCAGCTTTTCGTCGCGCACGGCCTCCGCATCCATGGAGTAAGGCGTTTCCATGGCAACCATGCAGAGTACGTTCAGAATATGGTTTTGGACCATGTCCCGAAGTGCACCGGACTTGTCGTAGTAACCGGCACGGCCTTCAAGGCCGACTTCTTCGGAAACTGTGATCTGAACATGGTCAATATGGTTGGCGTTCCAGAGCGGCTCGTAAAGCGCATTGGCAAAACGCAGCGCCATCAGGTTCTGAACGGTTTCCTTGCCCAGATAATGGTCAATACGGAAGATCTGTTCTTCCCTGAAAACCTTGCCAACCGTGTTGTTCAGCTCAAGTGCGGAGTCAAGGTCGCGCCCGAGCGGCTTTTCGACAACGATGCGCGTCTGCTTGGTGATCAGCTTGTGGTCTCGAATGCCGTCACAGATCGCACCGAAAATACCGGGAGCGACAGCCAGATAAAAGGCGCGAACACGTTCCTTGCCTTCTTCCAGCAGTTTCTTCAGATCGTCCCAGCCACGGTTGTTTGTGGCATCGACCGAGACATATTCAATCCGGCCAAGGAACTTGGCGACCTGTGCGTCGTCATACTCGCCCTTCTTCAGGTGCTCTTTCAGCGCCTGCTGGGCGTGCTTGCGGAATTCTTCAGATGTCAGCTCCGAGCGCGAGGCGCCGATGATCCGGGTAGGTTCAGTAAACTGGCCGGCAAGCTGGCGATGATAGAGCGCAGGAAGCAATTTACGCTCGGTGAGATCGCCAGTGGCGCCAAAGACCACATAGTCGAAAGGCTCGACGGGAATAATCTGACTGCTAGTCGCCATGTTTTCTCTCAATCGTCAACGGTTGACATTGTTTTATCAAATCGATTTAAAAAAGCCAGTCCCATTCCGAAAAAATGGCTCAGAACCGGTCCCGGAGGGAGAACCAGGTCAGTGCAAGGAACAGAAGTGGCTTTCTGAGGGCACCTCCGCCCGGAAAGGCGGGGATATCCAGATCACGATAGAGGTCCAGTTCACTGGACTGTCCTAACAACTCTTCTGCAAAAAGCTTACCACAGTAATTTGACAGCAAGACGCCATGACCGGAAAAACCGCCAATCGAGGTCACGCCCGGCATAATCTCATGCACCAGCGGGCGGCGTGGCATGGTGATGCCCACATTGCCGCCCCAGGCATGGGTGATTTCAATCTTCTTCAGCGCCGGGTAGATCTCGGCAATCTGTCGGCGCAGGTGCTTTGAAATGTCTTTGGGCTGGTCGGCGGTATAGGCCTCGCGTCCGCCGAACAGCAATTCACCGGTTTTTGTCTTGCGGAAATAGCGCACGACAAAACGGCTGTCGTCTACGGATTCTCCACCCGGTAGGATCTTTTCCGATTTTGTAACCGGTCTTGTTGCCGCGATGAACGACCGGATCGGCATGACCTTGGCAGCCGTGCCGGGTTCGAGATGCTCTTCGATATAACCATTGCAGGCAATCAGAACGCGGTCGGCTGTAACTGTGCCGCGCTCCGTCGAAACGGCGATGCGCCCTTCCTTCTGCTCAATGTTATCGGCTTTGGTCATTTCAAAGATGCGGGCGCCGGCCGTTGCCGCCGCCTTGCCTGTGCCGATCAGAAGTTTCAGCGGATGAATATGGCCTGTACCGATGTCGCGAATACCGCAAAAATAGCGGTTGGAGCCCAGCCTTTCTTCAGTTTCGTGCTTACTCAGAAAGGACAGGTGCGGGTAGTCGTAGCGCTCTGCCAGTGCTTCAACGTGGTTTTTAAAGCTGAATTCCATGTTGCGCTTATGCGCGACGGAAATCTGCCCTGGCTGAAAGTCGATGTTGATGCCATGTGTCTTGGCAAAATCAAGCAGATGAGATTTCGCATCTTCGGCGATCCGGAAAAACGCTTTTGAACGCTCCGGTCCCAGCTTTGATTCCATATCCTCTGGCCACCAGTGCTGGCCGGTGCCAAGTTGTCCGCCATTGCGCCCGGAGGCTCCGTCGCCAAGCCTGGCGGCATCAATCAGCACTACATCCGTTCCATTGGCCGCCAGATGGTAGGCGGCCTGCAAGCCGGTAAAGCCGCCTCCGACAATCGCCACATCAGCCGAGGTTGATTCTTCAAGGCGCGGATAGGCAGGCCGCTCCTCAAGCGTTGCCTGATACCAGGAGATACCGGGGGCAATCGGGCTTTGCCAGGTCATGACGGTCTGAAGCTCCAATGATAATGTTGGTCGGGATTATACATTCAAAAGCAGAAATTCGCGCTCCCAGGGGCTGATGACCTCCATAAAGGTTTCAAACTCGCCTTTTTTTACGCCAGCATAGAGGTTGATGAACTCTGAAGACAGAACCGGCTGAAGTGCCGTTTCGTTTTCCAGAAGAGCCAACGCTTCCAATAATCCGCGTGGCAGATCAATATCACCTTCATTAGCCGTATCGGCTGTCGGGGCGGACGGGTCGACCATGTTCTCGATGCCAAGATAGCCGCAGGCCAGCGATGCTGCCAGCGCCAGATACGGGTTGGCATCCGAACTCGGCAGACGGTTTTCCACGCGCCGCGCCTGTGCATCGGAAACGGGGATGCGAAAGGCGGTCGTGCGATTGTCGTAACCCCATGCCGTATTGACCGGGCAGGCCATGTCCGGTGTCAGGCGCCGGTAGGAGTTCACATAAGGTGCCATCATCACCAGCGTGGCCGGCACATATTTTTGCATGCCGCCGATGAAATGGAAGAATTCCGGTGAAGGTTCGCCGTTTTCCAGAGAGAACACATTGCGCCCGGTTTCGATATCGATCACCGACTGGTGGATATGCATGGCTGAACCGGGCTGGTTCTGCATCGGTTTGGCCATGAATGTTGCAAACGTGCCGTGCTTCACGGCAGCCTCGCGAATCGTGCGCTTGAAGAAGAAAACCTGATCCGCCAGCTCCAGAGGGTCGCCATGACGCAGGTTGATTTCCAGCTGCGCCGGACCTTCTTCATGGATCAGTGTATCGATCTCCAGCCCCTGACCTTCAGAGAAGTGATAGATATCATCGATCAGCTCGTCGAATTCGTTGATGCCTGCAATTGAATAAGCCTGTCCGGCTACAATCGGTCGGCCTGAGCGCCCGACAGGCGGGGTCAGCGGCAGGTCCGGGTCACCATTCTGTGCCACCAGATAGAATTCGATTTCCGGGGCCACCACAGGTTTCCATCCCTTTTCTGCATAAAGAGCGATCACGCGTTTGAGCACATTACGCGGCGTATAGGCGATTTCACGCCCATCGCTGCCGACAACATCACAGATGACCTGGGCGGTGGGGTCGCTCTCCCATGGAACATTCGAAAGCGTGGAAAGGTCCGGCACCAGTTTGAGGTCGCTGTCGCGCGGCTCATAACGGAAGTTTCCGCTTTCATCCGGGTAGCCGCCGGATATCGTATGGCGATAGAGCGCTGAAGGCAGTGCCAGCGAAGTGTTTGAGGTGAACTTCGATGTCGGCATCATCTTGCCGCGGGGCACACCAGCAAGGTCAGGGGTAATGCATTCGATGTCTTCAATGCCGCGGGTTTTGAGCCAGCGGGCGGCATCCTTCCAGTCCTTCACGCCGCGGGCCTGTGCCAGCGCGGCCGGTATAGCCGGCCTTTTGGCCGGTTTTGCCGTGGTGTGATGGGTCGTCTTGCTGGCGGCTTTCGCCGGTTTTTTTACTGACATGTGTTCTGGCCAATGGTCATTACAAGATAGTCGTTATCATAGCGGTCGTGCGCAGATTGGCGAGGGGCGGCGTTGACTTTCTTTCGCTAAGACGGAACAAGGCGCGACAAATATGAGATGATCGCAACCATGAAACAGTTTGATGTCATTGTGCTGGGGGCCGGAGCCGCAGGCCTGATGTGTGCCGCCAGGGCCGGACAGCGGGGCAGGCGTGTTCTGCTCGTTGATCATGCACGCGCGCCGGGAGAAAAAATCCGTATTTCCGGTGGCGGCAGATGCAACTTTACCAACATTCATGCCGGACCTCAAAATTACATCTCGTCCAACCGTCATTTCGCCAAATCAGCGCTGGCCCGCTACACACCGCGCGATTTTCTCGATCTTGTCGAGCAGTACCGTATTGACTGGCACGAAAAAACACTCGGTCAGCTATTCTGCGAGGGGTCATCAAAACAGATTGTCAGTATGTTGCTCGATCAGTGCGCGGCTGGCAAGGTTGATATCCGCCTCCAGACGTCTGTTTCTTCAGTACGGAAAAGCGACCATGGTTTTCGCGTCAGCCTGGGTGGCGAAACGGTGCTCAGCGATGCGCTTGTGGTCGCAACGGGTGGAAAGTCGATTCCCAAGATGGGCGCCACCGGATTTGCTTATGAAATTGCCGGCCAGTTCTCTGTTCCGGTGATCGAACCGCGGGCCGGCCTGGTCCCTTTTACACTCGATCCGGCGATGCTGGAAACACTGAAGCCTCTTGCGGGTATTGGCGTTCCGGCAGAGCTTATCTGCAACAAGACCACATTTCGAGAGGCCCTGCTGTTTACCCATCGCGGCCTTTCAGGACCGTCTGTTTTGCAGATTTCTTCTTACTGGAAACCCGGGGATGAGGTTGTGGCGCGTCTTTTGCCGGAAGTGCCTCTGCGTGACCTGCTTCATCAGGCCAAGCGCGAAAACGGACGCCAGACATCATCAACGGTACTGGCGCAACATATGCCCAGACGGCTGGCGCAGTTTTTCACAGAGCAGGCGGGGATGATCTCAGCGCTCGCAGATATGCCTGACAAGGCTTTGAACAAGCTCGCAGACAGCATCCAGAACTGGCATATTCGTCCAGCCGGCACGGAGGGCTATCGTACTGCCGAGGTCACACTGGGCGGCATTGATACCAGTGCTCTTTCATCGAAGAGCATGGAAGTGAAATCCCTGCCGGGGCTCTATTTTATTGGCGAGTGCGTTGATGTCACCGGCTGGCTTGGCGGCTATAATTTCCAGTGGGCCTGGGCGTCTGCTGTTGCTGCGGGCGACGCAGTATAAGCTTCTCGGTAGCATTGCCAAAAATCCCGTTTTCCCTGATCAGGTCAGGGTGCATCGCTTGCTTCATCAGAAACGGGATCAATGCGCCGGACGAGAGACGCAAGCGGATTTCCGATAATCGAAACGGAAGCTGGGGTAGCGTTTTCGTCCACCTTTGATGTGATTGTTGCCGTGGCATCAAGCTGACCGGATTGCGTATCGAGTGAGCCTGTGAGCGATATCATATCTGTTTCAGTTTCGATGATGAGATCATTCAGGTCCAGCTCTGTGCCGCTCAGCGTGGCGTCGCCTTTCAGGCGTGTGAAGCTGAACGCCGTGTCACCCGGATAGGTGAGCAGAAATGTGTTATCGGTACCGGCCTTTTCGATCAGCGTTGCGAAATCCAGCCAGGCCAGGCTGCCGCCTCGTGCTGTAAAGCGCACATCACCCGTGGTGTTTTCGGCCGCGATCCGGCTGAATGGAAGCTCTGCATCAACCGCCATGTCGAAATCAAGTGAGTCCGATGTCAGCGGCACGTTGAAGCCGAGCTGCCGGAAAAATGGCTCGGCAGCCACTTTTTCAGCGGAAATATCAACTTCAGCCGCCATATTCTTTTGCACGCCGATATGGGCGAAGAGTGTTCCCGAGCCAAGCCTGCTGTCGGCGATGTCAAAACTCGTCTGTGTTTTGGAGCGCATGACACTCGCTGCAACATCTTCAAGGGTCACATCTGACAATTTGACTGTTGAAGCGGAAAGTCTGAGATCAAGCGCCGGCAGCTTCCAGTCTTCGTCTGAAAACTCATCCGGGGTGGCGGAGACGGCGTCAATCCATGCCGGAAGCGATGAGCGAATGTTGGAAAGTGTGATGTCGCCGAAAGCCAGAGTTGCGATCATCTTCAGCGGCTGCTTTTCACTGGCCGGTGCGAGGTCGACGACGCCCTTGCCTTCACTTCCGCCCAGAGACAGCGTGGCCGGTGAAAAACGCAAGGAACCGCTGCTGCGGGTCACTGTCCCTTTGATGGCCAGACGGTTTACGTCTTCCAGCACAAGAACGGGAACATCTATCCAATCGCCCAGTTGATGCGTGTTCGCTGTCGAAAAACTGAAACTGCCGTCCATAAGATAAGGAGCGCTGCGTGTTGCAGTCCCTTCATAGGTCATTTCAGCCAGGCTGTTTTTCAGGCTCAGTTTCACCGGCGATGCTGTTTCGCGGTTCAGTTCAAGCGGTTTGTCAATCGTGGCTGATATGTCTGAAATCTGCTCATTCAGCGTGGCGGTGCCGTTGAAGGTCATTGGTCCGCCGAGCTGAGGCCAGCTGAATGTGCCGTTCACACCCTTGATGACCTTCGTGTCGTCATCTCCGGAAAGGCCAAGTGTGCCATCAAGGATACTGAGGGATGAAACACCTGTCATCCTGAAACCAGAGCCTGCAGCCGCGCTGACTGTCAGGGCTTTCGAGAGTCTTGAATGCGCAGGCCCGCCACTTTCTCCCGTTTCTTCCAGAATGATTGTCGGACTTTCAAGGGTGACATCAGTGAAAGCGGTCTCACCTGTCAACGCCTTGAGGAGGCTGAAACGTGCGGTCAGCGTCTGGATCGAACCATAAACCAGCGGCCCGCGTCCTGGTGGCTGCGGTGCGCTCACACCGGAGATCGTAATTTCCGGGCGCGGCCAATAGGAGATGTGCGTATCGCCGCTGATTGTTACAGGAGCGCCAATGACCGCCGTGAGGTCTTCTTTCAACTGGTCGGTAACACGTTCGGTTGAAACGATCATGGGGACGAGGTGATAGGTCGCCACCGCCAGAAGGATGACAGCTGCAACCACATAGCGCCACGGGCTGCGATTACGGTAGCGGCTGAGGCGTCGGCCAGTGTCAGGTGTTTCGGTCGTGCGGTTCATTGAGCGTCGTTTCAATCAGTTGGTTTCAAATCGCTCCCCTGCTGCGCGGATAGACCAAAATGAGGGGTGTTGCAATTCTTTCACCTCTTTCACCCTCTGCAAACCCTGTCTGATCGTGCGTACACGACGTTTGATTGATTTCATTTGTCAGCGGGAGACGTTATAGAAATCTGACTTTTGCTAATTGCGCCTGGGAGGAGACGATGAGCGAAAACAAGCCGCTTTGGCAGCCGGATCACTGCAGAATTGCCGATGCTCCGGTGACCCGGTTCATGCAGTTCTGTGCTGAGCGCTTCCGGATCACTTTCGAAAACTATGACAACTTTCATCAGTGGTCTGTTGATGAAAGTGCTGAGTTCTGGTCGGCTCTGTGGGATTTTTGTCAGGTCAAAGGTGAAAAAGGAGCGCGCATTCTGATCCATGGCGATGACATGCTGGCGGCCCGATTTTTTCCTGACGCGAAGCTGAATTTTGCGGAAAACCTGCTGGAACACGGCGCCGCTCTGAAGCCTGACGATGATGCCATCATCTTCAGAGCGGAAGACCGGTTCGCCGCACGCTGGAGCTGGCAGCAGCTGAAGGAAACAGTCTCACGGCTGCAACAGGCGATGCTTGCTCAAGGTGTTCAGTCCGGTGACAGGGTCGCGGCGATGATGCCGAATATGCCGGAAACAATTGCAATCATGCTGGCTGCATCGTCTGTGGGTGCCGTGTTTTCGTCGTGTTCTCCGGATTTCGGCGTGAACGGTGTGCTGGACCGGTTCGGCCAGATCGGTCCGAAGCTGTTCTTCTGCTGTGACGGGTACTGGTATAATGGCAAAGTTCAGGATGTCGGCGAAAAGGTGCGGCAGATCGCGGCTGAACTTGAGGCACCGACCGTCGTTGTTCCGCTGGCCGGTGACAGTGGCGCCGTTGCCGGTTCTGTGAAAAACGGGGTTACATTCGAGGCATTTCTGGCGCCTTTTTCTCCGGCAGAGCTGACCTATCAGCGTCTTCCATTCGCGCATCCGCTTTACATTCTGTTTTCGTCCGGCACGACCGGCATACCGAAATGCATCGTCCATTCCGCCGGCGGAGTGCTGCTGCAGCACCTGAAAGAGCATCAGCTCCACTGCTCGCTGAAAGCCGGAGAGCGCCTCTTCTATTTCACGACGTGTGGCTGGATGATGTGGAACTGGCTGGCCAGCGGCCTGGCCAGCGGCGTAACGCTTTGCCTTTATGATGGCTCACCCTTTGCGCCCGGTCCGGATGTGCTTTTTCAATATGCCGAAAAGGAGCGTTTTGCCGTTTTCGGAACCTCGGCAAAGTATATTGATGCTGTGCGAAAGGCAGAATATCACCCGGCAAAGCAGCATGATTTGTCCGGCCTGCGGCTGATGACCTCCACCGGATCGCCGTTGTCGCCGGAGGGTTTTTCTTTCGTCTACGAGGAAATCAAGTCAGATGTTCAGCTGGCATCCATTTCCGGAGGAACTGATATCGTGTCCTGTTTCGTGCTCGGCATTCCGGTCAAGCCGGTCTGGAAGGGCGAGATACAGGGGCCGGGTCTCGGACTGGCGGTCGATGTCTGGGATGAGCACGGAAATCCTGTTCGGCAGTCAAAGGGAGAACTGGTTTGCACAAAGCCGTTCCCCAATATGCCCGTCGGTTTCTGGAACGACGCTGATAACGCCAAATACCGGGCCGCTTACTTCTCTGAGTTTGAAAATGTCTGGTGCCATGGCGATTTTGCTGAGTGGACCGAACATGGCGGCCTGATCATTCATGGCCGTTCCGATGCGACCCTGAACCCCGGAGGTGTACGGATCGGGACAGCGGAAATATACAATCAGGTTGAGCAGATGCCGGAGGTGCTGGAAGCCATCTGCATCGGACAGGACTGGGACGATGATGTGCGTGTCGTGCTCTTTGTCCGGTTGGCTGAGGGCATTGTGCTTGATGGCGCACTCGAAAAGGCAATCAGAACCCAAATTCGCACTGGTGCGTCACCCCGGCACGTACCGGCAAAGATCATCGCGGTCACGGATATTCCACGCACCAAATCCGGCAAGATCGTGGAGCTGGCCGTTCGCGAGGTCGTGCATGAGCGGCCAGTGAAGAACAGGGAAGCGCTCTCGAATCCGGAGGCTTTGGAATTCTATAAGGGGCTTGCAGCCCTTCAGACATAGGCGCTCAGGCCAGCTGGTATGCGGTTTGCCCCGCCTCGTTATGGGGCGGGGGCTTGTATTTCGATAAGTGAAAGCCTATATCACAGTCATTGCGAATTGCCCTTCGTTTATAAATCCTCGGGTAGTCCGCCACTATAAAGGTGCCTTGGCCGTTTGATGCGGTTTTGGATTGGCTCATCCGATCCATATTCTATTGCACCGTTTTCGCTCTCAGGCCGTTTCTGATAACGCGATTGCTTCTGCAATCATTTCAGCCTCGATTTGCAGCGAAAATCGTCTTTCGACTGACGTTTGGCGGATGCCGTATGCGGATAAGCATATGGCCTGATTAAAGTTCGTTTCCGGCTGACCACGGATGTACTGGCAGTTTGGCGAACAAGACGGAAATTCCGCGTCAGGCCCATATGTCAAAGGGATTCGCTGTCGCTGACCACGGATGTACTGGCAGCGGCACAGGATGAGGCCGGGGATGCCCCGGCCTTTTTTGCTGCCCCATCAGCGACCCTTTTCGGGTCGCCTGATGTTGGTGGCACAGTAAAAACAATCAAGGAGGTTTCATGCAGGTTGTTGTCAGAGATAACAATGTCGACCAGGCACTGCGCGCTTTGAAGAAAAAGATGCAGCGCGAGGGCATGTTCCGTGAGATGCGCGCGCGTCGCGCCTATGAGAAACCGTCTGAACGCCGCAACCGCGAAGCAGGCGAAGCCGTCCGTCGTCTGCGTAAACAGCGCAAGAAGCAGCTTCAGCGCGAAGGTCTTTTACCGTCCGCACGCCGCAAAACCCGTCGTTAGAGAGCGCCGTGCATCCATTCGGATGTACAAAGCACGATGCTGTAAAGTTCCGCGTGCGGGGTGACGCAGTGTTCAGCGAACGCAGAATTGCCGGTTAAGGCCTGATTATGCGATGAACACACCAGATAAATGAAACAATCTGGATATGCGTCCCATGAAAAATATTGGCTTTTTGTCCTTCGGCCACTGGACGCCCTCGCCCCAATCGGCGACGCGTTCGGCGGCCGATGCGCTTTTACAGTCCATCGACCTGGCCGTGGCCGCAGAAGAACTGGGTGCTGATGGTGCCTATTTCCGCGTTCATCATTTCGCCCGCCAGCTGGCCTCTCCGTTTCCCCTGCTTTCCGCTGTTGGTGCCAAAACCAGCCGTATCGAGATCGGTACGGGGGTTATCGATATGCGCTATGAAAATCCGCTTTACATGGTGGAAGATGCCGGCGCGGCGGATCTGATCTCCAATGGCCGGCTGCAACTGGGCATTTCGCGCGGCTCGCCTGAGCAGGTCGTCGAAGGCTGGCGTTATTTCGGTTATCAGCCCGGTCAGGGGGAAGACGAGGCTGCGATGGCACGTCGTCATACCGAAGTCTTTCTCGATATGCTCAAAGGCAAGGGCTTTGCCGAGCCAAATCCGCGCCCGATGTTTCCCAATCCGCCCGGCCTCTTGCGGCTGGAACCTCATTCTGAGGGGCTGAGCAAGCGCATCTGGTGGGGCTCTGCAACGAATGCCACAGCTGAATGGGCGGCCAGACTGGGAATGAACCTGCAAAGTTCCACCCTTAAATTTGATGAAACCGGCGAGCCGCTGCACAAGCAGCAGGCTGATCAGATCCGTGCCTATCGTGCCGCCTGGAAAGCGGCCGGTCATGACTGGACCCCTCGTGTTTCGGTTTCCCGCTCCGTCTTTGCGCTGATTAACGATATGGACCGTGCCTATTTCGGCCGTGGTGGCAAGGAACAGGATTCCATCGGCTATATCGACGAAAAGACCCGCGCTGTCTTTGGCCGTTCCTATGCCGATGAACCGGATCGTCTCGTTGAGCAGCTGAAAGGTGATGAAGCGATCGCTGAGGCCGATACATTGCTTCTGACTGTGCCCAATCAGCTTGGTGTGGCATACAATGCGCATGTCATTGAAGCCATCCTGAAGCATGTTGCTCCGGCCATGGGCTGGCGTTAAGCGAGCTGGCGGCGGATCAGTGATCACCAGCCTGAAATGCCAAGGCTTCGGCGGAATGCTCCCGCCGGAGCCTTTTATATTTGTATCATTTGGCAAGTATAGTCTTGCTGCCTGAGTGTTGGCCCGATACCGTTTCTAATTCAGTGATTGTTGATAAAAGCCCGGCGGTCAGTCAGTTGGGGTGGCTAAAGGGTTTCAAGACAGGTGTTCGGTTAAGCTGTGTTGCTGGCTCAATGCAGCGAAGAGGGGCTTTTCGTGCAGTTTTTTGATTCTTTGTTCGGTGTCATCAATGATCTGACCTGGGGTTGGGCACTGGTGCCGTTTCTGGTCGTCCTTGGTGTCTTTTTCACAACGGCAAGCGGTTTTGTTCAGTTCCGTTTTTTCAGGCGCATGTTCGGCGTCCTGCTTGGAGACGAAGACGGAGATCCTTCGAAAATCAGCGCCCGAGAGGCCTTGTTCGTATCGATTGGCGGCCGCGTTGGCGGCGGCAATATTGCCGGTGTGGCCGTCGCGATTACGGCAGGTGGCCCCGGTGCTGTCTTCTGGATGTGGGCAATTGCGCTGATCGGTATGTGCTCCGGGCTGGTCGAGGCAACGCTTGCTCAGGTCTTTAAACGAACGACTGCGGAAGGCGATTATCGCGGTGGCCCGGCGCAGGCAATTATTCATGGTCTTGGTGAAAACTACCGTTGGCTCTCCATTATTTATGCCATCTGCCTGATCGCATCATTTGCAATCGGGTTTAATGCATTTCAGGGGAACACGGTGGCTGGTGCCGCGGCAGACAGTATGGGTATTCCCCGCTATGCGACCGGTATTCTGCTGGCCGCTGCCACGGGTTTGATTGTTTATGGCGGTATTCATCGTATCGCCAAGGCATCCGATGTCATCATTCCGGTTATGGCGTTTGGCTATATCGCCATGGCGCTGTTGATCATCATCTTGAACATCACAGCGCTTCCCGGTGTGATCTGGGATATTCTCGCCAATGCCTTTGGTCTGCGCGAAGCGGTTGCCGGTGGCGTCGGCGCGGCACTGGCCAACGGTTTGCGGCGCGGCCTGTTTTCCAATGAGGCCGGTCTTGGCTCGGCGCCGAACGTGGCGGCGACGGCTTATGTGCGCCACCCGGTCAGTCAGGGCATCACGCAAAGCTTTTCGGTATTTGTCGATACGATGGTGATCTGCACTTGCACGGCCTTTGTCATTCTGTTGGGTGATGTCTACCAGCCAGGACAGGAAGGCGTTGACGGTGTCATCCTGACGCAGCAAAGCATGGTCAGTCATGTGGGCAACTGGGCGCAGTATTATCTGACCGGCGCAATCCTGCTGTTCTCGTTTTCCTCAATCATCTACAACTACTATCTTGGAGAAAATGCACTTGCCTTCATGACCAAAAACCCGGTCGCTGTGCAGGTGCTGCGACTCATCATTATCGCGATTGTTTTCATTGGTGCGGTTGCTCCGGGTGCTACAGCGGTGTTCAATTTCTCCGATCCGCTGATGGGCGTTCTGGCGGTGGTCAACCTGCTGGCTATGATGATGATGTTCCCGATTGCGCTCCGTCTGATCAATGATTTTCGTGCTCAGCTGGCGGAAGGTAATCACAAACCGGTTTTCGAACCGAAGAACTTTCCGGATCTTGATACCGATCCTTCAGCCTGGCCGGATGCAAAATAACCAGATGCTGCTGGATTTATCCGCGCGAAAAGAACGTTTGTTTCGTTTTGCGGCTTGCTGAAAACGATAAAGCTTGTCATCCCTTTTCTTAAGGGGTGATGAGGAGAGGGGAATTCCCATGATGACTTTGCCGTTTTTCATAAGCGCGGCGGCAGTGTATCTTGCGTGGCGTGGCAGAGGGCGCGCCGCCGTCTGGGTAACGCTTCTGGCTGTACTTACTGTCCTTGTTCTGTACCGCTTCCATGCGACCGACGCACTCAATCTTGATCTTTAAAGGAGCCGCGTCCATGTCAGAGCGTCTTGTTTATCAGCTGAATGCAGTCGCACTTCTGGGCATTTCGGCTGTGCTTGCCTTTGCCTTTTATGCCCAGTTTTCCGACGGCGAATTGCCCTGTCCGCTTTGTCTTTTGCAGCGCGGCGGTTTCGTTCTTGTCGGAACGGCTCTGGCGTTGAATTTGCTGTTGGGAGTCCGGCCAAGCCATTATGGACTGATGATCCTCGGCGCTGTTATCGGTGGAACAGCGGCTTTACGACAAGTGGCTCTGCATATCGTTCCGGGAACCGGTGGCTATGGTGCGCCATTTCTCGGAATGCACTTTTACACGTGGGCCTTTGTTCTCTTTGTTTTGGTCATCGTTGGTGCCGGTGTGATGCTGCTTCTCGGTGGTTTCACACGCGATGTCTCTCAGGCCAAAAAAGTGACTGCCCTTGGGGGTGCCGCCGTTGTTTTCTTTGCGGTAATGACTGTTGGAAACGGCGTTTCAACCCTCGCAGAGTGTGGTCTGGGGCTCTGCCCGGATAACCCTGTCAGCTATGAGGCGCTGAATGCGCTGACTGGTCGCTAGTGTGGTAAACTTGAAATTCGCCTGCATTATTGCAGCCACCTTGAGTGCGAATTTCAAATTCGGAAATTCCTTTAGAGTATCCGTTTGAATCTACGCATCGTGCGTCGTTGAGCAGAACGTCGGGGCGCGGCGGTGCGTCCCGACGCTTTTTTAAGCTTAGCTGGCGTTTTGCCTTTTCGAGCTATTGCGCGAGACGGCCGCGCCGTCTTCATACCAGCCCTTGCTGCGGTTCACGATCCAGACCACTGAGAGCATCACTGGCACCTCAATCAGCACCCCGACAACGGTTGCCAGCGCAGCGCCGGAATTGAAGCCGAACAGGCTGATGGCAGCCGCCACGGCCAGTTCGAAGAAGTTTGATGCACCGATCAGGGCCGAAGGTCCGGCGACACAATGTTCCTCCCCCGAAGCGCGGTTCAGAAGGTAAGCAAGGCCGGAATTGAAATAGACCTGAATCAGGATCGGAACCGCCAACAATGCAATAATCATGGGCTGGGCGATGATCTGTTCGCCCTGAAAGCCGAACAGAAGAACGAGTGTGGCCAGAAGCGCGACGAGAGAGGCGGGTTGCAGTTTTGCCAGCAGCCTTTCCAACCTCACGGTTGAGCCATCCTTGATCAGGCTTTTGCGAATGACCTGAGAAATAATCACCGGAATGACGATATAGAGCGCGACGGACAGAACCAGTGTCGACCAGGGCACGGTGATGGCAGAGAGGCCAAGCAGCAGTGCCACGATCGGTGCGAAAGCGACGATCATGATCGCGTCATTCAGCGCGACCTGTGATAAAGTGAAATGCGGTTCACCTTTTGTCAGGTTCGACCAGACGAAAACCATGGCGGTGCACGGCGCGGCGGCGAGTATGATCAAGCCGGCAATATAGGAATCGATCTGATCGGCCGGCAGCATCGGGCGGAACAGCCAGCCAATGAAAAGCCAGCCGAGCAGCGCCATGGAAAACGGCTTTACAGCCCAGTTGACGAACAGCGTCACAGAGATTCCGCGCCAGTGGAGGCCAACCTGCGCCAGTGCTGAAAAATCGATGCGCAGTAGCATCGGGATAATCATCAGCCATATGAGAACGGCAACCGGAAGGTTGACGCGGGCCATCTCGATATCGCCTACAGTGTGAAACAGTGTCGGAAACAAGTGTCCGAGGGCCACGCCAGCGACAATGCAAAGTGCGACCCAGACAGTCAGATAACGTTCAAATGTGGACATGTCAGTCTGCCTTTCGGGCTTTCTCGGTCGCGCCTTCCATGACGCCGATTTCCTTGATCTGCGCGTCGAAGTCTTCGGGCTTGCTGTCGGTGCTGTGGAGATTGATGAAGGCCATAATCCGGCTTTTCAGATAGGTTGCGGTCTGGGTGAAGGCGCGCCGCCTTTCTTCCTCGGTCCCTTCCACATGACTCGGATCCTCAACGCCCCAGTGGGCGCGTTTGCCGGGGCCGCGCATGATCGGGCAGGCCTCGCCCGCGGCGCTGTCGCAGACGGTGATGATGAAATCGACCTCCGGTGCGCCGGGCGCGGTAAACTCGTCCCAGCTCTTTGAACGAAAACCCTCCGAGCGGTAGCCCATGGCCTTCAGGGTTTCCAGCGCCAGCGGGTGCGGGGCGCCCTTAGGGTGGCTGCCGGCAGAAAAGGCGCGGAACCGGCCGTTTCCTTCGCCGTCAAGGATGGATTCTGCCAGAATCGAGCGGGCGGAATTGCCCGTGCACAGAAACAGGATGTTAAGGGGCTTGTCGGTCATTGCGGTGTCTCCCGATGGGGTTGTCCGCGCTTGCCGGGGCTTGGCAGCATGGTGTCAGCTTTTCGATCAATGGCTCACAAAGATCAGGGTTGCCGCCGCAGCAATCCTGCAGCAGATAAAGCATGGTGGCGCGAAAGCCTGTCAGGTCGGCCCGGTAAATAATCGAGCGGCCCTGACGTTCTTTTTTGACGATGCCCGCACTGGTTAGTGTTGAAAGGTGGGCGGACATTGTGTTTTGCGGAACAGAAAGGCGCTTTGCCAGCTCGCCGGCTGCAATGCCTTCCGGTTCGCTCTCGACCAGAAGCCGAAAGGTTTGAAGTCGTGTGGTTTGTGCCAGTGCGGCCAATGCCGCGATTGTCTGTAATTCATCCATATATCCAGAATAATGGATATGTTGTGAAAGTCAACAGACTTTGATGGCGGGTGGTGAATGATCGGGGTGGCCAGATCGGACGCGCAGCCCTTATCGTTGGCACGGAAAAGCCGATTCACACGCTGCGGCGGGAGAGTTTAATTGAAAAAGTGCCTGATGCTGGACGTGGATGGCGTCCTTGTGCATCCGCAAAACAGCCGGTCCTGGGCTGACGATATGAAGCAGGATCTCGGCATCGATCCGGACCGGCTGACAGCGGAATTTTTTAACGTGCACTGGCGTGAGGTTATTCTCGGGCGCAAAAAGCTGGAGAGTGCGCTGCAAGCTTGCTTGCCCGGTTTATCAGCTACGGTGACGGCGAAAGACTTTATGGCCTACTGGTTTGAGCGCGATTCAGCGGTGGATGCAGCCGTTCTGGATGATCTCTGCTGCTTAAAAAACAGAGGTCTCAGCATCTATCTGGCCACCAATCAGGAGCATCAGCGTGCTTGCTATCTGATGGATGCGATGGGGCTTGCCGCACATGTTGACGGCATCGTCTATTCTGCTGCACTCGGTGTTAAAAAGCCATCGGATGATTTTTTCGCGCATGCGGAGACGAAAACGGGCTTCAGCGCAAACGAGATTGTGTTTGTCGACGATTCAAAAGCCAATATTGATGCAGCGTTTGCCAGAGGCTGGACCGCGTTTCACTGGACAGGAGAGGAGCGCCTGATTGATCTTATCGTCTAGATTATAGAGCCCGTCCGGCTTCTCACTGAAACGCTGAAGCCGCTCTAAAGGCTTGTACGGGATCTGAGCGCTGCAATCAGCGTGCCTTCATCCAGATAATCAAGCTCGCCGCCGACAGGCACCCCATGGGCAAGACGGGTGATCTTGATATCGAGGCCTTCAAGCTGGTCTGTGATGTAATGGGCCGTCGCCTGCCCTTCGACGGTCGCGTTGACGGCAATCACCAGCTCTTTGACATGACCGGCCTTCACGCGATCGACAAGCGCCGAGATCGTCAGATCATCAGGGCCGATGCCATCAAGCGGCGAGAGCGTTCCGCCCAGAACGTGGTAAGCTGCGTTCAGCGCCGCGGCGCGTTCCAGCGCCCACAGATCGCCGACATCCTCAACGACAATGACAACGCTCTGGTCACGGGTCGGATCGGTGCAAATCGTGCAGGGGTCGGCGGTATCGACATTGCCGCAGGTCGAGCAGATCTTCACCTTCTCATGGGCCTCCTGCAATGCGCCGGAAAGCGGCCCCATCAGCTGATCCTTTTTCTTGATCAGGTGCAGAGCTGCGCGCCGCGCAGAGCGGGGGCCAAGCCCCGGCACCTTGGCCAGAAGCTGGATCAGTTTTTCAATTTCGGGACCGGTGACTCGTTTTGCCATGCGGAGGCTTTAGCGTATTCGAATGCGTTTGGGAATCGTTACCGGGCGGCAATCGCAACGGCAGCACTGCCGATCATGCCTGCGGAAATGCGGTTGGCGATCTTCATCGCGCGCGGGCTTTTCAGCAATCGTCGGGCCTTTGCCGCCAGAAACACCCATGAAAGATCGACCACAGCAAGCACGGCAATCAGTGTTGCCGTCAGCTCCAGCCAGCCAAAGACAGTCACGCGGCTGAGATCGATAATGCTTGGCAGTAGCGCCACATAAAACATCATGATCTTGGGGTTGCCGAGTGTGACACTCATTCCCGTCAGAAACAGCTTCAGGGTGGAGCCGGCCTCTGGCAGCGCCTCGCCCTTTTCGGAAGGATCAGATGTCCACATCTTCCATGCCAGATAGATGAGATAGCCGACACCTGCCCATTTGATCAGCACGAAGATTTCATGAAAGCGTTCGGCAATCGCAACGAGACCGAAGACTGCCAGTGTGAGCCACAGAGCCTCACCCAGCCACATGGCCACCAGAAAAGGCAACACATCGCGATGCCCGCGCGAAAGCACGCGAGCAACGAGCGCTGCCACACTTGGCCCCGGCGAACCGGCAGCCACAAACAGCGTGATGGCGAAAAGGACGAGGGCGCTGATTGTCATGTCAGATCATTAAAAAGGCAGCTTCATGCCGGGCGGGATCGGCAGTCCGGCAGTCAGTTCCTTGGTCATTTCCTCAGCCTTCTGCTCGGCCCGGTCCTTGGCATCGCGATGCGCGGCAACGATCAGGTCTTCCAGCATTTCGGCGTCATCTTCAGAAAGCAGCGTCGGGTCGATCTTGATCGACAGCATCTCGCCCTTGCCGGTCATTTTCACATTAACCATGCCGCCGCCGGAAACGCCCTCGACTTCGGTGGCAGCGATATCCTGCTGCAACTGTTCCATCTTGGACTGCATTTCTTTCATCTTGCCCATCATGCCCATGAGGTCACGCATGCACTTCTCCTTGAGTATTCTGTTTTCTTAAAACTCTTCATCGAGGTCATCGCCGGGCAGCACATCGCCGTCATCGTTGATGGCTGCATCGGGCGCGTCTTCTGTCTCTCCGGTTTCGGGTGTTTCATCGGCGCGAACCCGCACATCGGTAATCCGGGCACCGGGGAACATCTTCATGATCGCGATGATTTCAGGTGTTTCGCTGGCGTCGCGGAAAAGCTGAGCCCGCTCGGCGGCCTCTGATTCCAGAAGCGTTGGCTCCCCGGCCTCACTGCTTAAGACGACGACCCATTTCTCGTCGGTCCATTCCTTCAGCTTTGGCCCAAGCTCCTGAGAAAGTGAACGGGGCGCGCCGGGCTCAAGACGTATTTCAATCTGGCCGCTTTCGCCGTCAGTGCCCGGCTTCAGACGCACCAGATGCACGAAGTTGCGGATTTCAGCCCGTAACTTGATCGCCCGGTGCTGGCTGCAAAGATCGGTAATGTCGCGCAAAGATTTGATTTTCGAAGACGAAACTGCCGCTGCGTCCGCTTTCGTCTGTATCTGTTCTGCTGGTATCGGCTCCGGCTCTGCGACCGCTTCGCTGACAGGTTCAGCTTCATTCTGCGCCGCCTCGGCTGCAGTGTCTGCATCCGGCGCGGCTTCCTCAGGCGCGCGTGCCTCTGCCGATTGTGGACGCAGCATAGTAACCGTTGCCGAACGTTGCGGCTGCGGTGCAGACGATGCCGTCGTTTGCTGCGATGGCGCGGCTGCGGTTGATGCTGGTTGAGATGCTGAAGGGGTTGCTCTTGCCTGCGAAGCCGCCGGTGCTGAGGGTGAAGCCGGAGCTGACGGCGATGCGGCTTCGCCACTTTCCAGTTCCATCAGGCGGCGTGCCGCATCTTCCGGTGAAGGCAGGCTTGCGGCGTGGGCCAGGCGGATCAGCACCATTTCGGCAGCACCATAAGGCCTGGCGGCATTTTCAGCCTCGGGGATACCCTTCAGCAGCATCTGCCAGATGCGGGAAAGCACTGAAACAGCAATGTTCTGGGCGTATTCTGCACCTTGCGTTCGTTCAATCTCGCTCAGCGAAACGTCTTCCGCACCGTCCGTGACGAATTTCAACCTTGTGACAAGATGGGTGAAGTCTGCCAGGTCGGTCAGTACGACAACGGGATTGGCTCCGGCTTCGTATTGTGACTGAAACTCGTTAAGGGCAGCGGCGACATCGCCGTTGACGATATGACCGAACAGGTCGACAATGCGGGCACGGTCGGCAAGACCGAGCATGGCGCGCACAGCATCGGCTTCAACCTTACCGTTGCCATGGGAAATCGCCTGATCCAGCAGTGAAAGTCCGTCACGCGCCGAGCCTTCTGCCGCGCGGGCAATCATCGACACAGCGTCTTCTTCGATTTCGACGCCTTCCTTGGCGGAGATCGTTGTGAATAGCCGGACGAGGTCGGCAGCCGGAATACGGCGCAGATCAAAGCGCTGGCAGCGTGACAGCACCGTGATCGGCACTTTGCGGATTTCTGTCGTGGCGAAGATGAACTTCACATGTTCCGGTGGCTCTTCCAGCGTTTTCAACAGGCCGTTAAAGGCCTGCGTGGAGAGCATATGCACCTCGTCAATGATGTAGACTTTATAGCGTGCCTGCGATGGACGATAGCGAACCTGATCGATGATCTCGCGGATGTCATCGATACCGGTATGCGAGGCCGCATCCATCTCAATGACGTCAACATGGCGCCCTTCCATGATCGCCTGACAATGCTCGCCCATTTCTTTCAGGTCGATGGTCGGCTTGTCGACCGTGTCAGTTTTATAGTTCAGCCCACGCGCCAGAATGCGCGCGGTGGTGGTTTTGCCAACCCCGCGCACACCAGTCAGCATATAGGCCTGTGCAATTCGCCCGGTTTCGAACGCATTGGTGAGCGTGCGGACCATCGGTTCCTGACCGACCATCAGGTCGGAGAAATCTTTCGGGCGGTATTTGCGTGCGAGCACGCGATAGCCCTGTTCCGTCTTTTCCGGCGTTTCAGCCTGTGTGTCGGATATTGTCTTGTCCATTGCCACTCATGTCGCTTTCTGCTCGGCCCGCAGATGAAGGTCGTTTCCGGGCAGGCAGCGAGGATATTCGATCCTTTGGGCCGGAGTCACAAACAGGGTCTCAGTCTTGCAGAAGTTTTGGCGAAATGCACAGGATTTTTTGATTTCCTGAACCTCGCTGTGTCAGCCGGCTGGCTGCTGGCAGACATCAACCCACTGAGCACCGGTAATTTCAGCCATGTGTGAAGGAGATATGCGAACCGCCGCATTGCGGGCGCCTGCTGCCGGTACAACTTCATCAAAAGCCTTCAGGCTTTCATCGCAATAAACAGGAATGTCGCTTGCAAGTCCGAACGGACATACGCCGCCGACGGGATGCCCTGTGACCGTCTCAACCTCATTCAGCGATAACATCTTGACCTTGCCGCCGAAAAAGGCCTTGGCCTTTTTGTTATCGAGACGGGCGTCGCCACGGGCAACCAGAAGTAAAATACGATCTTTTACAGCAAATGAGAGCGTTTTTGCGATTTGGGCCGGGTCGACATTATGAGCAGCTGCAGCCTCTTCAACAGTGGCGCTGCTGGCTTCTGTTTCAATGATGACGAGGTCCGGCGCCGACTGGTTCAAGTGTTCCCTTACACTCTCAATGCTCATTCCATCTCCAGCACGGCTTTCATAGAAACGAAGGGTGGGAGGCTGGCACGATGACCCGTGCCGGGCTCGTTAGGGCTGCTTCCTTCCGGACCTGACCCGGTTGGCGAGTGGCGCGTCCACCACCAACCTCCCAAGCGCACATATCGTCAATTTGAATATTGAATGCAAGCGCAGGACCGAAAAAAACTCAGAATGACGCCCGATTGTCTTTCAGCGTAGTCGCGAAGCGTTTACGTTTATTGTTATTGTGCCATCTTTATTATGGATGGGTCATGCCGGATGCATGAACAATAAAAACGGAAACGCTTTTTAAAACCGGGAAGCATACGCGCCATGCAGGAATTTACCCTCGATGAGAGGCTGGAACGTGACAGCATCTGCCTCGCCAATCTGGGCCTGACCCAGTTGCGCCTGATGAAAGACGGGCGCTGGCCGTGGCTGATTGCAGTGCCGCGACGTGCAGACGTGACCGAGGTGTTTGAGCTGGCGCCACTGGATCAGACCATGCTGACCTTTGAGGTAAACGAAGCGGCGAAAGCGCTCAAGGGTGTCACCGGTGCTGAGAAAATCAATATTGCCATGATCGGCAATCAGGTCCGCCAGCTTCATGTACATATTGTTGCCCGATTCAGCGGCGACCCCAACTGGCCCGGTCCGATCTGGGGCTATGGTGAGCCGGTCTTCCACACCGGCGACACAATGAAGATGCTCGCTGTGAAAATCACTGAGGCTATGTCAGACCAATGAAATCCATGTTTGACCATTTCGGTCCGTTTGACGACCCAAGCGGGCTCACCGCTTTTGCAGGTTGCCGTATCATCCGGGATTCTGAGCATCGTGACGATGATGCACTGATTAAGGCCGCGCGTTCTCCTGATGCCCGTTTTTTTGTATTCGCTGGCGGTCAGTTTATCTTCAAGCATGAGCGTCAGGTGCTGGACCCTTTCTTCGCACGCTACGAAGTTCTTGAACTTTCGCCTGATCGTGAAAGCGCTGTTCTGATCGGTCATGAGCCCGGTGGTGCGCCGCTTCTGGCGATTGATGTCGGACTGAACCCGGAGGCATTGCCTGCACATCTGAAAGCGGCAAGTGCGCGGGCTGTCTATAGCGAGGGGCTGATGGATGGCGAAACGCTGGGCGCGTTTGCATTGGCGGTCAGCCTGAATGCCTGGACCCGCAATCACCGCTTCTGCGGTGTGTGCGGCGGAAAGACAGAAGGGGCTGCCGGTGGCTTTCGCCGCCAGTGCACGGCCTGTGGGCATATGATGTTTCCCCGCACTGATCCGGTCGCGATCATGCTGGTGGTGGATGAGGACAAGGATCGCTGTTTGCTGGGCCGAAGCCCGCATTTCCGTGAGGGCATGTATTCATGCCTTGCCGGTTTTCTGGAACCCGGTGAAACGCTTGAAGATGCCGTGCGCCGTGAGGTGATGGAAGAATCCGCCATTCGCGTCGGGGCCGTGCGCTATTATGCCTCGCAGCCCTGGCCGATGCCGCATATGCTGATGCTTGGTTGTTACGGAAAGGCAGAGAGCTTTGAGGTCAGCCGCGATGATCTTGAGCTTGATGATTGTCGCTGGTTTTCACGGCAGGAACTTGCAGATGTTCTGGATGGTCGCCATAGCTATGTCACGGCACCACCGGAAGGCGCCATTGCCTACCGGCTGATGCGTGATTTCGTCGACTGGCCACGCGGAGACTGACCCGCATGTCTGGAACGCGCTCAGAGCGTCTTCTCGCCCTGTTGCAGCTTTTACGCGGTCATCGCTATCCGGTTTCCGGCGAGAAACTTGCTGATCTGCTCAATGTCAGCTTGCGCACACTTTATCGCGACATCGCCAGTTTGCGCGCTCAGGGAGCGGCGATCGAGGGCGAAGCCGGTATCGGCTATGTCTTGCGCCCCGGCTTTCTGTTGCCGCCAATGATGTTTTCAGCAGAAGAAATCGAGGCGCTGGTGCTGGGATCGCGCTGGGTCGAGCGATCAACAGATGAAAAGCTTTCAGCCGCCGCATCGCAGGCACTGACGAAGATTGCCAGCATTCTGCCTGAGCACTTGTCGGATATGCTTGATCAGACGGCTCTGATTATCGGCCCTCGGGATATTGCGCCTGAAACAGCTGATATCGGGGTTTTGCGCGGTGCCATTCGAGATAGCCTCAAAGTCGAACTCGACTACCGGGATGAAAATGCCCGTGCCAGCCGCCGAGTTATATGGCCGATTGGACTGGCCTATTTCGAGCGTGTACGGGTCGTAGTTGCATGGTGTGAAATGCGCGACGGTTTCCGGCATTTTCGAACTGACCGGATTGCGGGGCTGACCGTCAGCGATCAACGCTACCCTGAGCGCCGGTCAGTTCTTTTGCATAACTGGCGCAAAACGCTGCCTTAAAAAACACTGCTGACAGAAACTGTCACTGTCCTGGCTCAAAATGCTCCCGTCTTACAACAGAAGGAGCGTTTCATGTCTATGAAGCCAGTCAATCTGATTGTTCTGTACGTCGATGATGTGCAAAAGAGTGCAATCTTTTATCAGGCTCTTCTGGGCCTTCAGCCGAATGTTTTATCGGAAGGCTTTATTGCTTTCCATATGCCGGGCGGGCTGATGCTCGGTCTCTGGCGAAAGGCAACAGCCAAACCGGAAGCAGAAGGTGGTCCCGGCGTTTCTGAAATCGGTGTGATGATGGATGCACCGGGTGGCGTGGCTGCGTTTTACCGTCAGGCCGAAGCCGATGGTTATATCATCCTTCAGCCGCTTGCGACGGCGCCGTTCGGGCCGACATTTGTGATTGCCGATCCGGATGGTCACCGCATTCGTGTGTGCGAGCCGGACAAATAAAAGTTGGTTGGCGAAGGCACTGCACTTTAGAAAATCGCAGTCAGATGTTTCGCATCTGATTGCGAAATGCTCTAAATTCCGGGCATCGCCTGAAGTGTACGGCGCATGGGGTGGCCTTCATAAACACCCAGAATCCGCACCTTTTCAGAGAAGAATTCCAGTTCCTCAAGCGCCCGGGCAACAGCAGGCTCGTCCGGATGGCCTTCGATATCGGCATAAAACTGTGTGGCAATGAATTTGCCACCGATCTGATAACTTTCCAGCTTGGTCATATTGATGCCATTGGTGGCAAAGCCCCCAAGCGCCTTGTAAAGGGCTGCCGGGATGTTGCGAACGTTGAAGATGAAGGTGGTCACAATCGTCTTGTCCGGTCCGTTCATCGGAGCGTGCTTTTCCTTGTCGGAAAGCACAACAAAACGGGTGACATTGTTCTCTGAGTCTTCAACATTTTCCGCCAGGATGTCGAGCTCGTAGAGCGAGGCGGCAAGCTTCGGCGCGAGCGCAGCCATGGATTTATCGCCCTTTTCCCTCACCAGCATAGCGGCACCTGCCGTATCACCGGCAATAACCGGGTTCCACTTGTTCCGGCGGATGATCTTGCGGCACTGGCCGAGTGCATGGATGTGGCTGTGGACCGTTTTGATGTCTTCCAGCTTTGTTCCCGGCAGTGCCATCAGCTGAAAACGGATCGGCATGAAATATTCGCCGGTAATGTAAAGCCGCGAATCAGGAAGCTGGTAATGGATATCGGCCACGCGTCCGGCCAGCGTGTTTTCAATCGGTATCATCGCCAGATCGGCATCGCCGTTTTCGACCGCCAGAAACGCATCCTCGAAGGTCTTGCACGGCAACGGTTCCATATCCGGATAAACATCGCGGCAGGCCATATCGGAATTGGCACCAAACTCACCCTGAAAGGCGATGCGGTTGGTTTTCATGATCATGACTGTTCCTTCCGGCCTTCCAGAATCCGACGGGCCTTTTCCAGGTCTTCCGGTGTATCAACACCCAGCGGCACATCGTTGACGATTTCGACATCGATCCGCATGCCATGTTCGAGCGCGCGCAACTGCTCCAGCCGCTCGCGCTCTTCGAGAAACGAGCGCGGCAGAGAAACGAAGCGCTCCAGCGCTTCGCGACGGTAAACATAAAGCCCGACATGATGATAAAGCGGGCCATCGCCCCATGGTGCCGTTGCCCGTGTAAAGTAAAGGGAGCGAAGCCGGGTTGCGCCGATCGGGGCTCCGACGACCTTCACCACCTGTGATGCGGTCTTGTCAGCTTCCTCCTTGATTTCGACGGCAAGTGTTGCGATGTCGACGGCGCGGTTTTCAAGCGGTCTCAATGCCGCCTGAATGATGCGCGGATCAATCGTCGGAAGATCGCCCTGAACATTGATAACCGCTTTTGCCTTGCCTTCGGGATCGACTTTCCTGAGCGCTTCATAGATTCGGTCAGAACCGGATTGATGCTGCTGTCCGGTCATCACCACTTCATAACCGGCGTTTGCCACGGCTTCATAAACCCGGTCATCATCGACAGCGACCACAATCCGGCCCATCCCGGCTTCACGGGCCCGGTCTGCAACCTGCACAATCATCGGCTTGCCCGCGATATCGGCCAGCGGTTTGTCCGGCAGGCGGGTCGAGGCCATGCGGGCGGGTATGAGAATGATGGTTTCGTCGGAGGAGTGGTGTTTCACTGTCTTGCTCTTTATCAATCTGCGCATACAATTGAAAACGGTCGGGGCGCGGAGACCCGCGCCGTTGCATCAGAGCATCAAAAGACATAGGTTCTTTTGGATTGCAAGGTGGTCTGGTGGAGAGGCCGGGCGGAAGGGGAGCTGCAACGCAATGAAATTCAATCTCAATATGGTCCTGGCGTCGCTGTTAGGGACAATCTTTGTCCTGATGACGGTTTCGTTCGTTTCTGAAGCGGTTTTTGATCCGAGATTGCCGGAAAAAGAGGGCTATGCGATTGCAGTGCCGGAGGAGCCTGCATCCGGCAAGCCCGTTGAAAAGCAGGAAACACCGATTGCAGTGCTTCTGGCAAATGCCAGTGCGGATGCGGGGACGCGTGTTTTTAAACGCTGTCAGGCCTGTCACACCGATACCGAAGGCGGTCCCAACAAGGTCGGTCCGAATCTCTGGGATATCGTGAACCGGCCGGTGGCCTCTCATGAAGGCTTTTCCTACTCCGCTGCCATGAAGGAATACGCCAATGGCGGCGAGACATTATGGACCTATGAGAATCTTGATGCCTTCATCAAAGCGCCGAAAAAGGATGTCCCCGGCACGGCGATGGGCTTTGCCGGCCTTTCCGATGATGAGGACCGCGCTGATCTGATTGCCTATCTGAGCACGATGTCGAACGATCCTGTGCCTTTCCCGGAACCGGAGCCTGAAAAAACGGCAGATGCCAGTGGCACCGCAACAACGCCCGAAGGTGACGAAACAACGCCTGCTGAGCAGACAGATGCCGCTTCAGGTGAGCCTGCGGATGCCGGCAAACCGAATGAAGAGGCACCGGGTGAGGGGGGCGACGACGCGTCTGAAGATGGTGGCTCTGCTTCGCAAACAGACGCGGCTTCACAATCTGAATGATCGGAGACCTGTTCAGTATCCGAGCACAAACACCCAGAAGCTGACGGTGAGAACACCAAGTGCCGTGGTCAGCGTGATTGTCGAGGCAGCGATGTTTTTGCCGGTGCCGAACTGATTGGCCAGCACGAAAGCGTTGACACCAGCCGGTGTCGCGCCGGTTAAAACCAGCGTCGCCGTTGCCACATCGGACAGGCGAAAGAGATGGGCCAGCGCAAAGACCATGGCGGGTAGAAATAAGAGCTTGATGGCTGATACCACGCTGAACAGGCCGACATTGCCTGCAATCTTATATTGTGTCAGCGTCATGCCGATGGAGATCAGGGCAACGGGTGCCGCCATGCTGGCAATCATGTTGATGACAACGGCAGGCGGGCCGCCAAGCTGAACATTAATGACGTGCAGCATAGCGCCGATGAAAAGCCCGATCACCAGCGGACTGGAAACCAGATTATAAAGCACGGTCATCGCCACTTTACGCGGGTTGCTCATGGCGCCGCCTTCCTGTGCCTTGGCGTGCTCCACCAGAACGGTGCCGGTAACCATCATCACCGGCATATGAATGGCAAGGATCAGTGACAGCACGATCAGACCATTTTCGCCGACGATATGGCTGATCAGCGGAATGCCGATAAATGCTGCATTGGCGAACGTCCCGGAAAGACCGATGATCACAGCAGATGCGCGATCCCGGTGAAAGAAATGCCGGGCGATCAGGGCGGCGCTTGTCCAGGCGATGGCCACGCCGCAAAAATAGGTGAGCCAGATCTTCAGCGGCTGGGCATCGTGAAAATCAGCCACGGCAACCGTGCGCATCAAAAGGACCGGAAGCGCAATCTTGAAGACAAAGCTGGTCAGAACTCCCGCATGTTCCGCCTTGAAATAGTTGAGTTTGACAACCGCCCAACCGATGAGGATCAGCACGAAAAGAGGCAGGACGCTGTTAACGATTTCGTTCATGAGAGGCTTTCGCGCGAAGCGGGGGGAGGAACTGAAATTCAGTTATGAAAGATGTTCCGCTCAGGTTGCGCTGTCAAGCAAGGGCAGGCGGCTGGTGTGCGGCACTCAGTAGCGGCTGCGGGGTTTGATAAAGCGTGGGCGGTCTTTATGCAGAATACGCAGCAGAATTTTAAGCAGACGGCGGCCCAGAATGAGCGCGATAAAGCCTGCTGCGAGGAAGACGCTGGCATTTCCGGCGATCTGGGCAACGGCGATGATGTTCTGTGAAAATGTGTAGCCGAGAAGCGTATAACCACCGACCCAGAGCACCTGTCCTGGAACCGCGGCGCTGACAAAGCTTTTCCAGCGCATGCCGGCAGCGCCGGCAACCGGGTTGACGTAGGGGCCGATCATGGCCAGCAGCCAGCGCGTCAGAAAAATGGCGATCACACCTCTACGATCCAGAAATGCGCGTGCCCGGTCAATGAGCCGGCGCTGCTTGGGCCCCCGGTTTGCAAGCCGCTCCACCACTTCGGTTCCGCGCAGGCGGCCCAGCCAGTAGCCGAACTGATCGCCGCTGCAGGCGGCTGCAAAACATGCCGGGAACAGTGCCCAGAGGGGAATGTCGCCGGTGGCGACCAGAGAGCCGCCGAGCAGCATCATTACGGCGGCTGGCAGCGGAATGCCGCAGCAGGCCAGAAAGACGGTCAGCGCAATCACCGGCGTGCCGTAAACCGGTATCAGAGCGAGGAACTGTTCACTCATCAGGTTCCGTCTCCGCCTTTTCGTGCGCGATCAGTGCCTCTTCGACCTGATTTTCCAGCTCGGTCACGGAGATGCCCTTAAGTCTGGCAATCTGGTGCAGCGTCAGGCGGCGGTCGACTTCGGGAAGCATGCCCAGTGCCTCGGAAAGGTCCGGCGTTGGAATGTCATACACCATCGAAACGTGACCAAGTGTCATCCAGCCTCTCAGGTCAACGTCACGGTTTTCCGGATTGTGCCAATAAAACACGATCAGTATGAAGCGGGCCGCGAAAATCAGTGCGACAAGGGCCGTGATCAGAAATGCAATGCAAAGCGGGCGATGGCGCCGCCAGAGTGCGCGAACGGGAATTCTCACATTTTCTCCTTCGCTTCTGTTTCGGGTTTCCTGCCTGAATTCGGCGGCTGTTGCTCGCCAGTTCACGTTTTAGGTATCGCATTGCGGTGCAATCCGCTATGACGCGCACCAACAAAACGCAAGAAGAAATTCCGGAGAAGAGACGGATGACTGCAGCAATCCGCGTTCACAAGAACGATATTTCCGCCGAAGATGCCGCCCGTTATACAGGTGCCATTGCGATCGACACTGAAACACTTGGCCTTGTTCCGCGTCGCGACAGGCTTTGCGTTGTGCAGCTTTCCCCCGGTGATGGTTCCGCCGATGTGATACAGATCAGCGCTGGCCAGAAAGAGGCGCCGAATCTCGTTGCCATGCTGGCCGATCCTGCGCGGCAGAAGATCTTTCATTTTGGCCGGTTCGATATCGCTGTTCTGTTTCACACCTTCGGCGTGACCACGGAAAATGTCTTCTGCACCAAGATTGCCTCGAAGCTGACCCGAACCTATACGGACCGGCACGGACTCAAAGATAATTTGCGCGAAATGCTCGAAGTTGATGTGTCCAAGGCGCAGCAATCGTCTGATTGGGCTGCGGAAGAACTATCCGAAGCTCAGCTGAATTATGCGGCCTCCGATGTGCTCTATCTTCACGCTTTGCGCGATAAGCTGATGGAGCGCCTGATCCGTGATGGCCGGATGGACTTTGCCGGTGCCTGCTTCAGTTTCCTGCCAACCCGGGCAAAGCTTGATCTGCTCGGCTGGGAAGACAGCGATATCTTCGCACATAGCTGATGATTATTGGCCTGAAGTGTCTGAAGTTGAAGGGCTAACGTCTGATTCTCAGCGGGTTTGTCGGCTGTTGCAAAATCGCAACAAAAACGTCCCGGACGATCTTTAAACGGTCTCAAAGCCTCCCCATATCACTGAAGCGCAGGCAGCGATGACGTTGCCTGTGGCAGCAGTAGCGGTTCGCCTCAAGCAAGGGGGCCGATCTTTATCATCGCCGCGTCGCTTTCAAAGGTCGGGGTGAGGAATGGAGGCAAATTATGGATTTTGAAAAATACTCGGAGCGGGTTCGCGGCTTTCTGCAGTCTGCTCAAACCTATGCCCTCGGTGAGGGCCATCAGCAGTTCGGCCCAGAGCATGTTCTGAAAGTTTTACTGGATGACCGCGAAGGCATGGCGGCCTCGCTGATCGCCCATGCAGGAGGCGATGCTGCGAAAGCGCGCCTTGCCAACGATGCTGCGCTTGCAAAACTGCCGAAGGTAACCGGTGGTAACGGGCAGATCTATCTGGCCCAGCCGCTCGCCAAGGTTTTCAATACGGCCGAAGATGCAGCCAAAAAGGTTGGTGACAGCTTCGTCACCGTTGAGCGCCTGTTGCTGGCTCTGACAATCGAGAAAAGCGCGTCGACTTCGAAGTCGCTTTCAGGCGCTGGCGTTACGCCCAACGGGTTGAATGATGCTATCAATGAAATTCGCAAAGGTCGTACCGCAGACAGCGCCAATGCCGAACAGGGCTATGATGCGCTGAAAAAATATGCGCGCGATCTGACGGCGGACGCTCGCGATGGCAAGCTGGATCCGGTGATTGGCCGCGACGATGAAATTCGCCGTACAATTCAGGTGCTGTCACGCCGTACGAAAAACAATCCGGTTCTGATTGGTGAGCCCGGCGTCGGCAAAACGGCGATCACGGAAGGTCTTGCTCTGCGCATTGTTGACGGTGATGTGCCGGAAAGCCTGAAAGACAAAAAGCTGATGGCGCTGGACATGGGCGCTCTGATCGCCGGGGCGAAGTACCGCGGGGAATTTGAAGAGCGGCTGAAAGCGGTCCTGAATGAGGTTCAGTCCGAAAACGGAAACATCATCCTGTTCATCGACGAAATGCACACGCTGGTCGGCGCTGGCAAAACCGATGGTGCGATGGATGCATCCAATCTGCTGAAACCGGCACTGGCGCGTGGCGAACTGCACTGCGTTGGTGCAACCACGCTGGATGAGTATCGCCAGCATGTTGAAAAGGATGCAGCCCTTGCCCGCCGCTTCCAGCCCGTGATGGTGAACGAGCCGACGGTTGAGGATACGATTTCGATCCTGCGCGGGTTGAAGGAGAAATATGAGCAGCATCATCAGGTGCGCATTTCCGATAGCGCGCTTGTTGCATCTGCCACACTTTCAAACCGCTATATCACGGACCGGTTCTTGCCCGACAAGGCCATCGACCTGATGGACGAGGCAGCAAGTCGCGTCCGTATGCAGGTCGATTCCAAGCCGGAAGAGCTGGACGAGCTGGATCGCCGCATCATTCAGCTGAAGATTGAGCGTGAGGCACTGAAGAAGGAAACCGACCGTGCTTCCAAGGATCGGCTGGAAAAGCTCGAATCCGAACTGGTTTCACTGGAAGAAGAGGCGGATACGCTGACAGCCCGGTGGCAATCCGAAAAGAACAAGCTCAACCGTGCTGCGGATCTGAAAAAGCAGCTGGATGCTGCCCGCAATGAGCTGGCGATTGCCCAGCGCAGTGGTGAGTATCAGAAAGCCGGTGAACTGGCCTATGGTTCGATCCCGAAGCTGGAAAAAGAACTGCAAGACGCTGAGGCTGAAGACAATACCGTAACGGATTCGATCCTCAACGAGGTGGTAACGCCGGACAATATTGCCCAGGTGATTTCCCGTTGGACCGGGATCCCGGTCGACAGCATGCTGGAAGGTGAACGCGAAAAGCTGCTGCGGATGGAAGATGAGCTGGCAAAATGGGTTGTCGGGCAGGGCGAGGCTGTGCAATCGGTTTCGAGGTCCGTCCGCCGTGCCCGTGCCGGCCTCCAGGATCCGAACCGGCCGATTGGCTCGTTCATTTTCTTAGGCCCGACGGGTGTTGGTAAAACCGAACTGACCAAATCGCTGGCGCGCTTCCTGTTCGATGACGATTCGGCGATGGTGCGGATGGATATGTCGGAATATATGGAGAAACACTCCGTAGCCCGGCTTATCGGCGCACCGCCCGGCTATGTCGGCTATGATGAAGGTGGTGTTCTGACTGAGGCTGTGCGGCGCAGACCATATCAGGTTATCCTGTTCGATGAGATCGAAAAGGCGCATCCGGATGTCTTCAACGTGCTTTTGCAGGTGCTTGATGACGGACGGCTGACCGATGGTCAGGGGCGTACCGTCGATCTCAAGAACACGATCATCATCATGACGTCGAATCTGGGATCGGAATTCCTCACCCAGCTCGGTGACGATGAAGACAGCTCTGTCGCTCGCGAACAGGTCATGGAAGTTGTCCGGGCGTCGTTCAGACCGGAATTCTTGAACCGGGTTGACGATATCATCCTGTTCCATCGTCTGCATCGCGAAGACATGGGTGCCATTGTCGATATCCAGCTTCAGCGGCTCGAAGCGCTTCTGGCTGACCGCAAGGTTGTGCTTGAGCTGAAGCCCGATGCACGCGAATGGCTGGCCGAAAAGGGTTATGACCCGGCTTATGGTGCACGACCGTTGAAACGGGTAATCCAGACATCCGTGCAGGATCCGCTGGCAGAGAAAATTCTGGCTGGTGATATCTCAGATGGCGCGCATATCAAGGTCAGTGCTGGTTCTGACCGGCTGTTGTTTTCCATCGGCGCCGGGCTGGAACAGGCCGCTTAAGAGACCTCAAAAGGCCGATTTGCGGTGAAGACAAGATCAAAGCCCGCCGGAAACGGCGGGCTTTCGTGTTTCATGTTACCTGCTGAACCGACCCGAAAACTATTTAGCTTATGATCTGTTGGCCGCATTGGAAGCGATATTGGTTTCCGTGCTGTTGCCCAAAAGAGCATCGATGCGTTTTCGCTCGCTTTCAAACTGGACCAGATTCTCTCCGGAAAGCGCGTCTGCATTTGGAAACTTGATTTTCATCGGATCGACTTTGGTACCGTTCACAATCATCTCGTAGTGAAGGTGCGGACCTGTCACGAGACCTGTTGCGCCGATGTAACCGATCACCTGGCCCTGTTTGACACGGGCACCTTCTGTCACGCCGGGCGCAATCTTGCTCTGATGGTTATAGGAGGTTTCATAACCATTGGCGTGGCGGATGATTGTCTGGTTACCGTATCCGCTGGATGACCAGCCTGCCTTTTCGACAACCCCGTCACCTGCGGCAATAATCGGCGTGCCCGTCGGGGCTGCCCAGTCCACACCGCTGTGCATCCGCGCGTATTTCAATACCGGGTGGCGACGCATTCCGAAGCCGGATGTGAACTTGCCATTGGGAACGGGGTTTCGCAGCAGGAAGCGGCGAATGCTTTTGCCTTCCCTGTCATAAAAGGAAATCGCACCGGTTTTCGGATCACGATAGCGGTATAGTCTGAAGGACTGGTCGCCGATCTGTGCGTCGATATAAAACAGTTCCGATGTTTCGGTCGCCTGTCCGTTTTCATCGGCATTGGAAAAGAACAGATCGAGCTGATCATCCGGAGAGGCCTGTGCCTGAAGATTAACCTTGCTCGCCAGAAGCGATACGAGTTGAGCAGCCATGCGCTCATTCAGGCCGTAGCTCAGTGCTGCCCGGTAGATGCCATCATAAACCCGAACGGGCTTCTTGGTCATGCCGATCAGAAGGTCTGTATCTTCGGCTGAAGCATTGGCGACGGCCTCCGACAGGGCCGGCTCAACACCTTTCACAAAGCGTCCTTCATCGTTCAGCGCCATTGTCATCACATGGTCACCGGCGCGGTAAAGGCTTATTCGAACCACGCGAACATTGCGGCCCATCCGCATCAGGCCAATCCGTATGACATCCCCGGCTTCCAGCATGTCCGAACCGCTTGCCTGGTCAATAAGCCGACTCATTTCGTCAGCCTGTCTTCCGGGATAGCCCGCTGCTTTCAGTAAAGCCGCGGCTTCAACGGGCTGGCGAACCGGCAGGATATCATCGTTGAAATCCTGTGTGAAAACCGACTGAAGCGCGCTGACAGAGACGTTTTCATCAACAATCTGGGCTGTAAGCCCGGGATTGAAGGGGCCGACAGCCGTATCAGCTTCAAAACGATCCGGGTTGACATAGCTGAGCATGGACACTTCGCCCATGCTGTTTTGAAAAGCGGCTTCATTTGAACGGATCGCGGCCTCGATCTGCTGCGTTGTCAGTTCACCCGCATAAGGCCGCGTGTTGCCATTCAGCGAAAATTCGTCTGTCTGGAGCTCGACTTCTCCGACAACGTCGGTTCCATAGATCATGTCATTTGAACCGGTCGCGCCGTCGGGCGTCTCGCCGGTGGAGAAAACCGCGAAGGGGTCGAAGGCCGGGTAGTCCGGGGTGGCGCCGTAGTTTGCAGCCAGCGCCATCTTCACTTCCGAAAAGGCTTCGTAGTGAATGACATCACGATTATCCTGCCGCTCAACCGTCGGCACCTGAAGGATACGTTTGTTGGAAGGTTTGGCGATCACCGTGGTCGGGATCAGCCGTTTTCCTCTGACGGCATCATCATCAGTGGCTGAGATACCGGGGGTCGCACTGGCAAATGCGGAGGCCGGGATGGCAAGCCGCTGACGACCGTCTACCGCAGCTGAAAGAGCAACCGCCATCAAGGCCGTGCCCGTCAGCCCGGTCAGGCATGCACCCGTGAGCCACCGCAACGAAACATCACGCCGCGCTGGCGGCCGACGACCGTCCACAACAATAGGTGTCTTCCTGCCAAAAGAGCGTGCCGGATTTTTCTTGTTCTTCATAAACCTGCTGTCACGCATAAAGTAGTCGGAAAGAGCGCCGCGCGCGTTCCTCTAAGTGCCCCAGAATAGTCTTAGCTGTCAATGAGCCCGGCGTCTCGCCACCAGAGACCATTGAAGATTATATAACGAGAATATTCCTTCGCGGCTGAAAGTGGCACTTTGATGTCGTTGCTGGTCTGCCGATCTTATGAATAAACCCCTGCCCATTTTTCATTCATTTCATTGTATTGCTGTTTTGTTGGGCTGATTGATTGGTTAATGTGTGTTAATGATTTGGGTTTGGCG
>NZ_SMAR01000033.1 GCF_004342225.1 Martelella mediterranea | reverse complement strand
ACCGCCCGTCTCAGCTCCGGCGCCAACACGTTCAAGACAATCCTCAAAACCGTCAGCCCCTGAAAAGCCCGGACGAAACAGCGTGGGCAATTACGGTTATTAAAACAGAAATTTGTGACAAATGAAAATAGATATCGAGAGTGACGGTTTTTGCTTCACCGCTTCTGCAGCTCTTTCAGAACCTGATCTACCTTGGTCTCCACCCGGGCCATGCGGTCGATCGTATCGTCCTTGTAGGCTTCTATACCGGAGACGCGGCTCTGCAGAAATTTCACATCTTCTTTGGTGGCGCTGGATTGCTGCAGATCCGAGATCGATCCTTTGATCTCGGTAATGTCCTGCTGGTTCGCGGATGCATCACTGCGTAGCGCGTAATATGCACCAGCCACGCTAAGCGCAAAGGCGGCGGCCGCGATGATGTTGCCAAGTGATATGCGCATGTCGAAGGTTGGCTTTGTCATTCCCAGCATCCAAGGTTCTCGCCGGCGCGATCATTGCCGGTGATGTTGTTGAGCGCATTGCGGTCTGTTGCTTCGAGCGCGATGAAACCGGCCGGGCTAAGGTTGTTCTTCACGAAGGGACCGCAGCTGCTCACACTCTGGCAGCCGGCCGCGATGGCGGAAATAATCAAGACAAAGCTCATAGCCAGATAGCGTTTCGCGTTTCGCATCGTCCTTCACCCTTTCTTTCACCGCGTTGAGTGTATCCTGATTGATGTCGGCTCTTTCCGCCTCACGGCCACCCTCACGTGCATTCGGAACAACGACGAGCTGGAAGACCAGATAAACCATTGCCGCCGCGACAACAGCGCCAGCAAGCGCACCGGCAATGGCTTTGATGTTGCTGAACATCAGAGCTTCCAGCCGTTACGCTTTGCGACCTTGTAAAAGATCTCGGTACCGGCGGCGATCGAGATGCCAATGCCGGTGGCAGCAAGGTTGACAATATCCGGATCGCGCGCCAGCTGATTGCCAAGGCCCCAACTGGTCAGCGCACCGGCGCCATAGCGTAGCAGGATGCGTGCAATCGCACCGTTGAATGCGTGTGTCATATCAGGCCTCCTTGAGAATTTTGCCCTGGGCGTCGATTAGTGGCAGGCTGTCAAAGCCGATCAGCTCCGGCGCGGGGTAATCCATCGGCCAGAAAAACCCGCAGTCAGATGCGCCGGAGAAGGCGCTGACGGAGTAGGACGAGATCTGCACGCGGTCATTCTGGTTGGCGCCAAGGCACGCCAGTTGCCCGTCAGACGTTTGACCAGCTACAAGTGTGACATGGCCGTAGAGCGTGCTGCCGCCGCGCGGCTTGACGGCCACGGCGCCAAGGGCAGGGCCGTCAAGCTCAATGCCCCAGTCTCGCCCATATGATCGCGCCAGTCCGGAGCGCGTGGAACGAAGCCCGGCTTCTTCCAGCCAGCAGCCTATACCGGCGGCGCACCAGGGCGTTTCATCATCATGAACCGGCTGACCGATGGCTTGCCAGTATTCGAGCACACGCAGATTGTGCTTTGGCCCTTTGATCTCTGCCTCGCCAAGATCCAGATAGGCGTTTTTCAGCCAGGGCGGCTGCGGCTGCTTCTCCGTCTCGGCCTCAGCGCCGATCAGTCCGGCAATGAAGGAAAGGATGTCAGCCCAAAGGTTAGTTTCTTCCGGAAGGGCCGGTCGGAAAAGTGCGCTGGACGTTTCAGGGCCGACGATACCGTCAACCTGAAGCCCGTGGGACTTTTGAAAATCCCGGATTGCGGCAATCGTCTTCGGGCCACGCACGCCATCGCGCGGACCGGGATCAAAGCCGCGCGCGGCAAGCTCTTCCTGAACTGCAAGTGTGGAATAGGTCATCTGGATACCGTCATCGCGTTAAACTGAGATCAGTTTAAGCGGCGCGGGATATGGTCAACTGCGCAAGACGATCTGGCCTTGTGCTGGGTTTCGTTTAGTCGAACATCAAAGTTGCTCGATATAAGTCACCCCGTTTACGACGCGCACCAAATCAGGGTGCACGCCTTGTAAGCGATTAAGGCTATTTGTAGATAGGTGACAGGTCATTGTTTGCCCTTACGATATAACGGTTACGCCAGCGGCAGTATTTGCATAAGGGGTAGTAACATTAGAAAAAACATTATACCCGACAAGTCCCGTAGCTGCATTACTAGTCTGTACACCAACAGAACTTCCGTCGAATGATTCAAAAACGTTGTCAGATATCCTAATATTCTTCGCTTGGTCTACAGAAATTGCAACATTTGTAAATTGGATTACGTTATCCGTCACAACAACGTTTGTTATAAAATCAGCCAACCCAAAATCCAACTCTAGGCATGCGTTTGGCGAAACAACACCGGCAAACTCGTTTCCTGTAATTATTACATGTCGAAATTCGCCAGTTATTCCAGTGTCTCGCGTTAACCTAATGTTACCAACGTTGTGATTTTCAAAAGAGTTATTTGAGATAATAAGGATAGACGTGTCGTCATCGCTCTGCATCTGTAGAACGTAACCGAAGTCAGCGCGACCACCTTTGTTATTAACAATACGAGCGCCTCCAGCTTGCAATTGTAGAATACCCGCATAAGCACCGGATACACCTGTATCCCACACGTTACCAGAAATTGAATAGTCCCCATTATCTGGGAAGTCTACATTTCCAAGAACACAGAAGCAATACGCAAAATCAAATGATCTATTCCCCTCTACACTTCCTGCATTACATCGCAAAAACTGAATATCAATGAACCCGTTTTGAAATACATTATTTCTTACAACTGTAGCCAGAGAATAGTTATTTGGTAACACAGAATTATCTATTTTTATTGTAGCTCCGTTAGTCCTGGTAACTGAGGCGAAATAATAAACACCTACATAATTTCCGCCGTAAAAATCTGAACCAATTATAACGTCATTTGTTGCGTGTGTAACGAATACCTTTGACCTCCAGTTGCCCTCTCCAATCAGTCCGTAACTGAATGTATGATTGCCATTTGTTGCAAGGCCGGTAGATGTGGCTGGGATGTACCCCGGGATTCCATTTTCTTCGCAGTACGAAGACAGTCCGTCAAAAGCATCAGTGTCATCCGTGCTTGTGCCATCGTCAACAGCCCCGAACATAAGCGGAGTTGGCTTCAACTCTGCCAACTCATACCAGACAACAGTGACGGCATCGTCAAGAGTGATTGACAATTTACCAGCATGAGCCGGTTCGCTTGCCGCCTTCTTGTACATAGCGCCGCCGCCATCGCCAGAGGCAGAATATCCCGCCGTGCGAATATAATCAGGTGCAATCACCGGCGAGTATGCTTGTGCAGTCGCCAGATTGCTAAATTGAGGGTCAATAACCGTTGTCATTGAGCCTGCGGCAACAATCGCCGCTTTCTTCGATCTTTCTTGGTTCTCTTTGGCGTCGAGAGCGTAACCTTGCGCATTTTCTATTTCATCTATGAGCGGCCCCGCTTCGAGCTTTGCTCCACGCTTTATCAAAGCTCGTTCATCACCAATACCTGCAGCAAGCGTCAGCCCATCCTCGCCATACTCACTTTTGATCGAACGCTGGCGGTCTCGGTCCAGCTCCTGGACGATCAGCAGAAGCCGGTCGAAATCATCGTCGATGGCTTTGGACGAGAAGCGGCCGGAGCGGACAATGGAAAGGACACGTTCCAGAAGGGCTGCCCCCAAAACCAGAATTCGGTCGCCTGGGGCTCTGCCGGAAGAAAAGGTGACGGATCCGCCGATTGGGTTTTCAGCACCTGTGATGGTGTATCCGCTTGTGATCTTCTCCCAGCTGTCATCGACCTCGATAAATACGCTGACATCGATGGCGGCCTGAAACACGAATGGAATGGCAAAGGTCACCTGACCGTCGGCAGCGGTATAGATAGCCCAGCGCGGCTTGTCTTCGATAGGCAGGACAGTGCTCATGAAAAACCCCGGAAAGTTAAGAACCGGGGTCAGTTTTTCATGGGCTTTATCGGGTCAACCGGAATTCAGCGATGCCAATGCGTGCTCACAGTCGTAAAGCTTGTCGGCAATTTCGCCCAGCATCGCAGCGATATTGGCCTGCAGCTGGCGGAAGTCATCCGGCGAGGCCGTTTCGGCAACGAACATCAGCATGTCAATTTCGGCTTTCAGAACAACAAGCTTGTGCTCAAGAATGTGATGCGGTTCGGGCGCGGAATGGTGCGACATGATATTTGTACCTCCTTAAAATTGTACAAATCATGTGCGTAAGTCATAGCTTTAGCCCGTCTTCCCTGATCGCCGCCGATGGTTAATCCATCTTTAGCTTGCACGAGCATCTGGCGTGAAGTCAAACATTCCTGACGTTTTTTTAGATTTCCCTTTAACGTCAGTTTTCCGGCTTTCGCTTTTTCAAGAAGCATGTTTAGTCTCTGCGGGGATTTCTATCGATGGGGATATAAATGCGAAATGTAGTGGCGATCTTATGTGCTGTTCTAGCATCTGGGTGCGTTTCAACCACGCCAACAGGCTATTGGTATCGCGACAGTGACGGCCGCCGGGTCGATGCCACAGAGGCAACACTTGCGACCTTTAATAAGGATCGTGTTATCTGTGACGGGAAAGCTGCTGAGGCGGCAATGACCCGAAGTGTAAATCTTTCAGAATACAACAATCAGCTGATCAATCTTATATTTGATGGTTGTCTTAATGAGCGTGGTTACACCCGAAAGCCTGAATAATTGACCTATGTGGGATAATTTATTGCCGGAGATTGTCGAAACTCTGGTTTTTCGACCAGCAGAATTGGTTGCTTTTGTTCTGTCTGGTGTTCTTTATCTTGGATACTTCATCGGCTCTCTGGCCATTGCCATCTATGCCGGAAAGCTGGTTTATGATCACCTCAGAATTCCGGTTTTGCGGGCGCTGCTTGCCGTAATCGTTGGAGTATGGATCAGCCTTATTCTCTATGCGGCGCAGGTGCCCACAGCTGTTAAATTCATCAAAGCCGTTGAAATGTCCGAGCTTGATTAACTACCGCCGCCTGCCGCTGCCCCAACATCCGGCCCGCGTTCGGGCCGGGCTTCGCCGGGCTTCCACCAGTATTCCTGATCGAACTCGCGCTCAAAGAAACGCTGCTTGCGCTTGAAGGCTTTATTAGCTTCCGGGTCCATCAGATATTGCAGCTGGTCGAAGACAATCCGTTCCCAACCGAGCCGCAGATACCAGATGGTTGAACCCGGCGTGTTGGAGCGCATGAAGCGGTTCAGCTCCCGGCCAAATTTTGTATCTTCGCCATTGGCGAGCTGGATCGCGTTTCCGGCCGTCAGGTTCCAGAGATTATTGGCGCGCTCCACCACCGGCCCGGCCAGTGTGGTGGAAAAGCCGCCGCCATAGCGGTTGACGTTCGAAAACAGGAAGTCACCGTAAATGCCGAGACCACCACCTTGCAGCATGGCAGCACCCCAGAATGACGGATCTTTCATATCCTGTGGGTCGCGGCCTGCCGCCATCTGCTTCAACTGATAGGCCATGGCACCGAAAAGCGTGGTCGAGATCAGCAGAGATCCGGCATAGGCAGCACCTTTGCTCGGATTGTCACCGACCAGCATGTGATGGATGCGCTTGCCGTGCAGCAGCATGAAGACAGCACCAAAGCTTTTGAACTGGGCAAAGGAGCGCAAAACCTCGCCTATGAAGGTGCCGGGGCGGTTTTCATCCACAAGCGCCACCTTGGAGCGGTGTGAACCGGATGGAATGGCGAATTCCGTTTCAGACTGGATCATTTCCAGATAGCGCTCGGAAATCCGGTTGTCGCCGGCATCCAGCATTTCATTCGGCCGGATTATGGTTGCGCCGCCCATATCATGCTTTTTCGTCTTTCGGATCAGATCCCAGTCACGCGAAAGAATGCCGTAGCGTTTCATCGTGTTGCGCAAGGCTTCCGGCAGGGCATCGTAGTTTTTACCGGCATGTTCGGAGACCGTGCGCATGAAGGCCAGGCCAAAAGCGTGACGGCCGGCCTGGCTCCATGGCGTAAGTCCGGAGAGTGACAATACCCGATCGGCGATGAAGCTTGACCAGCCGGGGCCGTCCAGTGTGCCGACATAGCGTGCCTGTGCGTGAAACACATGCATGGCATCGTCAAGGATCAGACCGGCAGCAACGGCTTCTCTTCGGCTGGTTTTGCCAAAGGCCTTGATGATATCGGAAAACGCGCCTCTGGCGTTGATACCGGCAAATTTCCGCGAAATCATCGTGGTGCCAACATCGGAGATTGCCGAGATCGTTGCCGATCCGAGAACACTGGCGGTGATCAGGCTGCGCGTGGCGGCCATACCGGCCGCCCAGCGGCCATTGATCGGCGTTTGCAGCGTGCCGCGCATGGAGCCCCACACGGCATCGATCTTCTTGGTAATGCTGGCTGCCCGGTCTCCGGCCCGTTCCGGTTTTCCGGCAAAGCGGGCAGGGCGTCCGGCGGCTTTCTCCGCTGCCTGCTTTTCCACGGCCTGTTTCAGCCAGTTGATTGTGCCGTTCGGGTTCGGTCCAAGGATCTCCATTGCGGCGATATCTTTTGCTATCATGTTGATGTGGCCCATCATGGATCCGAAAGCATCGCCGCCACCGCCATAAAGGCGTTGATACTCAAGCCAGTTATCGGCATCGCGAAACACCAGAAACCGGTGTTCGCCGCGCTGGTTCGCCAGTGCGCCCTTGCCGAAGGGCTGGCGGGACGGATCCCGCTTTGCCCAGCCGCCTGTGGCAATGCCGGTCCAGACGTCTGTAAGGATATCGTCCAGATCCTTCAGATCCACACTCTTGCCGGTGAGTGGGTGTTTCATGCGGGAAACATCCAGAAGCGGTGTTATATCTTCCTTCCACTTTTGCAGGCCTTTTTTCCTCAGTGCGCGGGCGTCATGGTGCTGTGGCAGGCCCCAGTTTTCCAGCTTGCCGATTGCGCCGCCAGCGGCATTGAAGCGCTGGCGCAGCCAGTCGGCCGTATCGTCCCAGACCTTGGCAAAGTGTTTGGCAGCGGCATCGCCTGTGTCTTCGCCAAAGGCCTCGCGCACAACATTGTCAAGGTCGGCTTTGTTGTGGCGCGCCGCATCGCCAAGCAGTGCCGATCGGCGGAAATGATAAAGCGCGTCATCCATGCGGGCATGTGCCATGCCGATAATCGTGCGCTGACGCCCGGAAACAGATGCAAAGCCCGATGTGCCGAAATGTTCCAGCTTATCCAGTGCCGCCTCGCCAACATCCAGCTCGCCACGCGCGTTTCTGTGGCTGCCGAGATCTGCGGCAAGCCGGTTGATCGATTTAATCGATAGCTTGGCTTTGCGGCGCTGATGCGCGCTTTCAGCACGTAGCAGCTCGGCCAGCGCCTTTTTCGCTTCGGCATCGGCGGTTACTTCGGAATTGGCTGCAAAGCGCCGGCGCATCCGGTCATAGTCGCGCGCCAGCCGTTCTGCGTCGTCGCTGGACAGTATGTTTTCATCAACGGCTTTCGCCAGGCAATCATTCAGGCTCATAGCGGGCAGGCCTCCACCACGCGCGCGGCGCGTTCAATACGTTCCAGCTCATCATTCAGCGCGGCAATTGTCACCGGTGCCTCATCGTCAAAGAAGGGAATTTCCATGTCGTCGGGAATATCGCCCATATCCGTATCGGACAGTTTCAACGCGCGATCGATCTGGCCCGGATTATCCATCCCCCCGCCAAAATCATCGTCGAAGAATGGCATTGCATCGGCGCTTTCCGATGGTTCAACGCCTGCGGCCGCAGCGTCCGGCGCTTCCAGTGTGCGCGCCAGTGCCTCGGCCGGATCCAGATTTTCGGCATTCGCCAGATTGGCAGCACGGATGATCAGGCCATCATCGACAGATGGACCGGCATAGCCAACGATATCGTGCACAAGTGTTTCCACCGCACGGCGTTCGGCCTCTGCAATCGGCTGCGCGGTGACTGTGCGGCTGGCGCTGTCCAGCTTGTCCAGCAGGTCGGAGATCGTGCTTTGCTCTGCCGCTTTTTCCGGCGTGCCGTAAAGATCGTTGAAATAGCCTGCTTCGGCGGCCGCAAGCCGAGAATTGTCCAGTGTGTCACCAGTGTCTTTGACAAGCTTTCCGACAAACGGTTTGTGCGTTCGATCCAGACCCAGCGCCGCCATTTCGCCCTTGAAGTCTTTCACTCCGCCGCGACGCATTAAAAATTCGTCGATTGGCATGTCCGTGTCTGGCGTTCGGGCCGATGCAGCTGTCTCCGGTGCCAGTTGGTCGGCAATGCGGGAAACCTGTACCGGATCTGGCTCAAAGGCAAAGGGGCTTTGTGTCTGGGCGGCTTCCAGCGCGTGGGCGCTCACGCTGTCATGATAGGATATGCGTGCCGGTGGCGGTTTCTGGTTGCCGAAAAGCCGTTCACCTTCCAGCGCATCGAGGGCGCCGCGCGTTTCTGCTGGCAGGTTCGCGCGCATCGGCTGCAGCACTGATGCGGCTGCGTCCATATCGCCGGACAAGGCACGGCGCAAAGGCTCAGGTGTCGTCGCGTCTTTCGCTGTGGCACGCAGGGCGGCACGGGCCTCAGCACTGCGACCGATGGCGGCAAGGCCTTCGCCAAAGGCACGGCCACCGCCACCGAGCACCCCGCCGAACAACGCGGCAAAGCCGACATTTTTCGCCGCCTCGCCAAGCCCGCTTTCAAGTCCGGCCTCTTTGCGCCAGCGCTGCACAAACGGTTCGGTACCAGCCTGCACCACACCGTTTACAACCGCTTCGGATGCGGCGGTCGTCAGGATCCGGCCCGCAACTGTTTTCGCCGCACCGGCACCACCGCCGAACACCAGCGCACCGGTCTGGATCGGATCATTGAACATGGCTGCAGCCCGGCCGCCAAACATCGCCGCCCATTTCGCCGGGCCTTTGGCAGCCGCAATGGTTCTGGCCGCTTCTTCGTCCATATTGCGCGCCAGCGCCTTTGCATCGTCTTCCACCGGTTGATCGGCACGGATCACTTCAGCCTGGTCAGGGTATTTCTCCGCCATCTTGCCAAGCCAGGCATTGAAACCGCTGGCCGTGCGTGAAAATTGCTGTGCCTCGAAAGCTTGACGGTCGCGGCCGGGCCGATAACGCAGTGGCCGCGCTTTCATCGGGTTCACATGGGTCTCGCCCGTGGCTGCGCGGATGGCGGCAATGCGCTCGTCATATGCGCGCGTCATCGCGGTGGAGCGCGAATTGATATTATCGGTCAGCTTGCCGGCTTCGAAACTGGACATGAAGACTTCGCCCAGTGTCGATTGCCCTTGTGCCACCGTGCGCGGATGAAACGGCTCTGCCTCGTAAAGCCACATGCTCATCGCTCTCTCCAGTCTGCCCCGCCGCCGCGTCTCAGGTTCTGGTTCGGGCTGGTCTGGCCGGGAGGCTGCGGTGTATAGCGCGATTGCCCGCGTGCACCTGTGTCAGCCTCCGCTTCACCGGCAGGCGCAATGATGGTTTCGACCGGGCGACTGCCGCGTCTCGTGTCCTGATAGATTGTTTGTGTCCGCGCCTCGATGTCAGCCAGCTGGCGAATGTCCAGCAGCCAGGCGCTGCCATCAGGCTGCACCATGTATTGCGGATCGTCAGAGGCGGCATCGCCAAGCGCCACACGATAGATGCCGTCACCGATACCGACCAGCTGCGCATTGCGGATCCGGTTGATCTGTATTTCAAAATCGCCGCTTTCATACGGCGGCAGGGCGGCAAGCTGTTTGGCAGAGAGGTTGTCCAGCAGTTCCTGCGGTCTGGTTTTCTCCATGTCGGGTGGCACAACGATGCGTGTGTCATTCACATCGGCCAGACCGCCGAAATCACGTCCCTGAATTTTTCGTCCACCCGTCACGCGGTCAAGGATCGAAAGATAGGTTTCCTGCGCGACCGTGCCGTCTTCCTCGATTTCGGACGGATCGAAGCCCTGTTCGTTCGCAGCCTTTTCAAAAAGGATTGCGGCGGTCTGCAGCGCGGCGGATTGCAGGCGCGGCTGACCGGCAAAGGCTGTGCCAAGATTGGGCAGCGCAATTGCAGTTTGATCGGCCTGTGACGGCATTTTGACGGTGAACACTTTTTCCTTTTTCAAGGCCAGCGCACGCGAAACTTCGTCAGCAATTGTCGCATCACCGGTTTCCAGTGATAGTGCCGTGGCATGAGCAATCACCGGGGCCTGGTCGGAAAGCTCGGTCAGCACCGGAACAGCCTTGTCACCAAGTGTATCGATCAGCGTTGCGGAAAAACCGGCAATCGCTTCCGGGTTCTGCATCAGGCTTTCCGAAAGCCGGGCCTGTTCACCGGGCAGGAAGAAGGGCACCGTCCGGCTGTAAAGGCCCGAAACCTGTTTGCGTTGCCTCTGCCGCGTGGCAAGGCTGGCGGAAAGCGCTTCCGGCGTGGAAGGATCGATAGGCGTGATTTCCACCACACCTGCGCGCCCGGCCTGACCAAGCGGGTCTGTCTGTCTTTCTTTCAGCACATCGTCGGCACGCTTGACGGCGGCTGCATAGATTGCCTGCTTTTCAGTATAGCCGGGCTTTCCGGCGCTGGCGTCTGCGTCTGATTTCAGTTCTTCAAGCCTTGTGGCGATATCGGCCGCGTCTTCGGCTTCCATGTTGCGTGTGGCATCGTAAAGCGCCAGCGCCTGTTTTCGCGCATCTTTCCAGTCATTGGCGGCCTCCGGCCCCAGATATCGCTCGACCTCTGACGGCGTCAGGCCGGTATCTGTCGGATCGAGCCCTTTTCCTGTTGCGGTCAGGCTGGCAACATCGTCAGCGATAAGACCCTCGATGTCAGCGGCCTTCGCCTTGAATGCCGTGCGTTCGGCATTGGTCATATCGCTGGCGTCGCGCCGCAGGGTCTCGGATAGCGCCGTAATCTCGCCCATCAGGCGGTCGCCATATTCGCCGATCGACGGATCGTCTGCGATCCACTTATCAACCAGCCCGGCCGCAAATTCTTCCTTGGCCTGTGGTGTTGGCAGCGCATCGTAAACACCTTGGATGCGCGCCCGCGAGGCGGTTATCGCGATATCTTCCTTGAGCTTTTCGCCTTCGGCCAGCGTCACGGTCCCGTTGGCAACGGCGCTGTCGATTGATGCCTGCGCGCCAAGCACCATCTGGCCCACGGCTTCATCGCCGTCACCGTTGGCGCCATAGCCATAAGCCTGCCGCTCGACATTCACCTGCACGGCGGCAATGCCGTCGGTAAATGCTGCCTGTTCTTCTGCCTTCAGCTGGCGGCCATAAGCGGCCGTAATTTGCTGCTGATAGGCGTTGGATCGCTGTGTGATGTTTTGCTCGAAGGCTTCGCGCATCAGTGGATCCGCAAAGGCAGGATCCTGCATATACTGACTTTTGATATCTTCAACCGCTGCAGCAAACCCGGCCGGGTCATTTTCAAATTGCTGCTGGGCGTTGAAAAGGTCAGTCGAAACACCGGCCTGCACCCGCCAGAGATAGGCAGACTGTGCCGCACGGTCATAGGCTTCGCCTGCAATCGTTCCGTCGCGGCGCAGTTGCAGTGGCCGTGGATCTATCCGCGTCTGTGCCTGGGCAGCCAGTGTGCCGATTCCACCCCGCGTGCTGTCATCCTCGATGTGCCAGTTTTCGTTGGAAAGGGGAAATTTCAAACCATGCGCCGGGGCATTGTCGTGAAGCCATTTTACGACGTTTTCCGGCGCTTTGCTGAGTGACTGACCATTATAGGCAAGATCCATGGCCTTGCCGTGATTGTGCTGGCTTTTGCCGGGTGGCGCGACCCATTTTCGGGCAGCCGCCGCCGATCCGTATTTGACAAGAGCATTTTGCCATAGCCGTGCCTGGTGTTCTTCAGAGCGATAGCCCGAATACATGCCAAGACCTGCGCGAATGTCTTCCGGTGCACTCTGCAACAGACTGGCAACCTTGACGGCGAAGTTGTCGTCCAGGCCTTCCGTGTGGCCTTTGTCTTTGTTGGATACGCCCTGAAGAAAGGCTTTTGCGGCAATCGGGTCGCCATTGATGGCGCGGTTTTGCAATCCGTAACCTGTAACGCCATCTGTGTACTGGTCGCCGGCTGCCGATCCGCCGGCAATACCTTTTTCCGTATACGCACGGACCGTCGCATCTTCCGCCAGTTTGTAGAGCCGGTCAGAAAGTGAGCCGGCCAGATTGGCAAGGGCGTTTGATGCGCCACCAGCACCGGCCACTGCTGACGGCACGCCGGATCCTGCGCGGCCTTCGGACTGCAAACGTCTGATTGGTGCCATGGTCAATCTCCCAGCTGGCGGATACTCATGGCGGAATTGGCGACAGTGCCAACTGCGTTCAGCAATCCACCGGCTCTGGCCATGCTGCCCTGTCGTCTGAGATTGCGGGCACGCGCGCGATATTGTGCCTGAATGAATTCACTGTCCCGCCGATCGATAGAGATCTGCGAGGCGGCATCCTGCGCCGTGCGCTGCGCCTGGCCTTCGGCAATGCCGCCCGTCAGATCGACGCCGGCGGCGGCATACTTGTTTTTCGTCTCACCAAGGATCGACGCCATTTCGCGGCGGATCCTGTTTTGCCGTTGTTTGGCGTCAAGGTTTTCTTGTCCGGCCTGCAGGATCGCTTCATCTGCCTGTGCATTTGCGATTTCGGCCTGCGCATTGCCCATGCCGATCTGACCGAGCGCCGAAATACCGGAAAGCAGTGCCGTGCCGGTTTTAAGTGCCGCAAGGCCGCTGAAACCCGATGCCGCGCCGGCAGCTGCACTTGCGGCCCCCGTCGCACCCGCCGCGCCGGCAGCAGCCGTGCCTGCCGCAGCTGCGCCACCGCCTGAAAACAAGCCCATCAATGCAGAAAATGCCGCTTCCATATGTCGTCTCCATTAAAGTGCAGCTTCGACGGTAATGGAGCGCACGTTCAGTCTACCGGGCCGCAGTTGCGAGACAGTCACAAACGGGGCATCTGAATAGCCACGCAAACCGTTAATCTTGATCTCGCCGGTAAAGCCATGATCAAGCTCACCGACATCAGCCAGCATGCCGTAACGCGTAAGGTTGACGTTTCTGAGCGGGCCATCATTGGTTCCGATGGCAACGCTCGTTGTGTCAGTCAGCGATAACCGCACACTGTGAATGCGTCCGCGCCGTTTGACCACGGTGTTTGTGCCAACCTCGCGGGATGGCGGCAGCGTCTTCACCACCGGCGGCGACCAGGTGCCGACCGTCGCGTTTGATACCTCTATCGGCAATGTCAGGCTGCCGCCGGAAACCGTATAAGGGCCGAACACATTGGCATCGGCGATAACCCAAACCGAAACACCGTTGAAGCGAGAAAGACCGGTAAGCGTGGCGGTTGGCGATCCGAACGAAAAGCTTGTCGCATCGTCCACCAGCAACCCGTCTTCCATGCGCTGCAACCTGCGACTTCCGTTTCGGTCCGTGATGAATGAAAGCTCGTTGCGGCCGTTGACTGCGCAGGCTTTGAATGAAAGGCCATCGGCGCTCATCCGCGTGAATGCAGTGACCTCCTGTTCGCGCAGGATTGTCGCCAGCCGGGCTGCACCCGTCTGCAGCACAATGGCGTGCAGGTTTCCGTCATTGTCGGATGTGGCGCGCTGCACCGCCATATCCGATATACCTGCCCGCAGAAGATGCGGAGCCAGAAGGGATATGTTTGTTGAAATGAAATTGCCGTCGGTGTCGGTATAGCGCAATTCACCCAGCGTGGCCCGGTTCTTGTAGGCATAAAGGCTCGCGCCCTCATTCTCGCTGATAGGCACGCCGCGCGCCGTGCCATTGCGCGACGACTGCACATGGTTTGGCGCTTCATTGCGTGAGAGGCCGCGCTGCGCAATCCAGTATTCCGCCTGACTGGTGAATATCTGCAGATAAAGCGATGGCTTGATCCGCTCAATACTTTCACCGCCTTCGGCGTCCATCGGGATCAGGGCAGGGCCGTCATCTTCGGTGAAGCGGTTATTGAATTCAAAATAGTCACCCTGACGGCTCATCATCCAGGCATGCGGCAGGCTTTTGAAACCACCGACGATCAGGCGCTGGTTATAAAAACAGCCGCATTGCGGCCAGCCGCGAGCGGCTGAGATAACCGGCTCGCCGGGGGAGATGCCAACTGTGTTTTTAACGGCAACAATCGCGGCATCGGCCTTGTTGACAACAGAGCCGGAAACCGCCCAGCCATCACCTTCATTGCCAGCGCCGGAGAATGTAATCGTTACTTTTTTAGGCCCTGAAGGAAACGGTTCACCGGGATCTGGAATAACAGGATCCGTTGCAGGACCTGCCTCGACTGTAAAACCCGGGCTGACGTTTGGCAGATCTGCAATGGCGTTGCTGATATCGGTAATCAGCGTCAGCATGTCATCGTTGAAGGTGATCGAGAAAGTTTCCTGCTGGGAAACCGTCAGCGTGAAGATCGATGTTCCGCTTTCAAGCCCAACGAATTCGAGCGTCCAGACGGCCGCAACGCCGTTGGTATAGGTTCCTCCATAATCCCAGTCGGGCGGGTTCTCGATCGGCATCTCATCAGATGTCCAGCCGCTGTTCGTCAGGCGGATGCGCTTGGGCTTCAGGTCGCGATGAAACAGCAACAGCGTGTCGAAACGCTGCGCGCTGGTGGCCTCGGGCAGGATCCCGGCAAGGCCGGAAACATTGATATCGGCTGTTTTGCTGCTGGCTGACCAGACTTCGCCGGCATCGCCCGCAAAGACAATATCATAGGTAGTGCCAAGCGATGACATGAATGGAAAAATCCGCGCGGCATTGGCCGGCAGGCTGCCGATATCCCGCAAACCACCCCGATTGGAAAAGCCGCCTTGCGGCGCAATAACGATATTTTCCGCATATTGCAGGCCTGTTCCGAAATATTTGAGCTTGGTGCGCTCGTAGAGCAGTGGGTCAAGCTCACCGGCAGTATATGCGGCCTGTGTGTTGCCCGGGCGTGCGACCATGTCTTATCCCCTCCATGCCCGTTCAAGTGGATTGTTTGCGGTCCCCGTGGGCCGTGGCGGGTTTGAAAAGCCGTCTTCTGAAAGCGCCGCGCGCATTTGCCCACCGCGATAATTCTCGATCGATGAGCCATAGGCCATTTGCTGCAGGTCGTTTCGGCTGTTGCGGTCGGAGGCCAGAGAGAAGGCCAGTTCTGCGGCAATGGCCGTGACCGTCGCGCGCCGGAATGTTGCCGTCCATTGAGACGGCCGAGGCCGGAATTTGATCATGGCATAAAGCGGATCGTCACTGGCATGGACCTGACCATTCGTGAGGATAAACGCCTGATAACGCCGGTTTGGGTCTGAAGGGTCATCTGTCAGAAAAACTGGCGTGCCGGTGTAAGGAGCCGGAATATCGAAAACGTAAGTGTAACCGGTGAAGGCTGTCGCCTCATCGATGCGCGATAGCTGGCGCATTTCACGGGCAAACTGAAATCCTGCTGGCTGGATACCGAGATTAAAATCAACGACCATGCCGTAGATCAGCCCAGCACCGGAATTGCCGCCGTCATCATCGTCGAAACTCTGGATCGCGTCCTCACCGATCAGCGCGCAGGCCGCGTTTACGATTGCAATTTCATCGTCGAGAAGCACCATGCCAGCACCTTTGTTTTATGAATACGTGTCGGCCGCCGGGACGTGTAACCGGCGGCCGGGTGCGTGATTTCAGCTAGAGATTTCGCATCAAGCGACGTTCTGTGCTGCAATCGCCACCACACCGGACGTCACAGAAGTGACGATGTAGTTCCGGCGCATTGGTGTGCCGTCGAGATCGAGCGTGCAGTCGATCTGATCACCGGTCTTGACCCATTTGTATGTTGCCAGATCGTTGAAGTATCCGGCGGTCTCGATCGCGGCGGGGTCGTCATTGGTGGCATAGACATGCTTGCCGAGATTGGCCCCGGCCTCGCCGCTTGGATGCGGGATATAATCGACGGTGCGAAAGCCTTTGATGTTAAAAGCCATATTGATTTCTCCGGTTGATGGAATGAGGCCGAGCGACATGCGCCCGGTGATAGATCATCAGACGATGGCGATTGAGCTGTCCGTTCCAGTACGGAAGCGTGCGACGCCTTTGCCTTCCTGCAGGGTTGTGGCTGCGCCTTTGGCCTGCATGTTGAAGGAGGTCACATCGTATTCGTTGTGCCACTGGCTGATGACGCGCAGATCTGTGTTATTGGCCCAGCCCATGGCCGACTTGTGCCAGATGAACAGATCCTGCTTGTTGGCGCCCGGAACCGGGTAAAGATCTTCGGCGTCTTCCTCGACGAACAGAAACCAGTTGACGCCATTCCAGAAGCGCGTATCTGTCGATTTCACAAATGGCAGATCGTCGCTGACATGCTCGGCGGAGTTAACGACCTTGTTTCCAAGAAACTGGTTCCACTGCAGGGATGGCAGTCCACAAAAAACCTGTCCATCCCACGGCACCTTGTCATCCTGCAAAGCAGCGCAGAGACGCAGCGCATGAGCTGCGGAAAAAGCACCTGCAGAAAAATCGAGCGAGCCGTCAACCGTGGTTTTCGCTGCCGCCATTTTGGCGTAAATCTCGATATCGGTCGCCCGGCCAAGTGCCATTGCGCCAGAAGAATAGATGACCTCACGCTCATCGACCGTGGTGCGATCTTCATCGTATTCCTCGATCTCATCATACGCGACCCACGTTTCCAGAGACACTTCGAACTTTTTGCGCTCGCCGTTGCCTGGGATATTGCGCTGGCCGCGTGTTTTTTTCTTGGCAACCGATTTTCCTGCCAGCCAGAAAATGCCTTTTTCATTGTTTGCGATACGCATGGCCTGTGTGACGGTCGGTCGCAGGCGGTTGCCGCGCTGCTGATAGATCGCCATGGCGCGCCGCGCATACTGGGTTGTGTTCCAGTTGTTAACATTCTGTGTCATGGATCGCTCCGATGTTGATTGATGAGAAAAACACCGTTTGGAGAGGCCGCGCGCCGATCAGGGTCCGGTTATCAGCCGGAGAGGCCATCACTCTTGCAGGTCCGCCCGTTGTCTGATCCAAGGCTATGGGCGCCGGGGTATGGTAAACCGCAGAATGCAAAAAAGCCGGGCATTGCCCGGCCTTGTGTCGCGTGAGTATCTGATGTTTTTAACGATTGAGACGCCTGTAAGCGTCATCATAGCGCTTTCGCAGATCCGGATCGAAACGCTTGTTCGGATCCTTGTGATCGCGGTTGTGCGGATCAATGCGTGGATCGCTGTCCAGCTTCTGAAGATCTGCATCTGTCAGCTGGCCATCACCTCCGCCATGACCTTCCAGTCCGAAGCCACTGTCACTCATCCTTGCCGAAAGCGCCTGCAGAATGGCGTTGCCGGCGGCTGTGTCCGTCAGCCCCATAAACATACCCTTCGCCGCGTCGGAAAGATCTTTTGGCAGATCCAGCTGTTCGATCAGGCCGTTTGCAAAGGTTTCATTCTGTTGCAGAGACTTTTCAACGCCCTTTGCATCCAGTCCGGTGGCACTCTGATACGTCGAAAGTTCCGTTTTCGGGTTGAAAGGCTCGGCCAACAAGCCAGCCTCTGCCATCGGCCCGAAAGTGTCGGAAATGAAGCCTGCAAACTGCTCCTGGCTCATACCATGCTTGTGTGCGGCTTCACGGGCGGCAGAAAACATCTTGTCTTCGCTGAGATTACCGAAAAACGGAGAGAGGCTTTCGCCCGGATCAAAAGCATATTCGTCAGGTGTTTTGGGTGCTGCCGGCATTTTTGAAAGTTTGTCGCGCATACCGGTGAAGCGGGTATTCACATCCTGATAACCGCCCAGCAGTTTGCCCAGTGTTTCATCGGCATCTGCGCCCATGAATTCTTCCGGAAGGCCTTCCGGCGCTTTCCAGCCTCCATCACCGCCGCCGCCGTCACCACTGCCCGCAGCGTTACCTTCACCTTCGCCGGTACCACCGCCTTCTGCCTCGAAAACCGGCATAGGCATAAACCGCCTCAACAGATCATGCATCGTTTTTTCCTTTCACGTCAGGTTTGCACGTCGCGTGGCTTGATGGCCTCGCCTTCGCCCAGGCTGATTTGCCGGGCGATCTCTTGAGCAAGTGAATTCTGCCCCTCACGAAAAGCGCCATAGGTCGCCATCGTCGCTGGATCCCATCCAGCCGTTGCAAAGTAAACGGCGCGACGTAGCGTTACATCGAACATGGATTCCAGGGCTTTTCGACCATCAGGGGAGTTGTAAAAACGCGCCCATGCCGATGCGATCGCGCGCGCATCCTCAGCGTCCTTTTCCTGCTGGATTTTGAGCGCTTGCTGCGTTTTTTCGTCGGCTTGCTCAAACCAGTCCCAGCCACCGCTGGCCGCGCCGGAAATGATGCCTTCAATGTCCTGTGGTTTCATCCTAACTTCCCCCGGCTGCACCGGCCGCCTGCGCGGCAACGGCAGCGGCCTGCAATTGTTGTTCTTGCTCGTCCATGGCATCCCGCTCCTTATCGGTTACCATCAGCTTTTCCGGAATGCCGAAATCACGGCCGATCATCACAAGCGATTGCTCAACCTTTGCGACCCGGTTTGATCTGTCCTGCATGATCATCAGAACCATCTGCAGCCACTGCACGATCTTCTCGATGCGCTGGGCTTCGCGCGCAATTGCCAGCGGGCTTTTGATCTTGACGCGCACAAGCAGCTGGTCGATCGGGATATCGCTGGCGATCAGACCGCGATTATAGGCCAGTTCAAGAACGCGTTTGACGGCAGGGATTGTGACCTCTTTGACCAGGCGGCCGTAAGCGCCCAGATGATCGGAAGCCAATCGCTTGACCCGTTCCAGAATTTCGGTTGCCGAGCGCACCGCGGCACCCTCTGCCGGAAGGCTCTGATCCATCATCGTTGCCTTCACGCCCATCCGCATTTCGTTCAAAACCATGTTTTGCAGGTCGATGCGAGGATCCGGGAAGCGCTGAACCGATGGCCCCAGAGATCCGCCATTGCGCGCCACCTTCCAGAACGCGCCGGGGGCCTGCACTGCCAGATCCGGATTGAAAACACCGTCGTCAACAGCCGTGTAGATGCCAAGCATGGCAATCGATGCTGCCTGCAGCTGCAGGCGTGCCGTTGTGTTCAGGGTTTTGATTGTCGGCATCGCCAGCATGACCGGGCCACGGCCATAAGTTTCACCCGGTACACGGAAGTAGCGCGGGACCAGCCAGGGGCATGTGCGTGATTTTTTCTGGCGCAATTTCGCTGACTGCTTTTTGCACCATACGGTCATGATCCATTCGCTCTTGCGCGCATCATAAACCGTATCCTGATAGATATCGATTTCCTCTTCCGGCTTGTCGCGCAGAAGCTCTTTCATTTCTTCGCTGAGCCGTGCGCGTGGCCACGTTTCTTTAACCACGCGGATTGTCATTTTGCGTGTCCAGAAGATGCCGGAAATGCGGTTGCGGGGTCCGTTTTCAAGGAGCAGTTCGTCAATAGGAACGCTCATAGGTTCCCAGAGCTTATCCGGTTCATTCGTGCTGTCCATGAGGATAGCGCCGGTTCCGGCGGAAAGCTCAAGGGCCATTTCGTGAAAGGCCATATCCCAGTCGCCGTCATCGAAAAAAGCGCCCGCGACACTGCCGATCGGCTCAAGTTGCTTGGCGAGTTCGTCACGCTCGGCCGGGTTTACAATCACCGGTCCCGGCTCAAGCTTGAAATTGTCCTGACCGGCGGGCCAGAAGTCTTGCTGCAGCTTTCCGGCAAAGCGAAACGCGCTGTCCACCGCCGTGTGATCGAACACCTGGTCGACGCGTTTTTCGCCGCGCGAGCGGCCATTGCGTTCGGAGTTGGCCGATTTGCGGAACGGAATGGCATACTGATAGGCTTCGTCCAGAAGCGGCTGGAATTCGTCGCGCTCACGCTGGGCGACATTGCGCCGCTGTTTGAGGCGTGTTGTTTCACTCATCAGGCACCGCCAAGTGTATCGACACCATTGCCTGAAAGGAATGTCAGCAGCCGGCTTCCGGTTTTACGACCGGCTTTGCCGCTGGTCGATTGATCAACTTCCGCCTGCTGTCGTGCCATATCCGCCAGTTGCCGGCGCTGGTTGGCTTCCTGCTGTTTGCGGAGATCACCTGCACCGCTCTTCCCGCCGAATAGATTGGTCATCTCTCGTCCAAAGCTCCGTATTGTTCCACTGCTCGACGAACCTGAAACCGGATAGGCGGGCAATCCGCTTACCGGCATCGGTTGCGCAAAACGTCACGATGGAAGGGTAGGGCGCAGCATCTAGCGTCAACCGGATGTTTCGCACGATGAAAAGCATATGTTCAGAGCATTTCGGCCGGACACAAAACCATGCCTCAGCCCATCCATCATTCGGATAGAGGCCAAACAGCCCGATAGCTTCACCGGATTGCCGCAGCACATAGCTTTCGCCATGCGCCCACATCTGTTTGGCAATGGCCCAGTTGATCTGGGTGGCTGCCCCCGACATATCGGCCATGTCAAAGATTGACGCCGGCGTTTCGATTTCAAGTGTCATCGCCCGATCAGCCCGACCTGGTGAGGATCGAAGCCATTCCCCCCGCCCCAGGGGGAGCGCTTCTCACCGCTCTGGCTGGACCAGCCTCCGTTCTGCCTTGGTGCACGATCTGCATCGGCGGCACTGCGAATAGCGCCGGTGCGACCGCGAAAACCAAGGACGAGGTATTGCAGGCTGTCATGCAAGTCCGAGTGCGGATGGCCTTTGTCTGGCTTCTCCTCATATTCGGTCTGCGCCGTTTCAGCGCGTTTCCGGTATCGGTATTTCCCCTCGAAACCTTCCAGCAGGAGCGGGCAGCGTTCAGGATCAATCAGCAGGTGTGTGTCCTGTTCGAGATAACCACGCAGCTCAGCTTTCACCGCATCGAGGCGCATTCCAAGTTCGTTCGAGCCGCCGGCAGGAATGAGGATCGGAAGGCCGAGAATGACGGCAAGCGTTTCCATGGCTGAAAGCTGGCCGCCCTCCTGGTCGGCGCCGTGCTCTGCCGCCGGATCGACCCAGAGGCGCACCTTTGAGGCATTTGAATAGTCTTCAGAAAGCCGCTGCTTCAACGCTTCGCCGAAACGCGCCGCCCCGACGCCGTGACCGAGATAGAGTTCATCGGCAACAATGATGCGGCCCGGCGCTCTGGTTTGCCCGAAAACAGCCGCCGGGTTCAGCGTATTCATCGAAATATCGATGCCGATGCCAAGCGTGAGTTTGGGATCTGTCAGGATCCGCATGCGCGCAACGTGCCGGCGGCGATCGAAAGCGTCATAGACAGGTTTTCCAGCGCGTGAATATCCAAACTCGTTATCGACCATGCGTTTTACAAACCAGTCTTCCTGGTTGCGCACGATACGGTCGTAGTAGTCCGGCTCAAGGTTGAACCGGTTCTCCGCCTCTTCGGATCGGCCTGACGGCTGCTGGAACAGATAGCGGTCTGGTGTTCGCTTTTTGATGAGGTCGCGATATGTCCAGCTATCGACGGTCGGCGCGTTCATGTCGCCGATCACCATGCGCAGCCGCTGGCCGCTTTCCAGCTTGTGGCCCAGTTGGCGGCCAAGTGCTTCAATTTCGTCCACGGTGAGCAGGTTTTTCGAAGCGGGATAACGACCGACACGTTGCTCCATATCGGCAAGAGAACCGTCTGCATGTGTGTCGATCTCGTTGAGCCAGCCGCCCGAATATTCACGGCCTTTCATCATGGTCTCAATTGAGTTCTCGCCAAGGCCCGCAAACTCGGTGATGACCTCGACACGAACACCATCTGCGCCCATGAAACGCAGCGTGTGCGTCACCGGACGATCATTGCCGCCCGCCCACGCCGATCCAGGATACTTCTTGTGAAACCATTGCTTCCAGCTTTCAAGAACCGTCTTTTCTGCCGATCGGAAGGTATCACGCAGCACGATCCATCGGCACATGCGCGTTGGCTTGCCGTCTTCCGGGTGCCATGCAATCGGCGCTTTGCTCGCAGCGTAGATCCGCTTGAAGACGCAGGCCGTTGTTTTACCGCCACCCAGCGGACCCATGATGACGGCGGTGAGAAGATCAGAGACGATGAATGCCTGCGCCACAGGGCCGGGCGGCGTATATCGGAAAGGAGAAAACTTCTCATCGATCTCGTAACGCGCCACAAGGGCGCGCACCTCCTGCGTATCCCGTTTTTTGAGATCGTCGCGTGTAATGCTGCCTATCGTGCCGCTCATGCCGCGCGCCCTTTCAATGCAAAGAACCAGCTGGCGCGCGCGCATGCGCGCCAGCACCGCTGATGTCACCGAAAGGCCGAAGGCCTGCAGGTGTCCTTTCAATCATCCTGAATTCCGAATGAAGTGGACCAGATGATCTGAAAGACTGAGCGGCGATCCCCCGACCCCCGGAATGGCGGAAAGAGACCGGGCGTGCCTCACGATCCCCCGCACCCCCATGGCTTCCGTCTGAACGTGGCACAACGTTCAAATTAGACGCCTCTCGATAAGCAAACCCCGATTGCTTAAATCGGGATCGGTGCGCAAGCGGCCTCCCCCTGGGGGCGGGGTGGCCCCCGCTTCGGGGAAAGGTCTCACCGCGAATTACGCGAACGTAAAGGTAATTTTCTCTGGCGATGCCACCGCCCAGGGGGGCAGTGGCAGCCTTTCGGCATTGGTCTTGCAACTGATTTTTGATCAGAGGAATATCGTTTGATATCAACATGTTATCTCACTTGTGACCAGTTGCGCCGAAAGTCATACGACCGTCAATTCTCTAAGTCATTGTTTTCATTGGAGTGCTGTTCAATCAGCGGCTGACCGACTGACATGCCCTTTTCCGCTGCGATCTGCTTCGCCTGGTCGAGCTGGTTTGTGCCAAGGTTAAGCATCAGCATCGGCAGCAGCTCCTCGATCGTCTGCGGCATGCTCATGATCTTGGCGTGCAGGTAAGGTGCCAGCTGAACGCGCATGGCGTTCTGGTCCTGCATCACCTGCCACAGGCTCGGCGGCTTTGATGGTTGGCGCTCACAGATCCATGCATGCAGCTGTTCTGCTGGCATGGTGACGTACTGCATCAGCGCTTCAACAGGATCCGCGTAGCCTTTCTCCTCCTGCAGGGCGAGAAGATCACGCGATCGCTTGTTTGTCGCCCCTTTTGGCCGTCCGGGCTTGCGGCGGGGCTTGGCTTTGCGGTCGCGCGCCAGCCGTTCGGCCTCCCGGCGCTCCCAGCTGGCCTCGGCGTCGGCGAACTCACCCAAATCCATATCGTCAGTTTCTTCGGATATTTTATTCATGGCCCTGTCTCGAAACTGTCTAGCTACTGTCTAAGCGCTGTCTTTTGAATTAAGTAATAAATACAATATCTTATATATGTATAAGACGTTTAGACAGTTAGACAGTGTAGTTCTACGTGTGCGCGTGCGTGTGTGTGTATGTATGAGGGGAAATGCTGTCTTATTGTCTAACTGTCTTGAAGTTCTGATTTTGCTTTTCATACCAATGCTTTAGCGCTGCAAAATCGTTAGACAGTGGCAAGACAGTGCTAGACAGTTTGTCTGTCTTGCCACACGCATGAGTGCACCATAGGCCCGGCCACGACAGGTCAACCGCGCGATTATTCGCACAGCGAAGGGTCGGGGCTGGGGTTTTGAGGTGCAAAATGACGCAATTCGGCGGCGCTCTGCATCGTTGAGTTGAAATCATCAGCCAAGCGCCCCGTATGCCTTGAGATCGATGAACAGGCAGCGCACCTGCCGCCCGGCAATGGTGACGCGGTTGTCCTGCCTGCCGCTGCCATCGTCTATGGTTTTGCTGACGATGTGCGGCGGTGCGCGCCTGAGCGCCCATTTCCAGCTGCCGTTGCCGCCACGGTCGCCGAACGGCGTGTCCAGAAGCGCACGGCCGATCTTTTTCGAGCTGTTGGGTACGGCCAGTGTCAAACCGCTCCGGACATCGCCATAGAGGCCAAGGTCTGCCAGCGCCAGCCGGTCACGCGTGTTCTGGAGTGCTGAGGTCTGGCTATCACCGAACTCTGAAGCCGTGCGGCCAAGCTTCAAGTCATCGATCACCTGCGCCACGGTCTTTTTAGCGCCGCCGGTATAAGCATCGATCTCGCTTGTCAGGATGTAGTCGATCGCCTGCCGCCAGGTCTCGCCTGCGCCTTCAAGCTCCGGCATTGCTTCAGCCTTCAGCCACTCACCCCATTTGTGCAGGTCTCCGCCCTGTTCGCTCGGCATTCCCAGTGCCTTCAGACCGTCGTCACCGATCAGCGTGTGGGCCAGTGCCAGAAATGTGCCGTATGTCTTTTGTCCACGGCTGTTGTGCCCGGCCTCGCGCAGCACCGCATAGTACTGATCCAGCTTGTATTCGAGGTCGCTCCAGCCATCCGCAAGGATCCGGAGCAGGCGTGGGCCAACAGTTTCAGCGGCTGAAAGCGTCGGCGCTTTGTTACTGGTCACCTTCAGCGGCATCATCTCAACGATCACAAGACGCGTAAGGTTTGCCGGCGGAATGGGCGGGGGGTTGATGCCGGAAAATGCGAAAGATGACTGCGCCTGAAATTCCACGCCCTTGTGGTTCTGGCCGCCACGGATGCGCACGGATCCGGATGCCGCATCACGCGCCATCTTGATCACTTTTTGCGCCTGATCCTGCCCGTCCTCGCCTTCCAGCTCGTCGATCGCGATTGGCACGCTGTCATGGCCGACGAGCTGATACAGACCGGCCTCTGAGGCATTGGTGGTTGCCACCATCATCTTGCCGAGAACCGAGCGGATCAGGCCGTTTTTGCCGAAAAGCTCTGATTTACCAGTGCCGGCATCGCCGACCATGAAGAGTGATGGTCGCCAGTCCAGCGCACCGCCCAGCATGGCAACGCCAAGCCAGCCCACCAAGAACATGGCGTCGACATCGCCGCGTGCGAAATGCCACGTGCGCAGGATCTCGAATAACTCGGTTGCAGGATTATCGTCCTGTGTCACCTGCTCCGGCCATGGCACGAAAGAGGACGGGCGACGCGGATAGAAATAGCCGTCATATTCGCCGGTATCGTCCAGCTGGCCGTCAATCCACATGGCATCGCCGCAATGGATCATCAGACCGCCCTGGTCATCGCGCCACGCGCCTCGGCCGCGCACCGTGTCGCTCATGCTCCATGCCCCGCGCGCCCGGCAGGCGGAAAACAGATCGCGACGCACGCGCTCGCTCTTGAAGCCGGGGTCTGCCGCCATTTTCTTAGGTTCCTTGGCAGGCCACGCCCAGTAAAGAAAATCCTCATGCCCGGCGAAAAGCTTCTGCAGACGCTCAACACCGAGCTGACCGTTTGCCGCTGAATTGAACACCTGACCCATCGTATCGACGAAGTAGAATGCCTCGCCCTCATAGCCGAGCGGGCGCACCGGGCAGTCCTTTGGCAAATAGCCGGTATCGTCCAGCTCGCCCTTTTCCGGCCATTCGCCGGGCGGCACGCCGTTCCACGGCTGGCCGGGCAGGGGGTAGACGGCATCGCGCCGCTTTGCTTCCAGCTTGGCGCGCTGTTGTGCGGCTGAAATCAGACCGCCAACACGACCGGCGCCGCTTTTGCCATCCTGTTCGTTCATTGCATTAAACCTGTGGAAAACTTTTCAAGGGCCGCAAAAGCCGGTTGGAAACCGGCTTTTGGTTGACAAATGACCGCTCAGTTTCGCTTGCGCTTTGTGCCGGTCTGGCTGTTTTTTGCCTTTTCAGCGTCTTCCACGGCTGGTTTTACCGGTTCCTTGGCCTGATCAGCGTCTCCAGCCGTGCCATCCGGTTCGCCCTGCTGTCCGTTCCCGTCGCCTGCAGCGGGCGTATCACCATCGCGCTGAACCAGCGCGTCAGCCTGCGGTGTTCCGCCCGCTTCCTGTTCCGTTTCATTGCCTGCCGGCGGCTGTTGATTTTCTGGCTTTTCTTCACTGGGCGCTCCAAGGTTGATCGTGTTGAGGTTGATGGCGAGCGGTTCGGGCTGCACCTCGATGACAGGTTCTGGCTCCGGCGATACTTCGCGGCGCGGCCGGGCCAGCGCTGCGAGAAACTGGCGCTGGTGCGGCTCCATCTCGTTCATGCTGCCGATCGGCTCGAAAATCGTGTCCTCGATGTCCGGCTTTGGTGCAGGCTTTCGCGCAGCGGCTTCCGCTTGCGCCGCCATCGCATTGCGCAAATGCAGCATGTCGTCATAATTTGATCGGAAGATCCGCGCGAAGATCTGAAAGGACCACTGACGCGATGTTTCAACGTCAGCAAACAATTTGCTTTCCGGAATGCCGTCCTGCAGCACGCCTTCATGTCTGAATTTAAGCCAGAGCTGATCACCAAACGCGCTTTTGCGCTGGCAATAGGCCCCCATCTCATAGATCACACCGGCCAGAGGATCGCCTTCCAGTCCGGTTCCCGGCCAGTCATAGCCGTCTGTCTCATTGAACATGCCATAAAGCTGGCTGGCTGCCGCATGGGCCACGGCCGCCGCCGCCTCGACGAGGTCGAGTTTTGCTAAATCGAGTTTCACCATGATCTCCTTTTGAACGCGTCGTTGACGTCTTTTCCCCAGCTCGCCGGCATCGAGATCACCTCGACCGGCTTGCCGAAGCCCTTGATCCGCGCCACCGCGCGGCGAAACAGGCCCTGTGCCTGGCGCTTGCCCCAGTCATTGTCCTGGAAGATGATGTAGCCGCTGGCGCTGGCGTGGTCGGGCAGGGATAAGAGGCCGGAAAGCGATCCGGTTGCCCACATGCGTAAGTCCGGCGCTGCAATGGCGGCGGAATAGCCGTCTTCTGTGCCTTCGACGACGCCAACAAGGCCGGATATGCCGGCGGCGGCGGCCTTTTCCGCGCCGATGCCGGCCGCGCCATTGGTAAGCCGGATTACGAGACCTGTGGTCTCCGGAAACATCAGCTTGGCCTTGTCCACATCGGCCTTGCCGCTGCCATCTGGCTGCAGAAATGTGTAATGATTGGCGGCAACGCGGCCTTCTGCCGTCACCATGGCGTGGATCATCGCTGGCAGAAATGGCCGGTCATCATCCATCCAGTACTGGCATTCGGCGCGATAGCGGATTGCGTGCCCAAGGGCGGGAATGGCGGAAAGCGCAATGCCACGGCTGGCCAGATACGCTTCCACCGGCGTGTCAGTCACGGTCTCATTGCACCCGTAGAAGAATTTGCGCGAGCGTGTGATGTTGCTCTCGCGCCGTTCGCTTTCGCGCGCCTCTGCCGCCATGCGCCGACTTTTGGCCTCTGCCTCCATGCGGCGCTTCGCAACCGGGTCCATGTCCTTCAGGCCATAGCGTTCTTCCAGCCATGCAACGGCATCCATTCGGCTTTCATCAGAAACGAGGCCCGAAAGTGCATAGGCAACCAGGTCGATTGCATCGCCTTTATCGCCGGATACATAGTCTTTCCACGCACCGCGCCGGTTGCCGGTCAGCCACACGCACATCTGGTCGGGTTTGGCATGGGCGCGGTATGGGTTGGCAACATTCCATAGGCCGGTGCGTTTATGCTTCCGGCTGGCATGCAGCAGCTCTTCGATCAGGCTTTCCAGATCGTCGATCGCGCGGGCTTTGGCGACGGAAAAGCGGCTCATTGTCCCTCGCTTTTCTGCGCCCGGTCGATCTCCTGCATGTAGGCAAAAAATAGCGCTGCCACTGGCTCGGCCGCGCCGGTCAACGGCACGCACTTAACCAGCATGCCGTCCGAAAAAAGCGTAATGACATCGACCGGAATGTAATGGTCTTTCTTGATCGTAACTCCTTTGTATGAGGGCGGCAGCGCAGAACCTGCCGTTCGTGTAAAGCAGTTTGATCGGCCGAAAAATTGCAGAAAAGGAGCAAGGTCTGTCCGTGGAGATACGCGGAACTCGATCTGCGGCATTGGGTATTCGGCAAACCTCAAACTCTCGATCATCGTCTCGATCGAAAGACTGTCTTCTGGCTTATCGCTCTCAGCATTGGTGGTGTTGATTGCGTTCTTCCAAGCCGCTTTCAGCGTGGCGTCAAAGTGCGCGGCGATCTGCTCGCGGATCTTGTCTTCGGCGGTCATTGTTGCTCACCCGTCATCACGGTTTCGATCTTCGTCAGCGCGGCGTCAAAGGCTGGATCTTCACGGGCCTTTTCAACGCGGCGCAGATGTTTGGATATGTTTTGCTTTGTGCAGCCACAAAGCGCGGCAGCGGTGGCCTGCCGCACATTGCAGGCGGTCACCAGCAGATAGATTTCGACGGCCTGCCGGCGCGCCTGCAGCTCCGGCATCTGGGCAACAGCAAAACGGATAGAGCGCAGCGCCGATCCGCCAGCGCGCAGCATCAGCCGGTCGATCATGGCTGCTCTCCGTTATCAGGATCCGGAAACACGTCCTCGGCAGAGCGTCGCCGGGCCTCGATTGTGCGCAGGGCAAAACGCAGGGCGGTAATCTGCGCTGGAAAAGCGCGTTTCTCACGCCGGATCCGCCGCCATGTCTCGCGTGATATCGCAGCTGTATCGGCCAGCTCTGAATGCTGCACATCCATGATTTGCCGCCGCCTTTCTATTTTGGCGAGCGCTTCGGCCTGCTCTGGCCGGTATGTGGATCGTTTGCTCATATCGCCACCTGAAAAAGGCGGCCCTACGCACTACAAAAAAGGCCCGAAAACGTGAGGGAAGAAGTGGCCCTGCGGCCGCCGGGTTATTCGGCAGCAGCAAGCCGATCGCGCAAAAGATAGCCTTCCAGCAGCCATATCTTCTCGCGCGCATTCTCCCGCGCGATCTTGCGGCCGATCTCGACATCGAAGTTCTCTGCGCTAACCGATGAGCTTTCGCCAGAAACAAGAAAACCGTTCTTCAGGGTCAGAACACAAATCGTCATCCGCCCCCCGAAAACATGGTATTCTTCAGCCGCTATAACCGCATCGATGTCGGCAGGTGTCAGGCGTGGGGCAGTCTTGCCCTTTGCCTGAATTTCTTTTTCAATTTCCTGATCAGACATTCCTGTTCTCCATTTTCAGCTTGAGTTTTGCCGCTGCGATCCAGTTTGAAAGCACGGCAGGGGTTCCGCTCGTCGAACTGGCCTTGATGCCGGCAAGCGAAAAGATTGTGCGCTCGGTCCCGTCATTCACCTTCGCGCCCTCGGCTGAAACCAGATGCGCAAGCGCGGCCATGCCGGCCAGCCGGTGCGCCTGGCTGCTGAGCTCGTAATTGTCGATCTCTATGGATGGGATGCCGGCCTTTTGCGCCTCGACCGCGCCGATCAGCCGGCGCAATTCACCTGCGTTCGTTGGTATTGTCATCACGCCCTTCCGATCGAATAGAGGTCATCGACGACGGCGCGGCGGCCATCGACGATCATGCCGGTGATTTTTAAGTCGCCCGCCTGCCGGTCATAGCCATGTGCCGTCAGCACCACACCGCCGCAGGAAAGCGCGGCAGAGGTGCGGTTCATGGCATCAATGCATTTGCGATAATGCGCGCGGATCGCATCCGGACCCTGCCGCCGCACAGCTTCGGGAACGTGATCGCGAACCGTGATGACAGCACCGGCGAAGCTCATGCCGCACCGCCTTGCTCGGCGCGGTCAAGGCGCTCGATTTCTGCGAGGATTAGGGCGGCAGCTTTCGTCAGATCCCGTCGCGGGGTCGTCGGCTTCCACCACTTGTCATCAAAGGGCCAAAGTTCAGCGCCGAGCAGCCGAGGGTAGGGATCGTCAAAGTCATTGACCGTATTCAACGCATATGTTGATGCCGCGAGCGCAAGTTGCCCGTCACAGTGCTGGTCATCATGCTCCGGCGTCCAGCCTTCAACGGCGATCTGCCGATACCGCTCATTGATCACATCCATCAGCGCACGAAGCGTTTCGTCTCCTGCTTTCTCGTGAAGCGCCTGCACATCGCCCGCAAGATCTGCCCGGACGTAACGGGTTTTCCGCCGGAAGTCGTCTTCGTGCTCGTTCCAGCCGCCAATAAGCTGCCGCTCGCCGGTCATCACATCGGTCGATGCGCCGTTGACCGTTGCGTAGATAGCTGCCGGGGCGTTGACCGGATCGGGTTTGCGCTGGCTGCCCAATATGTTTCTCGCGCACTCTCGGCAAACAAAGTCGGTGCCATCCGCGACGAATTTTTCGGTCGGTTTCGGCTTGCCGCACACCGGACAAAATCCATAGGGGTCAGTCTTAGAAGGTACTGTGACTTTCCTTCCTCTGATGCTCATCGTTTCTCACCTCTTTTGATTTCACGGGCATAGATCAGCGCCGCCCAAAGGGCTGCGCCGCCGCTTGGCTGCTTCGCGTAAGGCATTAATCAGCTGCAGGTCTGTTCCAACAAAGGTAGTCATGCCGCACCGCCTTTAGCGCGGTCGAGGCGCTTCTTGGCGATGGCAATGCTCGCAGTTGATGTGCGGATAGTTGCTGGTTCACATTCCGGAAAAGAAGGCATGGATTGAGCGGCGGCGCGATAGCCTTTTGCGCTTCGATCATATTCCAGGCGACCAGGAAATGCTGTCTGAAATTGTCTGAGGTCGAGCGCTGCTTGCGAAATCGAAATGTCAAACGTTTGGCAAATATCCGCACGGCGCAGCAATGCCTGCTCAGATTGTACCGCCGCATCGATCCATAATAGACGCATGGTTTGAAAAAAGGTGGTCATTCCGCACCGCCTTCTCTGGTAAGCTTGTAGCGCGCATCGGCATCCAGCGGCCGCAACGCCTTTTCCCAGTTTCCGGCCAGCCAGGCGCGCAGCGATGTGGCGAGCACCTGATGGTCACTGCTGTTTTGCATCAGCGCTGCAACAAAGGCTTCCATCGTGCAGGGCTTTGGTTGTGACTGACTGCTCATCGTCTTTCACCTTTTTTGATTTCACGGGCATAGATCAGCGCCGCCCAAAGGGCTGCGCCGCCGAAAAACAGCATGCAGGCGAGGGCGCTCAGGAAGCCGATATAACTAGGCATCATGATCCGGTCCTTTCTTGCTTCATCACTGCAAGCCGTTCGGTGACCAACTCGTCGAGAGCGGTTTTCAGTTTTTGCAGTGTGCGCTCGGAAACCGTCCGCCGGTTTGCTTTGCGCGCGGTGTAGGTGGTTGGATGCACTCCGGCACGCTCACACAGTTCCACCTGCGAGATACCGGCGGCGTGGCGGCGTGCTTCTATTTCTGAAAACATTGCAAATCACCCTTGCGAACTGTTCTGCATATATGCATAAGCAATATTGCTTATTCTGCAAGGTGTTTTTTTGTGACTGCGTTAGCCCTTCAACAGAATATATTTGCGCGCATGATGGATAATCAGCGCGACACAAAGGCTTGGCTAAAGGCTGTGGCAGATCATATGAACCTGTCGCTGTCGAAGCTTGCCCTGAATTCCGGCATGGCTGCATCCACGCTGACGCGCTACTTCAATGACACAACAGGCACGGTAGGCATTACCCAATCGACGTTGGAGAATGTTGCCAAATATTCGGGCTTCCGGCCCGGCCAGTTGCCCGGTCGCAGCACAAGCGGCATGGCTGAACCAGATGCGCTTCCTTATGCCAACGACAACGAGCCTCATCCAGGCTGGATTGATGCGGCTGTAAAAGCTGCAAAGGACGGGCGCAATAGCGTCGAGGCTTGGGTAATGAAGGGCGGCGCCCTTGATGGTATGGGGATTATGCCAGGCGATATCGTGCTCATAGATCTGGGGCGGCGCCCGAAAACAGGCGATATCGTCATTGCACAGATCATAGATCCAGTGCGCGGCACGGCGGAAACAGTCATGCGGCTCTATCAGGCGCCGTTCATCACATCGCACTCTATGCGGCTTGGTCCGCAACGGCCCGAGCAGGTTGACGACGATCGCGTCTCAATTGCCGGAACAGCCATCGGCATCATCCGCACCCCCTCCTGACTTCTCCAAAGATCCCGGCAATACCCGTCAGCTCACTTAGGTTTAGTAAATGTGCTGGCAAGGGCTGTACGCACTTTACCGAACAGCGCGCTGACCTCGTTTGCCTTCATTTGTGCAGCATCGCTATGTCCGCGATTGAGTAAGGTAAGCATTTGTGCAAAATCATGCTTGCCATAATAAGCACTATCGCTTATTAATTTGCAGCATTGCAATAAAGCAATGGAGGCGATGCAGGCATGACCATCACACACAAAACCATTGAGGCCGGGCAGGTGGCCGGTTTGCTGGGGCTTTCGCGTCAGCATTTTCTGCGCAAGCGTGCGGTCTTCCAGCGGGATTATGGCTTTCCGCCGCCGCTGCCCGTCGCGCGGCCTTTGCGCTGGCAGGAAGGGGCCGTTGAAAAATGGCTGAACGGCTTTGCCGCTGCCGAAACAGAGCGCACGGCCGAAACCGTGCGGGCTGCCGTCATCGCCCAGGACAGGGCGAGCCTGATGCAGAAATACGCCAGACCGGCAAACGAGAATGCGAGGGCGGCATGAGCGTTCATTATGATGTTGAGGAAACTCTGCAGGCAATGCGCGCAAAGATGGCGGAGCATCAGCCCGGGGAAAGGTCGACGGTGGGAACCCACATACGTTTTCGCAATCCGGAAGCTTCGATCGAGCTGCGACGGCTTATTCTAGGGGAGATGAACAGGGGCACCGAAGTTCATCACATTATTGAAGCGCTTGGCGAGATATTCGCCACGATCGGACGCGAGATATCGCTCATGGGGCGAGATCCCGACGTCGCGCGCGAGATCATCGGCAATCTATTTATAGCCAAGCTTGAGGATCAACCGGACATAACCATCCCTGTTCCGGTTTCGAAACAGCATGGAGGTCACGCATGAGCATGTCCACCTTCTTCGATCGACCGGCTGTTGCCCGGCCGGAAACGGAGCTGACAGTGCCGCAGCGTGAGGCGCTGAAACATCTTTCCCGTTTTCGCCATCATCGTGTCTGCCGCAATGGCGGCTGGTATCTCGGCCCGCGTTATTTCAAGCCGGAGACGATTTCCGCGCTTACCCGCCATGCGCTGATCCGCCGTGCGAAAAATCGCGGCTTTGGCAAAGGCTATCACCTGGAACCGACACTGGCAGGGCAGGTGGTGCTGGAAAAGCTGGAGAAGTCAAATGGCAGATCGTGAACTCTTTGGCCGGGCACTGGCCGCACACGAATTTGCGCGCGAAGCGATGGCGGACCTTCATGCGCACATCGCGCGCAACCACCCGGACTGGAACGGTCTGGCGGATCTCGAAGCCTACAGCGCCAACGCGCTTTCTGCGATGTCGGATTTTCTGGCTGACGCCAAGGCCGCCGAGATTGAAACCGCCACCGGCTGTTCTGTCCGGGCGCTTTATCCGCGCCGGAAGGCGTCATAGGCCTTCCGGGTTCAGAAGATTGGCGCGGCCTTGTTTTGCGTATCCGCCGCGCCCCTCGCTTCGCCGGGGATTTCCCCTGATGCCCGGTGAGTGCGCCGCCCGGAACCGCTCCCCCTCTCTGCGGTTCCGGGAACCAACCAAAAAGACCACGCGGGAACCAACCCGCGCCACTTCACCGGCGGCTTCTTGAGGTTGGCCGCCGGTGTTTTTCTTCATGGAGAGACGGATGATTGAAGTATTGGCTTTACTGATCGCGGCGCATGCATTGGCAGACTATCCGTTGCAGGGTGACTTTCTCGCCCGCGCGAAAAACCAGTCTGCGCCTTTGCCCGGCGTGCCTTGGTATCAAGCTCTCGGTGCGCATTCGGCGATACATGCCGGTTTCGTCGGTGTGATCACGAATTCGGTTTGGCTTGGGCTGGCCGAGTTCGCTGCTCATTGGGTGATCGACTACGAGAAGAGCGCCGGAAGGCTTAGTTTTAACCAAGACCAGTTTCTGCACCTTTTCTGCAAACTTGCCTGGACCGTGCTCTTTGTCCTCCTCGTGGCGGAGGATCTGTGATGCCGGCGCTGAATGTTCAGGAGCGGTTCGCGGATGATGTTGAATTCGGCATCAAGCTGCAAACAGTGCGCGCGCCGCGCAAGGACGGACGGGCACACTGCAAGGTTGGTGACACGCTTAAACTTTACACCGGTATGCGAACAAAGAAATGCCGGTTGCTGAGAACCGCTACAGTTACCGGGATTGCAAGTGTCAGGATCGAGGGCACCTCAATGCAGGTCAATGGCCACTATCTGCCGTCGGCGATCTATGATCGTGATCAGGTGGAAATCACCGACAACGAGTTTGCAGAAGCTGACGGCTTCAAGAGCTTTATGGAGATGGCGGACTGGTTTGCCGAAAACCACGGACTGCCCTTTGAAGGTGTCGTGATCTATTGGGATGAGCTGTGATGCCGGCTCATGAAACCTTTCCTTGCGCGTGCGCCTTCGCAAAGGCCGTTGACGATAGCAACCCGGAGCATTTCCCGCGCGTAGGTATTGCAGACAACGTGCTTTACCGCGGCCATTGGATCATCCGTCACTCTCAAAGCGGACGCGAAGCAATCATAGCGCGTTCGAATGAACCGCCGCTTCATGCCGAAGTCGCGGCGTGCTGTCTAAACTATTTCCAAAGGATCCCCAGTCATGCGTAAATCAGATCCCAAAATCAAATTCGTTTCGTGGCGTGGCGGCAGGCCGCGCTTCACGCCATCGCCCACATTGCGCCAGCGCGGTTACAAGGCGTTCGATCTCCGCAACGGTGAGGGCGCGTGGATGACCGCCGGTGAGGCACTGGACTGGTCGCGCACATTCGAGCGAGAAATTGCGGCGGCACGCAAGGCCGCCGAGAAAAGCCGCAAGCGTGCACAACCAAAGCAACCGGTTCCGGTGCGCTTTTACACCGTGGAACAACTGCTGAAAGACTATGCCACCTCGCAGGCCTTTCGCGACAAGGCGATCAAAACCCAGCAGGACTATCTGCAGAAAATCCGGTCCATCGAAAATCACCTGCCGGATGTCTGGGCATCGGAAGCCGAAGCCCTGAGCCAGCCAATCTGTTACGGCGTTTATGACGAGCTGCGCGGCAAGACCGGCCTGCACACGGCCAATGCCGCGATGCGCATCCTCGGCATTGCCTATAGCTGGGGCATGTCGCGCGGGCGACTGCCGGGCCTGATTGTCAATCCTGCACATAAGCTGCAGCTGAAAAAGGAAGAGCCGCGTGTGCGCGCCGGTGAGCGTGATGAGATCCGCCAGCTTGTGGCCGCCGCCGATGCTCTGGGCCGTCCGGAGATTGGCGATATGATCACGCTGGCCGTCTGGTCGGGCCAGCGCCAGGGCGACCGGCTGGAATATCAGTTTGCCGCACGCGACAATGGCCGCGTTAGCCTGCGCCAGTCAAAGACGAAAGTGATTGTGGATATTCCGGAAAGTGCGGAGCTGCGTGCACGCCTGCAGGAAGCCGGGAAGCGCCGCAAGCTGGCGGAGGTGGTCTCTGCCCATGTCATCCTCGACGAGCGGAACTGGCGACCCTTCAAGGGCGATCACTACCGCCACCTTTATGACCAGGTGCGCAAGATCGCGGCGCAGGGCATGAAAGATATCAACGGCCGTGAGATCCTCAAGCCGATGAAATCCTGCGCCACGCTGCGCGATCAGGATTTGCGCGACACGGCGGTGACCTGGTTGTTTCGTGCCGGCTGCTCGGTGGGCGAGATCTGCGCTATCACCGGCCACAGTCTCAACACGGCAACCCAGATCCTGGAACACTATTTCGCGCGCCATCCGGAAATGGCGAACAGCGCAATCGAGAAAATGGAAAACTGGTACAAGGGAGAATGACATGGTGGTGCCTTTGACAGTCAGCATAATGCTTGCCTGCCACGTCTCGCACGATCCTGCGGAAGTTGTGGGGATAAAGGTTTGGGTGTCCGTTGCAGCCAAGGAAGAGCGCGCGTTTCTTTTAGACGCGGGTATGATTGAGAAGCTGGCAGACGACTGGATCGTGACAGATCGCGGAAAAGCTTGGATCGAACGCTTATTGGCAACACCGTTTCCGGTCGCCAAATGGACGTTTCCCGATGACTGACCGGCCATGCGATATCCGCACCGGCTTCCTGTTTCCACATTGCGTCACCTGTGGCGGCAATGAGTATCTGGATAACTTCCGATGCGCGGATTGGGCCGAACGCCTCTCAGCGGCAAACCTCGTCCGAAACGTGGCCGATTTCGTCCGTGAGATACAGGCAATTTTCCCGGAAATCGAAATTCAGCCCAAGCACGTGGCGCGCCGGTTCGCGATCACACAGGAAGAATCACGGAAGGTCTTAAAAAGCCTTGATTTGTGACCGTGTGACTTCGTGTGACATTTTCATCCAAAATAAGTCACAAATTCAGTCACATGAAATGTCACAAATTCAGATAATGTCCTGCATTTTTTGGGATATTTTGGTGAGCGCGCAGGGGTTCGAACCCTGGACCTACTGATTAAAAGTCAGTTGCTCTACCAACTGAGCTACGCGCTCCCAGTCGAAGCGCTGAAACGCATTCGCTTGAAAGTGGGCGGAACATAGGCAGGGACTTTCAGAAGGTCAACCGGAAAAATTCCGCTTTCAATGACATTTTGAAACTTTTCAACGCGCAGAAAGGTGATTGGTCTTGATGCAGGCTTTGCGCTATGAAAACTGTCCGTGATCGGCGCCATGGTTTAAGTCGCTGTGTGGATGTATTTTGATTGTCATTTCAATTATCTGAGCGAATCAACGGGAGCTGGCATTGTCGATCGGCGATATTTCACTTTGGAGCGCATTAATTGCAGGCGCGCTTTCCTTTCTTTCTCCTTGTGTATTGCCTCTCGTGCCGCCTTACCTCTGCTACATGGCCGGAATCTCAGTTGACCAGTTCCGTGGTGATCGAACCGCGGGAAAAGCAGTGCCAGGCCCTCTGACTGTCCTTTTGCCTGCGCTTTTCTTCACATTAGGCTTTGCAACGGTTTTTATCGCACTTGGAGCAGGGGCATCGTCAATAGGACAACTGCTCCGTCAATATATGGACATTCTCGCGAAAGTTGGCGGCGTCATCATCATTCTGATGGGGCTTCACTTCCTCGGTGTCTTTCGGATTTCAATCCTGTCGCGTGAAGCCAGATTTCATGGCGGTGGCCGCCCTGCCAGTGCCACCGGTGCCTATGTGATGGGACTTGCCTTTGCGTTTGGCTGGACGCCCTGTATCGGACCGGTACTGGGGGCGATTCTTGCCGTGGCAGCGGCGAAGTCTACGGTCGGCGACGGGGCCGTCCTGCTTGCCGTTTATTCTCTTGGTCTGGCCGTTCCGTTCTGGATTGCCGCGCTTTTTTCAGGCGCATTCATGCGCTTTCTCGCACGTTTCCGTCGTCACATCGGATTGGTGGAGAAAGTCATGGGCATATTCCTGATCCTGACAGGACTGGCCTTTCTTTTCGGATTTATAGCCGACGTTGCTATCTGGTTTCAGGCAACTTTCCCGGCTCTGTCGAGAATCGGCTGATGTTCCCGGTTTAAAGAACACCAGCAATCCGCTCAGTTCCAGCTGTTACAAAAAAGCATGCCGAAATCATCATCGTCGCATTCTTTGGGGCCGGGCTTGCAGGAAAATGTCGGACAGGCTTTAGTGTCTCTGACAGGGACTGTGCGTTCGATGGCGTGGTCACCCTGACCGACACAAACAACCGGGTCGCGAACATACCGATCATAGAGCGTTCGACCGCTGCCATTTGGCGCCGGGTAGCGCAAAATGGCCGCACCTTGCTGGTTCAGTATCGCATGCACCTGATTGCAGGTCAGGTCCTGAATATTATAACGCTCAATGGCATTGGCCGGGATGGCAGAAGCTGCTGCAATAACCGTAGACGCGATCAAAAGTTTCATCATTCACTTTCGGCTCTTTCAGCCGCCTCCATTTGCATTACATATCTTTAACACGGTAAACGGGAGACTTCCATGTCGGACGGAAACGATGAAGATCGGCGAATCCGCGATATTCTCAGCCGCGTCAGCACGGTCGCGCTTGTGGGCGCGTCCCCCAAGCCTGAGCGTCCAAGTCACAGGGTGATGGGATTTCTTCTTTCGAAAGGTTATCGCGTGTTTCCGGTAAATCTGGGACAGGCAGGTAAAGAAATTCACGGTCAAACGGTGTATGCCGGCCTGAACGAGATACCAGAACCAATCGATATGGTTGATATCTTCCGTGCGTCAGATGCTGTTCCGGGCGTTGTTGATGAAGCGCTTGGCCTGACGCGGCGACCGGGCGTCATCTGGATGCAACTCGATATTGTGCATGAAGATGCAGCAAGAAGGGCACAGCAGGCAGGCATCGAGGTTGTTATGGACCGGTGCCCGGCCATTGAGTACCCGCGTCTGATTTACGCTTCCTGATCACAGAAAATCTTGCCCGGCTGCAGATCACTTTGGGTCAAGCAAAAGGTCAGGGTCTGCACGCATCTCATTGAGGAGTTCGTGGTTTTCGCAGTATTCCACGAAGCGCTTCGCTGCCACCTTGCAGGCGAGATCATCGCGGCAACGCTTCTTCACGTGACAGGCCGCACAATTCGCCTGCATATAATAATACAGCCGTCGATATTCGAACTCGGCTTCCACCGGATCGATATTGAGCGCTTTCATCATATCTGTCATTTCGGCGGCATCGCGCGGCTCTGCATTTTCGATGTCCGATTTTGCCAACCGTGTCATCAAAGCCAGTACACCGACCTCTTCGCCTTCAAGATGTTTGGTCTGGCGCCATTTGGCAAAACGGTCTTGCTCGCGATTGTCATCCTTCGGTAAACCGTCCATTGTCTTGCTCTCCATATCTCGTACACGTTTTGACATTTGTACAGTTTCGAGCATTGATCTTGATCAACAATGGGAAAGCCGCTCTTGACCAAAGCCTGATGGCGGTTGTTCGCGGCATGAGAGTTTATCAAACCGGAGGAAACCAAAATGGGCGATCACAAAGAACCGGGATTCGCGACACTATCGATCCACGCTGGTGCACAGCCGGATCCTGCCACCAATGCGCGCGCGACACCGATTTATCAGACCACGTCTTACGTCTTTAATGATGCGGACCATGCAGCTGCGCTTTTTGGACTGAAAGAGTTCGGGAATATTTACACACGGATCACCAATCCGACGACTGCAGTTCTGGAAGAGCGCGTGGCTGCTCTGGAGGGCGGGGCAGCAGCTCTGGCGGTGGCTTCCGGGCACTCGGCTCAGCTTCTGACGATGCATATGCTGATGCAGCCTGGTGATAATTTTGTGGCTGCGCGGAAACTTTACGGCGGTTCCATCAACCAGTTTGGCCACGCGTTTAGGAATTTTGGTTGGGAGGTGCGCTGGGCGGATCCTGCCGATCCGCAGGATTTTGCTGCGCAGATCGATGAACGCACCAAGGCCGTCTATATCGAAAGCCTGGCCAATCCGGGTGGTACATTTGTCGATATCGCGGCAATTGCAGAAGTGGCGCACAGCCACGATCTGCCGCTGATTGTCGACAATACGATGGCCACGCCATATCTGGTGCGACCGATTGAGCATGGTGCGGATATCGTTCTTCATTCACTGACAAAATTTCTCGGCGGCCACGGAAATTCCATGGGCGGCATTCTTGTCGATGGCGGTACCTTCGACTGGTCGAAGCAGGGACGCTATCCGATGCTTTCCGAGCCACGGGCTGAATATAACAATCTGGTTCTGCATGAAGCTTTTGGTAATCTTGCCTTTGCGCTTGGAGCGAGAGTTCTCAGCCTGCGTGATCTTGGTCCGGCGATCTCTCCGTTTAATGCCTTTATGCTGGCAACTGGCATTGAAACGCTGCCACTTAGAATGCAGCGCCATTGTGATAATGCGCTCGCCGTTGCCAGTTGGCTCAAGGATCAGGATACAGTTGGCTGGGTGAGTTATCCCGGACTGGCGGATGACCAAAACCACGCGCTGCAGCAGCGCTATTCGCCAAAAGGGGCAGGGGCCGTATTTACCTTTGGCCTGAGGGGTGGATATGAGGCTGGCAAGAGTTTCGTCGAGGGGCTTGAGCTGTTCTCACATCTTGCGAATATCGGTGACACGCGTTCACTGGTTATTCACCCGGCTTCCACAACACATGCACAGCTGACACCAGAACAGCAGATTGCTGCGGGTGCAGGGCCTGATGTCGTGCGGCTTTCTGTCGGGATTGAGGATGTCCATGATCTTATTGCAGATATTGGGCAGGCGCTTGGCAAAATCGACGGCTAGATTTGTCATCAAAGCATAATCTGGAACACAAAAACACCGACTTATCCACACCCTGTGGATAAGTCTTTCCACTGTGTTCAGGCCGACACCGTCACGGGAGGGGCCTCTCCGGTTCTCAAAATTGCGTCCTGGAGAAAAAGATCGGGTTCCGGTGCTGACGATCTCAGAGTCTGTTCAAGAAAGCGGATAGCGGGCGAGCCGCCTTGTCATGAGCTTGATCATCGCGGTCTGGATGAAGGCGAGGCTTGTTGCCGAGAACC
>NZ_SMAR01000032.1 GCF_004342225.1 Martelella mediterranea | reverse complement strand
AACGATGATCTGGACTTTTCCGCCATGTGGCTTGAAGCCCTGCCCCCGGCTGAATTCACGAATGACGATTTCCGCAACGCAATGAGCGAACTCGATCAGACGCTGGATGGTATGGCGCGGGCGCTTGAACTCTCACGGCGTCAGGTGGCTTACTATGCCAAAGACAGGCCGATACCGCGCCATGTCGGGCTGGCTGTGCGATACCTTCTCGAACACCGTCATTCTGCATAATGGATCGAATGATGCCCACAGCCCTCCCCCCGGTTCACCCAAGTGAAATTCTCCGCGAAGAATATCTGATCCCGCTTGGCATGAGCGCCGGAGCGCTGGCAAAGCAGCTGCATGTTCCGCGCACGCGCATCGAACGCATTGCAACGGAACAGACAGCAATGACGACTGATACGGCACTTCGGCTGGCAAAGTTCTTACGCACAACACCGGAATTCTGGCTGAACATGCAGGCAAGCTACGATCTGAAGACACAAGCAGCCGCACTGAAAGCTGAGCTGGACGCCATACCGGAGATTGAGGCCGCCTAATCCCGATACCGCACCCAATGCGTGATCCGTTTCAGCCACGGCCCGACCGGCTCACGCCGTGAAAGCCGCCCGTCGAGGTGATGCAGGCAAAGACTGTCATCGAGAAGAATGCCGGAATGACACGGCACCTTCGAGACCAGGCGCATGAAGAACACATCGCCGGGGCGGGCTTCATCAGCGTCAATTGCTTTAAAGCCCGCCTCCTCAAAATGATCGGTCAGCAGATGATCGCCCTCTTCCCACCAGTTTTTCGAGCGGGCAAAATCCGGTAGCCGGATTCCTCGGTCCTGCCAGTACCAGCTGCGCACAAGCCCGTAGCAATCGAAGACACCCGGCACGAAAGACCGGCCCAGAAGCGGCGTATCAAGACAATGATCGCCCCACCATAAAACCGGCGTGGTCACTTCACCGTCGCAGCTGATAATTCCAAATGGTAAGCCGGTCGCGATCTGGGTTTCCATGTCACCCTTCGACGGCCAGTGCGGATGGATTTTTGCATTGTGGCTGTGAATGACGGCTTCCGGCTGATAGTTCAACCAGGCATCGGCGGGCATTTCAAAGGCATTCTCCGGATCCTCAGCAATGTTTGGCGCACGGATATAGCGATCATCGGAGACCACCCCGCAGGCTTCCTGCGGCCAGACGTCGAGCGCATGCGCACGGGCATCCCGTGCAACATCATCATCAAACATGATTTTGAGCTTTCTTAAGTGTTGGCCCGCCCGACACCGGGAAAGGCCCGTGTCGGCAGATCGCCATGGCCGAAACGCTTCACGCAGCCGGACTGCAAAAGCTTGCTGCAGCGATCTTCTGACGCGGCAACCGCATTGCCTTTCGCATCGAAACAGGCCGATCCGGCATAGGGACATGTCGCCTTCGAATAATCGAACGAACCGGTTTCCGGATCATAGCGGCGATAGGTATGCATGCAGGCGCTTTGTATCACCTGCCGACCGGGCAGCTTTCGCCCCTGCTGATCCATGGCCGCTGCCAGTGTCCACTCGATATAGACCCGGTTCTGATTGGTCTTTTGCTCAATCCGGTAAACATCGACGGGAAAGTGTGCGTCCTGATCGGTATCGTCCATGCCATCGAGAAACCGGCGAAACGTCCGGATCCGCCGAAACGTCGCGCCGACCAGATCGCCGAATTCATTGACGACGGCTGACAAGACGCCGGACACATTCGCGACCTTAAGTTTTGGCCTTGGCATGGTGCCCTGCGACGACATTTCCCAGCCATCGGTTTCAATCGGCGTCGGTTCAAAAACATTGCCACCGAACGACACCGGCGCGTCTTCAAACGCCGATGATGTAAACCGATAGATCCCGCCGCCGATCACCGAGGCATCCAGCTCGTAAAGATGGACGATATCATCGGCAGCCAGTGACTGTGCGTTTTCGGATATCAGGGTCATAAGTCATAAACCCGTTCAATCGTTGCCGTGATGGTGTCGTGGCGACCGCCAACACCGTTGCGCGACCACGACTTGCAGCGATAGAGCCATGACTTGCTTTCTCTTGGCAGCGTCCATTCAAACGGCAAATAACCACGCTGTTTCCGAAAGAAGGCTTCAACCTGATCAGCTTCAGTGATCGTCAACCCGGTCCATGTCGCGTCGAATGTGACACTTTCCGAGTTCAGACCGGCGCCAGCCCTTTGCGTATATCCATCACCAAATTCTGTTTCGAGCGTTTTGAACGCGACATTCTTTCTGCTCGAAATCACCGGGCAGACTGGTGGTTCAAACTTGTCCGCCATCAGAACGGCCCTCCGGCCAGCATACCGCGTGCGCGGCTGTTGTCCTGAAGCCGCGCATCAATGGCGGCATCAATCTGTTTCCTGAACTCGCGACCCATCGCCGCTGCATCTTTCGGATCCGTGCCTTCGGGAACAGAAACATTGATATCGCCAATGCTCACAGTATTGATGGTGCTGGCACCGCTGGTTCTGGTCATCATCGAGCCAATACGATGGTTCGGGATAACTTCAGAACCACGGGGAAGGTTAACCAGCTCCGGCCCGCGCTCCCCGACAAGAGAGACCCCGCCCTGCGCAAAGCTGGTTCCCTTTTCATGTGCGGGAAAGCCCAGAACGGAGAGGATAGAGCCTCCGTAAACCGGCAGACCACCTCTGGTCATTCCGGATCCGCCGCCACCAAGAAACCCGCCCAAAAGCCCGGCGCCGCCGCCGAAAATTCCGGCAAGCGGCCCCTGGCCGAATAATGCAGCCTGCGCAGCCGCCTCAATCAGTTTGTTGATCAGTGTGTCGAGGGCTGCATTGCCCGTCTCAATCGCCGGGATAAGCGCCATGAAACTGTCACTGGCAGTATCACGGAAAAAATCAGCCGTATCAGCGGCCTGTTCCTGCTTTTCCTTTTGATCTTCAATCGCACGTGTCAGCTCTTCAATTGAAGCCCGCTCCTCATCCGTTGCAGCAGCACCGGCACGGCGCAGGTTTTCGAAGACCTTCTTTTCCTCAGCTGTCATTTCGCTCATCTGCAGTTCGTCCTGCAGCGCCTGAATGAGCTTTTCAACGGCTTCGCGTTCCCGGTCGACCGATGCGGCACCACCGCCGCCGCCACTGCGACTGGCTTTCATTGCTTCTCGGCGGCGGTTACGGGCGTCAACCGTTTCCTGAGCTTTTTGTACCAACAGATCTTCATTGTAGTAGGCACCGCTTTTTTCATATTGATTGCGAAGCTTCGCCACTTCCCGCTCCAGCGCGACCTGTTCAGCTGTCAGCGCGTTCTGTCGGTCAATCTCCTCGGTCACCTCACGCGCGGCATCAAGCTTGTCGCGCAAGGCGTTATAGCTGTCTTCCTTATCCTGCTCCGAGGCTCCGGGAATAACACGTCCGCCTTTCGACGCCCCTTGACCCGCGCTACTGCCCGAACCAGACGCGATCCACCCCTGTTCGTCGTCCCAGATCATGTTCTGGGACATATCAATGCCGAGACCATTTCCGATCTGAGTCCAGATCCCGGCATTGCCAGCCTTCTGCAATGCTTCATCAAGCTGGCTGGTAAACTGACCAAGGCTGGTAATCAGCCCGGAAACCAGATCAGCGATTTCCACCAGGCTGCCTTTGACGCGGGTTCCGATCACCAGCGCCATGGCTTCCCATTCGGCGTTGACATCTTCGGCCTTGCGCAACAGCTCATCATCCATCACCGCGCCCATGTCGCGGGCTTCCTGACGGGCATCGGCAATGCTCTGACCGGCTTCATCCATAAGTGAGGTAAACTGTTCAGCCGCTGTCCCGCCGAACATCTCATCCAGAACACGGATCTGTGCCGCGCGATCAAGCTGTCTGATCTTGCCAATCAGCGTTTCAAACATGGATGCAGGATCTTCCAGCATCCGCGTCAGCTGACGGGCAGACAGGCCGAGACGCTGAAACGATTCCGCCGCTGGGCCACCACCGGTTTTGATGAACTCATCAGCGCGAAGCTGCATCTCTTTCAGGCCGTCGGTCAGGGCATCAACTTCAACCTTGTTTTTCACGGCCGCATAGCGCAGCTCCTGAAACGCCTCAAACTCTATGCCTGCCGTTTTGGCGGCTTTGCCAAGGTTGGCAACAGAGTCGACCGCCTGCTGTGTGGCAGCGACAAATGAGCCAAGCCCCAGCGAAGCAGCAAGACCGCCCGGGCCACCGGCCAGCATGCCAAAGATACCATCAACACCGCCGATCTTGTTCTTGATCGACAGGAACGAACTGGCCGTATCATTGGCCGCCGTTCGCGCCTGAAGACGAATACGGGTCATGGCACTTCTGAACTCACGGTCGTCAGCGCCAATTCTGACAGGAATATCCGGCCTGCTCATCGGTGTTCTGCCTTGTTGCGAATGGATTTCTGCGAACCGTGTTCGGCCATGATAACTCGGATCCGATCACGGCTGACCGGCGAAGCAGACTTCGTTTGACCGGTGATGGCATCAATCGCCATGGAAAGCTCTAAGGCCGTTGCCATCCAGAAGGTGGATGGCGACCATTGAAGCCGCTCTGCTGTCACCGCGATCTGAAACAGCGTCCTGATATGGTCTGCAATCAGGACGCTGTCTGATGCTTTTTTCCGGTAACAGCCGCCTCCACCTCTTCTGAGACAGAGACGCTTTCGCGAACCGCCTGCCCCTTTTCGATATGGGCGGTCAGTGCCTGCTCGACGCCATCCCGCCAGCTTTTCTGATCAGCCGCCGAGATATTCTGTTCTGAAAGGATACGAGCGGAAAGGTCCGAACGCTGTTCATCGCTTTCAGCCACAGCAAGACAACGGATAGCGCAGGAAACGGCGAAGGGCTCAAAACCCAATAGCCGCTGATAGATCTCATCCATCGTCTTTGCGCCAATGGCCTGCGATAAACGCATCAGTCCGCCAAAGGTCACAGCCAGCGTAACCGACTGCTTGCCCAGCGTTACGACAGCCTCACCACGAAGGGGATTTGCAAGGCCGTTCATCAGTTTGCCGCCGCGAACACAACGCTGCCGTCAAACACACCTGCCAGATCGCAGGTCAGTTCTCCGGATTTATCCCCCTGGAAGTTTGCCGAAAGCATCGTCATCGGGCCTTCAAACGTTCCCACAGACGGAACTGTCACCTGATATTCGCTCTTGGTCTGCCCCAGAATATCCTGCAGCACCAGCGCCTGCGTTGCACTTGAAACATAAGCCCCCGATCCAGACCAGCGCACCGACTGAACGCCGCCAATTGATGAGTATTTGAGAACCCCGCCGGGGTTTTCGAAATCGGGCTTGGTCGTATCGACTTCCTCATTGTTGATGTTGAGTGAGCGCTGCTCGACAACACAGACGATATCGAACTCTTCCGTCGCGTCATTCTTGCGTTTAATGATCAGTTCGCGGCCAAGTGCCATTTGACTTTCCTTCCACTTGCCAGATTTTCTAATGGATGTTCTTTAGTTTACAGCGACCACAGGGTCCGCAGCCACGGTCGTCTAATCCGCCACATAGGTGAGTGCGCCAACGCCAAGCGCAACGCCGGTGGAACGATCGATAAAGCTTCGGCTTTCTGAAAGCGTGAGCTCAATCACCAGGCCGTCAAGCTTGATGGCCTGACCGAGTGCTGCCTCGACCAGAACCGCAATCCGGTCAAACTCGATATCCGGTTCTTCGGTCTGGAAATGGGCGATGACATCGATCGGCAGACGCCGGTCGTAACCATCCTCGCCATTCGGCCCCGAACACGGGCGGATATCCGCCGTTTCCTGACGCTTCGCCCAGATTATGGTGAATGCAGACAGAAACACCATAATCTCAGGATAGGACACTTCGACACACGAACTCGTAAACGAGTCCGCTTGACTCTGGCCTGGTTCAGGCACACAACTTGCTCATGAACAACACGCGCCACCATCTCCGCTCTCAAAGGGTTCGCCTTATCCTAGGCAAATAGCCCCCGACTTGGTCGCGTCGCGCCCCGGTCGTGGGGCATAGGCAGTTTGCCATCAGGCGTTGGAAACGACGCCTGTCAAGCGACATACAATCCCAAACAACAGAGACTACGACCGCTCTCGCGGCGTTCATTTTGCTGAAAACCTCAGCGAGGAGATGGACTGTGACTTCCAAAAAAAAGAAATTGGGCAAGCCTGCAATTGTTCTTGCGAAAACCGATCACAAGCGGCTGTCCCTTCTTGCAGAACGATTTGCCGAACAGAATGCCGACCTCGCCGATTTCCTTATCTCCGAGCTCGAACGCGCCCGCATCGTTGATGATAAGCGCATAGCCAGTGATGTCGTGCGGATGGGATCGTCCATTCATTTTACGACAGACATTGGGGACGATCGACAGGTGACGCTGGTTTACCCTGGAAATGCTGACATAGCAGAAGCCAGAATTTCTGTTCTCACACCCATTGGCGCCGCACTGATTGGACTGAAAGCCGGGCACTCCATCGACTGGTATACACGTGATGGGCGGTTGTGCCGTTTGAAAGTCGAAGCTGTCAGTCAGCCGCCAAGCCTGGAAGACGAATAGGGCGAACTTCCAGGTTCAGGCAAATCGCTGCCAAAAAATCTTTTCGGCTCATTCAATTCTAAAATCATGCGAATGACGGGCAAACGGCGCCTTTCATCCGCAGCAAGGTGTGAGCCACAACAGCTTACCTCGATTGACGCTCTTCCAAGCGAGAACAGAAAACATCATGTCAGCCAACATTTCACCTGATCAATCCACCAGCAGAGTGGAATTTACACACGGTCTCATATGGGTCGTCCTTAGCATGGTTGCTTTCATTGGGATGTCCGTTGGATCGCGTGAACTCGCGGTATCACTGTCGATCAGACAAGTTTTGTTTTTTCGGGCGCTGGTTGGGCTAGGTATCATTGTAGTTCTGGCGCGAAAGTTCCTGCCCGAGCTAAAGCAGGCAAAGATGATCCGCCTCCATATCGTCCGGAATGTCGTTCACTTCACAGGTCAGTATTTCTGGACGATCGGCGTCGTCCTTCTGCCTCTGGCATCGGTCTTCGCGCTCGAGTTCACAATGCCAATCTGGGTTGCTTTCTTTGCATGGTTGTTTCTCAAAGAGAAGCTGACCCGACCACGCATTCTGGCTACTCTTGGCGGTTTCATCGGTGTATTGGTTATTGCACGCCCCGGTGTCGGAATGATCGATCCCTCGGCAGGCCTCGTCCTGCTGGCCGCAGCATTTTATGCTTTGGCTCTGATTTGCGTGAAAGAGTTGACGCGCGAATGCTCCCCCGGCGTGATCGTCGTCTGGATGATCCTGATCCAACTGCCGCTAGGGTTTATCGTCGCCCTCACAGACTGGCATCCGGTTCATTTGACCGACGTGCCATGGATGTTGCTCGCTGGCATTGGGGCGCTCAGTGCTCACTTCTGTCAGGCTCAGGCACTAAAAAGGCTCGATGCATCTGTTGTTATACCCATTGATTTCCTTCGGGTACCGTTGGCCGCAATTGTTGGTTTCTACGCCTATGGCGAGGCCATTGACCTTTGGGTTTTCCTCGGCGGAGCAATAATACTCCTCTCGAACTATCAAGCGGTTCTAAAAGAACGCCGGAGATACAGCCTGCGGTAGGCTGACATTGACCTTTGTCACAAGGCAATGCCACGCGAATCCGCTGCCACGGTCGTATAATCCGCCACGAAGGTGAGTGCGCCAACGCCAAGCGCCATGCCGGTGGAGCGATCGATAAAGCTTCGGCTTTCTGAAAGCGTGAGCTCAATCACCAGGCCGTCAAGCTTGATGGCAGACCCAAGTGCGGCCTCGACCAGAACAGCAATCCGGTCGAACTCGATATCCGGCTCTTCGGTCTGGAAATGGGCGATCACATCGATCGGCAAACGCCGGTCGTAACCATCCTCGCCATTCGGCCCCGAACACGGGCGGATATCTGCCGTTTCCTGATGCTCTGCCCATGTGACCGTCAGCGCCGGAAGCTGGCTTTCGCGAAGAGCGCTTGTGCGGGCACGTTTCACCTTGCCATCACCGGCAAACTCGGGAATGGCCGCAAGACGGGCGATGATAGCATCAAAGATTTTCGTGCGCATGTGAGCCATCAGATATCCCCGCGAAGCCAGATTTTCAGCATGGCCCGGCCATCATCGGTGATATTGCGGATATCAAAAGACGCGTCATCAATCTCGACCTGATCACGCTCACTTTCGAGTTTTTCAAGGCCTGTCGCCGGGACTGACAGAACATGCGTGACCGCTTCAACGTCCTGCCGTCCATATTCATCCGCAAACTCAAGCTCACGTTTCTGCCGCAGAATCCCGCGAGAGGTTTCAGGCTGCAGCACACCATCGATGGTGAACCGGCAATCGACATTGCCGAGCGCGGCAGCAAAGGCCGGTCCCATTCCGGCAAAGACGGCGGGCCGGTTGATCCTCATGCCTTGCTGCCGTCTTTCGTGGCGGCATCGTCGCCCTTTTCTTCGTCCTGAAGCGCTTTCAGTGCCTCCGACAGCGTGGCATTATCCTCCAGCGCCTGATCGCGCTCTTTGGTCAGTTCATCGCGCTCAGACGTCAAAGCCCGCACCTGTTCAGCAAGATTGTCGCGTTCGGCTTTCAGATCGGCCAGCGGCTTTGCTTCTGCCTTCAGTGCCGTGACCTGATCGGCCAGCGTGTCACGTTCTTCCGTCAAGGCCGTGAAGCGTTTGTCGACTGCGTCACCTTCCGCTGCCCGCCACTTGCCAAAAATCTGATCGAGGTTGTCAGCATCGGCTTCACTCAGGCCGTTTTTCGAGATCGGGACGTCTTCACCCGGTGCATAGGTTTTGGACCCGAGCTTCACAGTCGTGTTGAACTTGCGTGTATTCGCCATTGTTTTAACTCTGCTTTTTTAAGGGAGAATGACGGGCAGGCTTTAAGCCCGCCCGGGATCATCAGCGAACCAGCGCAAACAGGCTGGCATCGGGATCCGGCGCAATCGGCAACGGCGCGGCCTGCGTCTGCAGCACCGTGCGCGAGGGGTTTTTCTCCCGCCACATGTCCGGAAAACGCTCCATTGGCAGCAAAGCCTGATCATCCAGAATAGCGCCATAACCGAAGTGGCCCATAAAGCCCTGCGGATCGATGACACCAACCCCATATGACGGCCAGAAATTACCTTTGATGCCCTTGTTCGTGTAGCTTTGCGAATACTGGATGAACGTGATCTCCCCGATCTGACCAAGCACAGCAGAGTATTTGCCTTCCGCACCGGTTGAGACTGGCCCGAACTCCATGCCGCCACCGGCCTGACGGCGGTTATCCAAGATTTTCTGGAACCGTTCAGAGCGTTTGAGCAGCGATGAAGCCCCCGGCCCCAGCACCACCTCACGACCGGTAAAGCCGGATGTCAGCGCCAGAAGCTCAATCCAGTCCTCGACATCGTCATAAGGATCGACACCGCTTTCACCCCAGCGAGCTGCACCGGAAAGCGCGATTGTCAGTGCCGCATCACGCTGAAAGTCCACCGTTTGCGTGGGATAGTCCTCACCCTCGACAATCACCTTGCCGGTGCGGATGACTTCAGAGCACATATGCTCTTCACGCCGGGTGATGCGCATGTCCTGATCATCAATGATCTGCGCGATGTTGTAGGCATGGCGCTGTTCCGGCGACATGGCCCCGCCGGGACGCTCACCCGGCATTCGGATCAGGCTGCCCGATGGACGCAGCGTGTTCTGCGGTTTGACATAAGCCGGTTTCAGGCTGGTGGCCTGGAAACCGCGATTGGCGGCATCCTTGCCCGGCACATCGGGATGCACGAACGGAGCAAGCTCACGATCCGGCAGGATCTTGTCAAACACGATTTCTTCCTGTTCGGAAAGCACCGTCGTGCCAAAATAGCGATTGCGCAAAAACGCCTCTGCCCGGTCGCGCGGTGGCAGAACCGTGACCAGTTCCGCCGTATTGAGAAGAAGTTCACTCATCAGATTGATATCCTGTGTATCTTTGGAAAAATGGCGGAAGCGGCCTTAATCGAGGTGACGCACGAACAGGGCCGCACCCTTGCGACGGAAGGCCTGTTCAACGCTTGCCGCATCATGCCCGGCGCCGAAGGTCAGCTCTGCGGCATCAAAAGCACCGCCAAAATAAGCCTGTGCCTCAACGTCAGCGCCGGTCGCCTCAACATCAAAGGCCAGAACGCAATCCGGTGTTTCCGAACCGTCCTCAGATGCCGCCAGTGACAGCGTATGCTTGCCGTCAGCGGCAATCTCGCCAAGCACAGCACCACGATCGAGCGTCTGCCCACTGGCAATCGTGACTGTGCGGGTGACGACCTGAATGTCACTGACAATCAGGTCATTAGGGGCAAAACGTGCTGTTGCCATGAGATTATTCTCCGTTGGTAGGGCGGCCATGCCGCGCATTGATGACACCGCCGACGGCTGCCAGCAGAGACTGCTTTTCGGATTGAGCGGAAGGCGCGCCACCGGCGCCAAGTTTCGGCGTCTTGCCCGCCATACGACCGGCAAGACGATTGCCACCGGTCGAAGCCGACGGAGAAGACGCATCAAGGATCGCCATCGCTTCTTTGGCCGAATAGGCGGTCTTAAACGCCAGATGCGATGCCAGGTCCGCATTGGCCTCGGCCTTGGGATGCGTCAGGATTGCCTGAATGCGCGATCGTTCTGCCGCCCGGGCCGATCTGTTGGCCGAAGTGTCCTGTTTGTCTTCGCCTTCTGGATCATCCCCCGGTGCGCCCTCGCCTTCGGCATCAGGATCCGTTTCTTCGCCTTCAGCGTCCGGATCGGTAGTTTTGTTTTCCAGCTCTTCTGCCGGATTGTCCTTTTCCGGATCGTCTTCCATATGTGTGTTGGCCTGCCCGCCGCGCATGGCTGCGAGCACGCTGGCGGTCAGACCGCGCGTGACATTCGACATAGTCGCTTTCCTTGTTTTGAAGTTTTGAAGATCAGGCCGCCCGGCCAAGTTCAGCCCCGAAGGCGGCCAGCACCTGCGAGGGACGGACAACGGCATCGGCAAGACCTGCCTCAACCGCTTTTGCGCCGCGATAAACACCGGCTTCAGTCGCCAGTGCAGCGTCTTTTGAAAGCCGCCCGGCACGGAACCGGGCGACGGTTTCGGCGAATTCCACCCGCAGCTCTTCAAGCTCTGCCAGCTCACGCGCCAGCACATCCTGCGGGATGGCCTCATACGGGTTCAGATCGGCCTTGTGTTCCCCGGCTTTCAGGATCGTGACATTCAGTCCTTCCTTCTTGAGCCAGCCACTGACATCGACATGAACAGAGACAACGCCGATCGATCCGCAAAGACCGGTCGAAGGCAGAACAATCTGCCGGGCCGCAGAAGCCAGAAGATAACCGGCAGAACAGGCGTGATCCGTCAAAACCGCAATCGTTGGCTTGACCTGCGAGAGTTCAAAAAGCTTTTCCGCACAGTCGAAAGCACCGGTGACTTCACCGCCAAAACTGTCCACTTCGATCACAACACCCTTGATGCTGTCATCAGCCCGGCAATCATCGGCCTGAATGCCGATGGCTTCATAGGAGGTCATGCCGCAGGATTGGCCGATCCACCGGCCCTTGTTGACCAGCGAGCCCTCAATCTCAATCAGGCCAATGCCATCCATCGGGCGGTCAACACCGCGATAGGACTTCTCGCCCCACATGTCGGTCTCACTGCGGAGCTTTTCACCGATCAGCCCCATCTCAGAACCGTCACCATCGGGAAGCCCGAGAACACGCGGGGCAAAAGACCGTGCAATCGTGTCAGCCTTGGCAGGCTGCAGCATCAGCGCCGTGTTGAACATGCGGCTGGCGATTTCGGGATAGTTCATCGTTTCTGCCTTCCTGTCTGCGGAATGCCAAGTGGATGCCGCGATGCGCGTGCTGACTTCTCCGAATGCCCGTTCACATTGTTCTCAGGCTCTGTGTCCGGATCCACATCACTGTTTTGTCGTCCGCCTTTGCGAGCCGGTCGCGAACCTTCAAACGTTGAGGGATGTTTCAGGCCAAGCCGCTCATAGTAGCGCGCCTCACGCGCCAGTTGATCCGCGTCCATCTTCCAGTCCCGGCCCTGTTCAGCTGATTCCTGCTGTAGCGTTGTCAGTCTCCGGTCGAGACGCTCACCGGCAGCCTGCGCCTCTTTCAGCGGATCAATCCAACCGCGTCCCGGCCCGATCCAGTCCGCATGACACCATGCAGCCGGGTTTTCCTCGAACGACACCGCCCCTTCCGGTAGTTTAATCAGTCCCTTGTCGAAGATTTCTTCCAGCCATGCCCGGTAGATCGGGGCCATGAACTGGGCCGCAAAGCTGCTTTTCTTCGTCGTAAAGCCCCGCCAGATTTCCAGAAGGGCTGCACGCGCGGACGAATAGTTCACCTGGCTCCAGTCCATCGTCAGCTGTTCATAGGTCAGCCCCACGGCAGAGGCGACCTTGCGAAGGGCTGCATTCACAAACACCTCAAAATTCGCATTCGGATGTTCCGGCTTGGTCAGTTCCGCCTTTTCGCCGGGAAGAAGCGTGTTGACCCGGACACCGGGCAGATTGATCGGCGCAGCCCCGTAATAGGCTTTCTGCGCCTCGGAGATCTCGCCATAGATCTTCCCGATCGTGCCTTCGCCACCATCGGCATCAAGCGCATTCATCATTTCTTCCGGATCAAACGGCGTTTCGATAAACGCGGCCATGATCGCATTCAGCATCGCCGCCTGGCTTTCAAAATCCTCATAATCCGTGGACTGCTTGATCGAGCGCATGATCGGCGCCCAGTCAGACGCACCGCGTGTCATGCCCGGACGCTTCGGATCAAAGGCATGAACGACAATCGGTCGGCCCCATTCGGTAGCCCGGCTGACATATTCCCATGACCAGAACTGCGTATTGCCCGCATAGACATCACCGGGATGACTTTTGCGGAAGTGATAGCCGACTGGCGCGCCATATCCATCAATGGCGACACCATCACGCAGATATTCAGTGTCCAGCGTACCTTTAGGGTTGGAACAGCGGGCCGGATCAATCATGTGCACTGCCGTCTGGAACAGCGGCGCATCATCCTGCCAGACGATCACGCCAAAGCTTTCACCCTCAGGCCCGAACCGCGTTCTGGCAGCAAGACCGAGGATCCCGGCCATGTTCTTTGTGCGCTCGGCATCGCACCACATGTCAACGTCCTGCGTATAGTCACGCCATAGCCCCTCAATCTGTGATGCCACCTCTTCGACCTGATCGAAGGTGAGGTTCAGCGATGTATGGTTCGGTCGCGCTGCAAGCTTCCAGCCTGCCCCAATGATATTATCGACAAGGCGTGAAGTGCCAGCCGCACCCCAGCCGTCATTGCGCGCGACATCGTTCAGCCGGTCAACCAGCGTCGAACGCGATTGCGAAAGCGCTGACTGGCCGGAATAATTGCCCGCACGCCATCCGGCAAAACTTGGGTGATCATAGGATGCACCCTGATAGGCGGCCCGGGTCACCGTCTCACCTGAGACTGTTGCTGCCATTTGCCGATTGCGTGCAGCCTGCATCCGGGCGGCCTGACGCAACCCGGAGGGAAGCGGCTGGCTGTCCGGCCCGTAAATTTCCACTGTCATCCGAAGATTGCTCCCCGCCCGCGTGGACGTGCCGACCCGCGAAGTCCGAGCTGTGTTTCAAGGCTGCGGATATAAACCCTGAGTGATGCCCGATCCGCCCCGCTGTAAGTGATGCTCTCGCCATCATAGGAAAGCGTTACAGCGCTCTGGCCGGTCTCAAGTTTGTGAAGCGCAAGCTTCGCCTCGCCGAGCCGGGTTTCCAGCGTCAGCCGTTCGTCTGTCAAAGGTGCCATTCTCAGTCCTGCTGGTTTCGCTGATGAGCACGTTCTGCCCGTCGCATGGCAGCCGCCACGCGATCTGATGGTCTGTTATCCGGTTCTGGTTTTCCCGCCTGGCTGACCGCATTAACCGCTGTTGCAAGACTGCCGATCAGATCCTCAAGATCGCCCTGCGCTTCCGGCTCTTTCTTTGAAAGCGCTTCTGCCCGGGCATCCCATTCATCATCGCTCCAGTAAGGAACGCCAAGCCGGATGGCTGCAGCCCGCGACTGGTTCAGCATATCCAGAACCTCGTTGCGCTGTCCGTCCGGCAGCTTCCACCGCCAGCGCGGATAGCCGTTGCGATCCTTTTCCTGAATGCGCACTTCCGAGGTTGCCTGCTGATAAAAGTCATCACCAAGGCCACTGGCAAAACGGATGAAGCCCGGCTGGTCGGGATCATCTTTGCGAAAGTCCCGGTAAAGCCCCATCTTCATCACTGAAGCATTGAAGTTATAAAACCGGCTCGACCACTTCTGCTTTTTCCGTCTGCCGCGCTTATCATACTCGCTCACATGGCTGAGCATCGGCGCTGCATCACGGTTATCGCCGCGAACCATGATCACTTTTGAACGCGGATGGCGCCGCGCCCAGAACCAGACATCCTCTGTATAAGCGTTGCCGTCGATCCCGATCCGGTCAACGCTTCGCAGTTTGCCGTTCTCATCCGGCCATTGTTTTTCGATCAGCCGGTCAAGCGCGGCCATCACCGCCACCTCGCTGATATGGCCTGAATGCTCACGATAGCCGGGAAGATGACTGCCCGCCCGGCTGTCGATCACACCGTAATCAATCACCGCGCTCATCTTGTTGCGGCCCCAGCCGCGCAAAAGCCATTCAACGCGGTCGCCCTGGACATCAATGCCAATCGTCAGAGCCAGCATGTCCCCCGGCACAACACCGCGTTTAAAGCCGGTTTCTTCAGCCCGGTCGCGCAGGTCTTCCCAGTCAATCGCTTTATTGTCCGCTTCAAAGGCCAGACCCAGCGTATCGTTAAAGAACACCTGTTCAGCACCGGCGCCCTTTTCCTTGTCGTCAGCACCACCGGCCTGAACGGTCAGCCATGCCCGCGCAATCGACTCCCAGCTTTCAAGCGGTGAATACGGCACCCAGATATGAAACGAGCGATGATAGCGCGCGCGCTCCGGATATCTGGCAATCCATTTTGCACCATTGGCCGGATCGACCATCCATGCACGGTGATGTTCATGGATTTCGCAACCGCAATGAACACAGCAGAAGTGCGCCTTCTCCGGGTGTTGCGGATCAATATGATCGCGCATGTTTTCCCATTCCAGCACCTGCAGCTCACCGCAATGCGGACACGGCACATGATAGCGCTCCTGCGTCCCGGCCAGATAGTTGGCCGTAATCCGGCAGCCCGGCGCAATCAGCGGGGTCGATATCTTAAAAACCTTGCGGTTGAAGAATGCCTTCGACCGGCTGTCTGCCTGTGCCTCCGGATCACCGGCATCATTCTTGTTCCATTTGGCCAGGTCGTCCTGCACCTGTGCCCGTGGCGAGATCATCGAAAGCCCGGCCGGAGAATTGGCTCCGGCTGCCTGAATGGCGCCACGACCATCAACGCGTTCTTTGTAAAGGATCGAGTTGCCGCCATCGCGCCCGGCTTCGGGAAAGAGTGCACGGACAGACGTGGTTTCCCGCAACAACGGCATCAGCTTTGTCTTCGACCAGCGCGAGGCATTCTCCTCTGTCGGATGGACATAGAGAAAATCGCACGGGTCGAGATCCAGCGTTCCAAGCAGAAAGATGTTCGCCAGAACGGTTCCACCCACCTGTGCCGATTTGGCAAGCGAGATGATCGAGCATGGATCATCCGGCGACAACGCCCGCAGTATCTCCGAGAAGAACGGGAACATGTCTTCACGGTATGGCCCCGGAAACGCGGAAATACGTTCGGAAAAAACGATATTATCTTTCGCCCACACCAGATAATCGACCGGTGGCGGCGGCTCGCAGGCATCGGCCAGTACCTCATACATCAGCCGTTCGGGATTGAAGAGCATCGTCATGTTGTTTCATACGCCTCTTCGTCTTCAACCATCTCCGGTGTTTCATCCCGGATATCCCTGAAACCGGCAGCCGCCTTTGAGCGGATCCCGCGCCAGCGGCGCGCCAGTGCCTTTTGCAGATCCCGCTGCGGCAAACCGAACTCTTCAGCAAGTGCTGTCGCAAGATCAGGGATCCCCTGCTCCATCACCTTGAACGCCTCCGAGATCCCGCGTCCCATATCGCGCCGGGCGTCTTCGCTGCGCGTATAAATCCCCGCCTCTTCCAGCTCCTGGCGTTCCATCTGGCCGGTTTTGATCTGTTGCTGGCGAAGCCGCTCACGCGCCAGCTGTTCGGCCATTGCGTCTTGAGCAGACGGCTGATGCAGCGGAAGCTCTGACGCCGGAGCCTCAGAAGCGTCTTTCTCTTTTTGTGTTTTTTGCCGACCCGATCCACCGTTCAAGAAGGCTTTTCCGTTGGCCCCCAAACCTTGTGAAGGGTCAATGGAAAGCTCAAGCTGCCTGATCGCAATGTCGGGGCGGATACGCGCACGATGGCCCTGACCGACAATCGCATCGCCGTAGATCTTGCCTGATTTCAGGTATTGCGAAACACACGCGCCCGACACCGAAATCAGGTTGGCAAAGTCACCTTTGCTCATGCTTTCCGGTGCGTTTTCCATCGCAGTGAAACTGTCTCTTAATTTTAATTTTAAGGCTCGAATTTAAGGCTTCAAAATCCGGCTCAGACTGACGATACCGCGCGGTGCCAAATACCCGCAGGGCCAAGGGCCCGGGTAAGGACCCGTCGCAAAACTGTGAAGTCTGCAGAGGGCCGGTTTCGTTGACAAAACCAGCGTTTCGAATAAGACGGCACGCTCACCGCCAAGACAAAAAAGCAAAGCAAGACCGATGGCTGTTTACGTCGATGATACCCGCTGGCCGTTCAAAGGCATGGTCATGTGCCATATGCTAGCCGACACCAGCGAGGAGCTGCATGCCATGGCTGACCAGATCGGCCTTCAGCGTCGCTGGGTGCAGTATGCCGGTACCGCCAAAGAACATTACGATATTCCGGTTTCGCGCCGAAAGCTTGCCGTTGAAGCCGGGGCTGTTGAAGTGAAGTGGCGCTTCATGGGCGAGCTTATCCGCGCCCGCCGCGCATCAAGCCCAACCGACATCGATCAGCCTGCCTGATATCACTCAGTCAAACACCTTCCGGAATGCCCGCTTAAACGTTCGGTCTTTCTTGCTGCGCACAAGCTCAGTCACAATCTTCTGCAGCTTCAGCCGCTCACGATAGGACGTCGCCTTCACAAACAAGATGACCGGATAGAATTCTCTGCCGCCCTCACCGCGTCCGGAAAACCAGATACCCTTGATCAGATCCGGCCTGCCCTGCGGCACAAAATACTGGTTGGGTTTGGCCTTGCGTTTGCGCCGCGAACTGTTCTTAGGCACCCGCGTTGCACCTGCTCCGCGATAATCAATCCGCAAATCCCGCATCACACGGTTTAGAAACCCCTTCGACATGTTGCCGTAGCGATCAAGCGGCGCCATCCGCGCTGGCACAGCCACCTCATTGCGTGCCATCAGTCCGCGCCCGATGAGCTGCTCCTCGAAGGCTTTGTGCCGACGCATCCCGCCATGGATTTCCGGGCCAAGAAAGGCTGTGGCCGGAAGCCCGCCCTTAGTCCGGTCCCCGGTGGCAACAACAGACGCCGTCCGGTCAGCAAGACTGGCCTTGTCATAGATGATCCCGCGCATCGCGTAAGGCGTTGGCCGGTCAAACACCACCTTCATCTTTGACCGGACAGCCTTCATCCCGTCATAGGCCAGCCAGTTCAGCGCCAGCATTTCCGCCTTCGGCAGCTCACGGCGCTGGGCAGATGTCAGCTTTGCCTCAAAGCGCGTCAGATCAATCTCTATCTGTGTGGAAATCATGGGCAGAAAAACCTCTCTGCCCTCATACGAAAAAAGCGGACCGCATACGCGATCCGCTTCTCAGCACAACAAATTCAACGGCGCCCCCATCCATTAGTTGTGAATTCTAATATACATCAAAATGGCGAAATGCCGATAGCTTGCCTATTGGTGAAAACCTGACGGATAATCTAGAAGCCTGCCTTTCTCTGAGTCCGGCAATTGAGAATTATCAATCCTTTGACATGCCAGACCCGTATCAAACAGGAGTAGCCCGGCTTGCACTTTCACCGCTCTTTTGGTCCAGCCGTTTCACATGCATCTTCAAAAGAAGCTTTCCGCGCAGGGATCGGTGCATTCGTCGGCCTTGGTCTGGTGGGTTTGTTCCTGTTATCACCGGCTATAGATTTGCAACTCGGGCTTTATCTGGTTGCCCCTTTCGGCGCGACGTCGGTTTTGCTGTTCGCTGTCCCCAATAGCCCACTGGCACAGCCCTGGTCTGCCATCGTCGGCAACACAATAGCAGCCCTGATCGGCGTGGCCGTCGGAATGGCTGTTTCAGATCTGACGTTGAGTGTGGCGCTGGCTGTCGGTCTTTCCATCATCGCAACAGTTCTCTGCCGTGCAGTCCATCCGCCAGCAGGTGCTGTCGCAATGACGGCCGTCATGAGCCCGGAGGCGATTGATCAACTGGGTTTCTGGTTCGCGCTGGCGCCTGTCGCGATTGGTACCGTAGCACTTGTCCTTGTCGCAGCTGCATATGCCCGTCTCACCGGGCGACGTTACCCGTTCCGCCAGTTCGATGATCCAAGCAAACACCATACAGAAGATCGCAATCCATCGGAACGGCTGGGATTGTCTGAGGGTGAGCTGACAGAGATCCTTGAAAGATATCGCCAGTCATTCAACCTTGGCGTCGAAGATCTGGCCAGATTGATAGGAGCTGCGGAACTACAAGCCGCGACCCACACGACAACACCTCTGAAAGCAGAGGACATAATGTCCAGAGATCTGATCACAGTCGGGCCGGACACCGGGTTAAAAGAAGTTGCGGACCTGTTCAGATACCACAGCTTTACCTCACTGCCCGTCATTGGCACGAATGATGAATTTCTTGGTGTAATATTCCAGATCCATCTGATCAATCAGGCCCGAGAACCCGGCTTTCAGGAAAATAGTGACTTCACACTGGCATTCCGGCGGTTACTCGCCAGAGACCGCGAAAAAACAGTGAACGCCCGTCGGATCATGTCCACCACCGGCCCAAGGGCAGCAAAAGATACCCCGGTTGCCGCCCTGCTTCCGATGATGGCCGAGGGTGAAGTTGATGCCGTTCCCATTCTTGAAGGTGACAGAATTATCGGGATCGTCACCCGAACCGACCTGATTGCCGCAATGGCAAGAAATGCTGTTCGCAGCCAGTAGCTCCGACAGGTGGCGAGACAACCGTTATCTCTTTGCGCACTCTCTGAGTTTTCGGTGTCTTCCTTTACCGCAAAAGACAGAACGCGGACCGCCTCAGCGATCCGCGTATCGCACAACCAGGTCGAACGGCGCACCCATCCATTGGTTGTGAACATCATATTACACAAAAAAAGGAAAAAGATATAGCTCACGCACTGGCCCTTAATCGCATTGCCGATCGGCTATCGTAAGGGCAGGGTTTCGGGCGTGAGAGCAAGCTCCACTAAGAACCGAAGCATCCTGTCCCAAAGCATTCACATTTTTTCGATCATTGCAAGAGGTAAAATTGCAGGTGTTTTCTGACCGAACATTTCCACCTCGACCACCACGTCGCCTTTGCCCGTGCCATTGGGCGTAACAACCTCACCACACAGGCCCGAAAAAATTCCGCCCGCTATCCGGATAACCTCACCAGCCTTCAGCGAGATCGCAACAGCGCGCTCATAATTGAATTCACCGGATCGCGCCAGGCAATTGATATTCATCACCTTCTCAGGGCCGACAGCGAATGGCTTTTCCCAGCCACCCAGTATGCCAGCCACATGCTCAAAGCTCATCAGCGCGTTCATCGTCTCATTCGAACAAACGCACCGGATCAGAACATAGCCAATCATCAAAACCTCATCCTTCGGTGGCAGCCAGCGCCCGCGCCGCTTGCGTGCCTTGCCCTTGCGCATCGGCACAAACACCTCGACACCTGCCTCACCCAATGCCTCTTCAACGCGTTTTTCGCAGCCGGTTCTGACACAAAGCACGAACCACGGCGCATCATCACCAACCGGCTGTTTGAGGCGGAAACGATACTGCCTGCGAATGCGCCGCATCCGGTCTTCGAACTTCTCCGGAACGGCCTCAAAGGCGTTTGCTGCAATCTCACCATAAGCTATCATTCAGCTGCCTCCCTGCCCTGCATCTGTTCCAGCTTTTCGAAGAATGCCGACAGCGCATCAGAAGGCTTTCCCCCATCAAGGCGCGGGAAATAAACCCATTCATGCCGACCGGTGTCAGGCAGCCACGGCCAGCCGCATTCAGCGTGTTCGCGCATCCAAGCGTCCCATTCATCGCTGCCCACACGCACCGCCTCAAAAGCAGAACCTAAAAGCGCAATCTCCGGCGAAACACGTGCGCCCTTAGCGGGCTGAACCACGGCCTGTTCATGCATCGCGTTGACGTGCGGCCAGCCCATCTTGCGCTGGCGCTCAAGCCACAGGGCATTCCGGTCAACATGCCCCTGCCGGATTTCCCATTCCTGAAACCGTGTCAGCGACGGCAGCCGGGCACACGGTGCACCAAGTCGCGCAAACCGTTCAGCCATCCATGCCTTGCCATAGGTCGCAGCATTCACCGGACCAGATGCGCTGGAAAGCCCTTCCGGCACACCCTGCCAGCGGCGATCCTTCAGGTAGGTGCTGGCGGCAAATTTTACCTGCCGACCATGCATCGCCTCAAACGTCAGAAAGCCTGAAAGCATCGAAGTTGCAGCATCACGCTCTTCAGCCGTCAAAGCCTGCCATTCGGCAAAGGCGCGTTCGTCGCTGTCTTCGCCATAGGTGGGCCACTGGCGATAGAATTTCAGAAAGGCCTTGCGAACGGCTTTGCGGTCTTCAGCTTTCGTCATCATCGCCTCCACCACGCGACTGCTCAGCCGCTGATTTCGCCAGCTCTGCCACGGCTTTCCGAACCTTTTCGCGCCGCCGCTCTTGCTCCTCCGGGGTAAGTTTCCGTCGCTTCTGCGCCTCCAGACGTTCCTGCTCGCGCTCCGCCTTTTCCCGCTCCAGCCGCAGCATTTCCCGGTCGTGCTTTGCGGCATCATCGATCAGCGCTGAAAGCTCAGCCGGTTTCGGCAGAAAGGACTGATAGCGCGGATAACGACCAAACCGAAGATTGTCGAACACCCGGCGCATCGCACCGATAGGCTTGCCCCGCAGCACTTCCGCATAGTACTCGCCCGCTTCATCCGGGTTCACGCTGTCCGGCACCACGAAACCCCGGTCCATCAGCTTGTCCAGCATGATATCGGCCTGATGATCGTTGGCCGGTTTAACCGCTTCGCGCAACTGACCAATCTCCCCGGCTGATGTCGATAATGTTGCCACTTTCGTTGTCATCGCTTTGCCCCATCCGTTTGCGCAAACCCGTTCGAACGCGCTGATTGTGATCTCTGATTTCCTCGCTGCGAGAAGGCTTGCCCGGCGAGGCTCTGGCCGCCTGCTTCGGGCGTTCGGCCACCCAGCCCGGCTCGAAACCCTGCCAGCCGCGACCGATCATCGTTTCAGCCGCCCGGTCAGGCTCAGGCATCAGGGCGAATTTGTGGGAAAGCAGTTCAGCCGCATGAACCGAAAGCCGCTTGCGCAGCGCTTTACGGTGTTCGATCACGGCATCGGCGATGTCGGGTGAAAGCACTTCGCAGAGAACAGATTTTGCGGATTTCTTTTGTGTTCCTTTAGGAACACTTTCTTTCTTAACTCTGGCTTCTGGCTTTAGCATTGCATCTGCATTGCAGGTGCTATGCGGCTGCATATCCGAGGCATTGTTTTTATTGTCTTTTTTCCAGCGTTTTTTCGCAGCCTGTTTTTTGTCCTCCGAACTTTTTTCGCGAAATTGAAATTCTTTTTCCACGCGCCGGTTCCAGAGGCCGCCCTCAACCCGGATGATTTTGCCGTCATCGACAAACACATCGAGGTATTGCGAAAACACCTTTTTGGTGCACCCGCATTGCCGCGCCAGCCGCTCATGGTTTTCAGTCAAAGGCTCGCCGCGCTCATACATCAGCGCCAGCAGCGTGAAGTACACGCCCATTTCCGCCGCCTTCATGCCACGTGTGGCAGAAAGCCAGTCAGACATATAGAACCGCACATAAGGCATCTCGCTCATGACGCCACCTCCAGTACACCATTCAAGGCAGTGGCAGCTGATAAGGCCGCCCCGCCCCATTGATCGGCCATTGCATAGGCAATGCCCGGATATGTTCGTGATCTGAGTCGCCAGCGGTCAGGCCCCGGTGAAGCCCGATGCACAATCGACCATTTCTTGTGTTCGTCTGTGCCGCGTTTGGGCGGCTCCAGCCGATCGGTTTCCATGAGAGGTGGCAGCCCGCGCAGGTAAAACGAGGTCGCCTTGAACGCACGATTGCCAAACCACCACGGCTGCACGGTCTGCGCCGGTTTCTGATAGTTGACGATCCGTTCTTTGGCGTGACGGTGCATCACCGGGTTTTCAATCGCTACCCGGTCAACCGGTGCGTTCCAGCAGGCGGAAAACAACGCCGCGCCTTCATCCAGCAGCCGCCACATGATGGCTCTCCGGTCATCAACAGAAAGAACCGGCCAAGCCTGCTTTTCCGCCAGCGTCGCCTCATTCGGCGCATTCTTAGGCGGACCGGAAAGCCAGCGCACACCGCTGTTGCACAGCCGCGTGCACGGCGGATGCATCACGGCCAATAAATCCCAGCCATCATGCAGGATTTCGCGGATATCGCAGATGATATGCCGGTTGCTGCCATCTTCGGCAGGCAGAATATCGCACGACCACACGTCATGCCCCAGCGCAGCAAAAGCGCGGCGCACCACACCCGATGTCTCGCAACCGATAAGGACGCGCAGCTCTGTCACCAGGTCACCTCCCGGTGGCGTCGCCACGGCGGCAATTCTCCGATGGTTTCAAAGACCCATTCGGCAACCTGATAGAGCCTCTGACGGCGGGCGCGATAAAGCGTTCCCGGCCCGAGCCGGTCCGCAGCTTTCCGGCATGAAATCGCGTGCTGGCGTGCATCGCAGACGCTCACACGGCCATTCCCGCAACACATCGCGCACCGCAATTTTCGCTCTGAAAGGTAACCCTGACCGACACATTCCGGGCAGATAACCTTGATGATACGTGCCGCCCTCATGCCGCATCACCGTCGTTTTCAAACAGTGGCAACATGCCAAGAGCGGCCTTGTAGCTATCAAGGATCGCCTCTTCTTCAGCCAGCTTTTGCTCATCCTGACCGCGAAGCCGGACAATCTTGCGCATGGCCTTGGTGTCAAAACCGCTGGCCTTTGCCTCGCTGTAGACCGACTTGATATCGTCAGCGATTGTCGATTTTTCCTCTTCCAGCCGCTCAACCCGCTCGATGAAGGCGCGAAGCTGATCACGCGCAACATTCGGCCCACCCGCTTTCACATCTTTCCGGACCTTGCGGTTTTCTTCAGTGCGATCCTGCCCGGCAACGGCCAGCGGATCATAGGAATCGTCATGCGTGTTCATGCGCGCGCTCCTTTGAATTTTGTGGATGTGAACAGCAGGCAAACGGGCGGTCGTCATAGTCATTGCCGTGACAGGTCAGGCAAAAGGTAAAGCCGCAGCTGGAAATGATCCGGCAGCGGCTGGAAGCGGTCTGAGGTTTGGTGTCGTTCGGCTTCATCACACCTCGCCCCCATCGTCGCAGTCATGGGCCTTGCACTCGACGGCATGCGCGACCCGCAAAAATTTCGCGAAATGTTCGAGGATGTCGGCAGCTTCACGCGCATCAACATGTCCATCGGCTGCCGCATCCATCATCGATTGCGACAGGGCATGAAAAGCCGCCTGAAACGTACCGATATCGGCAATACCAAGGCCACCCTTGCCCGCCTCTTCAAAGTCATCCCGCTCAAGCCGGTAGCCTTCCAGCCGCGCCATTTCGCCAAGAATGACCGGCGCGCCTGCTTCCATGTCCGCCTCAACAGCAACATCGACTGCCATAACGAGCTGATTTTTCCGGCTGGGATCACAGATCCAGCATTTCGAAAGCTGGCTCTGATTGAGCCGCGTGACATATTGAAAACGTTCCGGCCCACCGCCTTGGACGACGGCACGACGGGATGCTTCACGCAGGCCATCAACGGCCTTTTGAGCAAGCAAACGCTGCATCAAAGCACCTCACTATAGGAATGATTTTGGAGAACGCATTCACTGCGACCGGCTGAATGCGACGCTATATCTGCATTGTAGCCATCGCCGTGGCACGAATGCCGCAGGAGAAAGGAAATATGCGCGCTCTTGCCGGGTGAACTTTTCATTCGGATGATCATTCCGCCTCCAATTCACTGGAGTGATGACCATAAATGTCCGGCCTCAGATCGTGCCTGGAGATACTGACAATGCGTTCGACTTGAAGCACACGGCCAGCTGGGACGCGTTTCCACTGAGAGACAGCCTGAGGCGAAACGTTTCCAATCGCCTTCGCAAGCGCGACGGGACCGCCAGCTGTTTGTTTTGCAAGGGTACAAAAATATTCCATACCCGTTTGTAAGCATATCTTTCTTGACTCTGCAAGCATATCTTTCGATGAAAGCCTAGCTTTCATCGGCCATAATCCAAGCATGATGACCAAGAGAAAAATCGATAAGGCACGCGGCGAACGCATACGCTATGTGCGATCAGAGATACTCAAGATCGGCTCACAAGAGCAGTTCGCGAAACTGCTCAGTCAGCACGGCCCAGCAGTCACGCGTGGCGCGGTCGGCAATTGGGAAACCGGCAAAGAGGTTGGAATTGAAAACCTAAGCCGGATTTGCAAGCTCGCAAAAGTTGACCTTAACTGGCTCGCCTATAACAGAGGCAACCCCGACGCACCTATCATTTCTTCTTTCGATCCCGACAGCCTTGAAGAAGAGCAACCTGAAGTCGGCTACTCACGAGAACACTGGCAGGGCTCGCAAGAGGGAGCCATACCGGAGATCGACGGAAAGCTGGGCGCGGGCCAAGGACAACTGGGCGAAGTCATCAACTTGCCGGTCGGAAACAATGCTATTTCGGGGCATGCTGTAAAAGCCGAGTGGATATTGCCGATAGAATACTTGCGAAATGAGGCCAAAGCCTCCCCTTCCAGAACAATTGTCATGGAGGTCGTAGGCGATTCCATGTCCCCCACCTATCTACCCGGAGACCGAGTTCTAGTGGACCTTTCGCAAGACACTATGACCTCAGACACCGTCTACGCCATTTCGGATGGGGAGACGGAACCACAAATCAAGCGTCTCCAGCGCGTTCCATTCAGCGCACCTGCTGAAGTGATTATTATTTCGGATAACGAAAACCTTCAGGACTTCACGGTTGAACTCGACCGTTTGAAGATCCTAGGACGAATTTGCGGCGTGATTTCAAGGCGCTAACACACGGCCTCAACCCAAGATCACCTCAATAACCGTTTCATCGCGAAAGAGAGAGAGGGTCCAATTCAAGCTGAAAGCAATTGACAGCATTGCTTTCATTTTTTATGCAATTAGATGAAAGCATATCTTTCATTATTGATTGGATTGAGGCACCAGATGACATTGGATCACCTAACAGGTTTCTTTTGTGGAGCATGTCTTGCTGTCACAGCTTATTCCCTGATCGCGGGCGTTGCCACGCTCAGATCGATAAAACGAACGCGCGCCTCCATTTCAAAGCATCAGGCGCGCAAGCAATGACGCAATCACACCTGCCCGCCAAAGAACGGCTGGAGCGGATACGCTCGCTTGTCGTCAGTGCCGCGCCGGTCAAAGAAATTTCGTCGGATACAGCAGGCCTTCACCGCGAAACAGACGGCATGGACCCGGCTGAACCCGAAGTCATGGCATCCGTGCCGCACACATGCCCGACAGCGAACCGGGAATTGCTCTTGAAGCACGCAGACATCCCCGCGCAGCTCATCCGCATGGTGGATGCACTCAAGCAGCTGACGGAGCGCCAGAACGCTGACCTGAATGCATTGCGCCTCAAGCTTGAAGAAAAAGGCGGCAGGCCGGCGAAGGATTACGCGGCTGAATGCGCGATGAAGTGTTCAGAACCGGCATTCAAAGCTTTCATGGAAGCCCGCCATGGCATCGCAAGGCCGCTGACAGACGAACGCGTGACGGACGCTGTGCGCAAGGCACTGATGATCGCCAGCCGCGCAGACTTGAACCAAGACCGCCAAGCCGCCGCCCGCTGGCGCGCGATGGTCAAAGATTTTGAACACTGGAGGCGAAGAGGATGATCGCACACAACAGCCCGCCCCTGCCAGAAAAACAGACGCGTTTACGCTCAAGCGAGGCGGCATTGCGCAAAGCGTTGCGCGCTGCCCGGGAGGAAGGCCTGTCTGTGGAAAGGCTGTGCATAACCGGTGGACAGTATGAAATCCACTTTGCTGGCATTGAGCCGAAAAGCCCCGCGCCAAATGATGAGGGCCTGAAAGAATGGTGAGGGCTAAAATGAAAGTGAACTATCCCGGGCTTGTGCGCGAAGAGCTTCCGTCTGGCAATTTCCGCTGGCGCGTGCGTCCAGAAGGTCGAAGAAACGTCAAGATCAGGATCCATTGCGGCCCGGATGACGACGACTTCCAACGGCAATACCTGATTGCCCGAGCCGGAGACAAACCGCAGCCAATACAAAAGGCGTCCGACTATGCGAAAGCACGCTCCATCGGCTGGCTTGTGCATCTTTATTTTGAGTTTTTGGAAAAACGTGTCGAAGCGGGAACAACCAGCATCAAGACACTAAAAAAGAAGCGCAACCTATTGAAAAGGCTTACAGTCGATCCTGACAAGGTCATGCTTATACCGCAGGAAAAGCTGATCGCCATGCAGGATGATATGAGCGCGACACCAGCGCAGGCTCACGCTTTCATTGAGGCAGTCGCAGTCATGTATGATTGGGCTATCAAGCGTAAATACATAAGCCAGAACCCGGCACGCGGGATCGATAGAACCTACAAAAAAGGAAACGGTGCAACGCCTTGGAAAGCGGCAGATGTCAAAGCCTTTTTCGCGACCCACCCGGCTGGCAGCAAGGCACACATCGCGATGTCAGTTCTACTTTGGACCGGCTGTAGGATCGAAGACCTGACGATGCTTGGACGCAGCCACGAATGCACGATTGAGGGCGTCGAGGCCCTTCGTTGGACACCGAAAAAGAAAGGGTCGAGCGAGGTCGTTATCCCCTTGCTGCCGCCACTCAAGACCGCAACGCGAGAATCAAAGGTTCAGGGCGCAACGTATGTTCTCGGTCGAGGAGGTAGGCCGTTCGCCAGCGGTGACAGCATGTCAGCAATGTTCAAACGCTGGTGCGTCACGGCGGGATTGCCGCACCTGTCTGCGCATGGTGTGCGTAAAGGCCTAGCCGAATTGCTGGCTGAACTCGGATGCTCCCAATATGAAATGATGGCGATTCTCGGTCATTCAGAGGCCAAGACAAGCGAGGTCTATACGCGCCGCGTGCAGCGCTGGAAACTCGCTGTGAATGCGATGGAAAGACTCAATGTGTCCCACGCATGGTTATGACGTGGTACACTTACGACACTAAATTCTTGAAAACATTACACCCGCTTGGTGTAAATGGTGCGGTCGAGAAGACTCGAACTTCCACGGGTTGCCCCACAGCGACCTCAACGCTGCGCGTCTACCAATTCCGCCACGACCGCATCGTGGTAGATGCCAGATTGCTCCGGCGCCGCTGCATGTAGCAAAAGGACTGACAGCACACAAGCGCTCAAAAGCGTTTTTTTTCAATTATTCGATACATTCTCGCAAATGCTCTGCCCGGCTTGCCGAAGCGCCTGAAATCTGTAAGGAGATTCTCATGGAAAGACGCGAACTCGACACCCTCATGCATCCTGAATCCGACTCAGAGCCGCCTGTGCGCTGGCTGGTTTCCGAAGGGCTTACGCCTTATCCGGAAGCAATCGCGTTCATGGAGCAGGAGGTCGAGCGCATCGCGCATGGTGAGGCCGACGAACTTGTCTGGCTGGTGGAGCATCCGCCACTTTATACTGCAGGCACAAGCGCACGCGCTCAGGATCTGCTCGTGCCAAACCGCTTTCCGGTATTTGAGACCGGGCGTGGCGGCGAATACACCTATCACGGGCCCGGACAGCGCGTCGTCTACATCATGCTTGATCTGAAGCGCCGGAAACGTGACGTCCGGGCATTTGTTGCCGCCATTGAAGACAGTATCATACGAACTCTGGATTCAATGAATATACGCGGAGAACGGCGCGAAGACCGCGTGGGCGTATGGGTGCGCCGTCCTGAAAAGCCGCCATTACCCAATGGGGCGGAATCAGAAGACAAGATCGCTGCAATCGGCATACGGCTTCGCCACTGGATCAGCTTTCACGGCCTGTCGATCAATGTCGAACCTGATCTGTCGCACTTCACCGGTATCGTGCCATGCGGAATTTCCGGCTACGGCGTTACCAGTCTCATCGATCTTGGTTTACCGGTAACAATGGAAGACGTCGACATGCGCTACCGTCAGGCCTTCGAACAGGTATTCGGACCGACAGCCTGATCGTTCCGAATCATCTGAGCGGACAGGCATACTCTAGTGGGTTGAACGCGACCGCGCCGAACGGAGCGTAATTCCAACGATAATGCGGCCATCGGTCGTCGAGCGGCGCAGGGTCGAGAAATCAATAAATTCGCGCCTCTGACTGCGATCAGCGGCGATTGAACGTCTGGACGCCTGTGCTGCTCCATCAACATCGCCAGACATCAGCCAGAGCGGGCGGACGCCCATGACAGCGGCCATTCGAACGAGCTGATCGGTCTGAGGCGCAGCGCGGTCGCACTCCCAGTCCCTGACACTGGAAGCAGAGACACCAATCTGCTTTGAAAGCGCAGCCATCGTCAGCCCGGCACTTTCCCGGGCGGCAAGCAGCCGCCCGCCAAGCGTATCATCGGCGTAGTAATGCTCATCGAGCTGCGCCATAAGAGGTCCTCTCCATCCCTTTAAATTCTGCCGGAATTCCCGGTCTTTTAAATTATATTTAGCCAATTCTGCGGCTAAACGCCAGTCATGGCAGATCCCGTAAATGCGCACAGCTCGCTATGTATGCAGTTGCGTGCAGGGAAACACTCTTGCGCAATCTAGCCGCCGCATGTCACAGTTTCTTGTATAAAATCAGATCTTCATTCGGGCAGGAGGAAATGCCAATGGATGTGCGCGCAGCAATCGCCCTTGAAGCGGGAAAACCGCTTGAAATCGCAACGGTTCAGCTGGAAGGGCCGAAAGCAGGTGAAGTCCTCATCGAAGTGAAGGCCACAGGTCTTTGCCACACCGATGACTTCACTCTTTCAGGCGCAGATCCGGAAGGTATTTTCCCGGCAATTCTGGGCCATGAAGGCGCAGGCGTTGTTGTCGATGTCGGCGCCGGGGTCACCTCGGTGAAAAAAGGTGACCATGTTATTCCGCTTTATACGCCTGAATGCCGGGAGTGCCCCTCCTGCCTTTCGCGCAAGACCAATCTATGTACCGCGATCCGCTCCACCCAAGGACAAGGCCTGATGCCCGATGGCACCAGCCGCTTCTCGCTCGATGGCAAGCCGATACACCATTACATGGGCTGCTCCACCTTTGCCAATTACACGGTTCTGCCCGAAATCGCTGTGGCAAAGATCAATCCGGATGCGCCCTTCGACAAGGCTTGCTACATTGGTTGCGGTGTTACGACCGGTGTCGGCGCTGTCGTCAACACGGCTCAGGTCGAAGTCGGATCGACAGCCATTGTGTTTGGCCTCGGCGGTATCGGGCTGAATGTTATTCAGGGGCTGCGGCTTGCCGGCGCTGACATGATCGTGGGCGTTGATCTCAACAACGAGAAAAAGGAATGGGGGGAACGCTTTGGCATGACTCACTTCGTCAACCCGAAAGAAGTCGGCGAAGAGATTGTCCCCTACCTGATCAACATGACCAAACGTGGTGCCGACACCATCGGCGGCGCCGATTACACGTTCGACTGCACCGGCAACACCAATGTCATGCGTCAGGCTCTCGAAAGCGCTCATCGCGGCTGGGGTAAATCCGTGGTTATCGGTGTCGCTGGCGCTGGTCAGGAAATCTCCACCCGCCCCTTCCAGCTTGTGACGGGAAGGTCATGGATGGGGACGGCTTTTGGCGGCGCCAGAGGACGGACCGATGTTCCCAAAATCGTCGACTGGTACATGGATGGTAAAATCGAAATTGATCCGATGATCACCCATCTTCTGAAGCTTGAGGACATCAACAAAGGCTTCGATATGATGCACAAGGGCGAGAGCATTCGTTCGGTGGTCGTTTACTGATGAGCGCGTATACTGTCGAGCTGTCCCGCATGGAGGCGCTCACACCTGCCGAACTGTATGACGTGCTGAAACTGCGCGTTGATGTTTTCGTGGTGGAGCAGAACTGCCCCTACCCCGAACTCGACGGCAAGGACAGCGAAGCGCTCCATCTGCGGCTTCTCGACGGTGATAACCTGATCGCATATGCGCGGCTGTTTGCCCCGGAAAAAGGGAATTCAGCCGCGCGGATCGGTCGCGTCATCGTTGCGCCTTTAAGGCGGGGCGAACATCTCGGTCCTGTTCTGATGGATGAGGCGATCACCGCATGCGAGAGGCTCTACGGCGATATCCCAATCGAAATTTCGGCGCAGAGCCATCTTCAGCGCTTTTACGGACGCGCAGGCTTTGTCACGACATCGGAAGAATATCTCGAAGACGGGATACCGCATGTGGATATGTTACGCTCCCCGGCAGGCAGTATCGCGTCATGATCTACGTGGATGCAGATGCCTGCCCGGTAAAAGCTGAAGTCATCAAGGTGGCAGAGCGTCACAACATTCCGGTTACCTTTGTTGCAAACTCAGGGCTGCGCCCCTCGCGCGACCCTATGGTCCGCAATGTCATTGTCTCCGATGGTTTTGATGCCGCCGATGACTGGATTGCAGAACGGGCCTCATCCGGAGATATTGTCGTCACCGCCGATGTCCCTCTGGCACAGCGTTGCGTCGCGGAAAACGCACTGGTAACCGGTCCGAACGGTCGAATCTTTGATGCGACCAACATCGGGACCGCGCGTGCCATGCGTGATCTCGGACAGCACCTGCGCGAGACCGGCGAAAGCAAGGGCTATAACGCTGCGTTTTCGGCACGGGACCGGTCGTCATTCCTGCAAACGATGGAGCGGTTTTGCCGTCAGGCAAAGTCCATCAATCAACATAAAGCTGACTGATTTTCCAAGGAGCCAGCCATGAATATCCTGTCTGAAAATACCGCCTTTGGCGGGATGCAGGCCGTTTTCTCTCACGACTCGACCGCCTGTGGCTGTGAAATGACCTTTGCTGTGTTCGTTCCACCGCAGGCAACAAAAGAGCCCTGCCCGGTTGTCTGGTACCTTTCAGGCCTGACCTGCACGCATGCTAACGTCATGGAAAAGGGTGAATATCGCCGTCTGGCCGCAGAGCTCGGCCTGATCATCGTCTGCCCGGACACAAGTCCCCGTGGCAAGGATATTCCCGATGAGCTTACAAACTGGCAGCTCGGGCAAGGCGCTGGTTTTTATATCGACGCGACAGAAGCCCCCTGGTCTGCAAATTTCCGGATGTACACGTACATAACCGAAGAGCTTCCGGCTCTGGTGGCGGAAAATTTCCGCGCAGACATGAGCCGTCAGGCGATTTTCGGCCATTCTATGGGCGGCCACGGCGCAATGACGATTGCGCTGAAGAATCCGGAGCGCTTCAAAAGCTGCTCGGCCTTCGCGCCCATCGTTTCGCCAATGACCTCAGACTGGTCAATCGGGGCGCTTGAACAGTATCTCGGCAAGGATCAGAGCCAGTGGCGGCAGTATGATGCCTGCGCACTGGTGGAAGATGGCGCGCGTTTCCCCGAATTCCTGATCGATCAGGGCAAGGCCGATGGTTTCCTCGAAAACGGTCTCAAGCCGTGGATGTTCGAAGATGCCGTCAAAGGAACCGACATCGCGCTGACGCTCCGCATGCATGAGCGCTACGATCATTCATACTACTTCATTTCAACGTTTATGGATGACCACCTGCGCTGGCATGCAACGCGTCTGGGATAACCAGCGCCTGCCGATCAGTACGATGAAAAAAGCCCGCAGCGTTTGTTCGCTGCGGGCCTTTGCAACTGATATCCTTGGCCAAAACGGGCCGCGAAACAGCGCTACTCCTGAACGGCTTTCGCCAGATCATGCGCCGCCTTCAGGTCTTCATAGTGTTTTGCACGACGCTTATCAGCTTCCTCATCGCGCCCCCAGTGCTCAATCGTCCAGTCTTCTTCAAGGTTGGCCAATTGCCACGCCTCGTCCAGATCAATACGACCTCTGACAAGCGCCAGCGCCAGCAACGCCGAACCGGTAACCGTCGTGATCACATGCAGGCTTCCAAGCGCGAAGAGATCGCGATGCTGCCCCATTTCGCGCCGTATGGCCAAAATACTTTCCTCGGGCTGGCCAGCGTGAACGATGCCTTCCACAAGCACAAAACGGGCACCAAGTTCTTCACCAGCCCAGTCCAGAATCGGATCCCATTTCTCATGCTGGCGATCGACCAACTCGCGCGGGCTTTCAGCACGATAGAAAAGCATGTCGTTGCCGCTATAGGCGATGATCTCTTCAAACACGGCTTCATGGTTCAAGGTCACGCCATCGATAACCGTATTGGCAAGTCGGGTTATCGGCATTCTGGCCGGATCAATAACCTCTTTCTGTTGCTCCCATTCGTCGCGCACCAGGCTGGCAGCACTGTCAGTGGGCAAAAGAAGGACATTGCGGCCCGGCGTTTTAACCGGACGGCCATCCAGCAATACAGCACGACCGCCTTCACGTGGCTCAACACTCGCCAGCTTGTAGAACCGCTTTGGCAATTCTGCCCGCATCAGTTCCTGAGCCCGTAGAACCGGGTTGGCTTTATTGTCAGTTTCGGAAGTCATACTGCCCCCTCTAAAACAAATTTCAGAATGTCAGACGGCGTTTCTGCAATCGAAGATGCGCCTGTCCGCAACAGTTCAGCCGGCGCTCCATAGCCCCATGACACACCGAGCGAAGGCGCGCCTGCAGATTTTGCCATTTCGATATCGAAAACAGTATCACCGATCACAATCGCCTCAGATGGCTCCATTCCGGTTTCAGCGCAGCATTCCAGAACCATCGCCGGATTGGGCTTGGAAGGGCAGTCGTCCGCAGTCCGTGTTGTTATGAAGTTGCGGCTGAAACCATGCGTTTTCAGCATGTGATCCAAACCACGCCGGGATTTTCCTGTCACCGCTCCGACCAGGATATCGTCATGCAGAAATAATTGCTCCAGCATTGGCCGAATGCCATCAAACAGCTTTTCCTGCATGGCCGGATCAGAGCGGACCTGAACGAACAGCGACCGATAATAGCCCATCATGTCACTGCATTCGGCATCAACGGCTTCACGCCCTAGTAAGCGTGCGATGGCAACGTCGAGCGTCAGGCCGACCGTTGCGCGCGTTTCATCGACAGAAGGCTCGGAATAACCGAAAGAACGGAACGTCCGGGTCATCGTCTCCTGAATGATCGCAATGCTGTCGATGAGTGTGCCGTCGCAATCAAAGAGTACAAGTTTCATCCTGTCTGTCCCTGCCATGCAGCGTCATCCAATTGTATCAATACAATCGACAACTTTTGAAAGATCGCGTTCACCGAGCAGAAGTGCCGGAATTTCATCCGGATGCGAAGCAATTGCGCCTGCACCTGCTTTCTTCAGATCCGAAACCGATCCATATCCCCAGCTGACACCAATGGAACCAGCACCGGCAGCAACAGCCATCGCCATATCGAAAGCTGCATCGCCAATCACCACAGCATTTTCCGGGTGTATATTTTGATCGGCGCAGCATTCAAGCACCATTGCCGGATTGGGCTTGGAAGGGCAATCATCGGCAGTGCGCGAAACGCTGAAATGCGGTTTCAGACCATGCATTGAAAGCACATGCTCAAGTCCGCGGCGTGAATTTCCGGTCACCGCTCCAATGACGATATCATCTTGCTGCGAGAGCGCGCCAATGAGCGTATCGATGCCTTCAAAGAGCTGTTCCATCATCGAAGGATCTGCATGAACTTCAGCAAACAAAGACTTGAAATATTTTCGTATTTCAACAATCTCCGAATTCCGGACTGCGCGCCCCAAAAGTTCTGCCATGGCGACATCCAGAGAGAGCCCTATGGTTGCTTTCACAGCATCATAACCGGGCTCGGGATAACCGAACGCGACGAAGGCACGCCGCATTGTTTCGTGAATCCGGCGCGCACTGTCGACAAGCGTGCCGTCGCAATCGAAAAGAACGAGTTTTGTTGTCACGTATCAATCCTTCGCAAGATCTTCACGATCTGCGTCAAAACCAAGCAGGTTCCAGCTTTGAACCATATGCGGCGGCAGTGGTGCAGTGACCTTCAGCCGCCCGCCATCGGGATGCGGAATATCGATGTGGCGCGCGTGCAGATGCAGTCTCTTCTGCATGCCGCCCGGAAACTCCCAGTTCGGGTCATCAATAAAGTATTTCGGATCCCCGATGATCGGGTGCCCGATATGCAGCGCATGAACACGCAGTTGGTGGGTTCGTCCGGTATAAGGCTCCATCTCCAGCCAGGTCAGCCGGTTCGCAACCGTATCTACGACACGATAGTACGACACAGCATGATCGGAATCCGGCTCACCGTGTCTGGCAACCCGCATGCGGTCACCATCCGGCGTCTGCTCTTTCACAAGCCAGGTTGAAATCTTATCCTCATTCTTGCGCGGCATGCCTTTCACAAGCGACCAATAGGTTTTCTTTGTGGTGCGATGGCGAAAGGCCTCCGTCAGCTTCTGTGCCGCGCCGCGCGAGCGAGCGATGACCAGAACGCCGGATGTGTCACGATCCAGACGATGAACAAGCCTGGGCTTCTCGCCCTTCTGGTTTGTCCACGCTTCCAGCATCTTATCGATGTGCCTCACGACACCCGAACCGCCCTGCACTGCCATTCCAGCCGGCTTGTTAAGCACAAACACACGCTTGTCTTCATAGATCAGCATCCGCGACAGAAGCTCGGCATCGGGAGAGTGCTTGAGTGCTTTGCCCGCAATCGGGCCAGACTTTTTATGATCGGCCTGCATGGGCGGAATGCGCACCGTCTGACCGGGCTGAACGCGGGTATCGGATTTAACCCGGCCACCATCGACCCGTACCTGCCCCGAGCGCAACAGCTTTTGCAGTGCGCCGAAGCCCAGCCCCGGATAATGCACCTTGAACCAGCGATCGAGGCGCATATCCGCTTCGTCCTGATCTACCTCGATATGTTCGATACCTGCCATTGCTCTTAAACCCTTGCTCTTAAGGGCTGGCTTCTAGCGCAAGATGCGCAGAATTGAAATGGTTTAAAAAACCATCCGGCCAATCGCGAGCCCAGCGAAAACAGCGGCAAACGCGATGATCAGCGATCCAAGCACATAAAGCAGAGCGGGCACGACATCACCGCGCTCCAGCATGTTCATCGTATCAAGTGAAAACGATGAGAATGTCGTAAAACCACCAAGGAACCCGGTCACGATGAACACCCGCATATCTGCAGACTGGTTCATCGCTCTGGCGACTGCCTCAACAAGAAGACCGATCATCAGCGAACCAGCTACATTGACGATCAACGTACCCCACGGAAAATTAGGTCCCCATAAACGCTCTGCAAACAAGCCGACGAAGTAACGCCCAACAGTTCCAAGCGCGCCACCGGCGGCGGCGAGAAGCGCATGCGTAAATATCTGAGACACCCGGAAATTCCTTTTATGCAGAGATTGAAAACCTGCGACGATCTTTTCAAAGCCGGGGCCAACGAGCAAGCCCCTGTGTTTTTCATGTCTGATAAAACCATCTCGGCGACGTTCCAGGCTATCGCGCGGCATTCACGATGAAATATCAAATGGAATTCGTGAGAAGCCCTCTTGCAATGTCACCGGGTTCGCGGATAATCACAGCCAAAAGCGTGCCGGGAGAAGTCGTCACTCAGGACGAGGCCGAAGGAGCAACTGCCCCGGAAACTCTCAGGCAAAAGGACCAGCACGCAATCGATAACTCTGGAGACAAGGCTTTCCTTGGAACTTCAAGGCGGGCTGGCCGAAGGGATAATAATCTCAGGCGCACAGGACAGAGGGGGCTCATTCGCGCGGTAAATCAACAGATTTGCCCAACCTTTTGAGCCGGCGTTATGATACGCAATCCGGAGGCATTTTGTTGGACGACAATACTTCCCTGAAACACACACCGCTCCACGCTCTTCATCAGACGTTCGGCGCACGCATGGTGCCGTTTGCCGGCTATGATATGCCGGTTCAGTACCCGCTTGGCGTCATGAAAGAACACCTGCATACACGTGAAAAAGCTGGACTTTTCGACGTTTCCCACATGGGGCAGATCTACCTCAAGCCGATCTCAGGCAATCTCGCAGATGCCGCGCTGGCTCTTGAGAAGCTGGTTCCGGTTGACATTGCAGGCCTGAAAGCCGGACGTCAGCGATATGCCTTTTTCACCGACGAAAACGGCGGCATACTGGATGACCTGATGGTTGCAAACCGCGGCGATCATCTTCTGGTGATCGTAAATGCTGCCTGCAAGGATGCCGACCTTTTACATCTCAAGACGAATGTTTCAGACCTTTGTGTGGTTGAGGAGCACTTCGATGACAAGGCGCTGCTTGCGCTTCAGGGACCAAAGGCGGAAGCCGTTTTGATGTCACTGTGCAAAGCCGTTACGGACATGAAATTCATGGATGTCCGCGCCTGCGAAATTGAGGGAACGACCTGCATCATCTCCCGATCCGGCTATACTGGCGAGGACGGGTTTGAAATTTCCGTACCAGCTGAAAAGGCAGAAGATCTGGCACGACGACTGCTGGCGCATGAAGACTGCGAGCCGATTGGCCTTGGTGCGCGCGATTCGCTGCGACTGGAAGCCGGACTTTGCCTTCACGGCAACGATATCGATGAAACAACGACGCCGGTTGAAGCGGCGCTGGTCTGGGGCATGCAGAAAGCCCGCCGCCCCGGTGGCGATCGCGCCGGTGGCTTTCCGGGAAGCGAGACAATTTTCCGGCAGCTCTCAGATGGCGTATCGCGCCTTCGCGTCGGGCTGAAAGCTGAAGGCCGTGCACCGATCCGCCCACCAGCGCGGTTATTCGCAGACGAAACCGGCACGACTGAAATCGGCTATGTGACCTCTGGCTCATTCGGCCCCTCTGCCGGCACGCCGGTCGCAATGGGCTATGTTGCCACAGACTGTGCTGAAGCCGGAAAGACGATTTTTGCGGAAGTACGCGGCAAATACCTGCCCGTTACCATCGCTGAAATGCCTTTTATTAAACCCACCTACAAACGCTGAGCGGGACGCCTTTACAATGACCATTAAATTTACTGAAGAACATGAGTGGCTGAAGATCGAAGATGGTGTTGCAACCGTTGGCATCACGGCCCACGCAGCTGAACAGCTTGGCGACCTCGTTTTTGTGGAACTGCCGGAGGTTGGCGCCAAATTCGACAAGAACGACGATGCGGCAACCGTGGAATCCGTCAAAGCAGCCTCTGACGTTTTCTGCCCGCTGGCGGGCGAAATTACCGAGGTCAACGAAGCCATTGCCGACAAGCCGGAGCTCGTCAACGAGCAGCCGATGGGCGACGGATGGTTTTTTAAACTGAAGCTCGATAATCCGGCCGATGCAGACCCGCTGATGGATGAAGCGGCCTACAAGGAGTTCATCGCCTGATGACAACGCCTGCAGAATTCCAGTTTACTGATTATCAGCCGTATGACTTCGCCAACCGGCGTCATATCGGCCCATCACCGGCGGAAATGTCGGAGATGCTGAAAACGATTGGCTACGAAAGCCTCGATGCGCTGATTGATGACACTGTTCCCGCTGCAATCCGGCAGGATGCCCCGCTTGAATGGGGACCGGCAATGACCGAGCGAGAAGCGCTCGACAAGCTGCGCGAAACGGCAAACAAGAACAAACCACTGACCTCAATGATCGGTCAGGGCTATTACGGCACCATTACCCCGCCGGTAATCCAGCGCAATATTCTGGAGAACCCGGCCTGGTATACGGCTTATACGCCTTACCAGCCGGAAATCAGTCAGGGACGCCTTGAGGCCCTTTTGAACTTCCAGACAATGATCGCTGACCTCACGGGGCTTGATGTCGCCAACGCTTCGCTTCTCGACGAGGCAACAGCGGCGGCAGAAGCGATGGCAATGGCAAACCGCGTTGCCAAATCGAAAGCCACGGCCTTCTTTGTCGACGAGAACTGTCATCCGCAAACGATTGCTCTTCTCAAAACCCGTGCTGAGCCGCTTGGATGGGAGATCGTAGTTGGCAATCCGCTGACTGACCTTATCGCCGAAAATGTTTTCGGCGCGATCTTTCAGTATCCAGGGACTTTCGGCCATATTCACGATTTCACATCGACCATCACTGCATTGCATGACGCAAAAGCGATTGCGGTGATGGCGGCTGACCCGCTGGCGCTGACGCTTCTGAAATCGCCGGGCGAGATGGACGCCGATATCGCCATCGGCTCATCGCAGCGCTTTGGCGTACCGCTTGGTTATGGTGGCCCGCACGCGGCCTACATGGCGGTCAAGGACGCCTACAAGCGTTCCATGCCGGGTCGTCTTGTGGGGGTCTCGGTCGACAGCCGTGGAAATCGCGCCTACCGGCTTGCCCTGCAGACCCGCGAACAGCACATCCGCCGCGAAAAGGCGACGTCCAACATCTGCACGGCCCAGGTGCTTCTTGCTGTTATGGCGTCCATGTATGGCGTGTTCCACGGGCCGGACGGGCTGAAGGCGATTGCGCAGCAGGTTCACCGCAAAGGCGTTCTTCTGGCTAGGGGTCTGGAAGCGCTCGGCTTTAAGATCGAGCCCGAAAACTTCTTCGACACGATCACCGTCGAAGTCGGGGCCTTTCAGGGACTGATCATGCGCAATGCGGTAGAAAACGGCATTAACCTGCGCAAGGTCGGCGACACCAAAATCGGAATTTCCGTCAACGAACGCACACGTCCCGCCCATGTCGAAGCCGTATGGGATGCTTTCGGCGGTAGTTTTTCAATTTCGGAATTCGATTCGGATTACAGACTTCCACAAAGTCTATTGCGAACAAGCGCTTACATGACGCACCCGATCTTTCACATGAACCGCGCCGAAAGCGAAATGACGCGCTACATGCGCCGGCTTTCGGACCGGGATCTGGCACTTGACCGGGCGATGATCCCGCTTGGATCATGCACCATGAAGCTGAATGCCACAGTGGAAATGCTGCCGATCACCTGGCCGGAGTTTGCAGATATTCATCCCTTCGCACCGGAAAATCAGACAGCTGGATACCGCGAAATGATTTCCGACCTGACGGAAAAGCTCTGCGCCATCACCGGCTATGATGCATTTTCCATGCAGCCGAATTCCGGCGCTCAGGGGGAATATGCAGGACTGCTGACCATTCGCAGGTATCACCGCGCCAATGGCGAGAGCCATCGCAACATCTGCCTTATTCCCATGTCAGCCCATGGCACGAACCCCGCCTCGGCGCAAATGGCAGGCATGAAAGTTGTGCCGGTCAAGGCACGCGAAAACGGTGATATCGATATCGATGATTTTCGCGATAAAGCCAGCCAGCATGCGGAAAATCTTGCTGCCTGTATGATCACCTATCCGTCTACCCATGGCGTGTTTGAAGAGACCGTGAAAACGGTTTGTGACATTACCCATGAGCACGGTGGTCAGGTTTATCTCGACGGCGCGAATATGAATGCCATGGTCGGACTTTCGCGCCCCGGCGACATCGGATCTGATGTCAGTCATCTGAACCTGCACAAAACCTTCTGCATTCCTCATGGCGGCGGCGGTCCGGGCATGGGACCGATCGGCGTCAGGGCGCATCTGGCCCCGCACCTGCCCGGCAATCCTGCAAACAATGTGGATGGCGGCGCGGTTTCAGCAGCGCCTTTCGGGTCGCCTTCAATACTGCCAATCTCGTGGAGTTACTGCCTGATGATGGGCGGAGAAGGACTGACGCAGGCAACACGCGTTGCGATCCTGAACGCCAACTATATCGCAGCCCGGCTGAAAGGAGCCTATGATGTGCTCTACAAGTCGGAAAAGGGCCGTGTTGCTCATGAGTGCATCATTGATACGCGCCCAATGAAAGACAGCGCAGATGTCAGTGTCGACGACATCGCAAAACGGCTGATCGATTGTGGCTTTCATGCTCCGACAATGAGCTTTCCCGTTCCCGGAACTCTGATGATCGAGCCAACGGAATCGGAAACCAAAGCCGAGCTGGACCGCTTCTGCGATGCACTTCTTGCCATTCGTGATGAAATCCGGGCGATTGAAGATGGCACGGCTGACCGCGCCGACAACCCGCTCAAGAATGCACCCCACACGGTAGAAGACCTCGTCGGTGAGTGGAACCACGCCTATTCCCGTGAAGAGGCATGTTTTCCGCCCGGCGCCTTCCGCGTCGACAAATACTGGCCGCCGGTGAACCGGGTGGACAATGTCTATGGGGACCGCAACCTCGTCTGCGCCTGCCCGCCGATGAGCGATTACGCCGAGGCAGCCGAATAGCGGCTTAGGAACAAGTATATGCAGCAACGATGCCACCCCATGGCTTTCATTCATGGGTGGCATCGCGCTTTTAAAGCTCTCTGCGTGGAAACCAACAGTTCCTCAGCTACAGCATCGGCCCGAAAATCGGAATCGATTTTCGGGCCGATGCTTATATTCAATAGGTTAGAGTATCCGTCTTTATCAAGCAGGATTTTGCGCCCATTTTCTGTCGTCGCGGATGAGTGCGTTTGCGATTTCGATAAGCTTTCGCATGATTGCTGT
>NZ_SMAR01000031.1 GCF_004342225.1 Martelella mediterranea | reverse complement strand
ATTCCCACGATTCGCGACATTGCAGCTGCCTCAGGTGTGTCAGCTGCGACAGTTTCCCTTGTGCTGAACGGCAAGGGAGAGATTTCGGAAGCGACGAGGGTGCGGGTTCTCGAAGCTGTATCGCGGCTGAAATATGTACCTCGTACCTTCCGAAGCCGTACCAGCGAGGTCAAGGAGACATTGCGGTTTCTAAAAATCGCCAAACACGGCCAGACGGTAAACCGGGACCACAGTCATTTCATTTCTGATTATATCGATGGCATGTCGCAGGAGGCGCTGCGGAGAGGCTATGCGCTTGAGGTCGTCAGCCATGATGGCGAGACCATTGCGTCGATTGCAGAGGCTGTCGCTGGAGCCGCCGGCGTCAGCGGCGTTATCGCTCTTGGAACGGAATTGAGCGAGGAAGACATCCGTTTGCTGCAGAGCGTCGGGGCGCCGATCGTGTTCATCGATACTTTTTACGACGTCGTCGAGGCGAATTTCGTTAACATGAACAATATCGACGCCGTCTACAAGGTGCTGGAACGCTTCAAATCGCGCGGCTTCTCGAGAGTCGGTTTTGTCGCCAGCCATGTTGGAACGACCAACTTCAAACTGCGGCATGATGCCTATTTCCGCAACATGGAGCGGCTCGGTCTTGCGGTTGATCCCTCGCTGATCATTTCCGTTGAATCGACTTTTACTGGTGCCCATCGCGGTGCGTCTGATTATCTGGCGTCCGGCGGCAAACTGGCGGAATGCTATTTCTGCACCAACGACATCATGGCGCTCGGCTTTGCCAGGGCTTTGCGGGAGAACGGTATCGGTATTCCTCAGGATGTTTCGCTGATCGGTTTCGACAATCTGCCGATGAGTGCCACCAGCGATCCGCCGCTGACGACGATTGACGTGTCAAAGCGCAAGATCGGCTTTCATGCCGTGGCGCTGCTGGACGACATCATTACCGGCGCTGCCGACCTCCCCTGTGCAAAGATATTGGTCGGTGCCGACCTCGTCGCCCGCTCCAGCGGTTGAACCTACGCTGCGGATCAAGCTATGCTTTGATTCACAGCCGAAATTGCCCCATTTTAGATGGCGACCCGAAAACAGCAGACAGCGTGCGGCAACGTAATCAAAATGTTAGAGTAGATTTAAAGCGGGTGGGATCCCGGTGCTACGCTGAATGACATGCTCGAAACTGCTCGGCCAAGCCACCGCTCAAAGGCATCGACCGTGCTGGTCGGGCCGCTATGGAAGACATAATTGTTGCTCAGAGACTGCACAGGCTTTCGCGCTGAATTAGAACGGGCTCGAAGGCTTCGGGGCGCGGGAAGTCGGGGGTGGTGGCAGCCTGCATGGCGGTGGCGACGATGTGCTTGAGGTCGATCCGGATTGTCGTGAGGGGAGGGATGGCGTATCTGACCTCGTCCATGTCGTCGCAGCCGACGACGGAAACGTCATGGCCAACGCGCCGCCCGGCGGCGTGGCAGGCCGCTAGCACCCCCATTGCGATAAGGTCGGAGAAGCATAGAAATGCGATCTCTCCCCTGTGTGTGGCAAGGAGTTCGGTGGCCTTGGCGAAGCCGTAGGCGCGTGAGGTGGGGCCGGGATGGAGGCCTGGAGGCGCGAGACCGGCCTCGACGATCTCGGCCACTGCGCCCGATTGACGTTGGAACGCGGCGCTCGTTTGCCGGCCACCGCCGATCCAGTGAAGGTTGCGATGGCCGGCATCAATGGCTGCACGCGCGGAAAGGCGACCGCTGCGGACCTCATCCATGACGATCTGTGGGGCATCGAAGCCCTCTACCGAGCGAAAGAACAGCGCGGTCGAGATGGCGAGAGTGTCGCCGACGCGCAGGATCGCGTCCAGATCTGTGCAGGTGGTGCCGTAGGCCGGGCAGAGTAGCAGCGCCTCGCAGCCGACCTGAAGCGCTTGATGAAGGAAGTCGGCTTGACGCGCGCGATTCTCACGGGTGATGCCAAGGAGCAGGCGCTTGCCGCGGCTCTCAATTTCGGTCTCGGCCTCAAGGAGCATGTCGTTGAAGATAGGATTGGTAAGATCGCCGAGACAGACGGCGACCTGGTTGGTGCGTGACATGCGCAGATCGGCGGCTGCCTGATTGTAGACATATCCAAGCGACGTGGCGGCGGTACGGATACGGGCGATCGTATCGGCCGGAAAGCGGGTGTCACCGCGCAAGGCCAGCGATACGGAACTGACCGAGAGCCCGGTCTCCCGGGCGATATCCTTTAGAGTGACGCGGGCGCGCATGGGATCTCCTTTCGCATGATTCTGTCTGAAGTGAGCTTTAGGCGTCAAGTAGAACGTTTTAGTAAAACGTTCTAGTAGAACGATTGACTAGCATTTTTTTCCGTGCAATCTTTCCTTCCATGCTGGTCTTGAGGAGGCCACGCATTTCACGCTGGCCTCGAGGGGGCCGCACAATGTCTGGGAGGACACCATGAACAAAGCGATTTTCTCCGCCGCGATCCTCGCGGCTACCGGGTTCGGCCATGCAGCCGTTGCGCAGGACTGCAACTGGGTGCCCGAGCGCCCTGTAAACGTCATCGTTCCGTGGGGCGCGGGCGGAACGACCGACGCCAATGCGCGCCAGCTCGCGACCGCCTTGCAGGATCGGTTCGGCGTTCCCTTCAACGTGGTAAACCGCACCGGCGGCAACGGCGTGACAGGTCATACCGCGATCTCGCGCGCGCGGCCCGACGGTTATACGATCGGCGCGGCGACGGTCGAGATCGATACGATGCACTGGTTCGGGTTGACGGATCTGACCTATGAGGACATCACGCCCATCGCACTGATGAACATGCCAGCGGCGGGCGTCATCGTGAACGCAGATAGCCCGTTCGAAAGCCTGACGGAACTACTGGATTACGCGCGCGAAAATCCGGGTGAGTTGACCGCATCGGGCACAGCTCTGGGTGGGATCTGGCATCTGGCGCTTGCGGGAATGCTTGAGGCCGAGGGCATGGATCCTCAGGCGATCCGTTGGGTGCCCTCGCAGGGTTCGGCGAGCGCTTTGCAGGAACTGTTGGCGCACGGTGTCGACATGGTGACGCCTTCGCTGGAAGAGGGGAAGTCGCTGATCGATTCGGGTGAAGTGCGGGCGCTGGCCTATATGAGCGACACGCCGAGCCAGGCGTTTCCGGACGTGCCGCTGACGGCTGAGGAACTCGACAGCGGATGGACGCTGGCGGCTTTCACAAGCATCTCGGGACCGAAGGATCTGCCGGAGAACATCACTTGCAGTTATGAGGCCGCTCTGGAGGAAATCGTGGCGTCGGATCGCTGGGCCGAATTCCGCGCGAGTCTCGGCGCGCCAGTCGTCTGGGGCGATGCCGCACAATTGAGATCGGTGATGGAGGCCTACGACGAGAGCCTGGGAGCCACGATTGAGGCCATCGGCATGAAGAAAAATGACTAAAATTCGCGTGACCAGCGATTTCGTGACAGGCGGGGCTCTGGTTCTTGCTGGCTTCGCCATGTATCTGGGCGCGCGCGGGTTCTCCGCGCCGCCCACCATGAGCTACGGCGCGGGGTTCTTTCCGAAGATCGTAGCCGGGGGCATGGCGATTTCCGGCTTGCTGATCGTGCTGGCCGATTTGCGCGGGCGGCTGAGTAAGCGGGTCACGTTCGATGCGCGCGGGGCGGGGCGGGTCGCCCTGCTGGTCGCAATGATCGCGGCCTATGCGCTGGCGCTCAACCCGCTCGGCTTTCATCTGGCGACGGTCTGCCTTCTGTTCACGGTGACGCGGTTTTACGGCGGCGGTTGGATCTCGGCGGGTGTGCTGTCAGTCGCGGCGACGCTGCTCCTGCATTTCGTCTTCTATTCGGTGATGCGCGTTTCGCTCCCCTGGGGCGTGATGTTGCCCTTCGCATGGTGAGGTGACGTCATGGAACTGATGAACATCTTGAGGGGGCTGACCGACCCCACACTTTTGGCAACCATCGCTGTCTGCACGCTCTACGGCGCTCTGGTCGGCGCGTTGCCGGGGCTGTCTGCAACGATGGCTGTGGCGCTTCTGGTGCCTTTTACATTCTACATGGATCCGGTGACAGCGGTGGCGGCAATCGTGGCCACGACCACAACGGGCATCTTTGCCGGCGATATAAGCGGCGCGCTTTTGCGAATACCTGGTACGCCGGCTTCCGCCGCCTATGTTGCCGACAGTGCGACCATCGCGGAGCGGGGCCAGCCGCGTACGGCGCTGTTCGTATCGCTTTTTGCCGGCGTCTGCGGTGGGATCATCGGAGTCGGCGCATTGGCGTTGGCTGCACCGCTCCTGGCGGATTTTTCCAAAAACTTTTCGAGCGACGAGATGTTCTGGCTCGCTGCCCTCGGCCTCAGCTGTGCCGTTTTCGTGGCCGATGCACCGCCCGCCAAGACCTTTGCGAGCTTGTTCATCGGACTTGCCGTCGCTTGCGTAGGCATCGATATCGCGGTGGGCGAGCCGCGCTATACATTCGGTCTCTACGATCTATTCGACGGGGTAGAGTTCATCTCGGCCATGATCGGGTTCTTCGCGTTGACCGAGTTGTTCAAGGCAGCGGTGATGCAGCGCGACCCGGCGACCAGGATCCAAACACCGAAGATGGAACCGCTGGGTGAGGCTATTGGAAACGCACTGCGCGAAATTCAGGCACGATGGAAGAACATCGCGCGATCGGGTCCCATGGGCGTGTTAATCGGCGTGCTGCCGGGCGCGGGCGCGGATGTTGCTGCGTGGATCGCCTATGCGGTGTCCCGGAAGTTCTCACGCACGCCAGAGAAATACGGGCACGGCCATGCCGAGGGACTGGTCGACGGGGGGGCCGCCAATAACGCGGCCGTCAGCGGCGCATGGACGCCGGCGCTGGTCTTCGGGATACCGGGCGACAGCGTGACGGCCATCGCCATTGGCGTGCTGATGATGAAGGGCCTCAACCCTGGCCCAGACATCTTCGAGCGCAGTGGCGAGATCGTCTATACTCTTTTCGGCGCATTCCTGATGGCGAACATATTTATGATCCTCACCGGAGGCATCGCGATCCTGCTGGCGAGCCAGCTTCTTCGTATGCCCAAGCACATGCTGATGCCGTTGGTGCTGGCGCTTTCGCTTATCGGGGGATTTGCAGTCCTGAACTCGGTCTTCTCGATCTGGATCATCCTGGTTTTGGGTTTTCTGGGTTATGCGATGATCCTGGGCGGCCTGCCCATCGCGCCGGCAATCCTCGGGGTCGTTTTGGGCCCGGTGGTCGAGCAGAACTTCATGACCTCAATGATCAAATCGCAAGGCGCGCTGATGCCGCTATTCGATCGCAACATTTCCATGGTGTTGGGGGGCGCGACGATCTTGATATGGTCGATTTGCCTCTATCGCGCGATCTACACCATCCTCAAACCCAATGAAATCAATGACGCAAAGGACGACATCTCATGAGTAATGCCCTGAAGGAACGGATCGCCAGGGGCGACATCGTGACCGCAGCGTGGATCGATACCGGATCGCCGGAGGTTTGCGAGATCGTGGTCAACGCCGGCTGGGACGTGGTGGTCATCGACTGCGAGCACGGTGCGGCACCGCTCGAGGATGGATTGAGCCTCATCCGTGCGGTGCAGGCAGCGGGCGGCGAAGCGGTCCTGCGCGTACCCGACGGCGACGACACGACGCTGAAGCGCGCCCTCGACCGTGGCGCGCGCTCGATCCTCGTGCCAATGGTTAACTCGGTGGCGCAGGCCAAAAATATCGTGCATTCGTGCCTTTATCCGCCCAGGGGCGGACGGGGTTATGCCGCGCCCATCGTGCGCGCCTCACATTACGGTCGCTGGACCGATTACGCGCAGCAGGCGCATGACGACCTGCTGCTGATGGTGCAGTGCGAGCATATCAACGCGGTGCCCCACGTAGCCGAGATCGGCGCGGTCGACGGGATCGATATGGTCTTTGTCGGGCCGAATGACCTGTCTGGGTCCATCGGTCTTCTGGAGCAGCTTGACCATCCCGATCTTCTCAAGGCCAAGGAAGAAATCGAGCGAGCCGGCCGTGAACACGGCGTGAAGCTCGGTACGATCCTGGGTGGCGGGCGTAACTACAGCCAACTTCGGGACGCGGGATACAGCTTCATCGTGGGGCCGGCCGATGTGGGGCTGCTCTATGCTGCCGCGCGGGTTGCGCGCGAAGAGATGACGGCCGACCTCGAGCTTATTGCTGAGGCCGGGGCTGCGGCGCGCGACTACTGAGGTGAGAAACGAAGAGACGACGAAGAAGATCGCTTCTGGCCTCACGAATACGGAAAGGGAATCTGGCGATCACTGTGTCGATAAAGTCCATCGCTTTGGTTTGGGTCTGACGATCATAGATATTGAGCGTCTGAATGTGGGTCGCATCGTCAATGGCAGTATACTGATGGCGCTTTAAGTGGCGCCTTTCTCTATAAATTTCAGAAACTTGACATCGATTTATGTCTGATGGCCAGGAACCTGTTTTTGGCAGGGCCGGGTATGATTTTTTTAAGCCGCGCGCCACGTGGCAACCGGCCGAGGCTATTTCTCTTGAGGATGCGATAGACGCATGCATCGGAGATTCTGATCCCGTGATCGCGTTCCAGATCGGCCCCGGATGATATTCCTGACGCAGGCAAATGATCTTGTCGGTAGTCGCATTCGGCTTGGCTGGCTGGATTTATCGGTTTGGAAGGCCGATCCACGATACCGGCTTCGGGACTATCCTGATTTCTCATAGGCCACTTTCCAGCGATAGAAACTGGCCCTGCCAACTTCGAAGTAACGGCATGCCTTAACGACACTGCCAGTTTCTTCAGCATATTTGAGAATGCGCAGCTTGTGAAAAGCAGCCCGTCTGGGCTTCATCCTTGTCGTAAAAACAGAATAACAAGGATGTCTCGAAGGTCCCTACATTTCTACAGGCTGCTGACGTCGACTGCCTCTCTTCCGAGGGAGTCGACGAACCTTCAGATACAGTTCCACGGTTTAACTCCTTTGTCCCTCCTACGCGCGTTGCAGGAGGAGAATTGGTGATCGGATTTTACGCCACCCGTGGCAGGTCTACTCCTTCCACTCCTGTGGTCGATATTAGGGTTTTTTTGACCGGTAATCGGAGAAAAATATAATTTTATGATCTTAAAAATAAGAGTTTGGTATAAAAATGCTCATAAAATGATTTACAAATCGTTTTTTTTGTCGCTATATAGCTCCGTCAACAGGGAGGAGCAGCGGTCTGGGTGAGGAAGCGCCGTTCGAGACCGTTTTGCTCTTCAGGAGCATACGAGGTTTTACATGCTAACCCGCAGTACACAGACGGCCAGCACGGCCGATCTTGCCAACGCCATTCGTGCGCTGGCCATGGATGCCGTACAGAAAGCCAATTCCGGCCATCCGGGCATGCCGCTTGGCATGGCTGAGATCGGCGTTGCGCTTTGGTCGCGGCATCTGCGCCACAACCCGAAAAATCCGCATTGGTTCGACCGTGACCGCTTTGTCTTGTCAAACGGCCATGGTTCGATGCTGATCTACAGCCTGCTGCATCTAAGCGGTTATGATCTTTCTATGGACGACATTCGTGATTTTCGACAGCTTCACTCGAAGACGCCGGGTCATCCTGAATATGGTTATACGCCAGGTGTGGAGACCACCACAGGACCGTTGGGGCAGGGTATTGCCAACGCCGTCGGCATGGCGCTGGCGGAGAAGATGCTGGCGGCAGACTTCAACAAGCCCGGGTATGAACTGGTTGATCACTACACCTACACGTTCGTCGGGGACGGTTGCCTGATGGAGGGCATCTCGCACGAGGCGTGCTCGCTTGCCGGTACGCTCGGTCTCGGCAAGCTAATCGTTCTTTACGATGACAACGGCATTTCGATTGACGGTCATGTCGAAGGGTGGTTCGCCGACGATACGCCGAAGCGTTTCGAGGCTTATGGCTGGCAGGTCGTTCCGGATGTCGATGGGCATGATGTTGACGCGGTCGATGCGGCAATCGCAAAGGCGAAGGAAAACACGACACAACCGACGCTGATCTGCTGCAAAACGACAATCGGCAAGGGCTCGCCGTCAAAGGCTGGCAGTGAGGACAGTCACGGCAATCCGCTCGGCGATGACGAGATTGAGCGCACAAGAGCCGCGATCGGTTGGCCCCACGGCCCGTTCGAGATTCCCGAAGCGGTATACAGCACCTGGAGTGCGGTCGATTCAGGCAAGACTCTCGAGGACGACTGGAACGAACGTTTCGCTGTCTATGAAGACGCTTTCCCCGAAGATGCCGCTGAGTTCCGCCGCCGTATGGAGGGCGAGCTTCCGGCTGATTTTGACCAGCGGATGGCGAGCTTTGTCACTGCTGCTGCAAACAGTAGCGAAAGCATGCCGACCCGCCGGGCGAGCCTTCAGGCGGTCGAGATGTTGGCCGATGCGCTGCCGGAGCTTGTGGGAGGCTCGGCCGACCTTGCCAGTTCCTGCCTGACGAAGTGGGACGATGCGACGCCGGTAACCGCGAAAAGCGGCGGTGATTTTGTTTATTTCGGTGTTCGCGAGTTCGGTATGGGCGCGATCATGAACGGGATGTTTCTGCATGGTGGCGTTCGCCCGTTCGGAGGAACCTATATTATGTTCTCCGAGTATGCGCGCAATGCGATCCGCATGGGCGCATTGATGAAGATCGGCGTGGTCTATGCCTTGACGCACGATTCCATCGCGCTTGGCGAAGACGGGCCGACTCACCAGCCGATCGAGCAGCTTTCTTCTTTACGGTTGATGCCAAACCTCGATCTGTGGCGCCCCTGCGACGCTGCGGAAACGGCGATAGCCTGGGAATTCGCGATCCGCAATCGCAATCATCCGACCGTTCTGGCGCTCAGCCGTCAGAGCCTGCCACCTCAGACACACACTGATGATCAGCTCGCGCTGATCCGGCGGGGCGGCTATGTGCTGAAGGATGCTGCCGGTAAACCGGATGCCGTGATCATTGCAACGGGCGGTGAAGTTGCCATTGCCATGGATGCGCAGAGAAAGCTGGAGCAGAAAGACGTTCATGTCCGTGTTGTGTCGCTCCCATCGACCTTTGTTTTCGATCAGCAGGATGCTGAATATTGCAACACTGTCCTGCCCCCTGAACTTCCTTGCATTTCCGTGGAAGCGGGCGTGACGGATTACTGGCGCAAATATGTCGGTCGCAATGGGGTTTGCGTTGGCATCGATACATTCGGCGAATCCGCACCGTCCGAGGATCTGTTCGAATACTTCAAGATGACGCCCGACAGTGTCTGTGCGGCTGTGATGGCGGCAATCGCCAACGCTCAGTCATGATCTGAATGCCGCCTCCTTTCAACGATCCGTTCCGGGCCCTGTACCCGCTGTCGATGGCCGGTTCACGCTGAAGCAGCCATCCACACCGAACCGGTGGGAACTCTCTCTGGCAGGGTCCGGTAATGGTTCAAGAAGAGGAGGTGAAATAGCAGGCCCGGTCGGGAGCAATAGGGTCTGCCGGGAGGAAAGGAAAGACAGATGGAGATGTCCGCAAGTCCTAATGCGGAATTTGTCCTGGAGATGCGAAATATCTCCAAGACCTTTGGCTTGATCAAGGCGCTAAGCGATGTCTCGCTGACCGTGGAACGCGGCGAGATCCATGCGCTTATGGGAGAAAACGGCGCCGGCAAGTCGACCTTGATGAAAATTCTGTCCGGTGCACTGGTGCCGGATCCCGGCGGGGAGGTGCTGATCCATGGCAAACCGCTCACCAAAGGCAATCCCCGCGTTTCGAAAGAGGCCGGTATCGCTGTTATCTATCAGGAACTGTCTCTGGCCCCGAATCTGACCGTGAACCAGAATATCTATCTGGGAACGGAGAATGCGAAATTCGGCTTTATCTCCCAGCATGATACCGAGCGGAAAACGGCGGCGATATTGAAGAGGCTGGGTCTGCGTTTTTCGCCCCGCACACTGGTGTCGGAACTTTCCATCGGCGAACGGCAGATGGTGGAAATCGCCAGAGCCTTGTCGTTTACCCCTGGCATCATCGTCATGGATGAGCCCACGACTTCGCTCACCGAACGGGAAAGCGAACGGCTGTTCGATGTCATCGCGGAGCTTAAAAGTCAGGGCATAGCGATCATCTATATCAGCCACCGCATGGAGGAAGTCTACCGGCTTGCCGACCGGGTATCCGTCTTGAGGGATGCCCGGAAAATCGGAACGATTGAAAGAAGCGAGCTTTCTCCGGAGCGGCTTATTTCAATGATGGTGGGTCGCGATCTTTCGACGTTTTACAAGAAGACCCGCCATCCGGAACCGCTGGCCGGCGATCCTGTTCTGACAGTCAGCAATATCGGTGATGGAGCGCATGTTTTCGGGTGCTCGCTCGAAGTGCGTGCCGGCGAGGTTGTCGGCCTTTCCGGCCTTGTGGGGGCTGGCCGCACCGAACTCGCCCGGCTCATCTTCGGTGCTGATCCCCACAGCGAGGGCGAGATACAGATCAATGGCGAGCAAGTCAGCATCGCGAGCCCGCAAGGCGCAATTGCTGCAGGCATCGCTTATCTGACGGAGGACAGGAAGCGTCTCGGCCTCTTTCTCGATATGTCGATCGCGCAGAATCTGAATCTGTCGGTGATGAACCAAGATGCCTATCCCGGAGGCTTCAGGAACTTCAAGAAAGCTGCGGAACGTTCGCGCCGGGCGTTTAGCGCGTTCAATATCCGTGCCAGCGGTCCAGGGGTTCGGGTCGGAGATTTGTCGGGCGGCAATCAGCAGAAGGTACTGCTTGCCCGGCTGATCGAGGCCAATCCCAAGGTGGTTATTCTGGATGAGCCCACCCGTGGCGTCGATGTTGGCGCCAAAACTGAAATCTACCGGCTGATCGACGAACTCGCAAAGAGTGGCGTCGCAATCCTGATGATTTCCAGTGAGCTGGCCGAAATCGTAGGCGTTTCAGACCGTGTCCTGGTGATGTGCAATGGCAGGATCGCCGGCGAAGTGCTGCCCGGGCCCGATGGAGAGATTATCCAGGAAGAAATCATGTCTTTCTCAACAGGCAAGACCGAAACGGCCATGGCCTGAGTGTTTGTTCTGGGAGGAACCAACTTATGAGCAATATCACCAATAACGCCCAGGCACCCCAATCCAGAGTGGCTTTGCAAGCGAGAATCCAGTCGACAATGCGGACGCTCGGCATGCTTCCGGTGCTCGTGCTGCTATGTATCGGCTTCCAGCTTCTTAGCGGACGCTTCATTTCGACCAGCAACCTGTCGATCGTGATGCAGCAGGCCTCGATCAATACGGTTCTCGCCGCCGGAATGACATTCGTCATCCTGACTGGCGGTATCGACCTTTCTGTCGGTTCGGCGCTGGCCATGGCGGCGATGCTGTCATTGATCGTTTCGATGGTTCCGGACTTTGGCATGCTGGGCATTATCGCCGGACTGGGGTGCGGTCTTGCATGCGGTCTTTTCAACGGCGGCCTGATATCGACACTCAAACTGCCGCCATTCATTGTCACACTCGGCACTCTGACCGCATTTCGCGGAATGGCGCGGCTCCTGGGCAACGACAAGACCGTCTTCAACGCCGATCTTCCGTTCGCCGCTATTGGCAACCAGAGCCTGTTCGGCATTCCCTGGCTTGTCCTGATCGCCCTCGCCGTCATCGTCGTTTCCTGGATCATTCTTTCCAAGACTGTCCTGGGAACATGGATTTACGCCGTCGGCGGCAATGAGGAGGCTGCGAGGCTTACGGGGATCAAGACATGGAAAGTGTTGCTGTTCGTATACGGCGCTTCCGGACTTTTGGCTGGCCTCGGCGGGGTCATGTCCGGTGCACGGCTTTATGCGGCGAACGGACTTCAACTCGGACAGGCCTATGAGCTTGACGCGATCGCGGCCGTCATTCTCGGCGGCACCAGCTTTGTCGGTGGGATCGGCTCGATCTGGGGCACGCTCGTCGGCGCTCTGATAATCGCGGTTTTGTCGAACGGGCTCATCCTCGTCGGGGTTTCGGACATCTGGCAATACATCATTAAAGGGCTGGTGATTATCGGCGCCGTCGCGCTCGACCGCTATCGGGCGAATTAAGGATTCAGCCCGTTTGTCGGGCTGGAAAGAGAGCACTTCCGTGCTCGTATATGAGGAGAAAGAAATGAAACTGAAATCAGGTTTGGTAGTGGGAGCGATCATTTCAGGTCTGGCGGCGGGTACCGCTATGGCTGGGGATGCCAAAACTGTCGACAAGGTGGGTATTTCCGTCGGCACACTCGGAAATCCATTCTATGTTGCTACGGCGGAGGGCATAACCAGTGCTGCAAAAGCGCTCAATCCGGACGTCGATATTACGGCCGTTTCTGCCGACTACGACCTCAATAAACAGTTGTCGCAGATTGACAGCTTTATCGGCGCAGGCATGCAGATCATGATGATCGTGCCAGTTGATCCGCAGGCAAGTGTACCATCGGTTCAAAAGGCCAAGGATGCTGGTTTGGTGGTCGGCGCGTTTGATGCGGTTGCGCCCAATGCCGATATCAATGTGACAACGAATAATGTTCGCGCTGGCGAGATCGCTTGCCAGTACATGGCGGACCGGCTGAACGGCAAAGGCGATGTGGTCATCGTCAATGCTATTCAGGTTTCCGCTGTGGTTGACCGTGTCAACGGCTGTAAGAGTGTTCTCGATAAGTATGAGGACATCAATATCATTGCCGATCAGGCGTCGGAAGGTTCTCGCGATACCGGCATGAAAGTGATGCAGAGCCTGTTGACCCGCTTCCCCCATATCGACGGGGTTTTCGCATTGAATGATCCGGCTGCCATCGGGGCCGATCTCGCGGCAAAGCAGTTGAACCGGTCAGAGTTCTTCATCGTTTCGGTGGACGGCGCGCCGGATGTGCAGAAATTGCTGGAAAGTGGAAACACGCTGATTGCGGCGACCGCTGCTCAGGATCCATATGCCATGGCAGCAAAGGCTTTTGAGCTTGCCAATGACGTTTATCAGGGCAAAACTCTGTCCGAGACAAATGTCCTTATGGATCCGATGCTGGTGACCGCTGACAACGTCGCCGATTATGTCGGCTGGGAAGACGAGCGGTAAGGCGTGCTTCACGCCACGAAATCAGCCATCGCGCTAGAGAAAGGCGCGATGGTCATTGACAGCGAAACTCGAATTCTGTTGCAATTATTTTCGATCTTGCAGCGAAATTTCTACCTTTAAGCACATGGTACAAAGAAGAACGCCAAGCTTGTTGTGGAATTTGATCAAAACTTTATCAAAAATGTTCAATATCATCAAAATCTGCTAATCAGATCATAGAAGAATCACAACCTGAAGAAGGCAGAATAGCACCTCTATGAGGAAATCAGCGATTGGTCTGCAAGCAAGTGAACTGAGCAACAGCGCGACGATTTTTTCGTTGATCGCGACAGGTGCTGCAACCTCCAGATCTGCGTTGCTTAAGGCCTCGGGAATCGCCCGTGCAACGCTTTCGTCGCGGCTTGCGCCGCTTCTGCAGTCTGGAATTGTCGTAGAAACCGAAAAGACAACGCCGAGTGGCGGGCGACCTTCGCGGGTGCTGGAAGTAAACAGCAACGCCGGGTATGTCCTGGTCGCGAATTTCGGTGAAACCTTTGTGCGCATCGCCACGATGGACCTACAGGCGAATATCATCAGTCAGGAAACGATGGCCTTCACCACGCAAAACGACCCAGTTGCGACTTTGGAAATGCTGGCCGATGCGTTCTCGGCGCTTGTCGGGAAAGATGGTCTTGCAGATCGTTTTCTGGCGGGAATCGGGCTCTCATTGCCCGCACCGATCGATGTTCGCACTCACAGTGTCGTGCGACCGTCGGTTTTGCCGGACTGGGCAGGCTTTGACATAACGGGCTGGTTCTCCACTCGATATAGAGTACCGGTTCATGTCGAAAAAGACGTTAACCTGATGGCAATCTATGAGCATGAGCGCAATTTTCCGGACGTTGATGATATGTTTTTCATCAAGGCCGGAACAGGTATCGGCAGTGGCATCATAACCGGTGGGCGGCTTTTCCGGGGGGCTCAGGGCGGTGCGGGAGATATTGGCCACATTCAGTTCTCGTCCGATCATGCCCCGCTGTGCCGATGCGGCAAACTTGGCTGTGTGGAAGCACGTGCTGCCGGGTGGGCACTCGCCAGAGACTTGAGAGCCACTGGTTACCAGGCGGAGAACTCGCGCGATGTCGTTCATCTTGTTGATCAGAACAAACCCGAGGCGATCATGTCCGTGCGTAAGGCGGGGCAGGTGATCGGCGAGGCAACTGCTGATGTTGTCAGTCTGCTTAACCCCAGCCTTGTCGTCGTCGGAGGCACTTTGGCTCAAACGGGCGATTTTCTGCTCGCTGGCGTAAGGGAACTGGTCTATCAGCGCTGTCTGCCGCTGGCCACGCACGACCTGCGGATCGTCTCTGGGGCGACAACCCTTGATACCGCCCTCGGCGGGGCCGCATTGATAGTGCTTGATGACGCATTCAGCCAAGATTCCGCTCGCAACTTCCTCTTGCGCTTTGCTGAGAGCCGGTCGCCTATTCCGCAATAACGCACATCCAGTTCCCCCAATCAACGCTGTTTTGTCTATGACGCCCGTTGGTTCCGCCAGCGGGCCGTTGGTCGTTCCGTCTCAATGCAAGAATCCCCGCCGACACACTGGTCAGCAGCATCTGGTCAGCCTCGGTCACACCAGCAATGAGCCCGGCAATCTGCTCGCGACAGCGTATCGCCATCGCCAGACGGAATCGGTGAAAGCAGGGCTGCCTTAGCGCGGCAGAACTGCAATTCCTCCCACCGGACCCGTGGTTTTTCGTTCGACCAGCTGAACGCCCAACGTGATACGCCGCGCTGAATTGAAGGAGGCTAGCGACTGTTCCAGAAGCAGCGTTACGGCCAGGCGGCCCATTTCCGCGCGGTCCATATGCATGGTGGTCAGCGGCGGGGAGGCGTGCGCGGCGAGCGAAAGGTCATCGAAGCCGATGATGGACAGGTCGTCCGGGACGGAAAGCCCAAGACTTGCTGCAGCCTGCATCACGCCAAGGGCAACCAGATCGCTGGCGCAGAAGATGGCTGTTGGCCGTGGGGTGCGTTCGCGGAGGATTTCCGTGATCTTGTCGCGGCAGGACAGCGTGAGCAGATCGGGGTCACCGACATCAATTACATGATGGTCCATCGAGAAGGCGATCCCGGCCTCTTCCATGGCATCGCGGAAGCCAAGCATGCGGCGTTTCAGCGATTCCCGGTAGAGATGGGTCACATGGACGATTTCTCGATGGCCGAGCTCCAGCAGATGCTGGGTGGCCGCCCAACCGCCGAAATTATAGTCCGGCGAGACGCTGGAAAGCTGCATCTTGCGATCCATGCCATTGACCAGTACCGCCGGACGACCGGTGGAGCGCACGGCATCGATGACCGGCGCCTCGTCAAGACCGACGAGGATCGCAGCGTCAACGCGGATGTTGCGCAGCGTGTCGTAGTCTGCGCTCGTCGGATCGTTGGATGTTACCAGCGCCAGATCAATATCGATGCTCTCCTCGCGCGCACTTTTGAGCAGACTGTCGACGATCTGGCCATAAAACACGTCATTGGTGACGTATTTGTCGAGGGTAACCACGAGCGCGGATGATATCCGCGTGGCGATTGTGGCGCGACCGCTGCGGCCGCGATAGCCGATTTCCTCCGCGATGCGTGTTACCAGAGCCCGATTGGCTGCGCTGACGCCTTCCCGGTTGTTGAAGACCTTGGAAACGGCAGCAACGGATAGTCCGGCAGCTTCTGCGACATCTTTGAGCGTTGGTGCAGGCAATGGTTTCGTCATGATCATTCCGGTCGCTTGGTCTCTTGCCGGTCTTATACGAAAATTTCCGAAACTTTCCTATTCCCATCGCGCCTTGAAGTCGTTTTTACCAGAAAAACCGGGTGTGCCCTTCGGAGCGCATAAGCGCTTCCATGAAGTAATAGTCGCCATATGGCAGCATCGTGTCGCAGCGACCCGCGGGAACATGCGCGGCGCCGTGGGCCAGAAGCCCTTGGGCACCTTCAGTTTTCGTCAGGTCGCAGGTCAAGAGCAGCCCGTCGATCAGGCGATCTGCAAAAGCGCGCCATCGCCCGGCCTCTTCTGCAGGAATATCCTGATCTGCCAGCAGGTAGAGCCCTGCCGCCATGACAGCACCCGCCGAGGAATCGACGTAGGGCGTTTCGTTGTCGGGCAGGTTGAAATCCCAGACCGGGACAGAAGCGGAGCCGACCAGCGCTTCGGCCTTGGCCGAGAGCCTGCGTGCGACCTCTAGATGAACGGTGTCTTTGGTTGCCGCATAACACTGTGCGAAGCCGTGCATCAGCCAAGCCTGACCCCGCGCCCAGCACGATGAATCCGCATATCCCTGATGGGTCTCGCCACGGATGGGTTCGCCAGTCGACGGATCGAATACGAAGGTATGGAAACTGGTGTCGTCCTCCCGTACGAGATAGGACGCGGCGGTGGCAGCATGGATCTGCGCGACATCCCGGTAGTCTTCAATGGCCGTCTCGCGGTGAGCCCAGTAGAGCAGCGCCAGGTTCTGCATCGTATCTGCAATCATCCGGCCGTTGGCGAAGGCTGCCTTTTCCCGATCATGCATGCCTTTTGCGCTCCAGGCCTGGATATAGCCCCCTTCGGGTTTGAATCGCGCCAGCAGCGCATCGGCGGCTGCAAGGCCCATCGCGCGGGCCGATCTGTCCCCTGTCAGCAGCCACTCGGCGACGGAAGAGAGTGAAAACTGGAAGCCCAGATCATGATCGCGTAGCCGTCGATCGCGAAGAACCTGTTCAAAATCTGGCCGTCTTGCCTTTGCCGCGTTCTTGAAGGCGCTGCTGCCGGTCAGCTGATAGGCAAGCCAGAGCTGCCCTGTCTGGAAACCCATCACCCAATCCGCGCCGTCGCAGTAAATCCAGCGGTTGCGTGCATTGCCGATCTTGGGGTTGCGCAGCCCGACGGACGGCATTTGCTCACGAAGACGCTCAACGCAGCGTAACAGAGCTGCCTGATGCTCTGCGCGTGAACGCACATCGGATTCCCTGGCGAAATACGAGTCGGCGATAAGGTTCATGAGTGAATTCCTCTTGGCGAAATCATTTATCGTAATTTCGTTAAGTTTCGTTATTTCGTCAATAGAGAAAATTATTGTTGACCTTTCGTCCTCGTTGGCAGTACCACTATAGCCGTTCACGCTGTTTACGATCGTCACTGCAGCGTGGGCGCGGAGGACGATATGAATTTTCGGCTGGTTCTGGAGGCCGGTCGGCAGGCTCCGAAGATAAGGGGCGGAAATCCACTCGAAAGGGTGGTCTGGTCAGGAGGTCCCCGGTCTTTGCCATGACGATCAGCTTAGGGAAGGAAAAATGAAAGTTTCTCGCAAAATTCTGGGTCTGGCCTGCGTTCTCGCCGCTTTCGCGACTGGCGCGGAGGCCAAGACCTACAAGCTCGCCCACAATGTTCAGCCAGACAGCACCGCCGGATATATGCTCTCTGAATTTGCCGAGCGGGTCGAGGAAGGAACCGATGGTCGGGTCAAGATCAAGATCTTTGCCAACGGCGTTCTCGGTGAACAGCTTGACTACTTCTCGCAGATCCAGAGCGGGGTTATTGATCTCGGTCTCGTCAACAGCGCGGCGCTTGAAAATGTCATTCCGGCTTATGGCGTGGTCAATCTACCCTATATCTTCCGAACCTCGGAGGAGTACGGCGCGGTGATGGCCGATCCCGGCGTGCGGGCTGCGCTTTTCGATGAAGCCGGCAAGCATAATTTCGTGCCGCTCGGCTTTCTCTCATCGGGCTTTCGGTCTATCTACACGACCTCGCCGGTCGCAAATATCGACGACCTTCAGGGCAAGAAGCTCCGCACGATGAGCTCCGAGACCTACATCGAAATGCTGGATCGTTTCGGCACTGTTCCGACGCCGCTCTCCTTCGGCGAACTCTACTCCGGCCTGCAGCAGGGTGTTGTCGACGGTGCGGAAGGCGGGCTTGCGGGCCTGTGGTCGGCGAAGTTCGGCGAAGTCGCCAAATATGCGCTCGAAACCGAACAGACGCGTCTCACCGATTTCGTCGTTGCCAGCCAGAAGTTCGAGGACAGCCTGTCACCGGAGGATCTCGAAGTCGTCAATTCCGTCTTCGCCGATATCTCTGCCCGCTCGATTGAAATTGCGGACCGCAGCGAGGCCGAGGATTTGCAGAAGGCTGTCGACCAACTGGGTGTCGAAGTTATCCAGATCGACAAGGAGCCGCTGATGAAGTCGGTCGAGCCGATGTATACCGAAGCGGCCAAGGACCCGGCCAAGGCTGCCTTGCTGGAAGCCATCTTCGCCATTGAAGGTCGCGAACTCAACTAGGCAATTGCGGGCGGCTCCACGGGAGCCGCCCGTTGACATTCAAAAGGCGCCGCCGGCGCAATCTCATAAGCTGCCCTATCCGGGACAAGATCCATGACCAAGCAATCAGAACCTGCATTTGACGAGATTCTGCGCGAACAGGGCCTGTTTTCGCGCGCCTATAACTGGCTGACACATACGCTCGGCGTCATTCTTGCCCTGCTTCTGGCCATGATGTCCGTGCTGATTTCCTATCAGGTGATCTCCCGGTATTTCTTTAACGCGCCAAGCAGCCTGACGGAAGAGCTGTTGCGCTATTCGCTGATATGGCTCGGTATTCTTGGCTCAGCCTACTGCTTCATGCTGAACAAGCATCTGAACCTTCCGCTTCTGGTCGACGCGCTAAGCCCGCGCCCGGCCGGCAGGCTCAACGCCTTCAATGCAGCGCTGACATTTCTGTTCGGCGCGCTTCTGGCATGGGGCGGCTACCACTCGATGATCGGCAATGCGCTGACCCTCACACCGATGCTTCATGTGGCCGTTGGCACGCTGCAAAGCGTGCTGCTGATCGCCGGCCTGCTCATCTGTCTGTCGCAGTTCGTCGTGCTGGCAATGCTGATCCGCACCCGGCAAGCGCGTGTGATGGATGTCATTTTCGTCATCGGCCTGATCACGGCGTTCATCGTGCTCGCCAGCATCTTCCGGGGCACAGAAACCTATATGAATTGGGTCGATAACCACCTCGAATTGTTTTCGATTCTCATCTTGTTCGGCACGCTGTTTGCGCTTCTGGTTCTGGGCACATCGATTGCTGTCGGTCTGGCGTTTTCAGGAATTCTCACGCTCAGTCTGCAGGTTGACACTGCACAGCTTTTCTCGACCATGGGCGAGAGACTTTTCAATGGCCTCGACAGTTTCGGATTTCTGGCGCTACCCTTCTTCGTGCTGGCCGGAAACATCATGAACCAGGCTGGCATTGCCCGCCGTCTCATAGACTTCGCAATGCTCCTGGGCCGCCGCATACCCGGCAGCCTGTGGCAGACCAATGCGCTGGCCAACATGCTGTTCGGCTCGCTTTCCGGATCCGGCATTGCCGCCGCGACCGCCATTGGCGGCATCGTGACGCCGATCGCGCGCGAGGAAAAATACGACATGCCGGTCACCACGGCGGTGAATGCGGCATCTGCCCCGTGCGGCATGCTGATCCCGCCATCGGGCGCGTTGATCGTCTATTCGCTGATTACCGGCGGCAGCGCATCCATTGTTGCCCTGTTTCTGGCTGGCTATGTGCCGGGCATTATCATGGGTGCTGCCGTCATGGGGGTCGCCTATTTCTACGCCAGGAAGCGGAAATATGCGACCGACAAGAGCCCTTACCTGATGAGCGAGATAACCCGCAATTTCCTGCGGGCCGCACCCAGCCTCATGCTTGTCGTCGTGGTTATCGGCGGCATCGTCATGGGCGTCTTTACTGCAACGGAAGGTTCCGGCATCGCAGTTCTGTACAGCTTCATCCTGGCGCTGTTCTATCGCAGCCTGACGCCGAAAACCCTGCTCAAGGTGTTGATTGAAACGGCTGCTGCGACCGGCATCATCCTGTTCCTGATCGCCTGCTCGAACCTGATGAGCTGGAGCATGACCTTTGCTTCGATCCCCGACACGATCGGCGAGATGCTGACCAGTCTCAGCGACAACAAATATGTGATCCTGTTGCTGATCAATGTCGCTCTTCTGATTGTCGGCGTGTTCATGGACATGGCGCCGGCGCAGCTGATCTTCACCCCGATCTTCTATCCTGTCGTCACGGCGATGGGTGTCGATCCGGTCCATTTCGGCGTTCTGATGGTCTACAACCTGTCGATGGGCGTGGTTACGCCGCCGGTGGGAACCGTCCTTTTCGTCTCATGCAGTGTTTCCGGCGAAAAGATCACCAAGGTCGTGGGGCCGCTTCTGCCGATCTTTCTGGTGCAGATTCTGGGGCTTCTGCTGATCACCTTCGTCCCGGCCCTGTCGCTGACATTGCCGCGCCTTTTCGGCGTTTGATTCTGGTCGTTTCGACGGGCTCCGGCCCGTCCCTTTTTCGTTCTGCATTCCCGGTGATCCGCCATGTCTCTTCTGCTCAAAGGCTTCTCCGACAATCCCATGGAACGTCGCGTCGATTTTCAACGAGCGTGCGAAGCGCTCGTCGCACCGCTCATGCCGCATCTTGCTGCCGGTGGTGCTGCCATCGATCTTGAGGAGGGGGCGGCAAAATTCGACATGCGGGCGGCCTCGCTTGAAGGCGTGGCGAGGCCGTTCTGGGGGCTGGTTCCCCATGCGCTGGGTGGCGGCGCATTCGGCCACTGGCAGACCTTTCGCGATGCGCTTGCAGAAGGCACCGATCCGGAGCATCCCCGCTATTGGGGGCCGGTCGGCGATATCGACCAGCGTTCGGTCGAAATGGCGGCGATCGGCTTTCTGCTGGCGGCACTTCCCTCGCAAGGCTGGGAGCCGCTCGAACTCCGGGTGAAGAACAATCTGGCTGTCTGGCTCGCCGATATTCAAAAGCGCGAGCTGGCCGCCAATAACTGGCAGTTTTTCACGGTTCTGGTCCAGGAAGGCCTGCGCAGGGTTGGTCGCGGCGATCTCGTTGACGAGGCGGTCCAGCGCCGCAATCTGGGCCGGCTCGTCGGCTGGTACCGCGCTGATGGCTGGTATGGCGATGGCGGCTCCGGCGCCGTTGATCACTATGGCGGCTTTGCCATGCATTTCTATGGCCTGCTTTATGCGTGGCTGAAGGGTGACGAGGCCGACGAATTTTCAGAGCTTTTCCGGAGCCGCGCCTTTGTCTTTGCCGAGCCTTTCGCCCACTGGTTCGCCGAAAATGGCGAGGCGATGATCGAGGGGCGGTCGCTGACCTATCGTTTTGCCACCGCAGGCTTCTGGGGTATGCTGGCGCTCAGCGGCGAGCGGCCGCTTCCGGTTGGTCAGATCAAGGGGCTTTGGGCCCGGCAATTGCGGCTCTGGCGCAAACGCCCGATCTTCCGTCCGGACGGTGTTCTGTCGCGCGGCTATGCCTATCCGAACCTTGCCGTTTGCGAGGAATATAATTCTCCCATATCGCCATACTGGGCGCTCAAGGCGTTCATGCCGCTGGCAATGCCGGAGGAGTCGGATTTCTGGCAGGCGGAGGAAGAACCGCTCGATGCACCGCGCAAGGTCTATCCCATGCCGGGATGCGATACGCTTGTCCAGCGCACCGGCGGGCACGCCATCGCCCATTTTGCAGCGCCCATCCACCAATGGCTTCAGATCGACAAATACAACAAGTTCGCCTATTCGACGCTTAGTGGCTTTGATGTCGGCGCGCTCCAATACGCCAATATGAACCACTTCGGCGACAATATTCTCGCCTTCAGTTTCGATGGGGGCGCCAACTGGCAGATGCGGCAGGAAAACCTCTCTGTTTCCCTTGAGGGCGAAACGCTTTCCGTGCGCTGGAGAAGCGGGTTTCAGGAGGTCGAAACGACGATTGAGCTGGTCGGGGAGGGGCGCTTTACCCGTGAGCATCGTTTCACGCTGGGCCGGCCAGCCTGCGTTGTCGAGACTGGCTTCTCCGTGAACCAGTGGTATCATGAGGCAGAGCGGCTCGATGACGAGAGCGAACCTGGTTTGGTAGTGAAGGGGGAGAACGCCGTCTCGGCGATTATACCGCTTGACGATCTGCCACGCACCAAGGTCGACAGCAGCCGTACCAACAGCAATATGCTGTCACCGCGAACACGCGTTCCCGGTTTGCGACTGGAGCTTGCAGCCGGTGTGCACGTCGTGAAGCACGAGTTCCGCCTTGCCAGAACCGACGGCTGATCGTACCGCTTGTCGCTTGCCCAAGGACGATCCTTCCGCACGAAGCACGGAAAATATGGTTGCCCTCAACGCTCCCCATCATAGGGGCTCCAACAGCCATAGATCTTGTCGGCGACGACGACACCTGCTTGTCAGCTTTGTGCTTATGCTTCGGGTGTTAGGGTTGACCCACGAATACCAGGACGGACTGCCTCAGTCGTCGTGGCGCTGCCGTGTAGAATCTGGCCCATAGTGCTTCCCTCCATTCATATGAGAAAATTGCGCCATCAAAATCTGGGATCAAACAACTAGGCTCAGGACTTCGGTAACGGGGCCGTTTCAGCCAAGCAAAAAGTAAGGACCGCAGCAGCGCCGTCAGGCTGCCAATGCGGTAAATAATCCGACAGATTCCCTTTCGCCGATGCCTGGCTTGCTTTGCCCTTCGTTTGAGGTCGCCCCGGGTTCATGCTTCGGTCCGTGGTCAGCGCGATGGCTGCCAACATGATGCTGGTCCAGTGCGGCAATTCCGATGTGCCCATCTCGTTGGCGTGCTCGACCGAGGCCGGCGACAGTCCTGACCACGGCATCATCGGAACCGCGTCCCTGTTGGGGCCTCGAAGGTCTGCGGTCAGACAGACTTCAACGACATGGTTCTGCTATAAACGCTCAGGCCGATTTGGCGATCAACGGGACTTCGGTAACGGGGCCGTTTCAGTTAAGCAAAAAGTAAGGACCGCAGCAGCGCCGTCAGGCTGCCAATGCGGTAAATAATCCGACAGATTCCCTTTCGCCGATGCCTGGCTTGCTTTGCCCTTCGTTTGAGGTCGCCCCGGGTTCATGCTTCGGTCCGTGGTCAGCGCGATGGCTGCCAACATGATGCTGGTCCAGTGCGGCAATTCCGATGTGCCCATCTCGTTGGCGTGCTCGACCGAGGCCGGCGACAGTCCTGACCACGGCATCATCGGAACCGCGTCCCTGTTGGGGCCTCGAAGGTCTGCGGTCAGACAGACTTCAACGACATGGTTCTGCTATAAACGCTCAGGCCGATTTGGCGATCAACGGGACTGTGGAGAATTCCGTACCATCCCTCCACATCCGGTGCAGGATTGTGCCTATGCGCCTTGCCAAAGCCACCATCGCGCGCTTTGCACCTCGGCGTTTGGCAACCTGTGCAGCCCAGCTTCTCAGCCATGTCGAGCGGCCCCGATGGATCATGACGGTAGCCGCTTGGCACAAGGCTCTTCGCAGATTGGCGTCGCCAGCACGCGTAATGCCGCCGATCACGTCGCGCTCACCGGACTGGTTGCGCGATGGTGTAAGGCCAACCCATGGATCAACTTTCTTGGATGACGAGAACCGCGCGGGATCATCGACAGCGGATCGGAAAGTCAAGGCGACGACCGCCCCAATCCCCGGCATCGTCATCAACAGCCGGCACACCGCGTCATCCTTCGCAAGCAGACGGACCTGACGTTCGAGCCCGGCTAGTTCCTGGCGCAGGCTTGCACGTGCACGTAACATCGGCCCGGCCGCTGCTTGCAGCATGGCATTGCCATCCACCAATTTCCTAATCCGGGCGTCGAACTGGCCGCGTGAGATGGCGCCAACCTTCAGGCCAAAGTTTCTCAGCAGTCCGCGTAGAGATAGCTCCAGCGCGATCATGCCCTGCTGGATCGCCTTGCGGGCAGCCAAAAGCGCGCGAACCTCCTGTGCCGACACGGATTTGCAATGTACAGGCCTGAACCAGCCCATGTGAAGCAGTCGGGCAATTCCTTCTGCGTCGCGCCGATCCGTTTTGATCGGCATTGCCTTCAGAGCACCCTTCACTTGCCGGGTTTCCATCAGGACAACATGCAGCCTAGCACCGACCAGGCCGCGATGCAGCCATTGGGACAGCCGTCCGGCTTCCAGTCCGATGATGGCGACCGCTCCCTCCAGGGTGTTTGCAAAGTCCACGATCGCCTGGGGATCACTGGGAACCTGCGCCTCCTTTGCGATCTTGCCATACTCATTGATCACACAGACGGCGGTCTTCGCCAGTGATACATCCAGTCCGATAAACAGCTTCATCCCGTATTCCTCCGATTGAGACTGATACGGGAACAGCGACAGCTTGCCATGAGCAATTGCAAGATGCTTGGGCTGGTCGTGCACGGCGCAGGCCCCTTTACAGCATCTCGTTAAATCAGAGCCAGAAGCTGACGGCAGCTGCGATGCATATGCTTGAGAAGAAGGTATGCGCGCAGCGGTCGTAACGCGTTGCGATGCGCCGCCAGTCCTTGAGTTTGGCGAACAGGTTCTCGACCTTGTGGCGTTTCTTGTAGAGTGCCTTGTCATATGGATATGGCACTTTTCTGCTTCGGCTCGAGGGAATACAGGGCTCTATCCCCTTTGCCTGCAATGCTTCCCGGAAGATCTTGCTGTCATATCCGCGATCAGGAATCAGCGTCTTGGCTGGCGGCAAGACATCAAGCACGAGCCGAGCGCCCTTATGATCGCTCATCTGGCCTTCGGAAAGCAGCATGATGATCGGGCGCCCCTCGCCATCACAGACGGTGTGCAGTTTGGAGTTCAACCCGCCTTTGGTTCGCCCGATACGACGGGGAACATCCCCTTTTTTAGCAGGCTCGCCGCTGTGCGATGCGCTTTCAGGTGCGTGGCGTCGATCATGATGCGTTCGGGCCTGGGACCTTGACCGGCCAGCGCCGCGAAGATGCGGTCGAACACGCCAAGTCGGCTCCAACGAATGAAACGGTTATAAAGTGTTTTATGCGGCCCGTAATCCTTGGGCGCATCCTTCCACTGCAGGCCATGTTTGATGACGTAAACAATACCGCTGACGACACGGCGATCATCAACACGTGGAACACCATGCGCCAAGGGAAAATGCGGCGCTATCCGAGCCATCTGGCCCTCACTCAGCAGAAACAAATCACTCATCACGGTCTCCTTCCGGAAACCGTGAATCACATCTCAAGCCAAATTAATAGGTCCTGAGCCTAGATGTGAGCTTTCAGTAGGTTGTCCATTCGGAGCAGACCGACGAGACTGGCGTTACCACGCTTCAGCACTCACCGGAGGCTCCGAATGAACATTCACAAGAATGCCCGTCTGACCCCGATGCGTCGAGAGGAGATGGCTGTTGCCGTTTTGTCTGGCGCGCTCACGAAAGCGCAGGCGATTTTAGTCTATGCCGTTTCCCACAAGATCGTGTCTCGTTGGGTCGAGCGCTTCAGAAAGGGTGGACGCGCTGCAATGGCTGACCGGTCGTCGCGGGCGACCGCGCGGCGGTCGACTTGCTGCCTTCGAACAGTTCCTGATCGACGTGGTCGAGGCGCAGCCCGATATCACCATGCCGGAATTGGCGAAGCATCTGTTTGAAACCCATCAGATGAAAGCCGCCCCGGCCGAATTCTCCCGGTTTCTGTGTCGATGCGGCTTCTCCTATAAAAAAACTCTGCTGGCATCGGAATGCGAACGCGCTGACATCGCCGAAGCACGGCGAACATGGCGGCAGTCGCGTCAGCCGAAGATGCGCGAGCAACCCGGTCGTCTTGTTTTCATCGATGGTGAGAGAGACCCGTGGCTCTCGAACGCCGTCACCACCAAAATGACGCGCCTGCGTGGACGAAGCAGAAAGGGCGACCACCTCAGGGCGCATGCTCCCTTTGGCCATTGGGGGACGCACACCTTCATCGCCGCACTGCGCTGCGACGGCTTGAGCGCGCCCTGGATCATCGACAAGGCCATGAACTGCGCCGCCTTCGATACCTATATCGAGACCCAGCTCGCGCCGATCCTGTCCAGAGGTGACATTGTTATTCTCGACAATCTGGCTGTTCACAAGAGCGCAAAGGCGGCCGAGTGCCTTCGACAGAAAGGAGTGTGGTTTCTCTTCCTGCCACCCTACAGCCCCGATCTCAACCCGATAGAAATGGTCTTTGCAAAACTCAAGGCCCATTTGAGAACCGCAGCCGCCAGAACCCTCGAAGACCTGCGGAGGGCAATCGGCAACATATGCGATCTCTGCAGCCCGGAAGAATGCTGGAACTTCCTCAAAGAGGCTGGGTATGCGTAAAATTAAATATCCGATGCTTGTCCTATTGCGGCGTCGTGCTCGACGTCGAGGACGGCCTGATTATCCGGCTTTCCGGCGACAGGGATCATCCGGCCAATCGTTGGCGGCTGTGCACCATTAGCGCCGCCGCTGCTGATACCGGAGCAAAAATGCCAGATATCAGCAGCCGTCCTGACGATGATCAATTCGATCAGCGAGGCTTAAGTCTGCCTTAAGGTTCCGGGGCGAGCACCGGCCAAACGCATTGAAGCAGGTGCTCTCATGATCGGGATTGTGATCAGGTCCGGACATATCATTTCAGCAGGCTCGTCGCGCCGTCGTCTGGAAAGCTGGCGCAGCCGACCGGCCTTTCGGGGGCTGCGTCGCGGTCTCCTGCCCGGTCTGGCAGCGACATTTCTTTCGGCCTGCTCAATGTCAGATGAAGGAAATGCACATTCCAGCGGAAATTCCACGCAGGCGACTGAAATCGGTTTTCAGGTTCCGGTGATTACCCCTGCTTCCATCAAAACAAATGATCGCCGCCGGTCCGTAGCGTTTGAAACCACGGAAGACGTCGGCACGGTCGTTGTCGATGTGGCTGCCGGTTCGCTCTATCTGGTGACAGGCGAGGGCCGTGCGATGCGTTATCGCATTGAGCCGCTCGATTTCAAAGGCGCGACAAACGGGCCTGCGCGCGCTGAAAACTGGGCGGGTGGCGACCTGCCGCCGGCGCTTGGCTCAATGATCAGAATGAAAAATCCGGAAGACGCCGAGGACCTGCATCAGCGGATGCCGTCCGGCGGAAAGGTGGTGTTCCTGTCGTCATCGAAGTGACTCCCGAAGGGCCTTTGCGTATGAAAATCAGAGCTCGTTTGTAAGCTGCGTGAAATTATCATTTGATAAATTTTGCGCGGCCTTCGCGCGCGCAATTTTCGTTCATTGCTTAAATATAAAATAACAAAAACAATTAGTTAAATTGATTTTTTGTGATGCAGATCAATTGCTCCTGCTCTTGGCTATGGTCAAAGGAGGCATCGGAGAGCAACACGGCCGCAAGACATCGCAAAAGCGGTCAAATCGTTCCAATGCTGAAAGGAGCACCGCCGTGCAGACAGTCAAAACACCAAGCGACGGGAATGCGATCGGCCCGTCAGTCTGGCAGCTGATCGGAGCCGCCATTCTCGCCAACAGGCTCGTCATCGGATGGGTTTACTGGGGTGGTTTTTCGCGCCGCTTTATCTATGCAACGCAGAAAATCGACCCGGAATCGCCCGGCTATCTGGCCAATAAACTGGTTCATGCAGCACCCGGCGTGCCGTTCGGCTTTGAAAACGTCGTCCACTGGATGCTCGATCACGGACTGCTGATGCATGTTTCCGTTATCGGCTTCAGCCTTGTCGAGCTTGTCGTCGGCGTCGGGCTGATGCTGGGCCTTGCAACGCGTTTCGTAGCGCTGATCGGCATGGGGCTGTCCGTGGTGCTGATGGTCATATTTGGCTGGATGGGCACGACCTGCCTCGATGAATGGACGATGGCGGCATGCAGTTTTGCCATGACATCGGTGACGCTGGTGACAGGCAGCGGGCCTTACTCGATCGACAACCTGTTGGTAAAATCCGGCCGTATTGAAAGGAAGCCCTGGCTTGCCTGGTTTACAAGCGGTCCGCTTCCCATAACGCCCAGCCGCTTTGTGACGATTACCGCGCTTTTGGGCGTTCTGTCTTTCGTCTTCACGGTGTTCTTCTATGGCTTCTTCTTTGATGCGATCTACAGCCCGCTCGGAAAGCGCTTCGACAACCTGCATCCGCGCGTCACGATGAGCGATGGCGTGCTGACCAACGATATGGCTTCGGTCCATGTCTATATGGATCGCGGACCCGATACGCAGGGCGCTTACATCGTTCGTGCCACGCTGGCCGACCAGAACAATGCCGATCAGCCGGTTTTCGATTATGGCGTCGATGCGCTTCTGGACAAGGACGTCCTCAAGATCGCCGATAACCGCTTTGCGCCTTATTCGACCTGCAAGGCGCTGGCTTATAGCGTTCGCTGCCAGCTTGGCAGTCAGGCTTCACTGAATTTCGCTGTCCCGGCCGGAGCCGATATCAGCGGCGATATGGTGCTCACGCTGACCGATGTTGAAGGAAAGACTTTCACGGCGCCGCTTTCGGCCCGATGAAGTTCGGATAGATATGAATAGTCTGAAAATGGTGCGGCCTGAAAAGGTCGCGCCATTTTTGCATTGGGGACGTTTTGCAAAATCAGAGCGGTTCGACCGAGACGCGGAAGCCCTGTCCGTCCGGCAGATTCTCGAAGGTCAGAGACGCGCCGAGCCGTTTTGCCGCCATGGCGGCAATCGTCAGGCCGAGCCCTGTGCCGGATGCCTTGTTGTCGCGACCGCGATAAAACCGGCGGGTCAGGAGCTCAAGGTCTTCTTCCCGCACACCCGGGCCGTTATCTTCAACGGCCAGTCCGTTTCCTTCAGCTGTCACGCGCCAGTGCACCGCGCCGTTCGCACCGGCGTGCTGGAGCGCATTTTCCTGCAAGTTTCTGAGGATCAGATGCAGTGTCTCCGCGTTTGTATCGACGTTCATATGCTCCAGCGCCGGATCGATGATCGTTGTACCGCCTTCGGGCAGGCCCGCGATCACATCGCGCAGCACCTCGCCGATCACCACCGGCGCCCGGCTGATCTTCTCCGAGCCGGCTTCGAGCCTCGCCAATGTCAGCAATTGGCGGACCAGACGGTCGGTGCGGTCGACTGAAACAAGAATTTGCCTGAGAGCCTGATCGCGCATCGCGTCGTCTTTGGCCGCACGTGCCACCTGCGCCTGCATGCGCAAGCCCGCAAGCGGTGTTTTCAGTTCATGGGCGGCAAAGGCCGTCAACTCGCGTTCATGTCTGCGTGCGGCATCCACCTTGCCGAACAGGCCGTTCAACGCATCCACCAGCGGCCGGACCTCGGAGGGGGCGTCTTCGGCGTCAATCGCGCGCATATCCTCAGCGTCGCGGGCGGTGATGTCGCCGGCAATGCGGTTCAGCGGACGAAGACCGCGCCCGAGGCTGAACCAGATGAGAAATCCGAACACCGGAAGCACCAGCGCCGCCGGTATCAAAAGCCCCGCAACAAGGTCGCGGACCAGACGGTCGCGAAGGCCGACTCGGTCACCGACAACCACCCGCACACCCTTTTCCGGGTCGATGATGGTGTAGACCCGCCACGCCTCGCCATTCACCTCACGGTCGCCGAAACCCTCTTCGTTGAGCGCGATGCTCTCATCCGGCGCCCCGCTGGAACGGGCCACGAGGTCGCCATCGAGCGACCAGATCTGGCACGACAACTGTTTCTCGTAATCAATTGGGGCGAATGTTCCGTCTTTCCGCGCCGCTTCGATATCGCTGTCGGAGACCAGCGAGTGAACCATGCGGGCGGCTTCCTGAAGCCGGGTGTCGAGCACATGCTGAACCTCAAGGCGGCTCCAGGTGGTAATCCAGATAACTGCCGCAACCCAGATGATGCCGGACGCGACGACAAGCAGAATGAAAAGACGGCGTCGCAGGGAATTCATCGGTCTGGCCTCATCCGATAACCGACGCCACGCATGGTTTCGATCTGAGTTCGACCGATTTTGGCGCGAAGATTGTGAACATGAACCTCGACGGCATTGCTTTCGACTTCTTCCTGCCAGCCATAAAGACGGTCTTCCAGTTCTTGCCGGGAACGGATAACGCCCGGACGTTCCATCAGCGCCATCAGAATTGCAAATTCGCGGCGCGACAAGGAGATTTCACGCTCAGAGACGGTGACAGTCATTTTAGAAGGATCAAGAGTGATTTCATTCAGGGTCAGCAATGAACCTGCACGGCCGTGGCCCCGGCGTGTCACAGCACGTAAACGGGCGGCCAGTTCATCCAGGTCAAACGGTTTTCCGATATAATCGTCAGCGCCGACATCAAGCCCGCGGATACGATCCGGCGTTTCGTCCAGCGCTGTCAGCATGACGACGGGCGTCTGGTTTCCTGCCTGTCGCATTTCTGCCAGAAGATCCAGACCAGAGCCGTCCGGCAACATCAGGTCCAGAACGATTGCATCGAATTGCCCAGCCCGGATGGCCGCTCTTGCATCGTTACAATTCGCCACAGCATCTACGGTTTCGCCATTCAGGCTCAGGCCGACTGTCAGCCCGTCAGCCAGAACCGGATCATCCTCAATCACCAATATGCGCATTGCATTTCCTGTTTGCTCGCAAGAACGTGATTAGCTTTTACCGGTCAGCTTAAGCCTGACTTAAGGTCCCGTGAGCCATGGCTCATCAATCGTTCAATCAGGAATGCCGGATAACTGCAATGATCAGATTTTTGTCTTTAATTCTGGCCGTCTTTTTGCTTGCTGGTGTCGCAGGTGCTCAGACGCCGCGACCGGCAGATGAGGTCTTTCAGCTTACTGCCAAGCGTGGTGATGATGGTGCCGTCTTTCTGGACTGGCATATTGCGGAGGGTACCTATCTTTATCGCGACAGTCTGAAGGTGCAAAATGGCGACGCCCCGATTGATGTCAGCCTGCCTGAAGGTGAGGAAAAGGATGATCCGAACTTCGGGCGGGTGCATGTTTTTCATGATCAGGTCGAAGGTGAGCTTCCGCCTCAGCCTGACTTTGGTCAGCTGACCGTGGTCTATCAGGGATGTGCGGAGCAGGGGATTTGCTATCCTCCTGTCAAGAAAACGCTCGATCTTTCCTCGCTCGCCGTATCCGGTATAAACGCTCGCTCTGGTGGCAATCGCCTGACTGCGAGCCCATGGAAATCGGCACCCGATATTACATCGACCCCGGCCAAACCGGTTGCCGCTTCGACCAATGACGTTGCAGCCAGCCCCGCACCGGCAACGCCGGATAGAGCTGAACAGGCGGCATCGTATCTGAATGGCAATCCGGCGCTGATGTTGATCGGCTTTCTTGGATTCGGCCTTCTGCTTTCATTCACACCATGTGTCTTGCCGATGATACCGATCCTGTCTGCAACACTCGCCGGAGCAGGTGAGAAGCTTTCTGCCGGTCGCGGATTCGTGCTTTCATGCGCCTATGTGCTTGCCATGGCGGCGGCTTATGGCGTGGTGGGACTGTTTGCAGGCTGGTCTGGTGCCAATCTTCAGGCGGCGCTTCAAACCCCTTGGGCTCTTGGATTTTCTGCTGTTGTTTTTACCTTTCTGGCTCTGGGCATGTTCGGCGTTTTCGAATTTCAGCTTCCTTCCCGAATCACGACCTGGCTCTCCGGGCGTGGTCGGGGCGGATCGATCGCAGGCGCTTCTGTTCTTGGGTTTGGTTCTGCTTTGATCATTGGCCCATGTGTGACGCCACCGCTGGCTGCTGCAATGCTTTATGCGATAAACACCGGCGAAGCAGTAAAAGGCGCTTTGGCGCTGTTTGCGCTCGGGCTTGGCATGGGGTTGCCACTTATTGCTTTCGGCACATTTGGGGCGCGCATTCTTCCCAAATCCGGCCCCTGGCTTGTGGCCGTTCGGCAGGCCTTCGGTGTGGTTTTTCTCGGTGTTGCGGTTTTTCTGGTTGCAAGGTTGCTGCCGCCGGTGGCTTCGCTGGCGCTCTGGGGCGCTTCTGCCGTTGGACTTTCTGTCTATGCGGGGGCTTTCGACCGCCTTTCCCGCAAGAGCGGTTGGGTTGAGCGCACATCCAAGGCGACCGGGCTTCTGGCATTCGTTGCCGGTGTGGTGATGCTTGTTGGTGCCTCGGCCGGGGAAAGTGATCCGCTTCGGCCGCTGGCCTTTCTGGCGAACCATCCAGCCAGTGAAAGTGTGCGAAAGGTCGCGGAAACAAGGGTTTCTACGCCTGCCGCTTTTGAAACGGCATTGGCCAGCGCTTCGGCGCCCGGAAAACCAGTCCTCGTGTCATTTACCGCTGACTGGTGCACCATATGCAAATCCAATGAGAAAATCATGGCCGAATCCGGCATCGCAGTCCGGCTTGCTCAGGTGCCGGTGATTGAAGTCGATGTCACCCGCCAGAATTCCGATACTGAGACGCTGATGCGTCAGTTTTCGGTGGTTGGGCCGCCGACTCTGTTTCTGGTCGATGCATCCGGAAAGGAGCTTGGTGGCTCGCGAATAACAGGCGCAATTACCACCAAAACCATAGCGCAGAAGTTATCTCAGGCCGGAGCCTGACTTTGAAGAACATGAAGGAGATCAATATGAAACGCAGGCGCTTTCTGGTTGCGGCCGTTTTTGCCGCAACGTTTTCGGCTTTTGCAGGGATTGCCCCGGCGCAGGCTCAGTCCATCGATGTTCAGGCTATCCTCCATGATCCGGATGCGCCTGAGGCAGGCAATCCGGATGGCGATGTTACCATTGTTGCATTTCTCGATTATAATTGCCCTTACTGCAAGAAGACCGCGCCGGATCTTGAGCGTATTGTCGAGGAAGACGGTAATATCCGTCTCGTTTACAAAGATTGGCCGGTTCTGTCGGAAGCGTCCGTTTATGGTGCTCAGCTGGCGATCGGCGCGAAGTATCAGGATAAGTATGAGGACGTGCATCACGCTTTAATGTCCGTGCCGGGGCATAAAGTCAGCGAAGATGAGATGCTGTTTGCTGTGCGTGAAACCAGCGTCGACATGCAGCAGCTTCAGGACGATCTTACAAACCACCATAAGGAAATTGTCGCTCTTCTTGGCCGCACGATGGAACAAGGTGACGCTCTGGGACTTGTATCCACGCCGACCTATCTGATCGGTCCAATGATGACCACAACGCTTGACTATGATGGCTTCAAGGAAGCTGTGGCGGAAGCCCGCCGCCGTCACGCCGCAGGAGAACGCGTCGAATGAAAAACGTAATCCTCAAACTGTTGATGGTAACCGTTGTTGCCGCGCTTTCAGCCTGCGCTTCTACGGGCGTCCGGCAAGAGCCAAAGCAGCCGCCGCCTCAGCCTGTGCTTCAGGATGCGCGCTATGATGCTGTCACGGACGAACCCTTTGCGGTGCCCGCCGTCAATCTGAGACAGTTTGAGCCGGAATACCGGCGGCAGATCGTCGACGATCCGACAGGTGAAACGCCGGGAACACTGGTCGTCGATCCCCAGAACCGGTATCTCTATCTGGTGATGGAAGATGGTAAGGCGATGCGCTACGGCGTGGGCGTCGGGCGTGCTGGCATGGAATGGTCAGGAACCGCCAACGTCGCCTACAAGCGCGAATGGCCGACGTGGACACCAACGCAGAACATGATCAAGCGCGATCCCGAAACTTATCAGAAATGGGCGGGCGGCATGGAAGCCGGGCCGATGAATCCGCTCGGGGCCCGCGCACTCTATCTGTTCGAAGGCGGCAAGGACACGCTCTACCGCATCCACGGCACCAACGAGCCGTGGTCGATTGGGCAGGCAATGTCTTCAGGCTGTATCCGTATGATGAATCAGGACATTATGGATCTCTATCAGCGAGTACCGGATGGCGCGAAGGTTGTCGTGCTTCCGGCCAGTTGGACCGGACCGCAAGATACTGCGACGAATGTCTGAGCACTCGCTTCCCAGATGAGTGGCAGGTCAGAAACAGACACCGCGCGAGCAGCCAGCTTGTTTGCGCGGTGTTTTGCTGTATTACCTGGACCGCTTCCGGCATATGCCATGCCTTCCAGCACGTTAGAGGGATCAGAGGCCACTGAACATCATTTGAGCCTGCGGCTAACCTTTTAAAATGAACGGTACAGTTCCTCGCGAAGTTTGAATTTAATTTTTCAAAGATATGCTGCTCACAGGAATGGTTTTCTTGGCCTTGGGCGTCATATTTTCTAATCTCCCCACAATTCAGATTTTCATAAAGTGGGGTCACTCATGAAAAATACGCTCTTCGCCGCCATCGGCGCCGCCCTCATTCTGACCGCGCCGGCTGCACGGGCCGATGATCAGGTTGAGATCCTCAACGTCTCTTACGATATTGCCCGTGAGCTTTATGCCACGATCAATCCGGCATTTGCCGAATACTGGCAGGGCGAAACCGGGCAGGATGTGACGATCAACCAGTCACATGCCGGGTCGTCAAAACAGGCCCGTGCTATCATGCAGGGTCTGAAGGCCGACCTTGTAACCTTCAATCAGGTTCTTGATGTGCAGGTGCTGGCCGATAATGGCTTTGTGGCAGAAGACTGGCAGCAGGCGTTGCCGAACAACGCTTCGCCCTATTACTCTCTGCCTGCGTTCCTCGTACGCGACGGTAATCCGAAAGGCATTGCAGACTGGGATGATCTGACCCGCGACGATGTTCAGATTGTTTTCCCGAACCCAAAGACATCTGGTAATGCCCGCTACACCTATCTGGCCGCCTATGCCTATGCATTGGATAAATTCGGTGGCGACGATGCGAAAGCACAGGAGTTTGTGGGCAAAATTCTGAACAATGTCGCTGTATTCGACACCGGGGGGCGTGGCGCGACGACGACCTTTGTCGAACGCGGTATCGGTGATGTGCTGATTACATTTGAAGCAGAAGTTGAAAATATCCGTTCGCAGTATGGCGAAGACGAGTATGCCCGTGTCGTGCCTTCCATGTCGCTTCTGGCTGAATTTCCGGTTGCTGTCGTTGATAAAGTCGCAGAACGCCGTGGCACCGAGGGTGTCTCCAAGGCCTATCTGGAGTTTCTCTATTCCAAGCAGGGCCAGGAAATTATCGCATCCTTCAATAACCGGGTTCACAACCCGGAAGTCAAAGCGGAATATGCAGACAAGTTTCCCGATGTTAAGCTTGTAACGGTCGAAGATGTTTTCGGCGGTTGGGAACAGGCCAATGAAACGCACTTTGCCGATGGCGGTGTTCTCGATCAGATTCAGTCGAAACGCTGATCCACACTGATTTTTCTCAGGCCCGTTCCGTATGTGCGGCGCGGGCTTGATTGCTGTTCAACTCCGGAGGCAGCATGCGCTCCGGCTTACCCTTCAGGGGCACTATGGCATTTGTGCAATCCCAGTTCATCAGGCCGCGGCGCGGGGCGAGGCGGGTGATGCCCGGCTTCGGGCTGACGCTAGGTGTCAGCCTGCTCTTCGTCTGCCTGATCATTCTGCTGCCGTTAAGTGCGCTGTTCTTTCAGCTTGGTCAGCTCGGTTTCGCCGATTACTGGCGGATCATCAGCTCAGATCGAACGCTGGCTGCCTTTCGGGTGACCATTTCGGCTGCCTTTGTCGCGACAGTTTTCAACGCATGTTTCGGCCTGCTTCTGGCATGGGTTCTGGTGCGCTATCGCTTTCCCGGAAAACGTCTTCTGGACGCACTGATTGACCTGCCATTTGCCTTGCCAACGGCTGTCGCCGGTATCGCGCTTGTGGCGCTTTATGATCAGAATGGCTGGATGGGCATGCTGCTGTCTGAGTTCGGCCTCAAGGTCGCTTATACCTGGTGGGGCATTGCCATTGCCATGACGTTCACATCAGTTCCCTTTGGTGTGAGAACCGTTCAGCCGGTGATGGAAAGCCTGAAAAGAGAGCTTGAAGAAGCGGCCCAAACACTCGGCGCGACCGATATTCAGGTGTTCAGGCATGTCGTGTTTCCGCAGCTCTGGCCAAGCTTCGTCATGGGCGCGTCACTGGCCTTTGCCCGTTCGCTGGGAGAGTTTGGCGCGGTGATCTTCATCGCAGGCAATATGCCCTACAAGACTGAAATTGCTTCGCTTCTGGTGATGATCCGGCTGGATGAGTATGACTTTCCCGCAGCAAGCGCGATTGCCGGAACGCTGCTGGCTCTGGCTCTGGCGGTTCTCATCCTCGCAAATATCGCGACCAGCCGAGCCGGCCGGCATCTGGTAAAGGGAGGCTGAGGCATGGCAGACAATAAATTGCATCCTCAGGTCGCTGCCCTGAGACGTCGTCAGCGCGCCAAACGCACGGCACTGATCGTGATCGGTGTTTTGTTCGCAACGCTGGTGATGGGTTTGCCAAGCCTTGCCATCTTCGTACGGGCCTTTTCCGAAGGTCTCGGTATCTACTTTTCAAACATTGTCGAGCCTGAGACACTGCATGCGATCAAGCTCACTGTGCTGACAGCCCTGATCGCCTTGCCGGTCAATATCGTCTTCGGGATCTGCGCGGCGTGGGCTGTGACCCGGTTCCGGTTTCCGGGCCGCCGCGCGCTGATCACCATTATTGAGCTGCCATTTTCGATCTCACCGATTGTCGCCGGTCTTTGCTATCTTCTGGTTTATGGTTCGACCGGTCTCGTTGGCGGACTTGCTGACCAGTATGGTATTCAGCTTATGTTCAATCTTACGGGTATCGTGCTGGTATCGTTGTTTGTGACCTGCCCGTTTGTGGCGCGGGAGCTGATCCCGCTGATGGAAATGACAGGCAGCGAACAGGAAGAAGCCGCGCTGACGCTGGGAGCAACCGGCTGGCAGACCTTCCGACACGTCACTTTGCCAAATATTCGCTGGGCGCTGCTTTACGGCGCAATTCTCGCCAATGCCCGTGTGATCGGGGAATTCGGTGCTGTCAGTGTTGTTTCCGGCAATATTCGCGGCCAGACGATGACGCTGCCGCTGCAGGTGGAGCTGCTTTATAATGACTATAACGTGACTGGCGCTTTTGCCGCCGCGACCATTCTGACGGTTATCGCTGTGATCACGCTGATACTGCGCTCGGTTATCGAGGCACGCCACCCGCAGCCACATTAACGCATTCAATCGGGAGTCCGGCCATGGGGCTGAACGTCGAAAATATTTCGAAATCCTACGGCAATAATCTGGTGCTGGATGGCGTAAGCCTTGATATCGAGCCAGGTGAGTTTGTGGCACTTCTTGGGCCTTCCGGTTCGGGCAAAACCACGCTTCTGCGAGTCATCGCAGGTCTGCAATTTGCCGATGCCGGACGGCTGTTGCTGGACAATGATGATATTACCGGGCTGGAAGCGCGTCTGCGCCGCTTCGGTGTCGTGTTCCAGAGCTACGCGCTTTTTGAACATATGAGCGTTGCCGACAATGTTGCATTCGGTCTGAAGATGCGTCCGCGTTGGGCTCGTCCGTCGCGTGCCGACATGAAAAAGCGGGTGGATGATCTTCTGGCGCTGGCCGAGATCGGGCATCTTGCCGGACGCTATCCCTCTCAGCTTTCCGGTGGGCAACGGCAGCGCGTGGCATTAACACGGGCGCTGGCGATCGAACCGCGTCTCCTGCTGCTCGATGAGCCTTTCAGCGCGCTTGATAAGAAGATCCGCAAAGGCTTGCGCACGGCTTTACGCGATCTTCAGCGCAAGGTTGGTATCTCCGCCATTCTGGTCACGCATGATCAGGAAGAAGCCTTCGAAATCGCGGATCGGATAGCGATCATGTCGGATGGACGTATCGAGCAGTTCGGAACGGCCGACCAGCTGATGCGCGAACCGGCATCGCCGTTTGTGGCAGAGTTTTTGGAAGGTATGGCAAATTATGAAAATCAGGGTGCCGGTATCTGACCCGGCGCCCCTGAAAGGCAGTCATCTGGTCATACTACTGCCGAACGATGACGAAGCGGATATCGTCCTTCGTGCTGCCGTAGACACGGTCGGAAAAGGAGTCGATCGGCAGATCGATTGTTCCGATATTCGGCTGGGCAATGCCTGAAAGGATGATCGTGCGGCCCTTTCGCTCCCAGCCATTGATCTGACTGACTCCATTGATGCTGCCAAGACCTTCAACCTGGTTGCAGGCAAAGGCGCTGACCCGGCCTTTATGCTGATCAAAAGCGCTGGCCTTGAACTCAACTGAACAGCTTCTGGTCGTTGGGCCGATTGCCGGATACATTTTCCACTTGCCGACGATGGAATCGGGCAGCTCCTTTTCCTGAGCGGGCGCGCTGTTGCTGACCGGTGCGGGCGCGGGGCTGGTGCTTGGAGAACAACCCGCAATACCTGCCAGAACCAGCCCGGAGAGCAACGTTTTCATGAGGGGATTTAAACTACTGATATGCGATCTCGTCATGTTGATCTCCTAATCATCGGTTTCAGAAACTAAGGCTGGCCCTGGCTGAGAAGACGTGGCTCTGAAGGTTTTCACGAAATTCACCTTCGTAAGCCGCCTCAAAAGAGAAACGGTTATTGGCCCTGGCCGCCATTGCGATGCGCCCGACAAAGGCATCGGCTCCGATATCGGCCCCGTTCACCTCGAAATTCCCGCCAAAAATGCCGGACTCTGAAGAACGGCTGACGTCGCCGTAATCATGTCGCCAGCCAAGGCTTAGAAGCGGTTCCAGCCGCAGGCCGTTGTCAAATACGATGTCTCTGGAAAATGCCATGGCAAGTGTTGTCTGGGTTTCCTCAAAGGTTTCGGAAGGAAGTGAAAGCCCAAGTGCGCTGCCGGTTTCCCGCATGCTGTGGCGGTGAAAACCTTTGTAGCCGAATGTGGCAGACGGCGTCAGTGTCATCACATTCGTATCAAGCTTACGAAATGCGGAGGCTTCGATAAATCCACCTGTACCGTGACCACGCGCACTGGCAGTCGCATGATAGGAGCCAAGCGACGTTTCCCGGCTCGTCGAAAGATCACCGTAGGAAAAGCCTGCGCGCGCGGAAAAAGCCATCAAGCCCGCATCCAAGGTGCCGTAAACCGCGCCCTGATAGGTGTCGATATTGCCGGACCCGTTTGTGCCAGCCCCGACATCGGCGTACTCATAGGATGCAGCGATACCGGCGACGCCTTCACTGAATTGCCAGTCGAGACCGAAAACGCCGCTATCGGCGGTCGAATCATAGCCTGACAGACCGCCGGATGCACCGATATCGGTTGAGACCGTATTGCCGGCGACCCAGGCCGTGCCGGTGCCATATGCCGTCTCGTTGGCCGACATCCAGCCAGCAGCCAGTTCCATTTGCCGCTCACCGATTGTATCGGCAAAACGGCCGACGGCGCGGACGGCTGTCGTTCCCATTTCCACATGGATCTGGCCAGTCATCGACGACATGCCGGATTCAAGATCGCCAAGGCTTGCGGCATAAAGCGCGTTATACCCGTCATTGTAGGCCGCATCCGGCCGCTGCCCCGCTGCAGGGCGCGTGGCATCAATGGCCCGGCCAAGCGCCTTTTCGTTGATGCCTGTCTGAATGCCCAGTGTCTCAAGTGTTCCGTAGCGTTCAGGGGTGGTGGCGAGCGAAAGTGCGGTATCGTGATAGAGAACATCGAAGCGTGTGCCAGCAGGCAGGCCGCTTGCAGGCTGGACAAGGACATCAAAACTGCCCGTCACGCTGCCATTCGGCGCTGACGCGAATGTGAAGAGCGCACCCGGTTGCGGCACAAAGCTGTTGATCGCCGATCCGGTGATGCCGCGTAATTGTGGGTTCAGTATTCCGCCTGCTGTGAACAGATTGCCGTTCCCCGACAGGAGGATGCGGTCATAATTGCCTGCACCATTTTCTGTTCCGGTTCCATCAATTTCTATTGCCGTGGTGGCACTTGCATTCAGTGTCACATCACCTGATACAATCAGCGTGCCGGGTGAATTCCCCGGCGCAAGCCTGCCCGATACGTCGACATCGCCTTCGATAAACCCGCTGCCGCCCAGTGTCGCGTTCTGTCCGATCATGACTGACGGAGTGGTGAGATAGCCATCAGCGTCCAGCAGGCCACCATCGATAACAATGCCTTGCCTGAAAGTCGCAGCACCGGAAACGGTGAGTGTGCCGGTGCCTTTCTTTTCCAGGCTGCCATCGCTTTCAAAAGATGCGACCCAGGTCGTGTCGGCATTATCCGCGCCAACGGTATAAACACCGTTACCCGTCATATTGACAGGTCCTGCAGACAGGGCACGATCAAGCCGGACAAGGCCCCAGCCATAGACATCATCAACGCCCGAGGCCCCGAGATCTTCAGCCGTCAGGAACAGCACATTGAGGATCTCAGCCGGCGTCAGTGCCGGGTATGCCTCGGTTAGAACCGCGATTGCACCGGAAACATTCGGTGCAGCCATAGACGTGCCGGAGTAGGAGTCATAGCCACTTGCAACCAGATCCTCAGGCACTGTCGAGTAAATGCCGCTGTCTGCGCCTGACGGCTGGTCACCACCCGGCGCAGAAATACACCATTGTCTGGCTACACCGCATCGGTTCGAGTAGCTGGCGATCTGATTATAGGCATCGAGCGCGACGACAACGACAATGCGTCCGCGGGCTTTGCCATCCTGGGCCTCTGCAGCTGCCAGCGCCTCAGCTGATGTGAAGCTCAGATCAAGCCCGGTACCATGATCGTCATAGATCAGCTCGCCTTGAGAATTGGTCGCGCCCTGATTTTCGGGCTGGATGAAAGGGAATAATCCGCTGCTAAAGGGATTTTCTGCCAGAACCGGAGCAATATCGTATTCGTTACCGGCAGACATGACGATCACCTGCCCGGCATCGAGGCTTTTCCGCATTGCTTTGGCATCGGCCATAAACTGCGGCTGTTCATCTACAGGCATATCCCAGGTCGTCTGGTTTGGCTCGGCCGTGGCGCCGAAGCTTCCATTGATGACTTTCACATCCGAAAACTGAGACAGGTATTCAAAACCGACCGTATCGGGAACACGCGACCCCGTAACAGGTTCGCAGGAACCATTCAGTATCGACGGACCGCAATACTGCAACTCATCGATATCAAAATCCTCGCCATCGACAAAGACTTCACCATCGCCTCCCGGTATCGCGCCGACGGAAAGGATGGTGGCCTGCGGTGCCACGCCTTCCATGCCGAACCCGTTCCGCCCTGCGCCGATAATGCCGGAAACATGGGTCCCGTGGCCATCAATATCATAAGAATCATCCGGCCCTTGTTGAAAAGCAGCCTTGAACTGCTCCGGGGTCAGGTGATCACCTTCAACGCTGGTATCAAACCAGTGAAGATAACTTTTTGAGCGAGGGTCGATCCGCCCCGCAAATTCAGGATGCACTGTCCCATTGGGGCTGATGGCAATGCCTGTATCAATGACCCCGACAACCACACCTTTGCCTGTAAAACCTTTTTCAAGTGCGGCATCTGCATGCATGGCATCAAGCGAATAATTGCGCTGATACTCGCTGAGCTGGCTTTTCGGGATGCCCGGATTTCCACCGGGGTAAGGGAAGGGGCCAGAGGAAGAGGACTTTGTTATTGACGAAGTGCCCGCTGCAAGGGATTTTCCGGGGTAACGGCTCGCCAGATGCCTTCCGGACTGAACGGCGCGTGTGATGCTCTGCGCAAGATCAGGCCGTAGCGCAATCGCACGTTCGCTGATCATGTCAGCACGCTCCGGCGTCAGTCGCGTATTTTCGACGATGCTCGCCAGAAAGGACTGACGACCATATGTCTCTGCCTTGTCGAGTGCGTCAGTAATCGCTTTTGCCGAAAACACTCCTGCAGCGTTTTCTCTGTCGGGCGGTGTTGTGGTCGCGCCAAGCGCTGAGGCCTGTGAAGTTCCGATCAAGGCCGAGGTGAGAAGCAGTATCGCTGCACGGCGCCGAGTAGTGCGTTTTGGGGCACACGCAGAGACAGTCAGAAAACGCATCATAGACTTTCTGTCTTTTGTTTTCACAAAGATACGGCGCAATTCGTTCCGGACAATCAGGAAAACCTAACATAAAACCGGACTTTGGAAAAAAACGCCTTTGAGATGCCCTCATTGCATAAAATTGTTTGCTGAGTATTTGCTGAGGCCTTTCTCTGCATTTTTTAGTCTTCAGAGGAGATGGACTGGGCCTGCTATAGCCGTGCCCCGGCCAGTCAGGCCCTGCAAATACTGGCTCTTATCTCGTCGCTGACGACACTTTCGCTGAAAAGGCCTGTCAGAATCTGTATCGGTCGGTCCATAATATTTTTGCGATGCCTGCGATGTTCAAAGTGACGGCCGAAAATTCGGAAGAGATGCTGAAGCATGCTCTGTGCTGTTGTCGAAGTCAGCTCCGTACCATTCCATATTGGCTCCGAAGGATCGATTTCAAAGTCTGGTTCCAGCAGCATCTTAAGTTGCTGATGTGCGACCGGCAGATGCTGGCGAAACATTGCGGATAGAGTCGCAAGCTCTTCGTGTTGTGCTCCGGCCCTAAATGCTGCGGCCTTCAGGACGTGGAGGTAGATATAAAATTCGCTGCCCGGATCCGATAGTGTGATCGCTTCATCGTAGAGGGCGCAGGCCTCTCTGATATGGCCGCGATTGGCACTGATCTGGCCTCTCAGTGAAACAATGGTCGCGAAGGATGCGCTTTTCTGCAATGCTTCATCGATGAGCAGTTCTGCGCGATCCGTATGCCCCCTGTTGATGAAGATCATTAACTTGGCGGTTGCCAGTTTCATCTCCGGTATTTCGGAAAGGCCGGGGAGTCTTGCGAGGCATATATCTTCGATCTCATGTTCAATGCTGTCCCACTCTTTCTGGGAAAGCCATTCATCGCGCTCGCTCATGCTCTGCAGCAACCGGACATAGAGGTTAAGGCCCCACATGATGTCGAGGCGCTTGTCTTCCGGGGCTGAGTGCTTTGCCCGTTGCAGCTTTCTCGCATTTTCGCGCCAGCTGACGCCGGATTGACCGGTGCTCAAAAGCAAAGCGGCATCATGCTGGCGAATCCAGATCGGTGTATCTCCGGGGCGTCCATTGCCTGCCGGCGGTAACGCGAGATAGGTCCATATATTCTGAATTATGGTGTCAGCACCGGTATTGTTGGAATGATGCTGCCGGTCGAGTCGCTCGATCGCGATAATCTCGCCATCTCTTTGCAGAATCAGCGCCATATGAAGTGTGCTATGATATCTGTGTATATGAACCTCAAGCGTGAACTCACAGTCTGGTCGCTCTTTTCCGTGCGACAGCGTGACGCTCTTTTCTGCGCCGAGACCGGCCTGCAATTCATCCCGCAGCTGGGATACACAGTGTTCTGCCTCTTCACCACCGCGCTCCAGCCCATATACCGGACCAATGCACATGAAGCACGCGGTGTCATCTTTGTCCGGGTCGGATTTCTCGGCAATCCAGATATAGCCTTCGCCATATTGAGTGCGGATAAAGCGTGGATTGCGCGCGCTATCACCCAGATTGCGGCGCAACTTATTCACCAGAAAATCGATATGGCGATCACCGGCTGCTGTATTTTCACCATCGATTACGGCGAGCAGATCATTGCGTTGCAAAAGACGCATATTATTGGCGGTAAAGTGCCGCAGCAGTATCCGCTCCTGGCGGGTAAAAGATATCTTGCGCTCATCTCCGTCTTTTTTTGCCGAGAGAAAATCAGGAGAAAACTCAATATCAAGATATCGCATTGCTGCTTCTCATCTCGCCTCTTTCCAGAGGAGCCGCCGGAACGGTCCTTGCCAAATTGATATTTGTCAGTCCATCCGACGAGCATGTTATTGTCAATAGTCTGAACAAAATGGCTTTTGCGATAGATGTCTGGTCAGTCTAAAGAAGAATGCTGCGTTTTTGCTTCTATCTGGAAAATGTAGGGATCAAACGTGCATGCAGGCTTACTCATCTGAGCCGTATGATGTGAAACATCGGTGCGAGGGCGATAGTAAATCCAGTAAGCAGCCGCTTATAGGGGGTCAAATCAGCAATAAGCAGATGGACCGCGCGGATAAGGGCGGGTGAGATCCGGTCATGGCCTCGGCTAGTCCGAGTGCTTTTCTAAACGAAAGGAAAAACCATGAAACGTTCTGTTCTCTTCGCACTTTCGCTCATTGCCGGGCCGGTTTCTGCCTTCGCTATGCCATCCGTCGGCGATGTGGTTGGCGCCAACCCAAAGGATGCGACAGCCGCTTTGGAAAAGACCGGCTGTACGGTTCGCGCATCTGAAGCCGAAGGCGCTATGATTGAAGCAAAATGTTCCGATTCCAACAGTCAGATGTGGGAGGTTTATATCGACCCGGCATCGGGAAAAGTCGCCAGAATTTCGGGTAAAGACTGACATGAAGAGCGCTCAGAAATCCAGCAAAGGAGCCGAGAGTGCTCCTCCTGATCCGTGGGATCCTGTAGTGCGTATCAGCCACTGGCTGATTGCCGCCGCTGTCATCATCAACGGTTTGCTATCAAAACCCGGTGGGACTGTTCACATCTGGGTTGGTTGGGTTGCCATGGCTGTGTTGTTCATCCGCTTTGGATGGGGCTTTCTCGGGCCAAAAGAAGCGCGCTTTTCCTCCTTCCTGCCCGATCCGCGAGCTGCAGTATCGCATCTTCTGTCACTGCTGCGTGGGCGTCCTCGCGAGTACAGCTCGCACAACCCTGCCGGTGCCATGATGGTCTATGCACTTTGGCTGGCTCTGGCCGTCGTGATTGCCACAGGTCTGATCATGACGGATGCCAAGTCGCCGGTAACAATCTCCGAAGAACGGGCCGCCGTTGCCAGTGGCGACTGGTCTGTGCTTGTCGGTAAGGATGGTGAGGACGATGAAGGCCATTCAGAAGGTGCAGGTGAAATTGTAAAGGGCGTTCACGAAACCGCCGCAAACTTCATGCTTATACTGGCGTTCATACACGTTGCCGGAGTGGTAGCCGAAAGCGTGGCGCTCCGGCGCAATCTGGTTCGTCCGATGATCAAAGGTCCACCGCGTTGATCCGAGAAGAAAAGCCAAAAACGCCGGGGCGATCTCAAACGGTCGCCCTTGCTCTTTTTATGATGCTGCAATGCATTGCAGCGGTTTTCTTTGTTGCGGATGCAACGCGCGATCTTTTTGAAAAGCCGCCTGGGGCGCATTCAATCCTTGAGGCGCTTATCGCGCTTGTGTTGGTGCTTGGCATTCTTCTGGCAGGCTTGCAGCTTCGCCTGACGCTGGAGCAGATGTCGAAACAGAAACGGGCTATTGAAAGTGCGCGTGGTGACTTCACCCGCGTTGTTGAGAGCCAGTTTGCAATATGGAGGTTCACTTCAGCCGAACGTGAGGTTGGCTTTCTTGCGCTGAAAGGGCTGGATATAGCTGAAATTGCTGAAGTGCGGGGCTCTGCGCAGGGGACGGTGCGGGCGCAGCTCGCACGGATTTATGCCAAAGCCGGTGTTTCAGGCAGAGCCCAGTTCGCTGCATGGTTTGTTGAAGAGCTTCTGGGCGAGGGGCTTAGAACGCCGTGCATCCATTCGGATGCACAAAGCACGATGCGTAGTTCCGGCACGTAAGGCGAAAAGCCATTAGAGCGTCAGGCGCGATGAATGAATCGTATGGGATTCCGTTTTTGTGTGATTTGTGATTCCTTGTGTCAAAGGAGATTTCCGATGACCC
>NZ_SMAR01000030.1 GCF_004342225.1 Martelella mediterranea | reverse complement strand
ACAGCAATCATGCGAAAGCTTATCGAAATCGCAAACGCACTCATCCGCGACGACAGAAAATGGGCGCAAAATCCTGCTTGATAAAGACGGATACTTGTCATTTCAGCAATGAGCGGCCCCAAGAATTGAGAAGCCGGTATACCTGCCTTCAGGCCGCAAATGATGATACAGCAAGTATTTTCAGCATTATGGGTATCGTGCTGGCCGGGTTGGACGGTACTGACGGAGCGCTCAGCCTCGGTATAATGGATATTGCTTGTTTGTACTGAACTTTCGCAATGCACAGCCGCCAGGCTGACAGAAGGTGACAGCACGACAAGCGCGATGGCCGTGACAATCAACAGCACATTCATCATCGCTTTTGTTTGCTGCATAGGCGTCATGTCAGATCCATTTATAGCACGGGGATCAATTTCTTGCCTGAAACCGTGTGATGGAAAATTCAGAAATGCATATAACTGCGTTCGCTCAGAGCATTTCACAGTTAGATGGAGACCTCTGACGTTCGCGAGAATACGTCGAAACAAGTAGATAAAGCAGCCCCGTTAGCGTTCCGAACTTCTCGCGCAACGCGACGTGCCTTTCCAAAAGTCCGGCGTGACATCGCCATGCAGAGTTGTACGGGAAGACAGATAAGATGGCGGCCGGCCAGTTGGAAACCCATCTCCAAATAGTCATCAACGCCTATAATTTCGGGCGGCGTTTGAAAACCATGCACGGCCTGACGCCATACGAATACATCTGCAAAATCCGGGCTTCTATATCACAATGGTTCAAACTTAATCCGATCCGCTTGACACCAAATGCCGGAATCAAAAGAACCACTAGCTAAATTTATGTTTCTAGTGGAATTTTCGAATTTGACATTTGAAACGATCACTGGCGGCAGGTGGGATTCAAATGTCAAAATCATTCCACTAGGTCATTGTAATAAATAAACTTTATAGCTAGAAACGCCTCGTTTGCTGAAAAAACAAGAGCCGTATTGAGGAATTTCATGCGCCTTAAATATCTGTCTATCGCTCTCCTTATATCCGCCTCTGCCGCCACCGCTCAGGACTGGGCCGACCCGGACCACCCGGAAATCGATTACTCCGGCGTTTACGGCCAGCTTGCATCGGAAAACGGCTATAAAGAAATGATGGGCTGGTGGTCATATGGTGACGACAGCAAGGGCTATGACGACATTGATCAGCTTGTTGTTGCGGCCAATGAATATCAGCTGATGAATGAGCATAAACACTGGACGCTCGCCGGTGAATGCCTTGATGGAACGCTGATCGTTGCATTGAATCACGATGTATCTGCAGCGCCGCGGACCTTTGCGGTCGCCGACGACGGCTTTATCGACGTAAATTACACCGTCGATGGCAAGCACCGTTACGAGGAAGGCTGGGTCGAATCCATGGCAGGCACACGGGCGGCCCTGTACAATGAGGATGCCTATACGATCCTCAAGGATTTCGCCGAAACCAGCGAAGTTGTCTTCGAGGTCACCAGTGCGGACGGTACAGCCAATGAACTGAAGTTTGATCTGACCGGCTCAGAAGAAGCTTTGCCCCGCTTGTTTGCGGAATGCGGACTTTAAAACGGATCTTCTTTTTTGAAAAGCACGACCATTCTGGTTGGTCGTTATAGCGATTTTTTGCGGGCGTCGGGTGATTTCACCTGACGCCCGCGACGTATATCAGTCGAAAATCTCGGCAAGATCGGCGTAGCCGACGCCCTCCTTGATGTCGCGCAGCCGTGCATAGGCCACCGAAACAGCGATCGAGACCAGAGCGGTCGTAACACCGTTGATCAGTCCCAGAATAATCGCGACGAGAATTGCCGGAACCGGCAGAAAGGCAGCTGCCATGGCAACAAGAAACGTGATGACGCTGATGATGATATAGGTGAGGACAACAAACCCGACGATCGGCCAGCGGTACTCCTTGGTCAGTCTGCTGCTGCGCGCAAGAGCGCCAATGCCCAGACCTTCAATCATGATTGCAGGAACGCAGACTGCCCAGACACCTGCAAGCCACAGGCCTGGCACGAGGAACAGCATAGAACCGATCGTGATGCCCAGCGCCGCGATAATGGTCACGATCACCAGTGCTGGCAGGCGGCGAACCGTCGCAGTCAGATAGGCGCCGAAACGAACAGGGCGGCCTGCTTTGGTATCATAAGCCGCCATCACCATCATGCCCGTCATCACCGCGTAGACGAGGATCGGCAAAACCCCCAGAACGAAGATGGCTGTGCCGACAGATTGCGTCATTGCGGCGGTGGCTGCCGGATCGGCCTCCAGAGGATTCGTGGTCCCCAGACCGGTCGCATAGGACGCAAGCTGCACAAGGATGCCCGGCACGGCGGACAGAATGACAAAGGTCAGGAACCGCTGGCGCAATACGGAGAAGGTTTCTCCGATCCGGTCGGCAACCCCAAAGGATGGCTGGGTGGTCGTTGCGTCGGTGGATGTCATGTCTGGTCTGCTCCTTCAACTGCTTCAGACGTGGAAAAGATCGTGTGTAGTGAACGTGTCAGAACAAAAAGTCTATAAAATTCAATAAAAAAGCACGCTCAGCTTGCATCGGAATGCTGTGCGTCGTGATACTTGTCGGCACGTGCATCCCCAAATAGTTTTTTCTGTTCGAGATACCCGCGCTGCGCGATGTAAAAGGCCTGGAGAAATTCCTCTTCCTCGTGCGGCGCGACAGTTTCCTCATAGCCGATCTTGCGACGAATACGCATTGCCACATCGGAAAGCCGTGGCCGGTTTACATCGTTCCGCTCACCACGCAGCAACTGCTCCAGAACCTGAAGTTCATACGCGCCATAGAGATCCATCTGAGCGGGCGTGAAAACGAACCGTTCGGCTGATGGAATTGTCGCAGACTGGCTGGCGAGATCAGGCAATAGTGCCGCAGACGGTTTCGCAATCACTGCCGTTCCGGCAATCAGGTCTCCGATACGCTGAGAGTGCCTGGTTACGGCAGGGAAAATAATGACGACGATCAGCCATAAGATTGCCATCAGGGGGATAAGCAGATTATCGGCCGACGATGAGAAAAGAAGGAGGATTGGCGTGAAGATCTCAATCTCCTTCATCAGATTGCGTACCACAATGCGGTGCACAGACAATCCGCCGCCATCAACGGCGACAACGCGGATACCAAGCATCCGCTTGCCGGGGGTCCTTCCATTCGAAAGCAGTTCGGCAATGATATAATAAGGCGTGCCAATAAAGAGAAAAATCAGGGATGCAATCGCCTGGGCAGTATCAAAATCAACCGATCCGGTCAGTCCGAGTGCCAACAGCAAAAGCAGGCTGGAAACAACGGTAATGATGATATCGATGATCTGAGCACCAGTCCGTGCAAACAGGCTGGCTAACCGGAGATCGAACGGTACGCCCTCGGGCGGCACGATCGTAAGGACCCTTCTGCCGCCTGCTTTCCTTTGCGTCCGCGGTTTCCGCTTGCCTTTCACGATCCCGGATTTTGCGGCTGCCTCCCCGGCCTTCATGACGCCACCTCCGTGACCAGTTGACGGGCATCTTCATCATCCGCCGAACGTGCTTTTGCCAGCTCCCGTTTCCGCCCTGCGCCCAGCAACCATAAAAGCCAGAGCGCACCGATACTCCAGCCGATCACGATCCGCCACATCGGTGCGCTCACCAGTTGCCGGGCGAAGCCTTCCAGAAGGCCTGCAGCCAGCAGCATCAGGGCCGCAAGCACTGCGAGCTTGACCGCATCGTGCGCGGCATATGCAAGAGCGGCCTTGCGTGTTTTTTCTCCCGGAAAAAGGACTGCGCGGCCCAGGCGGAAGCCGCCCGCCGTTGCAATGGCAATCGCGGAAAGCTCTGTGACGCCGTGGATCGAGAGCCATGCGAACAGGTCGAGCCCCAGACCTTTGTCGGCATAAATCGCCCCCATCGCGCCAATAATGCTGCCATTGTAGAGCATCAGCAGTGCGCTGGGCACACAGGCGATGATGCCGAGAACGAAGGAGAAGATCGCTACACGCGTATTATGGGAAAAAAGATAGGTCGCAAAAGCGCCGAGCTGGTCAAGCGCGCCCGGCTCGCTGTCGTAGATCACCCTGCGCAGCGCATCGGCGCTGGCCTGAGGCCCGCGCCCCGCCGCCAGTCCTTCCGGAACGAAGGCATAAAACCAGGTCGGATCCGTTTGTGTCAGCACAAAAGCGGCCACCCCACCCAGAACCATCAAAGCGAAGGCAGCCAGAAGCTCTAGACCGGAACGGCGAAATGCCAGCGGCGCGCCTGAACGGAAGAAGCGAGCAACAACGCCGCGAACACTGGCGCGAGGTGCATAGACAACCAGATAGGCGCGTGCGCACAAGCTCTCCAGATAGACGATAATCGCGCTGTCGAGCGAGATCTCACGTGCGACGGAAAGCGCATTGATGGCTTGACGGTAGAGCGTTACGAGATCGCGTGCATCTTTAAATGCGAGGCTTTTCAAGCCTTTCCGTTCGGCTTGGTCCAGAATGGTTTGCAGCCGCAGCCAGTCGTCTTCGCGCTCCAGGCGGAAGCGGCTTGAACGGATCGTTTCGCCGGATGTTTTCATATCAACTCCCGCGACCTGATGGAGAGGTAGGTTGAGATAAGTTCCGGCCTGAGGGCGCCCGGTGCTGTTTCAATGACGAACACGCCAAGCCGGGACAGCTTGTCCAGCACCCGCCGGCGCTCACGCTCAAGGTCTGCGGCAGCCACAACCTCGGAAACATTATTGAGACTGTTTACCGGCTTGCGGTGATAGGCCTCAAGCAGCGGGTCGCGCAGACTGACGAAAACCACGACATGATGCCTGTTGAGCACCTGCATGTTTTCAATCAGAAGCTCTGCCGTCGTTGTGTCGACGAAATCGGAGAACACGACGATCAGACTGCGCCGTGAAAGACGCTGATGCAGGTGACTGAGCGCAAGCGTATGGTTGGTTTCGACCAGCCTGTATTCCAGCCCGGCGGTGTGAGAGCGCAACTGGGTGAAGGCGCGTCGCCCATCCATTGGCGGAACGAACAGGCGTGGCCGGGCATCGAATGCGAAGAGGCCAACTCTGTCCCCGCTCTGGATGCCTGCCCAGGCAAGCGCCAGCGATGCATTGATCATGTGATCGATCTTGGTAAGCCCGTTGATCGGCTCGCGCATCAAATGGCCGTTGTCGAGCGCAAGCACAATCGAATGGTTGCGCTCCGCCTGCATCTGGCGCGCCACCAATGCGCCATGCCGTGCGCTGCGCTTGTAATCGATCGTTCGGGTATCCATCCCGGCCACGAATTCCCGGAGTTGATGAAACTCCGAGCCTTCACCATGAACGCTGGCTGCTTTCGCTCCGAATTCCGTTGCCGCCAGTTGCATGTCGATTTCGCCCGAGGTGATCGAGCGGATATTCGGAACCACCGATATTTCGTGTTCAATCGGATGCCTGCCGATCAGATCGATCAGGCCGAAACGGCTCTTGCGAAGGGTCCAGACGGAAGTGAGCTGCCACTTGCCTCTTCTCATCGCGCGCGCAGCAAGATCGACAGAGGCTCTGTCTCCACCACTGGGCATAAGCCTGAAAGTGCCCGAACCGTTCACGCCATCCGGCCAGCGCATCCGCCCGAAAGCTGGCGGAACCGGCTGTCTGCCATCTCTGCGCTTCAGGTGAAATGCGACAATCGCCTCCTCGCCCAGAAAGATTTCAGCAGGGGCGCTCACGTCCATCGTGAAGTGACGTGCGCCCGGGCTGAGAATCCAGTCTGAAAGACCGGCAGCGGCGAGCAGCAGCCATGCGCCGACAGCGATTTCAACCGGAGCCGAAGGCACAGCAAGAACAGCGACCGTCAGAGCCGCAACAGCACATGCCAGAACCAGAGCGAGAACGGATGGACGCATCAGCGCGGTGCCTCGGTTCTGTCGAGGATAGCATCCAGCACCGCCCTTGGTGTGCGGCCCTCGATTTCTGCAGCAGGTCCAAGAACGATCCTGTGACGCATCACCGGGATAAACAGGCTTTTGACGTCGTCGGGAAGCGCATAATCACGTCCGTCGAGCGCAGCGCGCGCACGAACCGCGCCACACAAGGCATCAGCGGCGCGTGTCGATACACCGTAGGCGATATCACCATCTTCACGCGTCGCCCGCGCAAGCGCCAGCACATAACGCAGGATCGTGTCATCCAGTCGAATTTCGTCGATCAATGCCTGTCCGGCGCGGATGTCTTCCAGACCCGCAACGGGGGTAATCGCCGCCTGTCGCGCATGCGCATCAAGTCCCTGATTGGCATGACGCTTGAGAATTTCCAGCTCCGCGGCCTCATCCGGGTGGTCAACGATCAGCTTGAACAGGAACCGGTCAAGCTGCGCTTCCGGCAAAGGGTAAGTGCCCTGCTGTTCTATCGGGTTTTGCGTGCCGATCACAAAAAACACATCGCCGACGGAATGGTCGACGCCGTCAATGGTCGCCTGACGTTCGCTCATCACCTGCAGAAGGGCAGCCTGCGTCTTCGGCGGCGCGCGGTTGATCTCGTCGGTGAGCAGGATGTCGGTGAAGATCGGCCCTTTGACCAGTTCGAAACGCCGCGCATCGAAGTCGAATATGTTCGAGCCCGTCACGTCTCCCGGCATGAGATCGGGCGTGAACTGGATACGCTTGAAATCGAGGCTGAGTGCCGCGGCGAGGCTGCGCGCAAGCAGCGTCTTGGCTGTGCCGGGCGGCCCTTCGAGCAGGCAGTGACCGCGCGCAAACAGGGAAACCAACAGGAGCTCGACAATTTCGCCCTGCCCCTGCACCGCTTTTTCAATCTCACCGGTCAACCGGTCACGAAGGTCGCGAAGCATGTCCAAATGCATCAAGGGTCTCCTGAAATGCTTTTTCAAAGGGTATGAGCGCAGCAAGGCGCTGTTGTGAAGCCGCGGCAGGGCCGGCAACCTGATGATAGGCATCCGACAGACGCGCACCGGTTTCCGGAACGCGGTGCCTGACCCGCCGGAGTATCTCGGCGGCCACCTCATCGCCGCTCATCGGACGCCGGGCTGCGCCAAGCACGATATCATCAAGTGTCACCATGCGGGCCCGGAGATAGGCAGAAGCAAGATCGTCCTGACTTCCTGAAAGCCTTAACAGTCTGGCAGAAGCTGCAATTGTGCGCACCTTGGATGCCACATCGAGGATTTGGGCTTCGCCGACAGGCGCGCCGAAACGACGGCTTCCGCGCCAGAGCGCGAGCCCGGACGCGATGACAATACCGATCCAGAACAGCGAGAACGGGTATTCGAAGAACCGCCGCAGATCCGCAAGCGAACGCTGCCGCGGGTCAAGCCCGCTTGTATCGGCGATATTGGCATAGGTGGTCGTATCGATATAGACCGGACGGCCTTCGGCAAGTTTCGAGATTATCCGCGAAGCCAGATCGGCATTGTCGCCGTTGGCAAGTCCGTGATTATTCACCAGATCGGGGTCGGACAACAGGTAGAAGCTTAGCCCTTCGCCCCAGATATCTGCGCAACGGGCCAGAAGCGTGCCGCGTCCGGCCAGCGTCAGTATTGGCTCGCAAACATCTTCGAGGCTATCTCTGAGCACACGCGGCGCATAGAGTGCGGCATCGCCTTCAAACGTTTCTCCGGTCTGATCCCCAGTAATGGCAGACTGCACAAAACCATCACCGGCGGTGGTAATCAAAGAGCCGCGGCCATAGCCAAAGACCGTCATCTGGCCTTGTGGAATAAGGACACCGGGGTCAGCTGTCCCGCTGGTGATCATGTCGCTACGCCATTTGGGCAGCACCACGAGCGTATCCGCACTTTCAATCTTGGCCAGAAACGTTTCAAGAGACAGGTTGCGAAGGGTCGCGCGCGGATAATCTGCGTCCGCTTCCTCTATATCCTGACGCCCGGCGGTCAGATCGGTGTCGTAGAGCGGCAAAATCCGCAGGATTGGTGTCTTTTCGCCGACGATCTCTTCGGGCGCTTTCTTCTCGACCCCAAGTCCCTGCTCTGCCAGCCATATTCCAAGGCCATCCGTGCCTATGGCACTGCGCTCAATACGCCCTGACGATGAAAAGAACATCAGCGCAATTCCGGCAATCACAACCGAAGCCAGGACAATGAGAGGGACGGAATTGCCGGACGCACCGTCCGGTGATCGCTCGTTCACGGCTTTGCCCTCCTGAGAAAGGGAGCCGCCAGATCGAGGCAATGTTGATATTGCTCTGGTTCGATCGGCTTGCCACCGAAAACAACGCGTTCGACTTCGGACGCCAGTGTTTCGAGCGCGGACCGGTGCGAAAATTGACCCGGCAAACGCTGCATGATTTCCCGCGTGGTCAGGCTGCGTTTGACCGCAACACTATTTTCCTGCGCCGCGAGCACGAGAAACCTCTGAAGAACAGTCCGCAAGCCTTCACCGGCGTCCGGCTCCGCACGCAGTCGCTCAATGAGATCATGATCGATTGGTGCGGACGCCTGTTTCAACGGCTCTTGATCCGATGGCAATGGGCCTCGTGCTTTGGGGCCGGCCATTTCCCCCAGCGCATTGCGTGACCGGTATATGATAACGGCCATCGCCAGAGCCAGCAGCGCCAGCAACACCCAGCCGGTGGTTTCACCTAAATCGAACCATCCCCCGTCAAGGTTTTTGGAAAGTTCGGGCTCGGAATGATCGTTATCGGCGACCCGATAGGTGATTTCGGTTTGCAAGCCGTTTCCGCCGGTTAAATCGAGGTAGGCTTGCGAGGATGCGCCACGTGGTGGCAGGAGCTTGCGCCCGGCTTCAGCAGCGAAGGTGCTGCCCGCGCTAACGGCCACCAGCAGGAAAACCATGCAAGTCGCTATAAAGGTTCGAATTCCCGGTTTCATCGAATCTTTCCTGTCGAACGGCTTTGCGGGTTTAGCACGAGCCTAAAACGGCTTCCAACCGATGAAAGAGCGCATATACCTTTGAACTTCAATCTAGTGTGGTGAATTTGAAATTCGCCTCACTATTGCAGCAACCTCAAATACGAATTCCAAATTCGAAAACCACACTAGAAACATAAACTTGCTAGTCACCCTCGTTGAATCTGACGTTCGTTCAGAGCAAGCGGAACAATGAGACGAACTTCAGATTCGGGTGACTAGGGGCGCGCGCCGGAAGCGACACCGGAAACGACAGTTGCAATGTCCGTTCACGGCGACATTCAACGGTTCCACCCCCTGCTGAACCACCGCATCATCGAATATCAAGGCAGCGCCCGGACGGATTTACTATCAATGGGAAACGCAGTGCTTTGCAGATCATTCCGGCAAGCTGTTTACTTGCTTTTCCAGTAGACCACCCGCATATTTAGTAAAATTTTACCCACTCAGGCACAACAGCCTCAGGACTGTGTTAAAGATCACAACACCCTAAGGGTAAGACAATTGAGAAGCCGAGGAGAATAAGACGTGGTGACGATACGCGAAATTGCACGGGCTGTCGGCGTTTCATCCGGCACGGTTTCGCGGGTGCTGAATTATGATCCTTCGCTTTCAATTTCCGAACCGAAAAGAAAGGCGATCATCGAAACCGCCGAGGCGCTGAACTATGAAACGCCACGCAGCCGGAACCGGCTCAAAATGGCCCCGCTACGCGCCGCTAACCGCATGCCCGGCCTGCAGCAGCTTGCGACGGTGCATTTTCTGGAAGCCGACGAAGAGCTGATCGATCCCTACTATATCGGGGTCCGGCTTGGTATCGAACGGCGCTGTCGGCAGTTTGATGCGGATATTATCAAAGTTTTTCATGCCGACCTGGCTTCAAGCGCCGCACTTTTGGAAAGCATGGCTGGTGTTATCGTGATCGGCAAACACCGGCCTGCCGATATCGATTTTATTGCTAGCCATAACCGTCATGTCGTTTTCGCTGATTTTGTCCCGAAAGATGAGAACTTTGACTGTGTTTTCAGTGACCTGGGTGCTGCAACGCGAACGATTCTCGATGGCCTCAAACATGCAGGCTACCAGCGCATCGCTTTCATCGGAGCACACGACCGCATTGACGAACCCTGCCAGCCCTACAGCGAAGTACGCTGCCGCGCCTATGTTGACTGGCAAAAGGCCAATGGCACGTTCGATCCGGCACTGATTGCGCTCAACGACGATTGCAACAACGGCCAGAACCTGAAGCTTGAAGTCGGTTACGAGCAAGCCAGAACACTTCTTTCAAACGACATCAGACCGGATGTAATCGTGACAGCAAACGACAATATCGCGATCGGCACGGCAAGAGCGGCTCTGGAAGCCGGGCTGACAATACCCGACGATATTGCCATCGCTTCCTATAACGATATCCCGGTTGCCCAGTTTTTGAACCCTGCGCTCTCGACCATGAAAATACCGGGCGAAGCCATCGGCGAGACGGCCGTCGATCTGCTGGCCGAGCGGATCAATGGCCGGGAAGACTATGCCAAACGGGTTACGATACCGACGACCATGATCTGGCGAGACAGCTGCCGCCCCCCGAAAGATCGGTAGCTGGATGTGCTGGCCTGATAAATTTTACTAAATTTTTTCTTGCTTAGATTTGTGTTTTGTCGTTACCTTCTATCAGCGGCAGGGAGAGAGCCGCCTGGAGCGATAATCCGATTGGGAGGAAACCATGGACACGCATTCCGTGCTGAAGCGGGCTAAGGCTGCTGCCTTGTCCGGTGCTTTTATGATGACTGCAACCACCGCATTTGCCGGTGAAATCACAGTCTGGTGCTGGGACCCGAACTTCAACGTCGCCATTATGGAAGAGGCTGGCGCACTTTACACCGCCGAGCACCCCGACACGACCTTCAACGTCGTCGACTTCGCCAAACTCGATGTCGAACAGAAGCTGCAGACTGCCCTTGCCTCCGGCACCACCAGTGCGCTGCCGGATATTGTTCTGATCGAAGACTATGGCGCGCAGAAATATCTTCAGTCCTTCCCCGGCTCGTTTGCGCCGATGGATGATGTTGTCGATTATTCCAAATTCGCGCCCTACAAGGTCGAGCTGATGACGCTCGATGGCAAGGTTTACGGCATGCCCTTCGACAGTGGCGTGACCGGGCTTTACTATCGCAAGGACTATCTGGAGGAAGCCGGATTCAAGCCGGAAGATATGGAAGGGATCACCTGGGACCGTTTCATCGAGATCGGCAAACAGGTGGAGGAAAAGACCGGTCACAAGATGACCTCGATCGACCTCAACGATGGCGGTATGACCCGCATCATGATGCAGTCTGCTGGCGGGTGGTATTTCGATGAGAACGGCGACCTTGATATAGTCGATAATCCGGCGCTGAAGGCTGCACTCGAAACCCAGGCCAAGATGGCCAATGCCGGGATCCTTTATCCGGCAACAGGCTGGGCCAATTATGTTAACGCATTCACCTCGGGCAACACCGCATCGGTGATTACCGGCGTCTGGATTACCGGCACGATCAAGGCGCAGGAAGATCAGTCCGGCAAATGGCGCGTCGCCCCCATTCCCTCACTTGATGGTGTCGACGGCGCCACGCATGCCTCCAATCTCGGTGGTTCAAGCTGGTATGTTCTCTCGTCTTCCGATGTGAAGGACGAAGCCATCGATTTCCTCAACGAGATTTACGCCAACGATGTCGACTTCTACCAGAAGATCCTGACCGAGCGTGGTGCTGTCGGCTCCCTGCTGGCCGCACGCGATGGCGCTGCCTATCAGGCGGCTGACCCTTATTTCGGCGGCGAGGAAGTCTGGCAGCAGTTTTCGGACTGGCTGAATGAGATCCCCGCAGTCGACTACGGCATCTTCACCAACGAACTGGATACCGCAGTCACGGCCAACCTGCGTTCGCTGGTCGATGGCAAGCCCATCGACGAGGTGCTCAAGGCAATCGAACAACAGGCCAAATACCAGATCCAGTAAAGGGCGATCGCGGCAGCGGGCTTTTGGCGCTCGCTGCTGGCGCTTTCTCCGGCGGGCGGAAAGTCCGCCGGACGATCTGGCTGTTTTCTTAAAGGCTTGTGGGGCAAGAGACGGACATGGTGAATGCAAGATCCGGCAATCTGAAACGGTTTTACGACGTGAATGGCTGGCTGTTCGTGGTGCCGGCGCTACTGTTGATCGGCACATTCATGTTCTATCCGATCATCCGCTCGCTTGTGCTGTCGTTCTATTCTGGACGCGGCATGATGATGAAATTCGTCGGATTTGGAAACATCGAGCGGCTGTTCAACGACCCGGTGTTCCTGCAGGCACTGACCAATACGCTGACCTTTCTGATCATTCAGGTACCGGTGATGATCATGCTGGCGCTGATCCTGGCCAGCGCGCTCAACAGTCCGAAGCTGAAATTCCGCGGGCTTTTCCGTACCGCGATTTTCCTGCCCTGCGTCTCGTCGCTGGTGGCCTATTCGATCCTGTTCAAGAGCATGTTCGCCACCGACGGCATCGTCAATTCAACGCTGCAATCGCTCGGTCTCATCGACATCCCGATCCCGTGGTTCACCGATCCCTTCTGGGCGAAGCTTCTGATTATCCTGGCGATCACATGGCGCTGGACCGGCTACAACATGATTTTCTATCTGGCCGCACTGCAGAATATCGACAAGTCGATCTACGAGGCGGCTCGTGTCGATGGTGTACCGAAATGGCGTCAGTTTATGCATCTGACGATCCCGATGCTCAAACCCGTGATCCTGTTTACCACCATCACCTCGACCATCGGCACGCTGCAGCTCTTCGACGAGGTCTATAACCTGACCGAAGGCACCGGCGGTCCGGCCAATTCGACACTGACGCTGTCGCTTTACATCTACAACCTGACCTTCCGTTTCACGCCCAATTTCGGTTATGCCGCGACGGTTTCCTACGTCATCGTCGTCATCGTCGCCATCCTGTCCTTCCTGCAATTTTATGCCGCGAGGGAACGCAAATGATGCCGCGTTACACCACACGCTATCTTTCGACCGCGCTGCTTTACGGTGCGCTGGGGCTTGCCGCCTTCATCTCCGTCTTTCCGTTTATCTGGATGGTGATTTCGGCGACGAACACGACGGCCGACATCGTCACCGGCAAGGCATCGTTCGGGCTGGCGTTTCTCGACAATATCAAAATGTTCTTCTCTCAGGTCGATGTACCGCTGATCATGTGGAACTCGGTGAAGATCGCCATTGCCGGAACGGTGCTGACGCTGCTGGTCTCATCTCTGGCCGGTTACGGCTTCGAGATTTTCCGGTCAAAATTTCGCGACAAGGTCTACACGCTGGTGCTTTTGACGCTGATGGTGCCGTTTGCCGCAATCATGATCCCGCTGTTCATGCTGATGGCCAAGGCTGGGCTGATCGACACCCATATCGCTGTTATCCTGCCAACCATCGCCTGGGCCTTTGTGATCTTCTATTTCCGGCAGGCATCCAAAGCCTTCCCGTCAGAACTGCGCGATGCCGCTAAGGTCGACGGGTTGAAGGAATGGCAGATCTTCTTCTACATCTATTTTCCGGTGATGCGCTCGACCTATGCGGCAGCCTTTGTCATCGTCTTCATGCTGAACTGGAACAATTATCTGTGGCCGCTGATCGTGCTGCAATCAAACGAGACGAAAACGATCACGCTGGTCGTCTCCTCGCTCGCATCGGCCTACTACCCCGATTACGGCACGGTGATGATCGGCACTATTCTCGCCACGCTCCCAACCCTGATTATTTTCTTCGCCATGCAGCGCCAGTTCGTCCAGGGCATGCTTGGCTCGGTCAAATAGGATGACGACAATGCGCCAGATGGAAAAATTCAATGCAGGCTGGACTTTCCGTGAAGGCTTCGATGCCAGTTCGCCTCAGTCTTTGCAAACGGGCGAAGCAGTGCGCTTGCCCCATACGGCGGTTGAGCTGCCCTACAACTATTTCGATGAACGGTGTTACCAGAAAGTATTCACCTATCAGAAGGTGCTTGCCTGGCAACCTGCATTTGAGGGCAAACGGGTTTCGCTTGTGTTTGACGCCGCGATGGCGGATGCAACGGTCTATCTGAACGGTGAGCAGCTGGCCCGTCACAGGGATGGATACACGCCTTTTGAAATCGATATCACAGCGCATCTTAACCGTTCCGGTAATCTGCTGACTGTGCGGATCGATGGTTCGGAAAATCCTGAAATTCCGCCATTCGGCGGCCAGATCGATTATTTGTGCTATGCCGGGCTTTATCGCGATGCCTGGCTGAAAGTCACCCCGCTTGTCGCAATCGACAAGGTCAAGGTCGAGACACCGGATGTGCTTTTTGATAAGAAAACCGTCTCGGCGCGCGCTTATCTGATCGGCGATATGGCAAAGGCGCAAAATGGCGAACTGCATGCAAAACTGACCGATGCAGAAGGCAATGTGCTTGCCGTGGCGAAAGTCACGATCACCGGCCCTGAAGCACTGATAGAGCTGCGCGAACTCGATGGCATCCGCCTTTGGGATATCGACGATCCTGCACTTTATACGCTTTCATTCACCCTGGAGACAGACGCGGGCACGGATATGCTGGAGACACGCTTCGGCTTTCGCTCAGTATCGTTCGGGACGGATGGTTTCCGTCTGAATGGCCGCCCGCTGAAGCTCAGAGGCCTCAACCGCCATCAAAGCTGGCCGCATCTTGGTTATGCCATGGGCCGCCGGGGGCAGGAAAAGGATGCCGATATCCTGAAATACGAGCTGGCCTGCAATGTCGTGCGCACATCGCATTATCCGCAGTCGACCTACTTTCTTGACCGCTGCGATGAAATCGGCCTGCTCGTGTTTGAAGAAATTCCGGGTTGGCAGCACATCGGACCTGAGGTCTGGAAGCAGGAATCCATCGAAAATGTTCGGCGGATGATCACGCGGGACTGGAACCATCCCTCAATCATCATCTGGGGCGTGCGCATCAACGAGTCAGCTGACGACCACGACTTCTATGCTGAGACCAACCGTCTGGCGCACGAACTCGACAGTACACGACCAACCGGCGGTGTGCGCTGCATCGAAAACAGCGAATTGCTGGAAGACGTCTATACGATGAACGATTTCGTTCTCGGCGATGAAGAGCTTCCCGGCCGCAATGCCAGTCGCCGGTTCCGCCGCGAACAGAAACAAGTCACCGGGCTCTCCCACGATGTTCCCTACATGATCACCGAATATTGCGGACATATGTATCCGACAAAGCGGTTCGATCAGGAACAGAGGCAGGCAGAGCATGTGACCCGCCATCTTCAGATGCTCAATGCCATTGCCGGAGATACTTCGATTTCTGGCGGAACCGGCTGGTGCATGTTCGACTACAACACACATGAGGATTTCGGCTCCGGCGACCGTATCTGCTATCATGGCGTGCTGGACATGTACCGGGAGCCCAAATTCGCGGCCTATGCCTATGCGTCACAGGGAGATCCCAGGCAAAAGATTGTGATGCAGCCAGTCACCTTCTGGGCGCGCGGCGAGCGCAATATCGGCGGTGTCCTGCCGCTGATCATCCTGACGAACTGCGACTATGTGGAATTACGTTTCGGCGACGAAGCACCGAAGCGCATCGAGCCGGATCACGCGACCTATCCGCACCTTCAGCATCCGCCGGTGGTGGTCGATCTGCGTTCCGTCACGCCGGAGGAATTCGGCGAATGGGGGCGCGTCTGGCACGATGGAACGATCACCGGCTATCTGGATGGCGAGGCGGTCACGACGGTCAGGATGCCCGCCGGGCCGGTTCCGACAACCCTTCAGATCGATCCCGATGCGACCACGCTTTATGCGGAGGAAAAGGATTGCGTTCGCGTAATCCTGCGGGTGCTTGACCAGTGCGGCAATCTCCTGCCGTTCTTCGATGAGCCGGTGCATGTCTCGCTCACCGGTCCGGGGCGCATTGTCGGGCCGGACAGCCTGAGTTTCAGAGGCGGCACGGCCGGTCTCTATATCGAAGCCGGAGACAGCACCGGCGATCTGACGCTTCAGGTGCGCTGCAACGGTTTTGCAGACCAGACCATTCGCTTTTCTGTCGAAGGAGCACGGACCGATGGCTGATGTAACGCTTTCCGGCATTCGAAAGTCGTTTGGCAACCTCGAAGTGATCAAAGGCGTCGACCTCGATGTCGCCTCAGGTGAATTCATCGTCTTTGTCGGACCATCCGGCTGCGGAAAATCGACCCTGTTGCGTATGATCGCGGGCCTTGAGGATATCACTTCCGGCGCGCTTGCAATCGGCGGCAGGGATATGACCGACGAGGACCCGGCCAAGCGCGGTATTGCCATGGTGTTTCAGACCTACGCGCTCTACCCGCACATGACGGTGAAGGAGAATATGGGCTTTGCGCTTCGCTTCGCAGGCATGGATAAAGGCGAGATTGAAAGCCGCGTCGACGAGGCGGCCCGGATGCTGGAACTCGAAGCGCTTCTGGACCGCAAGCCGAAGGCGCTTTCCGGCGGCCAGCGCCAGCGTGTCGCCATCGGCCGCGCCATCGTGCGCCATCCGGATGTTTTCTTGTTCGATGAGCCGCTATCCAACCTTGATGCCGAGTTGCGGGTGCATATGCGGGCTGAGCTTTCATCGCTGCACGACCGGCTGAAGACGACGATGATTTATGTGACCCACGATCAGGTGGAGGCGATGACGCTGGCCGACCGCATCGTGGTTTTACGACAGGGACAGGTGGAGCAGATCGGAACCCCGCTTGAACTCTATAATGAACCTGCGAATACATTTGTGGCAGGGTTTATCGGTTCGCCCTCGATGAATTTCCTGCCCGCCACCGTCAGCGCCGGTGACGACGGTGCGCCGGCCCTTAACCTGTTCGGAGAGGTGATGCCGGATATCCATCTGCCTCCATCCGTCAAACCCGACGCAAAGGTGACCGTCGGCGTTCGCCCGCAAAGTATTCGCCTGGCCGAAACAGGTGCTGCGGCGATTGAAATCACCACAACGCTGGTTGAGGCGCTGGGCGCGGAGACCGTCGTCTATGCCACGACAAAGCGCGGTGAAGACATGCTGGCGGTTCTGTCCGGACAGCATATGCTAAAGACCGGCACAGCGATCCAGGTGACGTTCGACAGAGCCGATATTCATCTTTTCGACGAAAACGGAAAACGGCTTGCAGGGTGAGGAAAACGCATGTTCTGCGAGGCCCTGAGCGACTCCATAATGAAACGCAAAGACCGCCGCTCATGGCGGCAGCGCCGCGAAACATGGCACTTATCGCCGTCAAAGCAGGTCCGCGCGGTCGTTGACTTTTGTCATATCAGGGATTTTGCATAATAGGGACCAATCTGATTTATTCCGGCAGGATCATAAGATCCAGGCTCTTTCCCGCAGCGCCACTCACCACAAGGAGCATGCCGATATGAAGACGGTTTCCGCGACATTCCTGACCGGAGAAAAGGCGGGACAGGAGCCCGAGGACGAGCGCGAACTGGTAGCCGCTTTGGCGGAAAAGCAATTGCTCTGGATCCATCTGGATGCTGGTGCAGCGGAAACACGACTCTGGCTTGAGCAGAACCTGAAAGCGCTGGACCCCACAACCATTGATGCCTTGCTGCAGAATGAGACCCGTCCGCGCGCCGAAACACTCAACGATGGCGCGTTGATCAATCTTCGCGGGGTGAACACAAATCCCGGCGCCGACCCTGAAGATATGGTCTCAATCCGGATATGGGCCGATGAGTGCCGGATCGTCACCCTGACGCTCAGACCACTGGCGACGATTACGGCACTGCAGGAAGAAGTACGCGCTGGCAATGGAGCCGGAACGTCAGGTGATTTTGTGTGTCGCCTCTCGGAGCTTTTGTGCACACGTATTGAAGGCTTTCTTCGTGATCTTGAAGAACGTGTCGACTTTCTCGAAGCGGATGTGCTTGGCGAACCGGATCAGGCGCTGCGTCAGGGAATAACCGATGCCCGTCAGGACGTGATCCTGTTTCGCCGTTTTGTCGCCCCGCAGCGCGATGCGCTGGCCTATCTCCTGCATTTTCGCTCGCCGGCATTCATGTCTTCCAAAGAGTTGCGACGCCTCAGCGAGGTTCATGACCGGGTCGTGCGCGTGGTTGAGGAGCTTGACGAGTTTCGAGACCGGCTCGTCGTCATTCGCGATGAGCTGGCAAATGTGATGTCGGAGCGGGTGAACCGGAACCTTTACCTGCTTTCTGTGATCTCGCTGATCTTCCTGCCCCTCGGTTTTCTGACCGGCCTGCTGGGCATTAATGTCGGCGGCATTCCCGGAACGTCTGAACCCGTCAGCTTCTGGGTTGTCTGCGCAATCTGTATTGCTGTTGTTGCACTGCTGCTGCTTGTCCTTCGCAGGAAAAACTGGATCTGATCGCAAAAGTGCTGCAGGGCACTACGCAACCTTGGTTCAATGCGCACGATCATCCCTTCCCTAAAACCCGGTTTTCGAGCACAATCAATTTGCGGCCCGTGGAGGAGCCCCTGAAGAGCACGGCAGAGGAGAGCCGGTTTTCAAGGGAACGGTTACCGCATGACAGGGAGGAGATACCAATGGCGTTCTTTTCAGGGCGGGCCGAAACCCGCCTGCATGCCGACATCGTTCTTTCTGCGGCGCTTTCAGCGAATGGTCCTGCCCGTTCGCCAGTCGCCGCATCATGGTGGCGATCCCATGTTCAGTACGGATTGGATCCGGCAGGCCCGGCAAGACGGCAGGCCGAAAGGACGACACGCACGGAGCTGAGGCAACGCAGACAGCGCGCAGATTTCTTGCTGCATATGGCTGCAAACCGGCTGGATCGGCTTTTCCGCTGTGTCGCGCAATCCGGCTGCGGCGTATTCTTAAGCGATCAGGACGGCTATGTTCTCGATGGACGATGGCGCAACGGTGATGCATCGAGTTTTGAAAACTGGGGACTGGTGCCAGGTTGCAACTGGTCGGAAGCCGCTGTTGGAACCAACGGTATCGGCACATGTCTTGCTGAAGAGCGGTCGCTGATTATCCACCAGGATGAGCATTTTCTCGAACGCAACATTGCAATGAGTTGCATGGATGCGCCGATCCACGGGCCGGATGGTCAGCTGATGGGGGCGCTTGATGTCTCATCGGCCAGAAGTGATCAGACTGCCGTTGCCAATCAGATGATCGCGGCGCTGGTGCGGCAGGCGGCCCGGCAGATTGAGGCCGACTGCTTTCGCCATAGCCATCACGGCCAGCGCATTATTCTGGTCGGTGAAGCAGAGGATCCGGGCGAACCTTCAGACACCGCTGTAACAGCGCTTGTGGCTGTGAACGAGGATGATCTGGTGATCGGGGCCACGCGCGCTGCCCGCAATATACTGGGGCTGAAAACGGTCGGTGCATTTTCTCCCCTGCCCGCAGATGATCTGATCTCTGCAAAGACACAGCCCGGCGGGTTCTGGTCTGCGGAGCGCTCGACCATCGTCAAAGCGCTGGCACGCCAGAACGGCAATATCAGCAGTGCAGCCCGCGAACTCGGCATCGGACGGGCCACGCTTTACCGACGCATGAAACGCCTTGGTATCACCGCAAACGATGAGGCACCGTCTCTGCGTTCCTGAGTCAGCTGAAAAGCATTGACCCCTTGCAAAGCCATTCGGATTTCCGCCGAAACTGTCTCATTTGTGAGACACAAATGGCTGGTGGCCGCACCGTCTCAGCAGACACAATGGGCTTCAGGGTTTTACATTCAGGCATCACGCAAGTTCAGACCAATTTCTGGGAGGAGATTCATGAACGAGATGCCGAAAGCAGAAGGGCTGCTGAAATCCCCCTTCAAGGACCGCTATGACAATTTCATCGGCGGCAAATTCGTCGCGCCCAAAAACGGGCGCTATTTCACCAACACGACACCGATCACCGGGGCGGCGATCAACGAAATCGCCCGTTCAGATGCCGCTGATATCGAGCTGGCGCTTGATGCCGCCCATGCTGCAAGGGCGGCCTGGGGCAGCAGGCCACCGGCAGAACGTGCCAATATGCTGTTGAAGATTGCTGACAGGATCGAGGCCAATCTTGAGCTTCTGGCCACCGCCGAAACCTGGGACAACGGCAAGCCAATCCGTGAGACGATGGCCGCCGACCTGCCGCTTGCAGCCGACCATTTCCGTTATTTCGCCTCCGCGCTTCGCGCACAGGAAGGCTCGATGAGCGAGATCGACGACGATACGGTCGCCTATCATTTCCATGAACCGCTGGGCGTTGTCGGTCAGATCATTCCGTGGAATTTCCCGATCCTGATGGCATCATGGAAGCTGGCTCCGGCGCTGGCGGCGGGCAATTGCGTTGTTCTGAAACCGGCGGAGCAAACCCCGGCCTCCATTCTCGTGCTGGCCGAGCTGATTGCCGATATCCTGCCGCCGGGTGTCCTGAACATCGTCAACGGTTTCGGTCTGGAAGCCGGTAAACCGCTGGCGCAAAGTCCGCGCATTGCCAAGATCGCCTTCACCGGTGAAACGACAACCGGTCGTCTGATCATGCAATATGCAACTGAAAACCTGATCCCGGTCACGCTGGAACTGGGCGGAAAATCGCCGAACATCTTCTTCAAGGATGTGATGCGTGAGGACGACAACTTCCTCGACAAGGCGGTTGAGGGGTTTGTATTTTTCGCCCTCAATCAGGGTGAGGTCTGCACCTGCCCCAGCCGTGCGCTCATTCAGGAAGACATCTATGATGAATTCATGGAACGCGCGATTGCCCGCACCAAGGCCATCATTCAGGGCGATCCCCGCTCCGCAGACACGATGATCGGGGCGCAGGCGTCCAGCGAACAGCAGGAAAAAATTCTCAGCTATTTCGATATCGGCAGGCAGGAAGGTGCCGAAGTTCTGCTGGGCGGCGAACGTGCCGATCTCGGTGGCGAGCTTTCGGGTGGTTATTATATCCAACCGACCATCCTGAAGGGTCACAACAAGATGCGGGTGTTCCAGGAGGAAATCTTCGGCCCCGTCGTCTCGGTCACCACCTTCAAGGATGAGGCGGAAGCGCTGGAAATCGCCAATGACACGCTGTACGGGCTTGGCGCCGGTGTCTGGTCGCGGGATGCCAATACCTGCTACCGCTTCGGCCGCCATATTCAGGCCGGACGCGTCTGGGTCAACAATTATCACGCCTATCCGGCCCACGCCGCCTTCGGCGGTTACAAACAATCCGGTATCGGACGCGAAACCCACAAGATGATGCTCGATCACTATCAGCAGACGAAGAACCTTCTGGTCAGCTACAGCACTGACAAGGTCGGGTTCTTCTAAAACGATCCGGTCTTCCCAAGACCCTGACCGGGCGGCAGGCGGGCATTGTCCTGCCTGCCGCCATTGACCTTTGAAACGGAGGAGCGAGAATGGTCGACACGGATCAGGACATCACCTGTATCACCGACGAAGGCCTTCCCGAAGGGGCTGAATCCGGTTGCCGCGTGACGGCCACGACGGCGGCGCGACAATTGATCCGCGAGATACAGGCCGAGTACGGCGCCATCATGTTTCACCAGTCCGGCGGATGTTGCGACGGCTCGTCGCCAATGTGCTATCCGAAGGACGAGTTTCATATCGGCAGCGCAGATGTGAAGCTTGGCACGGTGGAAGGCGCCGACGTCTTTATTTCCGGCCCGCAGTTTCAGGCGTGGAAACACACGCAGCTCATCCTCGACGTTGTTCCCGGCCGCGGCGGCATGTTCAGCCTCGATAATGGCCGCGAAAAGCGTTTCCTGACCCGCTCCAGGCTTTTAAGCGCTGCGGAACAGCAAGCGCTTGATCAGGCTTCGCCGTAGATGGCTGCACATGCTGTTCCCTGTCCTGAAATGGCGGCGGCTGCGTTTCAGTGAAAAGCGGAATGTGCCTAAGCTTCAACAGTGTTACGTGCAATTTCAACCCGGTTTCGCCCGGCCTGCTTCGCCCGGTAAAGCATCTCATCTGCGGATTTGACCAGTTCCTGATAATCCGGATGGCCTTTAAATTCGGCGATACCGATTGACGCGGTAATATTGACGTTCTGTTCGTCGGTAATCGCGATCGCTTCGCATTCGAAAGCCGAGCGAATACGCTCTGCCATGTTCAGTGCGTCATCCACGCCTGTTTCAACAAGTGCGATCAGAAACTCTTCGCCGCCGTAGCGGAACACGAAATCACCGATCCGCGTGAGGTCAAGGACGCGCTTTGCGCACGCCTGAAGAACAAGGTCACCACCGGCGTGCCCGAACCGGTCGTTAATGCTCTTAAAATGATCGATATCGACCATGATGATGCTGAGCGGGCGGTGCATTTTTCGTGCATAGCTGATCTCGCGCATCAGGATCGTTTCCATGAAACGACGGTTCAGCATCCGGGTTTGTGGATCATGGCCGCCTTCCAGCCGGGTTGCTGCGGCAAAACACTCGCCCAGAAGGGCCTTGATCTCATTCACTCTGGCCTGCAACCGCACCAGATCGGCTGCAGGATTCTGTCCTGATTTAAGGCCCGGCATGATGGTTTTGTCGATCTCAGAGATCGTTGCGTTGACTTTCTTCAGCTCGGCCATGCCCTCGAAAATGACATTGCCTCGATGGGTAACCCAAAGGCCGAATTCAGATTCTGCAAGCGCTGTTCTGTCGCCGGCATAATGGTCTGCCGCAATCGAAAACAGTATGTTCTGCGTCCATTCAGCCAGAGCTGCACGCTGCGCCTCGCGTTCCTGTGAAAGGTTCTGGCCAAGCGAGTAAAGACGATAGGCTTCCTCGCTGCGCGCGGCCCGGGTGGTATCGCGGTTGTAACCGGCTGACATGATCTCAAAGGCGATGTTGAGTGTGGAGGAGACAACGCGAAGCAACGCATTCATCATTGCCTCGGTTTTGCTGTTCCTGAGGATCCGGACCTGCAGATCCTCAGCCAGTATCCGCCAGGCATGATTGACATACTGAACAGGAAGCCCGATCCGGGCATGAACGGAGCCCACCTTTAGCTGCTGCTCCATCATCGCTTCGAAAGCAGGGGGCTGATCTTGCGGGAACAGCGCAAGCAGCCACTGTGTAAGCGTGTGAACCAGGCGGCTTTCGACCAGACCGTCCGGCAGCATGTCCGAAAGCTTTTCGTGGCTTTGCAAGATTGCGTAGAAATACTCGACCAGATGCGGTGCTTCGGAACGGACAATTGCTGCCAGTTGCATGCGCTCAGACTTTGAAAGCGAGTTTTGCAGAGCGTCCCACTCCTTTTCAAGTTCAGTAGAGTCAAGGTCGTCGAGAGAACCGATAGGCATGAAAGACACTCTTTGCGCAGGCATGTCAGTAATGCGCCACTGATACCGCAGAGGCATGCAGTTGCGTGATTTCAGATTTTTGTACCTACTAAACGAGGTTTCTATGAAGTCAAATATGTGACGGGGATTTGACTGCCTGTCCGCTTGTCCGGAGACTGGCCCGAGGCCGGATCAAACGTGTTTCGCCTCCGTGCTTTTGAAATGAACCGGCGCAGGACGAGACATTAAAAAGATGGTTCCCTGACCATGCCGTGAAACGGCGCGGCCTGCACCTTCAGCTATTCTGAATTGATTTTCACCGGAAGGCTGCAGAAAGCTCGTCACTGAACGCAACAAAAGGAAACCAGAATGCCAGTTTCTGATCTGATGTCTATCCGCCGGTCACACTCATCCGGTGACCTGCCTTCCCTGCCCACCGAAGCTATCCGGCGGAAGCAGGCTGGCGCGCTTATGGGCGAAGCAAAAAGGCTGCAAACGTGGACAGATGCGCGACTCCCCACGCTCCGTCAGGAACTGGAAAAGCAACCGGCGGTAAAAAGCATCGAAGAGCAGTTGGACATGACTTCAATGATCGCCAACCTAAGCCAGAATAGCAAGCAACTCTGTGAAACTGTCGACAAGCTGTCTAGTCTATTGAAGCAGGCTGAAAAAGCCACCTCTGATCTCTTGCTTCGCCAACCGCTTTCTCGCGGCAGGCGTGCTGACCGGCAGCACACTCTGATGATTTCAGAAGATACGAAAGCGGAGAAACGCTCGCAATCTCTCAGCCGCGGGATCGCACAACACCGAGCCGTCAGTAAGCAGTTGCCACCCAATCCCAAAGATCACCCGCTGGTATCCCGAGACGCATTCGGTCTGATGGTCAATCGCGTCAAGTTGCTTCAAGAAGCTGATCGTCTCAACGGAGAGGAAGATCTTGGCGCAGAAGAAAAGCAGCTTATACGCGAACTTTACAATACCCTTGATGATACTGCGAATAACCTCTTCGATCTGAGCAACCTCGTACATAGTCTGTGCGATGGCCTGGCGATGCATCAGCAGTATCAGCAGGAAAACGCCCACCTCTTGCAGACTTGTAATGAGGAAGCCGGCAACCGGTTGCCGCCAGCAGAGTGACAAACGTCTGTAGTGGGCCAATGCGGTGAATTTCAAATTCGAAACCCACATTAGAAACAACAACCTTTAAGCCACCTTCCTTGAACCTGACGTTCGTTCACAGCAAGCCGAGCGATGCGACGAACTTCAGGTTCGGGTGACTGGATGTTGGTGTTCGTACAAGAGATTGCCCAGGTCTCGGGAGAAGAACATGGCTTCGGCTGCCCTGGAACGCCTTGGAATCGAAAGCCTGGTGATTGTCCGTCGTCGAATGATTATGGACCGTATGGTCGCTGCCAGCGTATCTGAAGGTTCTTCAAAGGAATACCTTCTATATCGGTTCCGGGATCACTGCTCTGGAATGAGGATATGAAAACCGTCGGATCAAAGTCCCTCATCCAGGTGAACACACCCAAGCGTGCTCCAAGGTCAGGTTGAATTTACGTACAATCCGCTCGGTTCTATTTGCTCGATTCCACGATAGGGACTTGCATGGGCCGTTAATAACCAGAGGCTCGTCGTGGCTGCAAGCACATAAAGGAAAATCGCGATACTCCCGGCGCCTTTTCTATCTGCGTGGGTCACCGCGATTGTAACGGATGTCAGGATGGTCAAGGTCAGAAGCATGTACCATTTATACTGACTGACAGTCGTGCTGGCGATGGCCAGACGCAGATCACGTGTTTCCTGCAGGTCATTGAAAATGGCGACGGTCTGATTGATGATGGGCGCGGGAGCATCACTTTGTGCGATATCCATGATGATGATACGTATTTCCTGAAGAATTTGTTCGACCGAAGCCGCAGGGCGAAGGTTGCCCTTGCCCTCCCATTCATCTGAAATCACCTTTTCACGATAGGATTGAATCGCCAATTCAAGGTCAGGCCTGTTCAGCACTTTCGCTTCAGCATTTCCGATCAACCGATTGATCGCTGATCTTTCAGAAGTGAGTTCGTGGTCAGCTTTCGCATGTAAGGTCCAGATGTCAGCGGCAACAAAGCCGAGAGAAAGGGCCCAGGATGTCGCGATCGTTCCAATGAACGCGCCCAGCGGAATGACGAGAGCATCCTTACGGGCATACCGGCCAAAAAGGCAAAGGATCCAGTAGGTCATGGCGAACAGGGAAAGTCCGAAGACCAGAAACAGCAGGAGCGACGGAAACAGGGCGAGGTTCAGGAAATACGACATTGAAATCCACTTTAAGGAAAACAGGGATTACGCTTTCATGAAGCTACAATTGTCGGGTTAAAATTCTGATTACTGAAACGATCGGGTATAAATCGTGAACTGAAACCCGGACGCGATACCCAATGAGAAAAGCCGGTCCGTTTTACCGGGCCGGCTCAATATCCGATGCGTTCTTGCTTCAGTTATTCGGCGCCAATGGCATCAAGGCCGACACGGGCGCACATGGCATCGATATCGCCTGTCGGCGCGCCACCGACACCGATGCCGCCGACCAGGGCGCCATTGAAGCTGATGGGCAGGCCACCCGCCTGGATCACCATCCGTCCGTCCATGTCGCGCATGCCGTCATTTTGCGGATTGGCGCCGATGAAATTGGCTAGTCCGGCCGTTTCCCGGCCCATGCTTGCAGACGTGAACGCCTTGCCGAAGCTGCTGCCAACCGTATGTGGGCCGGCATTGTCGGCGCGCAGCAATACCTTTTCGACGCCGCTGCGGGCAACGATCGAGACACTGACATTGTGGCCTTCAGCCGAGCATGCCTGAACTGCTGCCTGGGCGGCATTGGTTGCCAGATCCAGCGGCAGGTAGGGGTTGGTGGGCAGATCCTGCGCGAATGCGGAAACGGGTGCGAGCAGGGCGGCGGCGAGAGCAGTTTTACGGATCATGTCTGAGTTCCTTTCCGAAGTTGGTGAAAGGAATTTAGCCCGGACATGCGCTGGCTGATATTCGTAGTGCTTGCGTGACACTCGGTAGTTCTACGGAGTGTGCTGCGCCTCCAGCCACAAGCGTGTCAGTTCTGCCGGGGAGCTTGTGCCGGCCTTGTGCCCGATCGCGGCGCGGTGGCTGTCGACGGTTCGTGGCGAAAGCTCAAGCGCATCGGCAATCTGACGTGATGTCAGCCCGCGCGCGATCATCTCCAGTACTTCAATTTCGCGGCCTGTCATGCTGGCCAACATCTGTCTTGTCTCGCTGGTCTCCGATGCTTCACGGGTCTGCACCTCAAGCGCGGCATGTCCTTTCTGGATCGCGTCGATCAGGTCCTGTTCGTCAACCGGTTTGGACAGAAAATCGATGGCACCGTTGTGAAATGCCCGTCGGCAGGCCTCGATATCGCCATGGCCGCTGATGATCACTGTGGGCCAGTTGAGGCCACGTGCGCCAAGCTGTTCCTGAAGCTTCAGGCCGGAGATCAAGGGCATCCGGATATCGAGAATGAGACATCCGGGTGAGAGAGCGGCCAACTGCGCAAGGAAACGTTCCGGAGACGCGAAGGCGTGCACCTCCAGGCCGATCGTGCGCAGCAGCAGGGACAAGCCGTCCCGCACGGCTTCATCGTCATCGACAAGGTAGATCGGGTAGCTCATCCTTTGGTTTTCCCTCCGTTGCGGCCCTCAAGCGGAATTCGGACCCGAAATGTGGTCCGTCCCGTTCCAGGCAAAAGTCTGATATCTCCGCCCATTCCTTCGGAAAGCCGTTGGCAGAGCGTTAGCCCGAGACCGGTTCCATTCGGCTTTCCCGTTGTGAAGGGCTCAAACAGGTGGTCGCGGATTGCGTCGGGAACACCGGGACCTGAGTCGCTTACGTTAATCTCGGCAAACGAATCTTGCGCGCGAACCGAAACACTGACCTGCTTTTCAAGCATGCCTTCGACGGCCTCAATGGCATTGCGGACAAGGTTGAACACGATCTGCTCCAGTGCGACCTGATCACCGCGTACGCTTAAGCCTGGCTCTGCGGTGTTCACCGCCAAGGTGACGCCGTTTTTTCGCGCCTCTGCCGATAGAAGAAGCTCTACGTTCTTCAACACGCCGGCAAGATCGACCTCGGTTTTTTCCTCCGGGGCCATACGGCTCCAGTTGCGAAGGCGCATGATGATCGCAGAGGCCCGCTTGGATTGATCGGCAATGCTCTGCAGCACGTTTCCGACTGCCTCCATATCGCCGCGCGCTGCCAGATGCCGGCCCGCCTGCGCCTGGCTGAGTATCGCGGTCAACGGTTGCGTCAGCTCATGCGCCATGCCGCTCGCCATTTCACCAAGAGCGTTGACGCGGGAGGCATGCGCCAGCCGTGCTTCGCGCGCGCTGATCTCGGCCTGGCGCTCGGCCCGTCGGGTAAACACGCGTTGACGCAGCCAGAGCATGAAAGCAAGATAGACAAGTGAAGACAGGACAATCAAGGGGATCACCAGCACCCACGGAAGAAGATCGGAGAGCGCCGGACGAATGCCCGCGCTGAGTTCAAGTGGCTGCGACCGGCTGCTGAGGCGCCGCATGAATTGCGGGCTCTGCGTCGGAGGCTCTCCTGCCAGAAGCGATCGATCGGGCAGAGCAAGCGAGCGCGTCACGGCGGGCCGTGACCAGAAATCCGAGTCCATACCAAGCAGCGACAGCCCGTCCACTTCAAGAGCCAGCCCGTAGCGGGCATTCTCGTTGTTGGGGCTGCGCTTGATCAGCAGGTAGCGCCCGGCATCGCCGGGGGCCTTTGTGATGACCAGTTCACCATGCGAGCCCTCGGCGGCGGCCCTTATCATCTGTTGCCGTTCCGCCGAGAGACCGTCGCGGGTCGACAGGACCGTTCCGCCCGGCGTCAGGGATACGAGGTCAACGTCTTTTACCCGAGGGTAGAATTGCTGGATCGTGCGCGCCACATTCAGGAACACGCGGTCGCGGCCATCAGTTTCGCTATCGGCAATTGCCGAAAGGGCGGTGAGATGTGCGTCATGCTGATCGGCCCGTTGTGACACGAGCCGATGCATGACCGTGGCCTCATCGTAAAACTCCGACATCAGCCGTCTGTGCTCGAAACCAACTGCGGCGGCAAGCATGACAACCGTCACGACAACCCAGCCCAGAAACAGGAAGAGAGGGCTGCCCAGGATCTGGTAGATGCTATGCCTGTTGTTCATGCCTTACGTTATCACCGTACATCGCTTTAAGAAACTGTTCTGAATGACCCTCTGCACTGAACGGACAGACCGTCAGTACTGTTTTTTCTGTTGAGCCCACCATGTCTCGTAAAGGTCAGTCATTCCAGTCTCTTCGGGCGGTGTATGCCTGACCAGAGCCCATGCCTGGGACTCGGTCGGAGCACGCAATTCGTCGGCAACCGCCTCTGTAGAAAGCCCATACGGCTCACCTTCAGCATTTGAAAAGGCATAGAAAATCTCTGAAATGCCGGATAGCCGCATGGCGGCCAGACACATGGGACAGGGCTGACCACTTGCATAAACGATACAATGATCCAGCCGAGTTGTACCCAGTTTCTGACCGGCCATCCGCAATGCCAGAAGCTCGGCATGTGCGGTAGGGTCATTGTCGATGTGCATGAGGTTCACTGCTTTCGCGATGATCTCCCCATTCTTCACGACGACAGCACCAAACGGGCGCCCGCCTTCTGCGATGTTTTGATGCGCGATCGCGATAGCCTCTTGCATGAACTGTCCGGTATTCATCGCGCCCCCTCCTGCACAAGTATAGCAACAATTTCAGTGTATCCACTCTGGCGGGCGTGCTGAAGCGGCGTGACGCCGTTGTTGTCGGCAAGGTTAACGTCAGCTCCGGCGGTGACGAGCTGGCGAACGATCTCGGTGTGACGCTCTCCGCCGTTTCCAAGAATGATGGCCTCCAGAAGCGCCGTCCATCCCAGATTGTTGACGTGATCGATGTCCACACCTGCATCAATCAGCGTCTTCACCGTCTCGACATGACCCCGTTCTGCTGCAGGAATCAATGCAGTGCCACCATAACGGTTGGTATCGGAAAGATCGGCGCCGTTTGCAAGCGTCAGCTTGAGGATCTCCAGATGTCCTCGCGCGCCGGCATAAAGATACGGCGTATCCTCTATAGCGTCTTTCGCATTGACGTCAGCTCCTGCTTCAATCAACGCCCGCGCACTATCCACCTGGTTGGCATGTGTTGCCGCCAGAAGCGGCGTGCGCCCGCGCTCATCGCGCACATTGAGTGGCTGGCCGCTACTGATGCTATTGCTCAGAGCTCTCAGCTCCCCGCTCTCAGCTGCGGCGATAAAGGCCTGATCGGCCTGGGAAGCGGATGCTTCGTTGGTCGAAATCATCATGAACGATCCTGCAAGTGTCAGAAGAGCCAGAGAGAGCGGCTTGGTTTTGAGCATTTTCATCTCCAAATTGGTTTCAGCCTTTCAGATGGGATGGATAGCGTTCATTTTAAAATCACATAATCGTATGTCGGAGGGACAAATGCATGCGTCCTTCAAGCTGGATATGTTGTTACCCAAATCCGATATCGTGACAGGTCGGCGACACCTCAAACAGAATGGGAAAGACCCAACATGAAGTGCCATTGCCTTTCTGTTTCTGTGGACCAGCTGGCGAACATCTGGCTTATATTTTGGTTAAAGCTTACAAAAGGCAATGCTACAAAGGACGCTCTAACGTCAGTCTTCAGCTTTGCCGGACGGGGGAACACGTTGAAAAAACAACTCATTGCATGCGCTCTATTTCTGTGCGTACCCCAAATTCTCCATGCGGCTGACACGATCGCCGCAACCCCGGAGGCCTCAACACCTTCGCAAACAGTCGCCTCTGACTGGGCGCTTCAGATTACTCCCTATCTGTGGGCTACCGGCGTCAAGGGGAAGGTTTCCCCCTTCGGCGTTGGGCCGACCGTGAACATTGATCGCTCTTTTTCCGAGGGACGCGACGGGCTGAATATTGCTGGATTTGTCAATCTCTGGGGGCGCTACGACCGTTTCGTGGTCTCTGCGGATATGATGTATACGGATACAAGCGACGAGAACACATACTGGTTTCCGGGCACTTCGCTGCTGCCGCCGTTTGAAGCGAACGGCAAACTCAATACAAAGCAGTTCATGGCCACCGTGCAGGGCGGATACCGCGTTGTCGATACACCCGCCTTTACGCTCGACGCTTTGGCCGGCATACGTCTGTGGCATATTTCGAACGAAATCACGGCCAGTGGACTGGGCAGATCGGTTCGTTATGACGAAAGCTTCGGCTGGGTTGATCCGGTCGTCGGTGCCCGTGTGTTTTTCAATCTGACAGACAGATTATCGGTCCAGGCTCAGGGCGATATCGGTGGCTTTGACGCCAACTCCGATCTGACGTGGTCTTTCCTCTCGACGGCGAACTATACCTTCACCGAACACCTGTCACTTTCCGCGGGCTACAAGATCGTCGACACCGATTACGAAAAAGACGGCCATGTCTATGATACGAGGCTGAGCGGGCCGGTTGTGGGGCTTACCTACAGGTTCTGACCGATACTGACTTGGTCGCGAATATCCGCGATTGGAACGACAGGTCCCGTTGAGAACAGAATGATCCGGCCACCGCACGGGACTGCGGTGGCCGGCATGTCTCAGTTGACCGGCTCGAACTGGAAAGGTTCAGCAGGCTTGAATTCTGCCGAGACCTCGCCTGACTTGAGTTTGACCATGTCAACGCCCAGATCCAGCATCCGCACCCCGGCCTCAGCCGAGAAATCCAGATTGTTCAGGTCGACCCAGAACAGGTTCGGCGAAATCGCGGACTCGACATAAAACAGCTTGTCCTTGTGATCCGCGACGACCCTCCAACGCGTGGTAGAAAGGTTCGGCGCGTCCGGCGTGTTGATGCCATAGGGAACAGACGCATTGCGGATCACGCTCATGGCGGCGGCTGCCGCGATACGCGGTTCATCCGACTGGACCACCATGTCGATATAGGTGTCAGCACGGGTAAAACGATCCGGAGAGCGGGTTGTGCCGGGCAGCGACTCACGCGGATTGACGTCCTGCCAGTACCTCTTGATCGCCAACTGCTGATCATATGGCGGATCGTTCGTCATGGTACGGTATTGCGGGCCGTGATGGATGACCAGTTCGCCATCCAGCCATTCCAGAATGGCGCTGTCGCCGCTTGCGTCCGAGAGGGAAAGATGCACCTTCGCCAGGCGGCCGGGCTGATCGGGAACGTCGGCGGTCACCACGTCGAAAGGATTGGCTTCCATATCGGCGACGGCTTCAGCAACGCTGCCGTAATTGTCCAGGAAATACTGCGCCCAGATCGACAGCGATATTTCGGGTCTTGACCCGTCATTCTCGGGGTATTCGGACGCCACAAGCCAGAGCATATTGGCCACCAGACCGGCTTCGTTCATGCCGTCCACCGTGGAGAAGTCATAGCCGGAGACAATCATGCTTCCGTATTTCGACGTCCAGGTCAGCGAATTCTCGCCCGCTTCGCCATTTCGCTCCATGCCGCGCGGGAACACCCACAGGTTGGAAAGCATCGGCAGGCTCCAGTCCATGGAACGCGCCGTCAGGATGCGGTCTTCCGGGCCATGATAGACGACCCGCGTACAGGCGTCGGCGATTGGTGCCGCAGCGACGGACAGGGTAACTGCCAGTGTCAGACTGCGCCAAAGCGATCTGTTTGCTTTCAAAATCATTCCTCCAGTTTGGACAGCGGCCACCCTTTGAACCTCAGGGGAAAGACCGGCTCAACCAACTTGGACGGTCGCAGGCGTGTTGGTCAAGGTTAAGTGGCCGCAAACACACTACAAGCCACCTAAATCTTGAGTTTGCCTGCTTTTGGGGTTTGAAGCTCTTCCCGGTAAGAGTGGGAATGCGCTGCGGCTTTTCGTTTTGCTCAAATGAGTGGGATCCGGCAGGCAAAAGACGCCTAGATGTGAGCTTTCAGGAGGTTGTCCATTCGGAGCGGACCGAGGAGACTGGAGTTACCACGCTTCAGCACTCACCGGATAAGCTAATGCTGCTTCCGCAGCACTTTCAGAAACGACCGCTATTCAGATGAGCAACGGCCCGTCAAACTGTCCGGGATGGAGGCTTCCAGACCGGAAGAAACGGGGACGAAAGCGGACTGGCGGGTTTGGAATCGCGTGAAACGCAAAGCGGGCACTCGCATTCTGCGAATGCGCAGTCGATTCAGGTCCGAAGCTGCTGCCCGTTCTATCTGCAGCGAAGGATTGCAACGAGCGCAACCCGGCCTGAGGTGACGAACCAACAGTGTCAGACGAAAGTTTAGTTTCATGATCCCTGGCCCGTATTCGTCAAGAGCTGGCATGCTCGAGCATAATCAGTTGACGTAACGGTTTTAGATGTTTATTTCCAACCGGTCGGAAATAAACAGGTGATCCATGGCACGTCCCAGAAAACACGATCAGAGCAAGATACTGGATGCGGTTGAGCGCGTTGTCGCACGGGACGGCGTTCTGACCGTCGATGCCGTGGCGAAGGAAGCCGGTGTTTCGAAGGCCACGGTGCTTTACGAGCATGCCAGCAAGCGCGAGCTTGTTGCAGCATTGGTGGACCGCACGATCAGGGCCGACAACGCCTTCAACGAAGCCTGCGCGGCGCAGTTCGCAGGTGAGGCGGATGCCCCCCTCAAGGGCCGGATCGAGGCGGCCCGGCGCAGTCCGCCGCTGCCCGAAGGAAACCCTGCGGTGTTGAGCCTCGTCTCCGCCCTGATGCAGGATGCCGATCTGCGCGCTCAATTCCGCCAGAACCAGAAGACCCTCTCCCGTCAGTTGCTGGCGGAAGCGAGCGATCCCCGGGCTGCACGGCTCGCGTGGCTTGCACTGGAGGGTCTGAAATACCAGCAACACCTCGAACTGCACGACTGGGACGATGCCGAACGTGCAGAGATCCTGCAGGATATCGAAACCCTCGCCGGGTTAGGCAAAGACAGCATCGGAGATGACAATGCCTGAAAGTCACGTATTCATCACCGGCGCCGCAGGCTATGTCGGGCGCAACCTGTTGCGCCACTTCATCGCCAAGGGTCACCCGGTGACCGGACTTGTCCGCAGCCCGGAGGCAGCCGAGCGGGTCGTGTCGTGGGGCGCGCGGCCTGTTCTGGGCGACATGCTGACGACCGATCTGGCACCGCTCATGTCTGGCGCCGACATGCTGATCCACGCAGCGGCCAATGTCGATCATGGAGCGGGATCGAAGGCCGCCTCCGTCAATCCGGATGGCACGCGCCGGGTCCTGCAAGCGGCAGACGAGGCCGGTGTGAAAGCGGTGGTTCACATCAGCACGGATTCCGTGCTGCAGGATGGCCGTCCCCTGCGCAACGTCGATGAAACAACGCCTTATCCGGATCATCCCGCCGGCGCCTATTCCGCCGGCAAGGCCGAGGCGGAAAGGATGGCCCGGAACGCCGCAGCCCGGGGCCAGCATGTTGTCATCCTGCGCCCGCGCATGGTGTGGGGTCGCGATGACACGACCGCGCTTCCGGTACTGGCCGATGCGGTGAGGAGTGGCAAGTTCGCCTGGATTTCAGGCGGCGGTTACCGCTCCTCCACCCTGCATATCGCCAATCTCTGCCATGCCGTGGACCTTGCCTTCACCCACGGAGAGCGCGGTGAGATCTACCATATTACCGACGGCCCGGCGCACACGTTTCGCGAAACCGTCAGCGGTCTGCTGGCAAGCCAGGGACTGGAAGCCGGCAACAAGAACGTGCCGCGCGGCGCAGTCCGTCTGATCGCCCGCGTTGGAGACGGGTTATATCGCCTGAGCGGCGGCAAATTCAGCGGACCGATGAGCTATCAGGACTATGCCACCAGCGCTGTCGAGATCACACTCGACACCCAAAAGGCAGAACGCGAACTCGGATACCGGCCGGTCATGACCTGGGAGGAAGGCCTGAGCGAATTGCGGACTCTTCGGTAACCGGACAAGACCAATGAACCTTTGGGCGAAAATCGCCCGTGCATGAAAGACGAAACAGGCCGGCGCTATGGTGTGCCATCGTTGCCGTCAAGTTTACACTGTCCTTTTGCCTCTCCGCTCAGGCTACATGTCATCTTTTGATCGCAATTATAGGTAGAAGTTTAACGGGTTTCCCGTATTTGCGTTACAAAGAGAGGATCGAACATGAACAAGCAAGCGATGAGGTTTGGCGCGGTTGTGCTAACTTGCGTACTGGGCGTGATGCCGGCCATAACGGCAATGGCAGCGGAACCGTTGAGCGCGTCGGAGGCCGAGGAGATCGCCATCGGCGCCTATCTCGTTGGCTATCCGCTTGTGACCATGGATATCAGCGAGAAGGTCACGACCAATTGCGCCCAGGCCGGCAGCAGTTTCGGCGCGGCGATCAACCAGTTCTCGAACATGAACGAGTTCCCCGACGCTACATTCACCGATGTCGTCCGGCCGAATGCCGATACGCTCTATTCGTCGCTGATGTATGATGTCTCGAAGGAGCCGCTGGTCATTTCGGTGCCCGCATCAGGCGGTCGCTACTGGCTTTTGCAGATCATGGATGCCTGGACGGATGTCTACACGACGCCGGGCTCGCGCGCGACGGGCAACGAGGCCCAGACTTTCGCCATTGTTCCGCCCGGTTGGCAGGGAACCCTTCCCGAAGGCGTGAAACGCTATGACAGCCCTACCGATCGTGGCTGGGTGCTTGGCCGCGTTCAGACTAATGGAAAGGCTGATTACGGGAACGTCCATGCCTTTCAGAAGGGGCTCAAGGCCGTTCCGCTGAGCGCTTCCGGCAAGGATTACAAGGCGCCTGCCTGTGTCGCCGATCCCTCCATCGACATGCGCGCGCCGATCGAACAGGTCAATGGCATGGATGGCAAGGCCTTTTTCGAGCATTTCTCCGAGGCGATGAAGCAAAATCCGTTGCATGCCAATGACTATCCGGCCGAAGACCGTATGGCCCGCATCGGTATCGTACCGGGCAAGGATTTCGATTTCAACGCCCAGCCAGCGGTTGTCCAAAAAGCAATCGAGGATGCGCCGTCAAAGGCGCTGCCGCTGATCGAGGCGACATCGGAACATTCCGGTATCAACATCAACAACTGGCGTGTCAATCTGATTGGCATTGGCACCTATGGCGCCGATTATCTCAGCCGCGCAGCCGTTGCCTATTACGGGCTCGGGGCCAACAAGCCCGAAGATGCGATCTATCCGACGGCAGACCACGATGTGAACGGCAAACCGCTCGACAGCGGCGAGAAATATGTCCTGCACTTTACCAAGGATCAGATCCCGCAGGCGCGCGCCTTCTGGTCGCTGACGATGTATAACGACGCCCAGACCTTTGCCGACAATCCGATCGATCGCTACACGCTCGGCGATCGCAACAAGCTGACCTATAATGACGACGGTTCGCTCGATATCTGGATTCAGCGCGACAATCCCGGCGCCGACAAGGAAAGCAACTGGCTGCCGACGCCGAAAAGCGGCGGCTTCTCGATGACCATGCGCATTTACTGGCCTGATCCGGCCATGATGACCGGCGGCTGGTCAATCCCCGGCATCACGCCGCAAAACGCGTCGTGAACAAATCCGTGCGCAAATGACAAAGGCCGCACCGTTTTCGGTGCGGCCAGCAGCCTCCCCACAATATGCCAGTCTTCACCCGTCGTCAGATCGCCGCCTGCCAGAGCGGCTTTATTTTTGAGTGATTTGTCGAAAATGAGAAAAACAATTTGTCGTATAAATATAAATATGAAATAAAAATTATTTATATGCATTATTTTTACATTTAAATTTGTAAGTAAACAATAATATATTTTATTACTTTTACCTATATAAGTAAAATATGATTTTATTTTCCAGGGAGCATTAATTTGTGAAGCGGGGGCATTGTAGGGTGATGCTGAAATGCGGGTGGTCCGGGGTGTGCCATAGAGCTTTTGATCTTCCGGGAACAAAATTGAAAGGTGCAAGGGGGTCGGCACTCTGGATCGTCTGTCTTTTGTTTCTCCCTGCTTGCCAGACCGCGTCCGAAGCGCCCTTGCCTTCCGCGAAAGGCGATGCACCGGCGGCTGTTGCCGCTTCGCAGGCTGAAACGCCGCCCGCGCTTTCGTCCATGGCTTCGGTTGTGCGCAAGGGGCTTGCCAACAGTCCCGAGGTCAACAAAAGTCAGACCGACCGTCTGGTCTCGGGACTTTCTGTGGGTGTGGCCCGCGACGCGTTCTGGCCGACGCTTTCCGGCAGCATTGGCGCTGATACGCATAGCGAGGGCAATTATGATCTGCGGCTCACGCAGCCGATCTTCGATTTCGGTGCGCGCGCGGCGGGCCTGCGCGGTGCGCGTGCGCAACAAAGAGCAACGGACAGAGAGGCCTTCGGCACGCATGAGGATGTGGCGCTGAACAGTGCCAAGGCCTACATCACCGTCAAGCGCTATGAAGCGCTGGTGAAGGTTGCCGATGACAATATCGCTGCGCACCGCCGTTTCCTCGATCTCGCCGATACGCGGCTTGGCGGCGGTGTGGCCGACCGGGCCGAAGTCGATCTGGCCGAGGTGCGGCTGGCCACTGCCAGGGCAACGAAAGCAGACTTCGAGGGGCAGCTTGCCAGTGCCCGCTCGCTTTATACGCTGTTGATCGGTGAGCCGCCAAACGGACTTGACGAGCCGGGCATGCTATCGCTTCAGACATCGGAACTGGTTGACATCGATGTGTTCGCAGAGCAGTCGCCGCGTGTCGAACAGGCCATTGCCGAGATTGCCGTGGCCGACAACCAGATCGGTGTCGAACGTGCGGCCCTTCTGCCGGAACTGCAGGGCGAGGCAGTGCTGGCCGGCGATCATGACGACAGCCCGACACCCTATATCGGCGTACGTCTCGTCGGGCCGACTTTTACCGGTGCCTCTCAGTTTCGCAATGTCGAAATCGCGCGGGCGCAGAAGCTGGCTGCGGAATATGAAGCGCAGGCGGTACGCCGGGAGGTGAAGGATACCCTGTCGCGTTTCGTCGACAATGACGGCGCGCTTGCCGACGAAATCCGCATTCTCAAAGGCCAGATATCGCGCGCGCAATCGCTCAGAAAGGTCTATGAGGACCAGTTTGTGCTCGGCACCCGCTCATTGACTGACCTCATCAGTGTGCAAAACGACATTTTCGGTATTGCGCAGACGCTGGTGCAGAACCGCTATGACCGCATGGCCATCCAGTATGAAGCCACAGCGGCAATCGGGCGCTTGCAGCAGGAACTGGGGCTGCCGTCCAGCCTGCTGGATCTGTCGCATACAGGTGGGGCCAATCCGATTGTTTTCGTGGATGAGGAAGAAGAGCCGAAGACATGAGCTGGCAGGGAGGCAAGCTGAGGGCGGTGCGGGACGACCAGGGGCGGGCAGTGCGGCAGGCGCGACCTGCGCGCACAGCACCCGGCGCCATGCCGCTGACCATGCTGTCTCAGGCCGAAATTGAAAAGGCTGTCAATGGTGCGGACCTGATCGACGCGCTGCTCTACTTTGCCCGGCTTCACGATCGTCCGGTCACCGGCGCAAAGCTTACTACCGGCCTGCCCAGGGGCGAAAAGGGCCTTGCGCTGGATCTGATGGGACGAGCGGCCAGACGGGCGGATCTGCACTTTCGTCTGCGCCGGAATTTCGCCTTCAAGCGTTTTTCCGAGGCCGTTCTGCCGGCCATGCTGGTGCTGCGCGATGGTCGCGTGTGCATTCTGCTCGACATTTCCGGCGGCGGTCAGGCGCGGATGGTCTTCCCTGAGCTTCCCGAGCGTGAAGTCACCATGACGGCCGGGCAGCTTGAAGCCCTTTATGCCGGAATTGCCGGTTTCGCGACGCCAGAGCAGCGCAGCGACGAACGGTCATCGGATTATGTTGTCGGGCAGAAGCGTCACTGGTTCTGGAGCCGGATCGCCGCTTACAAATGGCATTTTGCCGAAGTGGCCTTCGCTGCCGGTCTCGCCAATCTGCTGGCGATCGCGACATCGCTTTACATGCGCCAGATTTATGACCGGGTGGTGCCCAATCTGGCGTTTTCAACCTTGTGGGTGCTAACCATCGGCGTGGCTATAGCCATCACCATGGAAATGATCGTGCGCATTGTGCGCGCGTTCCTGATGGATGCGACCGGCAAGGAGCTGGATCAACTGATGTCGCGGGACGTGTTTGCGCAGGCCATGGGCATGCGTCTCGATACGCGTCCGAAATCGACGGGTTCCTTCGTCAATCAGGTGCGTGAATTCGATGCGGTGCGGGAGTTCTTCACCTCCAGCACGATCGGCACGCTTACGGATATTCCGTTTGCCTTTCTGTTCATCCTTGTCATCTGGCTTCTCGGCGGGCCGGTGGCGTTCGTGTTGCTTGCCGCCGTACCGTTGATCGTCATTCCGGGTCTTCTGGCACAGTGGCCGCTGGCGCGTTATGCCGAAGCGCATATGAAGGAAGGCTCCATTCGCAACGGTCTTCTTGTGGAAGCGATGACGAGCGCGGAAACCGTGAAGGCGATTGAGGGCGAAGGCCGGTTCCAGCGCCTGTGGGAGGAATATACCTGGCTCCTGGCCAAGAATGGCATGCGGGTGCGCCAGCTGACCGCCACGCTAGGCTTTTCGGCAGGCGCGGTGCAGCAGTTTGCCTATGTGATGGTGATCGTCGTCGGCGTCTATCAGATATTCAAAGGCGAAATGACGGTGGGATCGATGATGGCCTGCTCGATCCTGTCTTCGCGCGCGCTGGCGCCGATGACCCAGCTCGCCGGGATTTTTTCGCGTTATCAGCAAATGAGGACCGCGCTCAGCGGCATCGACCGGATCATGGCTGCGCCTGTCGAGCGGCAACCATCCCGCGCCTATGTCAGCCGGCCAAATCTCACCGGCCATTTCAAGTTCGACAACCTCACCTTCACCTATGAGGAGAATATGGAACCCGCCTTGCAGACAGGCGCGCTGGAGGTGATGCCCGGCATCGGCACGGCGCTGCTTGGGGCAAATGGCTCCGGCAAGACGACGCTTTTGAAGGTCATGGCCGGGCTCTATCAGGGGCAGCAAGGCAGCCTTCTGGTCGATGGCGTGGATATACGGCAGATAGAACCGCAGGATTTGCGCCGCGCGGTTGGCTATCTGCCGCAGGAGACCCGGCTGTTTTATGGATCGCTGCGCGACAACCTGCTTTTGGGGCTTGAGGAACGCGACGATGCAGAACTGATTGCCGCGCTTGCGTTTTGCGGCAGCGAGCATTTTGTCAACGAGCATCCGATGGGCCTCGACAGGATGATCGGCGAAGGCGGGATCGGCGTTTCCGGCGGCCAGCGTCAATCGGTCGGCCTGGCGCGGTTATGGCTGCGTGATCCGCCGATTGTGCTGCTCGACGAGCCGACCTCGGCAATGGATCACGCCCTGGAAACGCGCGTTCTGGAAAACCTGGCGCAGTGGGCCAAGGGGCGGACAATGGTGATCGCCACGCACCGACAATCCGCCCTGGCGCTCGTCGAGAATGCCATCGTCATGCAACGCGGAAGGCCGGTTGCAAAGGGCCGGGTCGACACTGTTCTGGCGGGACTGTCCGCGCCGCCGTCGGGTCAGTCAGGCGGAGAATAGCACTATGGCGGTGAAACGCGGGAAATTGGCAGATCCGGTCGCTCCGGCAGGGTTCGAACGGGAAACCGAAGGTGTGAGACGACGCCACAGAACGGTTTTATGGCTTTTTGCGGTTTGTCTCGTCATTGGCGTCGGCTGGGCTTCATTTGCCTCGCTGGAGGAAGTGACGCGCGGCAGCGGCAAGGTCATCCCGCTCAGCCGCGGCCAGATCATCCAGAGCCTGGAAGGGGGGATCATCGAGAGGATCGACGTGCAGGAGGGACAGGAGGTTGATGCTGGCGAAGTGCTCGCCGTGCTGGACGATACGACCGTCAGGGCGGAGTATAACGATCTGGTGGCCCAGACGGTCGGTCTGAGAGCTTCTCTGGCGCGTCTCAGGGCGGAGATGGAAGGGCGGGACGCGATCCGGTTTCCGGACGATGTGCGCACTCATGAGGAGGTGACAGCCATTGAACAGGCGCTGTTTGACGCGCGGCGGCGGAATTTCGTTGAAACCACGCAGTCGCTGGAAGAGCGCATCGCGCTTGCCACGCAGCAGTCCGATCTCGCCGGAAAAATGGTGTCGCGGCAAGCGATGAGCATTGTCGAAGGGTTGAGGATCGACCAGGAACTGGCCGATATGCGCGGCAAGCTGGCAGAGGTGCGCAACACCTATTATCAGGAGATTTCCGACGAGATCGCCAGGCGCAATACCGAGCTTCAAAGCCTGCTGCAACGGCTGGCGCAAAAACAGGACACGTTGACGCGAACCGATCTGCGCTCACCGGTACGCGGCATCGTCAAGAACCTCAATGTCACCACAAAAGGCGCGGTCGTGCGTCCGGGAGAAAAGATCATGGAGATCGTCCCGCTCGACGACAAGCTGTTCGTCGAAGCGCGGATCAAGCCGCGCGATGTGGCCTTTCTGCACACCGGCCAAACGGCCAATGTAAAAATCACGGCTTACGACTACACCACCTATGGCAGCCTCGAAGGCGAGCTTGTGTTCATCAGTGCCGACACCATTATCGACGAAAACCAGCGCGACCCGGAGCCTTTTTATCGTGTTCGGGTGTTGACCGATCGAGCCTATCTTGAGGGGCCGCAGGGGGCGTTGCCGATCAAGCCCGGCATGGTCGCGGAAGTGGATATTCTGACCGGCAAGCGCACGGTGCTCGCCTATCTGATGAAGCCGATCCTGCGCGGACAGGAGGCTTTGTTGGAGCGCTGACTGGAGCGCTGTTCGGTTCAGGTTGAGCACATCTCGTTATCCAGGCTCTGTATGTTTGTGTGAATTTTATTAGTTATAAGTAATATTAATAAATATACATGAAAAAAATCTATATATTTTAATGTTTTGTAATTTTAAATTGATTAATAGATTTTTAATATTGTTGTTTATTTGAATTTATTTCTGTATTATTCGAACGAATTGATTTTTGGTTCAGCTGCCATATTGATTATGGGGAGGTTAGCATGCAGGTAGTCGTTTCCACTGTAGCTGCTGCATCGTCGACGGCGACGACATCGACTCTTGCCGGGGCTTCGGGCGTTGTGAACGCCGAAGGATTGTCCAGTCTCGCACTTGGTGTCGATGTTACGCAGGTGAGCGAATATATCCGTTCCGGCAACGACCTTCTGATCGTTCTTGAGAACGGTGAAATCATTACGGTGAACGGCTATTTTGCAGCCGCCGTTCCGCCCGATCTCTATCTTATGGATGGCCTTGAGGCGGTTGAGGCCGGCATGGAAGGCGCCATCGAGGGCGCGGTTCATCCGCAGTTTTCACAGGTGGCGAACATGGCGGCAGATCCTGCGGTTTCGGCCATGGCGCAGGCGTCTGTGGCAACCGGGTCGGTCAGTGGCGGTCTCATCGCTGGCGGCCTTGCCGTGGCCGCAGGCGCGGGGGCAGCCATTGCGGTTTCCTCGAGTGACGATGACGATGACAGCGTTGACTCAGGTGGCGAACCGCCGGAGGCGCCGCCTGTCGAGCAGCCGTTGACCCTCAGCAATCTATCCGTTTTGCAAAATGAAGACGGATCGCTGAAGATTTCCGGGCTGGCGACGCCGGGCACAGTGGCTCACATTACCCTGTCAGACGGAACGCAGGTGGACAGCTATGTCGGCGATGACGGCATGTTTACCGTTGTCTGGACGCCGGACAACACATCGCTTCCAAACGGCATGATTACGGTTCACATTTCCGACGGTGAACGCACCAGTGAGCCGGGTACGATCGACTATGTCGACACGCTTGCGCCTGAAGCTCCGGTGATCGCTCATTTGCTGACCGATGCCGGGATGCTGGCCGAGGGGGTGGCGACAGCCGATACGACGGTGGGGCTTACGGGCACCGGCGAGGTTGGCGCAACGATTACGCTTTACGCCGGAAACGGCGCGCTGATTGGCCAGACATCGGTTGCTGACGACGGCAGATGGACGTTCGACTATACCGGAGAGGCGCTCGAGGACGGGTTCTATTCTGTGACTGCGGTTCAGACCGATGTGAACGGCAATGCTTCCGGTCAATCGGAGAGTTTCGACTTCACTGTCGATACGACATCGCCTGCTGCGCTGAATTTTGAAATGACCGATACGCTGGGCACGGAAACGGGCCTGGTCGGCGAAGGCGATACGACGGACGACCCGCGCCCGCAGATTACCGGCACAGCCGAGCCGGGCGCCCGCATAACGATGCTGCTCAACGGAGCGCCGTTCGCCACGACGATGGCACATGAAATCACCGGTGAATGGGAGATCGCACTCGAACAGGACATCCCTGCCGGTACGCACAACGTGACCTTCATGCAGACCGATGCGGCGGGTAACAGCAGCCCGGTTTCCGCGCAGTCCTTCACGCGCAGCAATAACAGCCCCGATATCGACGAAAATTCGGGGACGACGGGCGCTGTCAGCGAGCTTGTTGCCGGCGATCCCGGCGAAGGGACCGACACGCACACAGCGACGGGTTCGATCGGCTTTAACGATCATGACAGATCCGACGAGCATATCGTCGCCATCGCGGAAAACGGGATAAACTACCTCGGCGACCTGACGGCATCGGTGAACGGCGAGACCGGCGCAATCGACTGGACCTTTACCGTCAACGATGTTGCGCTGACCTATCTCGGCGAGGGGGAGACCCGCAACCAGACCTACACGCTGACGCTCGATGACCAGAACGGCGCAACCGATACCGTGGACATCACCGTCACGATGACGGGTAGCAACGATGCGCCGGTCGTTTCGGCATCCAGCGTGCTTTCGGGCGCGCTCACGGACCCGGGCACAATCGAGTATGTCAGCAGTGCCGATGAAAACGGTATTCTGTCGGTCACCGCGAAACTGACGCCGGAGATCGGCGCGACGCTGCTCGATCTCGTGCGTAACGGCGAGGGTGACTTCAACAGTGTTTTCACCTCCGTGATCAATGATCTCGGCGGCGATCGGGCGCTGGCCATTGCCATGGTCTGGGATACCGTCAACCGGGCCTATTATGACAGTAGCCTGACCGACCCGCAGAAAGACTATGTCAATGAAGCCAGCGCACGCACCGGAATCGCTTACGCCAGCTATTTGAAGGCCGGCGGCACGCCGCTGGTCGATGTGATCGCCCAGTACAAGCCTGACGATGATGACGCCAATGATACGCCGGAGCGGGTGCAGACCCTTCATGACAATCTTCTGGGCAATATCATCGGCACGGTCATCGCGGGACGCTTCGATGACCCGCTTGAAAGCGAGCTGATTGCCGCAGTTGAGACCATCGACCCGGATTTCCTGACGCGCGTCTATGCCAGCGGCAATGAAGGCACGGAGAGCACCAAAGGCGTGCAGGCCCTCGAATTCGATATCGAACACGGCATTGCGCCGACAGTCACCGGCAAGGTCAGCGCCATTGACCCCGATGCATCCGGATCTGTCGAAAGCTACAGCGTCGGTGAGAGCGAAGGCACATACGGCGCGTTGACAATCGATAGCGATACGGGCGAGTGGATCTATCTGCTGGACACCGACGGCGCAATGACCAGCGCGCTCGCCGAGGGCGAGACCGCTCAGGATGTCTTCACCGTCACCGTGACTGACGATCAAGGTGCGACGACCGAAACCCAAATCGCGATCACCGTGACCGGCAGCAATGACGCGCCGGTGCTGGATGTTGCCTCGGCCATTGACGACAGCCTGCAGTTCAATTCGCAGGATGATCTTGACGATCCCGCCTGGCGCGGCGGTTCCTGGGGCGATATCAATATCGTCAACCCCGGCGATGCGGGCTATATCGAGACGCCAGATGGCACGGCCCATGGTCTTATCTCGCCCGCCAGCTATTTCGGCCCCTATAATTTCTTCGATGCCTATCGCTATGAGTGGACCGGCGGATGGATCGTGGAAACATCGGTTTATCTCGACACCAACTGGCAAGACGGCGAAGGCTTTGATTACACCTCTGCGGCTTGGGGCTCGGATGCCACCCACCAGCGCGATTTCGTCTTCCATGTGCTGAAGGACAATGGCGGACTGTATATTTCCGGTAACAACAATGCCGGCTGGTCACCAACCCCAAGCATCGTAACCGGCCCCAGTGCGCATAATTACGAGATCGTGGACAGCGGCTGGTATACATTGCAACATTTGTTCTACGAGCAGGATGGCTATCTGGCCGTCGACCTTAATCTCGTTGATGCGTCCGGCAATATTCTGTTCACCGAGACACGCACCAACACCACGCAGGACGGTATCGAAAATATCGGCAGCAATGGCTATAGCTGGTTCACCTATTCCACGGTTGCCGACGGGCTGGCCATAGACGGTATCGACCTGAACCTGACCGGCGTTCAGCCCGGCGTACGCGAGATGAGCGATGGGGCCGAGGGTGAGGGCGTGACCATGCTCACCTCAAGCGGTTCAATTGCCTATAGCGATGCCGATAGTGGCGACAGCCACACTGTCAGTATTTCGGCCAATGGTGAGGACTATTACGGCGCGCTCACAGCCGTCGTGAATGCCGGGAACGGCACGGTCGACTGGCATTTCGAGGTGCTGGACGCGGATATCGAGTTCCTGGATAACGGCGTCAACATGACGCAAAGCTACACACTGACGCTGATGGACAGTGAAGGCGGCGTCGATACGACAGAGGTGCTGGTCACGCTCCGCGGGCGCAATGACGCGCCGGAAATCAGCGGCGAAACCTCCGGCGCCATCATGCAGGTGGGCGATCTTGCCGGCGTCAACGAAGCCGATGCCGATGGCGGACTTACGACCGATGTCACCATTTCGGGCGCGACGTTGGCTGCATGGAGCGCAACGCTTGCGGACCCGGACCCGGTCAAATTTGCGACATTCTACAGTTCCCTGCTTGAAGACACCGGAAATGATGTTGCACTGGCCATCGCCACGGCCTGGGATATGCAGGATGCAGCCTATGCCGATCAAGCCAACGGCACGCCTGAGATCAATACAAACGGTGTTTATATCGGCGTGGAGTATGCGCAGTATCTGGAAGGTGGCGGTTCGCCGCTTCTCGGGGTCACCGCGAAATATACGCCCGATAATGGCGACGCCGGTGTATCGCCGCAACGTGTCCAGAGCCTGCACGACAACCTGCTGGGCAATATCTCGGGCGGGGCGTTCACTCTCACCCGGTTCGTGACGCAGGATATCATCGACGAATTGAAAGCCTATGTCGCCGACAATACATCGACCTCCATTGCCAATGCGCTCGGCGTGCCGAACGACCCGGCGGTCGATGGCCGGCCCTATATCTCGGGCAATGAGAACGAAGACGATACCGCCGGCCGCAGCTGGGATAGCGCCAATGGCTATGGGGCGGTTGCCACCGGCCAGCTCATTGCGACCGATATCGATGACGGCCATTCGATCACGTGGTCGGTCGCCGACAGCAACGGCACCTATGGCACGCTGATGATCGATGATTCCGGCAAGTGGACCTATGTGCTCGATACCGAGAGCAGTGCCACCCGCGCGCTTGGCCTGAACGGTCAGGGAAGCGACACATTCACGGTGATTGCCGAAGACGATTTCGGGCTGGAGGATCAGGTTGAAGTTACGGTCACGGTCAACGGAAATTACCAAATGCAGGTGGTGACCGGCGACGATGATGACAGGATCGTCATCACGCAGGATGGCTTCGAGCATATTCTTGCCGGTGGCGGAACAGACACGCTTGTGCTGGCTGACGATGGCATCGATATCGATTTCACCCAGCTCAGCGAAACGCAGGTCATGGGTATCGAGATCATCGACATGGACAATGGCGGCGCCAACACGCTGACCTTCGACGCGTCCGATATTATCGCCCTTCTGCAAAGTTCGGAAACAGGGGACCTCTATATCGCGGGCGACGATCAGGACAATGTCGCGCTTTCATCCGGCTTTGCCAAACAGGGTGCAAGCCAGGTCATCGACGAGGTGTCCTACGCGCTTTATAGCAACGGTTCGATACAGCTTCATATCGATGACGATATCGACGTGGCGGTCGCAGCGGGCGTGTAGGTATCCTGAGCGCCGCGCGTGCCAAATGCTGGTGTTGACTTTCGGATACCAGAAAGGCCAACTCCCCCACATGCTGTTGTATTTTAAGGGAGATTGACGATGCAGAAAACCGCGATGATGGCGATCATGTCCACGGCCCTTCTCGCCAGCGCAACCGTGGCGGCTGCCAACGATAACATGAGCGAGGACCAATGCCTGGCCATCATGATGGCCATGTCGAAGCTTGAAATCTCCATGATCGGCAAGGTGCCATTCGGTCAGGCTTCTGCCGCTTTGGCTGAGGTTCAGCCGTCTCTTCCCGCAAGCGTCACGCCAACCGTAGACGACCTGATCGTCGTGGCCGAAAAAGCGCAAGGATTTAAGACAGGAGATCCGGCGCACCCCATGGCAACAGGCGAGTTTCAGACGGCGAATCGTCGCTACCGTGAAGCTCTGGCACCCTATTGCCCTGACTTCAATCTGGATTACTGACCTTGGAACCGAGAACAGAAGGTTGACGCTTTCCTGAAACTGACCACATTTGAAGTTCGTTTCAGGGTGCAATGCTCTGCTCAAATTGCAGCGCCTCTGCCCGCTATTTTTTAGGTTTCAGGAATCCGCAGTTTTCCAAAACACCGCAGGCAACTTTTTCAGGCGGAAGACGTTTTTCTTCAAAAGGAGAAAACAATGTCAAAATCCGAATTCTGGAAAGAAATGGACGATGTTCGCGCCGCGATGCTGGGCATCGGATCGGCCCGCCATGTGCCGATGTCGCCCTTGGACTTCCCCTTCAAAAGTGGAGGGCTTCTGTTAGATAAGACTGACAGGAGACTTGGAATTGAAGCAGCGAGAATTTACAGAAGAGTTCAAACG
>NZ_SMAR01000029.1 GCF_004342225.1 Martelella mediterranea | reverse complement strand
ACATCAAAAACAAGCAGCATAATCAATCACACAAACCAGCCAGAGCCTCCAATGCTCAAGCCGCTCTGATGTCCCATTTTATATGACAACGGACAGCGGGGGGCAGGTCACGGGATACGGCGGACAAAGAAGCTCTATCCTCGCGCAACGCTGCGCTGAACAGCGTCAAAGCCGTACTAGAGCGCCGTGCATCCATTCGGATGCACGGCGCTCTAACCTATTGAAACTACGCATTGTGCTTTCCGAAAATCGATTTCGATTTTCGGACCGATGCTGCAGCCGTCGCATAACCGACTGTCGGCACTCGGTTGGACCAGCCCCGTCGCTTTCGAACGGAAAGTGGCTTAAACAGGCACCTGGGGCGGCACGAAACCGTGACCAGGTCCAGTTTCTTGCATCACGAAAAAGTTGCTGTCAGGTTGAAAGGTTTCGGCAGCACTTTCGCCATCGGTTTCGACGTGAACGTCTTGACGGTATCACCAAGTGCCCCGACGTCGAACTCAGCGAAGTTCATGCCGCCGCTGTCGCGCAGGAAGAACTTTCTGCGTTCAAGATCGGAGAGGCTGGTCCACGAGGTAAATTCGGTCGGAACCTTGTCGCTTTCATTGCCCTGAACCTGAAGATGGCCGCTGCCCTGATCGGGATAGTCCACCGTGACACCGCGCGGCCGGTCGAAATTGTTCATGATATGCGCGATCATCTGCACGGACTTTTCTGGATCCGTCTGCTTTTCGGCAAACTGCGCATAAAAGGCGGCACGAATGAAGCGATCCACAGAGGTATCGGTCACCGGAAGCCCGGCCTTGGCGATACCGGCGCCTGATTGTACCGCCTCATAGGTTCCGAACGTCGCCTTCGAATGATCGACATTGGTCAGGAAGGTGTAGTTATTCAGATTGGTCAGATGCCATGAAAACTGCGGGGCATTGGTCATCACACCAACCGGGTTCTCGTAGATCGTACGCACACCATGATGGAACTCGATGACGATGCTTTTGCCTGTGGCATCGTGAACGGAATAGTGGAACGGCATCTTCAGACCACCGAGAATCGGGACCCGCTCGACAAGGATCTCAAGGTCAGCCAGCGCCTGCTTCACCTCTTCAACCGAGGTAAATTGACCGAGCACGAAGCTGCCAAGATCGGCAGCCGAAAGAGCTGTCCGCGATGGGTCGCTCTCGGCATCAGGACCGCCAGCAGCTGCATAGGACTGAACGGAAAAGGTCAATCCGGCGCTGTTCATGCCCTCGATGACCTTCAGGTCGCCGGCTCCGGGAACATGATCCGGCTCCGGAACAGCGGCCGGCATGGTGATGGCGATGAACGGGAACCTGGTCTGCCATGACAACGGCAGGTAACCTTCGGGCTTCGAACCAAGAGCAAGCGCCTCCGGGAAAACGGAAATCTGGTAGGGAAGCTCGATGCTCAGTTCAAGAGTCCGACCGAGATAGGGCCGGTTGGCGGCATCGAAATAAAGCAGAGATGTGCACATGAAAATATTCCTTGTATCGGTCGAAAGGTCATGGAAGTTGGGAACCGGTTCTGCCGCCGGTTCGGGGAAGAAGAAGAAACGACAGAATCGCAACGACAACGGCAACGACAGCAAGCGCTGCAAAGCCTGCTGAAATCGCGTCGGCGCTTGTCTGAGGATCGGGGGCGCGGGTCGCCTGCGGCGACAAATGAAGAATAATCGCACCGATGATCGCCACGCCCAGCGCACCGCCCACCTGCCTGAAGGTTAGCAACATGCCGGAGGCCTGGTTGCGCAGCTCCCCCGGCTCTCTTGCAAGCGCATCGGTTCCCGGCGCCGACAGGGTCAGCCCGAATGCAAATCCGCTCAGGATCATCGCCGGTATCAGAAGGTGATATTGCCTGGTTGTAAGTGCAAAACTCCACCATGCAAGACCGCATATGCAAAGCGCAAGTCCGGTCAGTGTCGGCGTGCGTACCCCCAGCCGGTCATAGGTCCAGCCACTCACCTGCGAACCAATGATCTGCGGCACCACCATGGGCAGCATCAGCAGACCGGCCCGGGATGCAGGCAGCCCCAGAACATCCTGAAGATACATCGCGAAATAGAGAGACACGGACAGGAGCGAAAACCGGACGAAGAACGCGATGAAAAGATCACTGGCAAACCCGATATCGCCGAGCAATCGCAGATTCACCAAGGGTCGCCTGACGCGCAGAGACAGCACGGCAAAGGCCGCACAGCTTGCAAGGCCGGCTGCAATTGCAATCAATGTCGAAGCGGACAACCATCCCCAGTGGGCGCCTTGCTGAAGCGCAAAGACCGTCGTTGCGATGCCAAAAACCAGAAAAGCGGCATTGCGCAGTGAGACGTAGGTGTCAGGCGCCTGCCGGTCTGGCGGTTTTGCAACAAACACCAGAAACAGAACCACCGCGCCAACAGGAATATTGAGCCAGAACACGGCTCGCCAGGATACGTATTCGGTCAGAAAGCCACCGACGAGCGGCCCGAGTGCAAGGAAAAGCTGCCCTATGCCGCCATAGATCGCCATGGCGCGACCGGATTCGCTCTTGTCGAAAACGCTCAGCACGATGGCAGCGGAAACCGGCATCATCATCGCGGCACCGGCCCCCTGGACCAGACGAAAGCCGATAATCCACGCACCGCCCATATCGGTGTCTGGCGCTAACCCACACCCGGCGGAGCCGAGAAAAAAAACAATCACGCCAAGCCTGAACAGCGTAACACCACCGAACTTGTCGCCCAGGCGCGAGCAAAGCGCAACCAAGGCGGAAAGGGTCAGCAGATAGGCGTTGATAATCCATTGCTGCTGCGTCGGCCCGAGATGGAGATCACTCGCAATCGTCGGCAATGCCACAGACACAACCGTCTGGTCGAGAAGAACCATAGAGAGCGACCCGGTCATGGCGGCAAGAACGAGCCAGCGATTTGGAATGGCCATCATGATGACTCTTGGATCTGCGCCGACCGCTTTGAAGAGGCAATATCGACGGAACAGCGCTTATGCGCCCTACAAAACAAAGTTGGCCGCCCCCGAGGGGCCGGCCTGAGTTCGCGGTGAAGCCTGACCTTATTTTACGACAGGCTGGCGCGTGCGGCGCAGCGCCTTCATCAGCGTGTCGCCCACATCAAGGTGTCCCTGCACGATCTGCGAAGGTGTCAGTGCTAGCCACTGATTAAGCGAAACATCGCGGTAGTCACCCTGATTGAAGACATTGAGAACCCGAACAGGCTCGTCACCGATGTTCTCGATATAGTGCGCGAGGTTCTTCGGCACATAGCCGACATCACCTGCCGAATAGTCGAAAGTCCGCGCATTGCTGACGGCGTTGAAAACCGTCATCCGGGCTTCGCCGCTGAGATAGTACTGAATCTCGTCGGCATCCGGATGCCAGTGGATCTCGCGCATGCCGCCGGGCTCGATTTCGATCATCAGCATAGCCATCGGCGTCAACTCGAAATTCTTCGAGTCGATGATCTTGGTCGCGCCTCCGGGCCATTTGCTTTCCGGCACATCCGCGCCGCGGAAAACATATTTGCCGGTCATGTTGTCAGCGCCAAGCTCTTCGCGAACCTGCTCGATCGGCTGCGGGATCGGCTGACGGAAGATGTATTTTTCCGAAGCGGGAATGTTGTCGAACGCGCTTTCGGGAACACCGAAGTTCTTGGCCAGAACCTCCTTCGGCATATGCGCGAAGAGTTCGGTGACCAGCAGCGTTTCGTTTTCGGAGAAGTTACCGTCATTGAAGACCAGAACGAATTCCGTGCCTTCCTCAAGTCCCTGAATCGCGTGCGGGAAGCCGGCAGGCGCCAGCCACAGATCGCCAGGCTCGAGATCTTCAACGAGCGTGTTGCGGTTCTCGTCAACGAGATAGAAACGAACGCGGCCCTGCGTCACATAGGCCCATTCGGCTTCCTTGTGCCAGTGCAGCTCGCGGATGACGCCGGGACCGAGGCGCATATTGACGATCGCCAGTTCCTTCAGCGCAGGGCATTCACGCAGCGTCACTTCGCGTGCCCAGCCGCCATCCTCTAGACGGTTATGCGCCATGGCGAAGGGAAATTTAAGGTTCGGGATGCCGCCATTGTCCGTGGAAGGCGGCATGAAGATATCCGGATTCATCTTGTCCAGCACGACATTGCGCGGACCCGGGTCGTCCGCACCTTGTGTTCCGCGGATCGGCTGGGGTGCCTTTTCATTGGTCATATTCATTCTCTTTCAAGTTTAGCCGTTTGGTTGAAATGCCTGCGGAAGGCTGACCTTCCGCAGAAACGCTGGTGCGTATCAGGCAAAGTTGCCGCCGGGCAGCGGATCGACCCGCTCACCTTCTTCGGTGTCATTGCGAGCAATCATGAACAGGATCAACGCGATCACTGCCGGCATGATCAGTGCGCCTGCCGTAACGACCTGATCGACAAAGAAACCGATCGCGCCGCCGCCTGCAAAGCCGAGAAGAACCAGGAAGAAGATACCCGACCACATCAGGTTCGGCTCGCCGTTGATACCCTTCTTGCTGAAGAAAGACTGGATCAGGAAATTGAATGCCATCTGCACGACAAACGTGACGGCGACGTTGCCGTAAAGCATGCCGTGGTTCTTGTGATAGGCATTGCCCTGCATGCCAGCGACGAAGCTTACAGCATAGGCGATGTAGTGCGGATCGTAGCCGCCGATCCAGACAATGACGATCAACGCTGCGAGGATGAGAAACTCAAGCAAAAGGATCTTTGTGGTCAGAACCTTATGCTTCTTCAAAAGGCTCGTCATGACCGCGCCGCAAAAAGCAGGTACTTTCGATTGGCGATGAAACTCAATTTCCGAGACCCCACTTCACTTTCATGAAGACTGACCAGGTATCGAAGATACAGCCTATGGAAACGCGTTAAGCCGCGACTTGCCAACTGTCAGAGTTGACAGTGGTCAAAGTGGTAAGCACAGAGTGAACATCTATAGGGGGCAACTTTAATGCTTGCATTCCAACCACACACGGCAAAATGCCATGTTCCGACTTCTCGCCCGGCTTTTGCGGCCATCGGCTCTTGGAGACTTCCACCTACCGAAGACCGAAATAACCTTTAGTTGTATCTATTAATACTCACAATCGATATAGTGCACCATCGTACCAAGTCGAACCGCATACTATAGCGGCGAATGTAGTTCAGACCGGAAAGTAACCGTCTCAATCATCTTATTCCGCACCTCTGCATCGTCAGTGAAAGCGATGATTGTGGAGCACGCTGAAACAGCATTTTGCCTATCATCTATAGTATTGAGCGATTAACCGACATCGCCCAATGCTATAGATTCTTTCTTTTGGCGCGTCGGGCGAAATCCTGTAAAAACGATCCCTCGTCCCTCACATCCAGACATCTTCGGTTTGCGCGGTGTGGGGGACGCGGATCGTCAGTTGATCATGCCAGGCCGGTATTATCTGCACCTTTTGCCTCGGGCTTGATGCCGGCTTGCGCGAGTGTCCTCTCGAGAAGCTGATCGTAGATTGGCCGACCGCCAACCCATTGTGCGACCATATTGGCCGTTACACAGGTCACAATAAGCGGCATCACCATCGTATATGCCCCGGTCAATTCGAGTGTCAGAACCGCGCCCACGACTGGCGCCCGCACAGAAGCCGAAAATAATCCGCCCATCGCGGCCATGCCAAATGCCAGCGGCACAACCGTTTCGCTCGGCGTGATTGCATCCAGCAGCCCGCCAAACAGGAGACCGACACACATGGAAAGCGCCAGCATGGGCGCAAAAATGCCCCCAGGCGTGCCGGCCGAATAGCTGGTGATCATCGTGAAATAGCGCAGCACCGCCAGAAGCAAAAGGAACATCAGCCCCCTTTGATGTTCAGCCAGAAAGGTCACTGCGTGTTCGCCGCCAGTCACGGATAACGGCACGGTGACCAGCAGAGCACCAACTGCAAAGCCAACAAGCGCTGGATAGAGAAAGCAAATACGCGCGTTCAAAGCAGCGGCGATAACTGCGGTGCGCATCAATCCAGCATTCAACACAACACCCAACACACCCAGCACACAGCCGAGAACGACGAAAGCAGGCAGTAGAAATATCTGGGGTTCGGCAACGGACATCGAGAAATCCGGAGCCGTGCCGCCAATGATCTGTGTCATCGCTGTCGACAGCACAGCAGCGACGATAATGCCCATATAGGTACGAAACGTGTAAGGAAATTGACGGTGGGTTTCCTCGATGATGAAGAGAATTGCCGCCAGCGGGGCATTGAATGCGCAGGCCAGGCCAGCTGCTGCACCAGCTCCAAGCATGCCGCGCCGCTCAGTTTCGCTGACCTTGAAGAATTCCGTGATCGCAGCGGAAAACGATGCTCCGATATGGATCGTCGGCCCTTCGCGCCCGAGCACGAGTCCCGACGCGATGGCAAAGATGCCTGTGAAGAACTTGATGGGCAATACCCGGCGCCAGTGCACGGTCCTCAACCCAAGCATCGCACCTTCGATTTCCTGTACGCCGCTACCGCTGGCTTCAGGTGAAAATCGCCGAACGAGATAGGCGACAACGACGGTTACAAACATCACGATCAGTCCCGCACATAGCACCAGAAGCGGGCCGCTCAGATGATCCGATAACAGCTTCGGCCAGACATGGAGCCGATCAATCAACAGATGAAAAAAAGAACCGACAGTCCCTGTCAGGATACCGGCGACGCCGGCAAGAAGCACGTATCGCACCTGTGCGTTTCTGTTGCCGGGTCTGTCCAGAGAAGCCGTGGGATCGTCCATGAAAAACACACTCTTGCGCAATAAGATCGGGAACTGAGAGGGCCGCTCTCAAAAAGGTTGAGCCTGAAGAGTGCTTGGCGGGTCAATGGCGGTCAACTGTTTACCTTGACACGTCTGCATAGGAAGAGCACGGCCCTCAACGGGGCTATCCATTTTTTCGTCCTGACGTCACGACCGCCCTTTGATGAGGCCCATTTGTATGAGCGCCGGCAAATACCCTTCTGCACCATGAATTATATGGCAAAAACGAATGGCCAGGCCAACCGCTTCATCGAAGCTGGATCGCTGAAAGGTGCACCTGAACAACAGTGACCACAGATCTAACGGGCATCGTCTGGATGACGATACAAACTACAGCAGCGGCCCGAAAATCAGGCCCGATTTTCGGACCGCTGCTGTAGACCTTAATGATTGCGTTTGCGACGCAATGACGCTGATTGATGCGCAGTATTGTATGCGGATAGCATTGATCAGAGCCCCTTGGCAGCCACCCCCGATACGCTTTTGACATCCGAGCCGACAAAGAAATACCGCCCGTTGGGAGGATGCCGGGCGGTATTCTGATTCGTTCATATATCTGAAGCGTCAGAGTGCTTCTCAGGCCATGACAGGGCTGGTTCCAGCCTTGGCACTTTCGGCAATGACACTTGCAGTTTGCTTGGCCAGCACGATTTCTTCATCAGTCGGGATCACACGAACCTCAACGCGGCTTTCCGGCGAAGAAATGATTTCGGCATTCGCATTATTCGCTTCATCGTCGATCTGGATACCAAGCCATGCAGCCCGCTCGCAGATGAGCTTGCGGATGACAGATGAATTTTCTCCAATACCGGCACTAAACACCAGCGATTCAATGCCCTGCATCGTCGCGACCATGATCGAGAGCTCGCGGCAGGCACGAAAGACGAAGAGGTCGATTGCCTTTTTCGCATTCGGATCATCACTCGACATCAGCACACGCAGGTCGCCCGAAATACCCGAAACACCGAGCAGTCCGGATTTGTAATAAAGCATGTGCTTGATTTCGGCCGGAGAGAGATTTTCTTTCTCCATCAGTGTCAGCACGAGACCTGGGTCAACGGTGCCCGACCGGGTGCCCATCATCAGTCCGCCAAGCGGCGTAAGCCCCATGGTCGTGTCGATAGCCTTACCATCGCGCATGGCACACATGGACGAACCGCTGCCCAGATGAGCAACGACTGTGCGCTTGCGAACAAGGTAATCGGAGATCTCACGCAGGCGATCAGCAATATATGTGTAGGACAGGCCATGGAAGCCGAAGCGGCGATAACCCTTGGCTTCATATTCAAGCGGAATCGGATAACGCGCCGCACGCTCGTCGATGTTGACGTGAAACGCTGTATCGAAGCAGGCAACCTGCGGCAGCTCGGGGCGAATGCGCCGGAAAAGCTTCACCGAAGCCAGATTGGCGGGCTGATGCAGCGGGCCCATCGGAATCAGTGTTTCGAGATAATCGACGATTTCGTCATTCAGCAGAACCGGATCGGCAAAACGACCACCACCATGCAGAACGCGATGCCCGACAGCCTGAAGCGGGCTCTTTGCGGTATAAGGTTTGATGACATCAAAAATCCGTTCAAGCATATCTTCCTGCATATGCTCGCCGATCTTCAGGTCAATATTGCAGATTTCCTTGCCATCCGCTTCTTTGACCGCCAGATGCGGATTTTCGTTAACGCCATCGAACTGGCCGCGCAGAATTAGATAAAACTGATCACCCTGCACTTCGTATAGACGAAATTTGAGGCTGGATGATCCGGCGTTCAACGCCAAAATGGTGCCATTCATATCCGATATCCAAATAAACGGGCGCACCGCTCAGGCATTAAAAGCCCTCGCGATGCGCAGATTTCAGGGAAATGGATCAGCCCTTGGGATAGGGCCATTTCCAGTTGAGAACTTCCGGCATGTCCTGACCATGCTCGCGAACATAATGGTGATGTTTTTCACGCATTTCTTTGAAGTAGCTCAATGCGGCAGCGCCTTTTTCACCAAAGCCGCCTGCCCGCTCAATCGCATCCATAGCGAGATGGTAACGGTCGAGCCTGTTCTGGACAACCATGTCGAATGGCGTGGTCGTCGTACCCTCTTCAACATAACCACGAACATGGATGTTGTTGTGGTTGTGACGGCGGTAAGCCAGACGATGGATCAGCCAGGGATAGCCGTGATAAGCGAAGATCACCGGCTTATTGAGCGTGAACAGATCATCAAAGTCAGCATCACGCAGACCATGCGGATGCTCTTCCTTCGGCTGCAGCGCCATCAGATCCACCACGTTGACGACTTTCACCTTCATATCCGGCAGATGTTCGCGCAGAAGCGAAACAGCCGCCATCATTTCAAGCGTGGGAACGTCACCGGCAGCGGCCATCACAACATCAGGCTCATACCCTTCGGGAACATTGCCAGCCCACTTCCATTCGCCAAGGCCGGCATCGCAATGCACAACAGCCTCGTCGATGGTCAGCCACTGCGGCTGTGGCTGCTTGCCGGCAACGATGACGTTGACGCGGTTGTATGTCTGCAGGATGTGATCACCAACAACCAGAAGCGTATTGGCATCCGGCGGGAAATACGTGCGGACAACGTCAGCCTTCTTGTTCACCACATGATCGATAAAGCCCGGATCCTGATGGCTGAAGCCGTTATGGTCCTGACGCCAGACATGCGATGTCAGAAGATAGTTCAGCGAGGAAATAGGCTTGCGCCATGCCATATGCTGGGTTGTCTTCAGCCATTTTGCATGCTGGTTGAACATCGAGTCGATAATGTGAATGAAGGCTTCGTAGCATGAGAAGAAGCCGTGACGACCTGTCAGCAGATAGCCTTCCAGCCACCCCTGGCAAAGGTGTTCACTCAGGACTTCCATGACACGGCCATCCCGGGCCACACCTTCGTCATAGTCCTTGATTTCAGCCATCCAGACACGTTCTGTGACGTCGAAAACGTCCTGCAGTCGGTTTGAAGCCGTTTCATCAGGGCCCATGATGCGGAAATTGCGTTCATCCGCATTCAATCGCATCACTTCGCGCAGAAGCGTGCCAAGCTGCTTGGTCGCCGAGGTCATGATCTGGCCGGGTTGCTCAACCGGGATCGCAAAATCACGGAAGTTCGGCATATTCAGCTCTTTGCGCAGAACACCGCCATTGGCGTGCGGGTTCGCACTCATGCGGCGATTGCCTTCGGGAACCAGCGCCTTGAGCTCAGGGAGCAGCTTGCCGTTCTCGTCGAACAGGTTTTCCGGAGCGTAGCTCTTCATCCAGTCTTCAAGCTGGCTGCGGTGATCGGCATTTTCACGTGCTGCGGAAATCGGAACCTGATGCGAACGCCAGAAGTCTTCAACCTTCTTGTTGTCGACAAACTTCGGACCGGTCCAGCCTTTCGGGCTGCGCAGGATGATCATCGGCCAGCGGGGCATTTCATAAGAGGTGCCTTCGGCGCGGGCTGCACTTTGAATGTCGCGGATACGTGCGTAGCACTCATCCATGACTTCTGCCATGCGCTGATGCATGTATTCAGGTTCATTGCCCTCGACATAGAAGGGTTCATAGCCATAACCCTTGAAGAGATCGGTGAGATCTTTCTTGGTCATACGGGCCAGAACAGTCGGGTTGGCGATTTTATACCCGTTCAGGTGCAGGATAGGGAGGACAGCACCATCATTGATCGGGTTTAAGAATTTGTTGGAATGCCACGAAGCGGCCAGCGGGCCGGTTTCAGCTTCACCGTCGCCGACAACGCATGCAACAATCAGATCAGGGTTATCGTAGGCAGCACCAAATGCGTGCACGAGCGCATAACCAAGTTCACCGCCTTCATGGATTGATCCGGGGGTTTCCGGTGCGACGTGGCTGGGAATACCACCGGGGAAGGAGAACTGCTTGAACAGCTTCTGCATACCCGTCTCGTCTTCCGTGATTTCCGGATAGACCTCGGTATACGTACCGTCGATGTATGCGTTCGCGACAAGGCCGGGGCCACCGTGACCGGGACCGCAAATGTAGATCATGTCGGCGTCATTCTTTTTGATGACGCGATTCAGATGCGTATAAATAAAGTTCAGACCCGGCGTCGTACCCCAGTGACCGAGAAGGCGCGGCTTAACATCTTCTTCCTGAAGCGATTCTTTCAGAAGCGGGTTATTCATCAGATAGATCTGACCGACGGACAGGTAGTTCGCCGCCTGCCAGTGTCTGTTCATAAGATCCAGCTCTTCAGGGCCCAGAATATTCTGGACGCTATCGGGCGTAATCTGTTCCATGTCGATTTCCCCTTTTCGAAATCAAAGTGGCAATTAAATCGATTTGTTTTATCCATCAGCAGGGCGGATGAGCACATGACCTAAATCAAGTGCACCGGTTTCCGTGGATTTTCCTCAGCAAGATGCACGTTTCTCATTTCAGAGAGCATGGTCCTCCAAAAGCCATCGGGTAGACAACTCTTCCACACCATAGTGAAAGTTTCTGACCTTTCAACGGCTTGATGAATGCTATTTGTTGGAGGGATTTTAAAGGTGGGACTGTGACAATCAGTTGACGGAACCAGAAAAGAGAAAAAACAATTCAGCCAGACGCATCGCACGACTGAACCCACCTCCGGATACCGCAGAGAAACACAGTTCGATGAAGGACACACCAACGATCACAATATCGCGGGCGCCTCTCGACGCAGGGGCATTGATCTGGCATTGGCTTGCATCAAGAAAAACGGCGATCACCAAGGCTTGAGCGCTTCCGAAATAGCAGGAGCGGCCCGGACAGATCCCCAAAAAACGGCGCTTTTAGAGACAGGTTTACACATCATGACCGAGCAAAACACCACTACAGACCCAATTCATGTCATAGGCGGCGGTCTGGCCGGTTCCGAGGCTGCGTGGCAAATCGCGAAAGCCGGGATTCCCGTCATACTTCATGAGATGCGCGGTACACGAGAGACAGCAGCCCACAAGACCGACGGCCTTGCCGAGCTGGTTTGCTCCAACTCATTTCGCTCTGATGATGCAACCAGCAATGCCGTGGGTGTTATTCATGCTGAGATGCGCCTTGCCGGTTCTCTGATCATGGCGTCAGCCGATGCGCATCAGGTTCCCGCTGGCGGCGCTCTTGCAGTGGATCGCGACGGTTTCTCCGATGCCGTCACCAAACAGCTTGCCAAACACCCTCTGATCACGATTGTTCGCGAAGAGATTATGGCGCTTCCACCGGAAGACTGGGACCAGGCAATTATCGCCACGGGCCCGCTCACGGCCCCTGCCCTTGCCGAAGCCATTCAGGCCAGGACCGGCAAGGAAGCACTCGCCTTTTTCGATGCGATCGCGCCCATCGTTCATCGCGATACGATCGACATGGAAACAGCCTGGTATCAATCGCGCTATGACAAGATCGGTCCGGGCGGCACGGGCAAGGATTACATCAACTGCCCGATGGACGAGAGCCAGTACAATGCCTTCATTGATGCCCTGATCTCCGGTGACAAGACAGAGTTCAAAGAATGGGAAGGCACGCCCTATTTCGATGGCTGCCTGCCGATTGAAGTCATGGCAGAACGCGGGCGGGAAACGCTGCGCCACGGCCCGATGAAACCCATGGGGCTGACCAACCAGCACAATCCGACCGTCAAGCCATATGCAGTGGTTCAGCTCAGGCAGGACAATGCATTGGGTACGCTCTATAATATGGTTGGTTTCCAGACCAAGCTTCGTTATGGCGCGCAAAAAGATATTTTTCGTATGATCCCCGGTCTGGAGAATGCGGAATTTGCGCGACTGGGCGGCCTGCACCGCAATACCTACCTCAACTCACCGACACTGCTCGATGGTACTTTGACACTCAAGGGCCGTCCGGGCTTAAGGTTTGCAGGACAGATTACAGGCTGCGAGGGTTATGTGGAAAGTGCAAGCATCGGCCTTCTCGCCGGGCGCTTTGCAGCGGCCGAGCGGCTTGGCCATGCGCCGGTTGCACCACCACCTGAGTCGGCCCTTGGTGCGCTCCTGGCCCATGTCACCGGCGGTCATATTTCCCACGAGGAAGAAAAAGGCAAACGCTCTTTCCAGCCTATGAATGTAAATTTCGGGCTCTTCCCTGAACTTGAGCCGGGTAGTCTGATCGATCCGGAAACCGGCAAAAAGCCACGCGGGAAAGCAAAATCGTCTGTTAAAAAGCAATTGATGGCGAAGCGTGCGCTGGATGCCTGCAAAGCATGGCTGGGCGACTGAGCTGCAAGCAAGCGCTGCATGTGAAAGACTGATGAACTTATAAAACGGGCGCTGTGATCGCGCCCGTTTTTGTATCAGCTTTTGCCGAACACCATGTCATTCTGTCGATTTGAAGCACGGCTGTTCCATTGGAACTCTGATTGATTTCAGCGCGCGTTCAGAAACCACGTCGATACGTCAGCGGCATCTTCCTCGGTCTCAAAAAAGTAGTTACCGCTGAAGAAATCATGTTCCGGAAAGTCGACCTGAAGGCCATTAGGCTCGTCCAGCGCGCGCAGCCGATACTCGCCCGGTTCTACCTTTAAAGCCTGTCCTTTGCCGCGTCTTGACCGATATATGCCGAAACCACCATTCTCCAGCTTCAGGAAGAAGGCTTCGAAGTCTTCATCAGCAATAACAGCAACGACTTTCTCATTTGCTACGGCACGGCGAAACTCACGCGATGCCCATTCATGTGCCTCATCTTTTGAAAAGGCGGATTCTTTATCTTCACGTTTCTTGGGACCGAACAGGAAATAGGCAACACCGCCTAAAAGCGCAATCACGAAAACCCACATGATAATGTCCATGTACAACCTCCTCCCCGAAAGGATGCAACCGAACCGGTGGGGCAAAGCACTCGTTCGAAACCGAGGACAATTTTCCGATGCGACGCATTATCTCTGTGACCCGGCGCAGCCGGATCACACGAAAATAGTACCGACTAAAACTTACGAAACAGCAAAGACCGCATCATCATAAGCTGTCTGCGCCATTGAGGCGGCTGGAGGGCCTTTTCCAGACAACCAGCACCGCAACGCTCAGCATCTGAAAATACGCGTTTGCAGGATACCATCGGAAGGTATGCCGGAATGAGCGGCGCCGCAATAGCGCCCTGCTTTCTGAAACTGTCGAAGTGCTGACGACCGAACGAAACGAAGGCCCGTATCGCATTGCCAATACGCTCCTTGTCATCGCCTTTGAGAAAACTCTCGCGCGTCAGTCCAGTGGCTGAGAGAATTTCCGAGGGAATGAACACCTGCCCCTTCGCGTGGTGCTCGGGCAGAAGCAGAATGGCCCCGGCAACAGATTGCGCCACCCCTGCGTGACCGGCATGCTCTGCGTGACTGGCAGCCAGATCCGGGCCAAGGATAAGACTTGCGAGCTGGATCAGCGCCGAAGCCGTCTCACCGGCATATCCTTCAAAGTCGGAAACACGTCCCATCGGATCATCATAAAGATCAAATATCCGCGCTTCAGTCATATTGATGAGCGTCTGACGCGGCAGAGAATAAGCCTCTGCGGCTTCCAGAAGCGCAGCAGCGACAGGATTGGCTTCTGTTGCGCCGTGTTCTTCGCCCTCCAGAATGTCGCGCCAGTATTGAAGACGCACCTCGCCTGGAAGTGGTTCGCTGACAAGCTGTCGAACGCGGGCTATCTCGGCATTAAAGGCGTAAAGGGCAGCAAGCGGCTGACGTTTATTGGCAGGCGCAAGCAGCGTTGAAAGATAGCGATCCCGATCCGTTGCACGCAGTTGCCTCAGAAGCATCTGTTCTGTTTCGGGGGCTTCAGTCAATCGTCATGCTCCGTTTCATCGCGGTTTCGCGATTGTGCCTTTTGAAACGTTTCGCCCGGTGACAAAGCCCGGTTATACCGCAATCAGTGCTGCGGCAACCGGACGCGATTCTTCCAGCAGGATGTTAAAGGTCCGCACAGCAGCACCGGTGTTCATCGGATCGGCCACGATCCCTTTTTCGCGCAGAGCCGCCCGAAGATCGCGCGGCAGTAACACCATATCATTCCCGGTACCGACAAGAAGCACTTCGATCTCATCGGCCTGTGCCAGAATCATCTCGAAACTATTGATCGAGAACCCTTCAGGGCTTTCGACATCCCAGCCGTGAATGCCGGAAGGCAGACACAGAAGCGAGCCGCGATGAGACATATCTGCGAACCGGAATCCGCCATTACCGTAGGTATCAATCGGCGCGCGGCCTGGAAAATGCGCTTCCCGGATCTCAATGCCGCGTGCCATCAATTATACCTTTGCGCCTTTGCCTGCTGCATCCGCAGCCTCGGCATCGCGCTTCTTGAAGGTATCAGAGCGCAGCTTAAAGGCGATGAGGATCGGTGCAGCAATATAGATTGAAGAATAGGTACCAACCGCAATACCGAACAGCATTGCAAAGGTGAAGGAACGGATCACCTCGCCGCCGAAAATGTAAAGCGCAGCCAGTGCCAGAAGCGTGGTAACCGCTGTCAGGATCGTACGCGACAGAGTGTGATTGATCGAAATATCGAGCAGTTCCGGCAGTGGCATTTTCTGATAGCGCCGCAGATTTTCACGCACGCGGTCATAAACGACCACTGTATCGTTGAGCGAATAACCCACGATGGTCAAAACCGCCGCAATACTGGTCAGATTGAATTCGACACCGGTCAGCACGAAGATTCCAATCGTCAGCAGCACGTCATGTGTTGTGGCGATAATTGCGCCCACGGCAAACTGCCACTCAAAGCGGAACCAGATATAGATGAGGATCGCCATCAGTGATGCCAGGACACCGATCGTGGCCGATCGCGTCAGCTCTCCGGAAACGACCGGACCAACCACCTCGACACGGACGAAGTTGTAACTGTTTTCCAGCGCACCGCGGATTTTGGAGATCGCACTCTGCTCTGCATTCGCCCCGCCCTCTTGGGACTGAACGCGAATCACAACATCCTTATCGGTACCAAAACCCTGAGCCTGGATCGCTCCAATATTCAGTTCATTAAGATCGGAACGGATCTTACCAATATCAGCAGAGCCTTCCTTCGACTGGACCTGAACAACGGAACCACCGGTAAAATCGATACCGAGATTCATGCCATGGACACCGAAACCAACCACTGAGGCAACAACCAGAACAGCGGAAAGTGCGAACGAATAGCGGCGGAACTGCATGAAGGAGAAATTGATCCCGTCGAACATAGCCGTCCGGATGCCTTTCGGCAGCTCCTTCGGACGACGGCGACGCACCCATTCAGACACCATCCAGCGGGTCAGATAAAAGGCGCTGAAGATCGTCGTAATAATACCGATAGCCAGGGTAACGGCGAAACCGCGCACCGGACCTGAGCCAAGGAAGAAGAGGATGACCGCCGCAATCAGGGTTGTGAGGTTGGCGTCGATAATCGTTGCAAAAGCACGCCGGAAACCGGAATCGACAGCCTGCACAACACTGCGCCCGTTCTTTCGTTCTTCACGAATGCGCTCGTAAATCAGCACATTGGAGTCAACGGCCATACCGATGGTGAGCACGATGCCCGCAATACCCGGAAGTGTCAGCGTTGCACCGATGAGACTTAAGACGGCAACCAGAAGCACGATGTTGAAGAACAGCGCGACGTTGGCCATCAGACCAAACATGCCATAGAAACCGAGCATAAAGACAACGACCAGCGCGGCACCAATAACGGAGGCCATGACACCGGCACGGATAGAGTCAGCGCCAAGGCTCGGGCCGACAGTTCGTTCTTCGACAACGGTCAGGGTCGCAGGCAAAGCACCGGCCCGCAAGAGAACCGCGAGATCATTGGCGCCCTGTACGGTGAAGCTGCCGGAAATCTGTGCTTGCCCGCCGAGAATGGGTTCATTGATAACCGGAGCGGATACGACCTGATTATCGAGAACAATCGCGAAAGGCCGGCCTACATTCTGCTGCGTGGCCTGCGCAAACCGCTGAGCACCGCGGGAATCGAAACGGATATTCACAACCGGCTCATTGGTGCGCTGATCAAATCCTGCCTTTGCATCGACAAGCTGCTCACCGGAAATCAGCGCGCGCTTTTCGATGACATAGGGAACCGGCGGATCATCCATGGAGTAAACCAGCTCATCACCGGCTGGCGGACGGCTTTCAATCGCATCCTGCGCGGAAACGGAGGTATCGACCATGTGAAAGGTCAGCTTGGCGGTGCGGTTCAGAAGCGATTTAAGGCGCTGCGGGTCATCAAGGCCCGGCACCTGAACGATGATACGATCATCGCCCTGTCGCTGGATCAGCGGCTCGGTTGTTCCCAGTTCGTCAACACGACGGCGGATAACCTCAATTGACTGCGCAACGGCAGACCGCATGCGATATTCAAGCCCTGCGTCGGTCAGCGTCATGCGGATCAGGCCTTGGCCGTTATCCGACAAAGTGACTTCCTGAAACGAGCCACCATTCAGCGTGCCGGCGTTAATCAGCTCAGTGAGCGGGCTAAGTGCCTCAGTGGCGGCCTGATACTGAGCGGGGTCGGTGATACGCACCTGCACGGTATCGCCTGAACCTGAAAGCCCGGTGTAGCGGACCTGTGCTTCCCGAAGGTCAGAGCGGACATCGTCAACCAGCGTGTTCAGACGGTCCTGCACGATATTGCTGCGGTCAACCTGCAGCATGATGTAGGAGCCGCCCTGCAAGTCGAGACCGAGCGTGACTTTGCCGTCTGGAACCCAGCCTGGAAGTTTGGCCAGTTGCTGATCGCTGAACAGGTTAGGAGCAGCTACGGCCACGCCGATCGCCACGATCAGCCAGATGAACAAAGTCTTCCAACGGGAAAAATACAGCATAAAGGTCTCGAATCGTCGGTTGCATGCGCGTGATGTGAGGCAAGTTCAGGCCCCACAAGGCGCCGGTAAACCTATCCGAGACGGGCGTCAATTTGAAGATACCGAAACGGTACCAGTTTCCGCCCGTCTCCGCTTGTTTCAATGCGGCCGGACGACCGCGTTGAAAGCAGCGATCAGGACTTGGCTTTGGTGTCTTCGGTTTTGACAGGCTCGCCCTTGACGCGAACATCGGTCACATAGGCGCGAAGGATACGGGTGCGGACGCCTTCGGCAATCTCAACTTCCAGCTCGGCATCGTCGATGACCTTCGTCACCTTACCGAGAATACCACCGCCCGTAACGACCTGGTCACCACGACGGATGGCCTTCAGCGTTTCTTCCCGCTTCTTGGCCTGGCGGCGCTGCGGACGGATCAGCAGAAAATACCAGATCGCCATAAGTGGGACGAACAGGAAAATCATTTCCAGACCGGATCCCATGCCGCCTGCCGATTGGGCAAAAGCCTCGTTGATCATTATGTCAAACTCCTCAAACCAAGAATGCGGGCCAAGCCCGTTAAACGTGCCGACGGTATATATGTCCGGGCCTGTTTAATGCAACAATGGCTTTAGGCACCACGCAGCTTTTTCGGCGCGCGTGGCCGTTTTTCATCGAAATCGACCTTGCAACATCTGCAAAAAAGCAAAATCTGGCACAAAATTCATTAGTTCCAGACCATGGGAGAAGAATGTGGGCAAGAAAATGACAACAGCCCTCCTGCGTGAAGTCAGCCGTCTTGCAGACGCGCTGGAACGTATGGCGGGCCCCTCTTCCCGTTCAAGCGATCTCAGCGCAAGTGACTGTTTTATCTGGAAACCTGAACAGAACTACCTCGAGTCCGTCAAATCCCCGAATCGGGTTTCTCTCTCGTTGATCCGCGGCGTCGACCATGTTCGCGACATTCTTCATGAAAACACGCTGCGCTTTGCTGAAGGGTATCCGGCCAATAATGCACTTTTGTGGGGTGCACGCGGCATGGGTAAATCCTCACTGGTGAAGGCGATACATGCCGACATCAGCGCGACAACAGGGAATCGCCTGAAGCTTGTGGAAATCTACCGGGAAGATATCGGCACGCTCTCTGCGCTTCTCGATATCCTCAAACAATCGGATTGCCGCTTCCTGCTTTTTTCTGATGACCTGTCATTCGACCACGACGATGCGGCCTATAAATCGCTCAAAGCGGCACTTGATGGCGGGATCGAGGGACGACCGGAGAACGTCCTGCTTTATGCAACATCCAACCGCCGCCACCTGATGCCGCGTGACATGATTGAAAACGAGAGGTCAACCGCGGTGAACCCCTCCGAGGCAATCGAAGAAAAAGTTTCCCTTTCAGACCGATTCGGCCTTTGGCTCGGGTTCCATAAGTGCAGCCAGGAGGACTATCTTGCCATGGTTGACGGATATGCCCGACATTTCGGCCTCGAAAGCGAGCAGGAGACGCTGCACCGCGAAGCCCTGACATGGGCGACGACACGCGGCGGAAGATCAGGCCGCGTCGCCTGGCAGTTCATTCAAGACATTGCAGGCCGCCAAAGAAAACACCTCCGTCTATGACGGAGGTGAATTGATTTTCGGCAGATGGCTGAAAGGCTTAACTTCAACCGTTCAGATAAGGCATCGGATCGACTGCCTTGGTATTTTCACGGACTTCAAAGTGCACCATCGGCCTGGATGCCTTGCCTGTCATGCCAGAAACGGCAATGGTCTGCCCGCGCTGAACACGATCGCCGCGCTTGACCTTCAGCTCTTCGGCGTAGCCATAGACGGTGACACGGCCGTCATCGTGACGCACCAGAATTGCATTTCCATAGTCCGTCAGCCCGTCGTCAGCATAAACAACGACGCCGTTTTCAGCGGCTTTGATCGGCGTGCCCTGAGGCACTGAAATATCGATACCTTCGCTGATCTCGTCGCCATCAGCCTGACCATAGCCAACCACAATCGCACCATTAACCGGCCAGCGATAGGTTGTGATTCCTGTTCCTTCCGGCACGGCTTCACCGGCATCACTGCGAACGGAAACCTCTTCCACCACGGCTTCTTTGCTTTCAGCAATCGGCGGCTGATAGGGCTCGGGATTTCCGGCAGACGATCCATTCTGGCTACCGGACGTCGCGCTGGCCTGTTTTTGCGGCTGAGGCTTGGCGCTGGTATCAAGCTCGGCAGTCTGCACTTTGGCTGCAGGCTCTGCCGGAACAGAACCGGCCGTCGGGATCACGAGCTGCTGACCGATACGGATATTGGCGGTTGTCAGGCCGTTGGCCTGTTTGAGAGCATCGACCGATACGCCGTTAGCCTGCGCGATCTTGTAGAGACTGTCGCCGCTTTTGACGGTGTACTCGCTGCCGGAGGACGCCGTCTGTGGCTTGGCGCTGCCTGCCCCGGTATCACCATTGCGCGAGGATGCACTGCTGGCTGACCGGCTGCTTTCGCGATCCCGCGTACTTGGCGTGCTTGGCAGCACGGCGACACGGTTATCAGATTGTTTCTGAGGTGCGGGCGCTGGTGCGCCCGGTGTAAGGCCCGGCGTCTGGGCTGCCGTCTGTGCTGCAGAAGACTGACCGGAGACAAGCGGAACATAAAGAACCTGCCCCGGACGCACCTGGCTCGTGCTTGTCAGGCCGTTGGCACGCAGAATGTCCTGCTCGGAGACACCATTGCGCCGTGCGAATTCGGACAGGGTTTCATCGGAGCGCATCACGACGCGCTTTGCATTGGCATCGCTCGACTGAGATGGCAACGCACTCGGCTGCCCGACAACAGCCTGTGTATTGCTGTAGGTCGTCGCAGGATTGGCGGGCTGTGCAAGTGCTGCGGTCTGCTGTGACTGCGAAGGTACTGGCAGGTTGTTGCTTTGAACGGAAACCGGCGTCGTGGCCATGCGCGCGCCGGAACCAGCCGTCGTTGCCGTGCTGATCGGTTGACGGCTCACGACCGCCTGTCCCGAAGACTGCGAAGGAAGCCCCTGATAGCCTCCCGACCCGACGTTGGCAGGCGGCACCATGTTCTGGTAACCGGTTGAAGGTGCAACTGAACCGGTGGTCATGCTATCGGGCGAACTGGCGATACGCGCGCTTTGCGATGTGCAACCGGCGGCCATAATGGCAAGCGCCGAAACGAGGAGAAAACCTTGTGTAGCTTTGCCGACTTCCGGCATCCCAGAAATACGCATGAACTGACCTGTACGCTAGAACTCAACTTGCACAGGTTTTAACCGCAACAGAGTTACCGCACGGTTAAAGCATCGGTTCTGATTTAAAATTTAGATGGTTTAAGGCAACAAATGCCAGCCTTCCGCGTTATCAGAAGCCCGATTCAGAGCGCTTTTGCCAAACCACGCTCGACATTGAGATAAGGAACTTCAAACAGGTCCTCCCGCTCAAAACGGCTGCCGATCCGCGTCATTCGAACCATCAGCGGCGGGGCATTTTCCTGAATGACAGGCGCCAGAATCACACCATTGGAAACCAGTTGCTCGACGCGGGCCCGCGGAATTTCAAGAACGGCTGCCGTGTAGAGGATCCTGTCAAATGTGCCCTCCCCGGTTAAACCTTCGCGCCCGTCAGTCTGGCGAATGACGACACTTTTGAGCTCAAGCTCAGCGATTCGTTCGCGCGCACGCTCTACCAGCGTTTTGTAACGATCAACGCTCAAAACGCGCTCGGCAATTCGGCCCATAATCGCCGCGGTGTAACCCGACCCTGTGCCAATTTCGAGAACACGCTGGCCGGGCTTCACCTTGAGAATGTCAATGAGCCGGATTGCGAGATCAGCACTTTCCATAAATGCGCCACACTCAATCGGCAGCGAGCGGCCGCTATAGGCATAAGGAACCAGATGCGGCGGGGTGAACAGCGAACGGGGTGTAGCCTCAACCGCAGTCAGCAGATCAAGGTTGGTCACACCGCTTTTACGAAGCCGCATCACGAGGGCAGCAAAACCTTCCCGCTCCTGGTCTCTCATCGCTGGTAATCGCTCTTAATGGGTTGGAGGACGCGTCAAGCGCCCAATGCACGTTTCACCTTCTCCTGAACCGCATAATCGGTCAAGTCGAGCTTTAAAGGTGTGACGGAAACAAAGTTTTCACCAACAGCATGAAGGTCGCTGCCATGGCTGAATTCGCTCAGGCGGTCCTGAAAACAAAGCCAGTAGTAAGGCAGGCCGCGACCATCAACACGTTTCTCGGTCGCAAGGCCCATCTCCAGCTTTCCCTGCGCGGTCACCTGAACGCCAGCAACATCTTCCGGTTTGCAGCATGGGAAATTGACGTTCAGCAACGTTCCGCGCGGCAACTCCAGATCAATCAGTTTCTGAAGAAGCGGCACGGCCTGCTCTTCGGAGACTTCCCAGGGAAAGTGACGGCCATTGCTGTAATCGCCGCACTGGCTGAGAGCAATGGACCGCACCCCCTGCAAGGTTCCTTCGATCGCCGCAGCCACGGTTCCCGAATATGTAACATCATCCGCGAGGTTAGCGCCCGAATTAATCCCCGATAGCACCAGATCCGGCGGTTCCGGCAGAACCTCCCGGGCCGCCATGATCACGCAATCAGTCGGTGTTCCGCGCAGCGCAAACTGCTTTTCACCGTACTGGCGAAGCCTCAGCGGCTCTGAAAGTGTCAGAGAGTGGGCAAGCCCGCTCTGATCGGTCTCAGGCGCCACGGTCCAGACATCGTCTGATAGCTTTGCAGCAACTTTCTGCAGCACGGCCAGTCCGGGGCCATGAACACCGTCATCGTTTGTCAGAAGAATGCGCATATCACTCAACCCTGCGGTTCGATTTTGGTCATCCCGCCCATATAAGGCCGAAGCGCTTCGGGTATTGTGACAGAACCATCTTCATTCAGATAATTCTCAACAACGGCAATCAATGCCCGGCCGACAGCCACACCAGAACCATTCAGCGTATGGACAAAGCGGTTCTGCTTTTCGTCCTTCACCCGGTAACGCGCATTCATGCGACGTGCCTGAAAATCACCGCAGACCGAGCAGGAGGAAATTTCGCGATAGGTATTCTGCCCCGGCAACCAGACCTCAAGGTCATAGGTTTTACGCGCCGAAAAGCCCATATCGCCACTCGAAAGCGCCATAACACGGTAGTGCAGCCCCAGACGTTTCAGCACATCTTCAGCGGCCGACGTCATACGCTCCAGTTCATCCAGCGAAGACTCAGCATCGGTAACCGAAACCATTTCGCATTTTAAGAACTGGTGCTGACGCAGCATGCCACGCGTATCCCGGCCAGCCGAACCAGCCTCAGAACGGAAGCAATAGGTCAGAGCGGTGTAGCGCAGGGGAAGCTTCTCCGCGGGCAGGATCTCACCGCTGACGAGATTGGTCAGCGGAACTTCAGCAGTCGGGATCATCCAGCGATCTTCAGATGTCTTGAAGAGATCCTCTGAAAACTTCGGAAGCTGACCTGTCCCAAACAGGGCATTGTCACGCACCAGCAAGGGCGGGCTGACTTCAAGATAGCCATGCTCCTGAACATGCATGTCGATCATGAACTGACCAAGCGCGCGCTCAAGACGGGCGAAAGCGCCTGTCAGCACCGTAAATCGTGCGCCTGACATATGCGATGCACGTTCAAAATCCATTCCACCAAGCGCTTCACCGATCTCGAAGTGCTCCTTGGCCGGAAAGTTAAAGCCGGGCTTCTGGCCAACTTGGCGTATTTCGACGTTGTCATCCTCGTCTTCACCAACCGGCACGTCTTCCAGAGGAATATTCGGAATTCCGGCCAGAAGGTCATTCAGCTCGGCTGAAACGATGCGCTCTTCGTCTTCAACGGCGGGCATCGTGGTTTTAAGATCGGCGACCTCAGCTTTCAGCTTTTCTGCAAGCTCGAGATCTTTCCGTCCCATCGCAGCACCGATTTCTTTCGAGGCACTGTTGCGTCTGGACTGCATGTCCTGAAGCTTTTGCAAAACGGAGCGGCGCTTCTCATCAAGTTCGACAACCTTTGCCGCGAGCGGCAAAGCACCGCGGATTTCCAGCGCCTTATCAAGCGCTTCTGGGTTTTCGCGAATCCATTTGATATCGAGCATCGTTTCCGCTTTCTGAAAATAAAAGAACCGCTGAACCAGAGCTGGAACAGCGGGTCTCTTCTTGCCTAACTCTCAGCCAAAGCGCAAGGCGCAAGGCAATACAAAACCGGACAAGTCTGAACAGGAAACAGATCAGCCTTCCCGCTTATCAGGCGTCGTCCTCCGTCTCCTCGGCTTCAACTTCACGGCGTCTACGCTGACGCTCGACAACACGCGCCGCATAGATCGCAACTTCATACAAAAGGATGGTCGGCAAAGCGAGACCAAGCTGCGACAGCGGATCGGGCGGTGTCAGCACAGCCGCGATGATGAAAGCGATGACAATGGCGAACTTGCGCTGCTTGGCAAGCCATTGCGAAGAGGTCAGTCCCACACGGGCCAGAAGGGTCGTCACCACCGGCAACTGGAACACAAGCCCGAACGCCAGAACCAGCGACATGATCAGGCTCAGATACTCCGAAACCTTCGGCAGAAGTGAAATCGCGACCTCGCCACCTTCAGGCACCTGCTGCATGTTCAGGAAAAACAGCATCACCACCGGGATCAGGAAGAAGTAAACAATCGCACCGCCGATGATGAACAATACCGGAGAAGCAACAAGGAACGGCAGAAAAGCCGAGCGCTCATTTTTATAAAGCCCAGGCGCTACGAAACTATAGACCTGAAACGCAATGACAGGAAACGCCAGAAGCAAACCGCCAAACAGAGAAATCTTGATCTGGGTGAAGAAGAACTCCTGCGGAGCGGTATAAATCAACTGCATCTTGGCAGGATCAAAACCTGCCCAGATAACAGCCCACCTGTACGGCAGAACCAGCAGATTAAAGAGGTCTTTCGCAAAGGCGAAACAGAGCAGAAACCCCAGAAAGAACGCTGCCAGCGACCAGACAAGGCGTTTGCGAAGCTCCATCAGGTGCTCGACAAGCGGCTGCGGCTTGTCGTCAATCCCGTCTTCAGTGCTCATGAGTTTTTCCTCCGGCGGCTACTGCCTTTGCCGGCAGAGGTTTTGACCGGACGTGGCGCCGGTTTGTAAGACTTGCGCTGGCTGACAAGACCGCCATCGTGACGTTTGGAAACCAGACCATCTGCCTGACTGGATTCGGCACTGTCACGGGCCTGCCTGAAGATATCAGATCCGGAAATATCAGGCGCATTCCCCGGCGTCGGGTATGACTGCTTCGGCAGATCGGGTGTACCGGCTCCCGAAGACGGCTTATTTTCGAGTGAAGTAGACTTTTTGAGGTCCGACTGAATGTCCCTTGCCGTTTCCCGCAAAGGATTCATTGCATCACGCAACTGGTTGGCAGGATTAAGTTTTCGAACATCGCGGACAGCGCTCGAAACGTCTTCCATATCCGCTTCTTTCAAAGCGTCATCGACCTGCGAGCGAAAATCGGTCGCCATACGCCTCAGCTTTGTCATCGTCTTGCCGAATGTTCTCAAGACATGCGGCAATTCTTTCGGACCGACCACGACAATCAGGACGATGGCTACAACGAGAAGCTCCGTCCAGCCAATATCAAGCATTCAAATACTCCTGCAGACAGACTTCAAAGAGCCTGTCTGTTGCCGTCAGCCCTGCTTGTTTTCGTCAGCGTTATGCTCAACGGTCTTGCTTTTCTTGTCGTCGCTTTCATTGTTGTCTTCGTCGTCGGAAATGCCCTTTTTGAAGCTCTTGATGCCTTTGGCAACATCGCCCATCAGTTCCGGAATTTTACCGCGACCGAACAGCAAAACGACAATCGCAAGAATGATCAGCAACTGCCAGATACCGAGATTACCCATACGTCCAATTCTCCTGGTTCATTTGCCCTTTGGTGTAAGACGTTTAGGGCCGTTTTTCAAATAGCAAAATCGCGGTGTTTGCCACTTCAACAAAAACCGATTCCGCATTCTCTGCAATATGCCCGGCACTGATACGTGCATGCAAGGGCTGAATAAGCCCGTCGATCTGCAAAACGAAATGTTCAGACCGCCCGAGATAAAGACGCTGCAGAATGTGAGCCTTTGCGGCATCACCGCGGCCTTCATTCCTCAGACGCACATCCGAATGGCGAATAGCCGCTGTGGCTTTACCATCGGAAAAGCCTGCCGGCGCCGTTAACGTGGCGAAAGGCAGATCGACTTTACCAGCCTCGACACTTACATCCAGAACATTGGTTTCAGAGAAGAAAGACGCAGCAAAAAGGTTCGCTGGTTGTTTAAACAGCATATGCGGCGGGCCGGCTTGAACAAGCTCACCATCTTTTAAAAGGGCTATCTGATCAGCCATGCCCATGGCTTCTTCAGGATCATGGGTGACGATAATGACGGTTGCTCCCGTCTCTCTTAAAACGGCCAACGTTTCCGCGCGAACCTGATCCTTCAGTCGGGAATCCAAACCCGAAAAGGGTTCGTCCATCAGCAGAACGGAAGGTTGCGGTGCAACTGCACGGGCAAGCGCTACACGCTGCTGCTCACCACCGGAAAGCATGTGAGGGTATTTTTCGCCGTAACCCATCAGGCCAACACGCGCCAGAGCATCATCAACCACTTGTGCCCGCATCGGCTTCGGGGTCGCTGTCAGGCCAAAGGCGACATTGGACGCCACCGTCATGTGTGGAAAAAGAGCGAAATCCTGAAACATAAGGCCAACGCCACGGCGCTCGGGCGGCAAAAAGACGGAAGGGCCGGACACCTCGATCCCGTTGATAAGCAAGCGACCACGCGTCGGCACTTCCAGCCCGGCCGCGATACGCAACAGCGTACTCTTCCCCGAACCCGACGGCCCAAGCAGGCACAGCACCTCGCCGGGATTGGCCGTCAAAGATACATTGCGCACGACATCGTCTGCACCATATCGGTGCACGACATTCTCAAATCCGAGCCGGGCAGCCTTTCCGGTTTCGCCGACATTGCGCGCAGCTATATTCATTCATCGACTCCAGAACCACACGGAATGGCACGAGGCCTGCCGATTGACAGAGATGGTCTTAATTCTAGAGCCTATTCATCATGTTTACTGCCCGGTGTCAAAAGGCCCAGTTCTTCAATATCTGCAGCCGAAAGCGGATCTTCATTCTCTTCCAGATCATCGTCGTCATTAAGGGGAAGCGGAATCTGAAAATCAGGAGGAATGCGACCGGACAAAAGCCCCGCGCCCCTCAACTCCTCCAGACCGGGCAGATCGCGCACCTCTTCCAGCCCGAAATGGTCCAGAAAAGAACGGGTGGTACCCATGGTGACAGGGCGCCCCGGACTGCGCCTTCGTCCGCGAAAACGCACCCAGCCCGCTTCCATCAGCACATCGAGTGTGCCTTTGGATGTCTGAACACCGCGGATCTCCTCGATTTCAGCACGGGTCACCGGCTGATGATACGCAATAATCGCAAGGACTTCGAGCGCAGCGCGTGAGAGTTTCCGGGCCTCGCGCTCGCCACGGTGGAGCACAAACGAAAGATCCGGCGCCGTGCGAAATGCCCAGTGATCTTCGACGCGAACGAGGTTGACCCCACGGTTTTCATACTGCGTTTTCAGCGATTGCATAAGCTCAGGAACATCAATCCCGTTAGGGATGCGCTCCTCAATATACCCCTCGCTCACAGGCTCAGACGATGCGAAAACTAGGGCCTCAGCAATACGTTCGGCCTCCAGCTTCAGCTCCGGACTGAACGAGGCTGACTGCTGCGCATCTGCGGTTTCGGCTTCTGTTTCCTCCGGCAGGTCTTCACGCTCACCGATCACGTACTATCCTCCCCTTCACCACCTGATTGTGGAAGGGAAACAGGTTTACGGGTTCCGCGCCGCATCTGGATCGGTGCGAAAGCCCCGTCCTGCCTCAAATCAAGCCGTCCTTCCCGCACCAGCTCCAGTGATGCTGCAAAGGTGCTGGCGATGGCCGTTCGCATTTCTTCCGGGGATTTAAGATAACGCAACAGGTAACGGTCAAGCACTGTCCACTCGCCGATATCGCCGATCAGCGATTGCAGCAATTCACGCGCATCTGTAAGCGACCATACGTGACGTTTCTGGATGGTCACTTCGCTCACCGCTTGCCGCTGACGAAGATTGGCATAAGCCTCCAGAAGTTCGTAGAGCGTGGCCTTGAAAGCAGATCCGGTTTCGTCCGGGATATGCTCCGGCGCGCCGCGCTGAAACATATCACGACCCAGCCGGTTGCGATTAACCAGCTTCGACGATGCGTCACGCATCGTTTCAAGACGTTTCAGCCGGAATGCAAGCGTGGCCGCCATATCATCACCGGATGGTTCCTCATCACTGGGCCTGCGCGGTATGAGAAGCCGAGATTTCAGGTAGGCAAGCCAGGCCGCCATAACCAGATAGTCAGCCGCCAGTTCGATCCTGATCTGGCGCGCCTCTTCGATGAAACTGAGATATTGCTCGGCCAAGGCCAGAACAGAAATGCGCGACAGATCAACCTTCTGCGTGCGCGCCAGATGCAACAAAAGATCAAGAGGGCCTTCAAAACCGCCAACGTCAATCACCAGCCGCTTGTCATCCGCGTCGCTTATAGCGACGGCCGTCGTTTCTGCCTCTGGAAAAAACTGCTCCTGCATCACCCCGATTCCATCGTCAAAAGGCGGTTGAGGTGCGCCCGCAGGGCTTCAAGATCCGTATCGTCGGCAACGGGCTCTGCTTTCAAAACGGCTTCACTGCGTTGATACGCTCTGCCCTGCAAGCGCGGAACACGCTCTGCAACGGCGCTCATCTCCGCCAGATCGCCATTGCAATGCAAAACGATATCCACCCCCGCAGAAGCAACGGCCAAAGCGCGCGTGGCAATGTCACCCGAAAGCGCATTCATCGAAAGGTCGTCCGAGATCAAAAGGCCATCAAAACCAATCTCGTCTCGGATAATGTCTTCGATAGCCCGCTTCGATGTCGTCGCGGGGTTTTCAGGATCAATGGCCTCGAAAACCACATGACACGTCATCGCCATCAAAGCCGCACTCAGCGCCTTGAAAGGCAGAAAATCGCTCGATCTCAAAGTGTCAAGGCTGGCAGAAACGCGTGGCAACTCTTTGTGTGAATCCGCAAGACCGCGGCCATGACCGGGAATATGTTTGATGACCGGCAGCACGCCACCAGCCTCAAGGCCTCTCGCCATAGCACCTGCGAGTGCGGCAACCTGTGCGACATCAGTCCCATACGAACGGTCTGCCATAAAGCCAGACCCGGTCGCTGGCGGCATATCAAGAACGGGCGCACAATTACAGTTGATCCCCAGCGCCAACAAGTCGGCCGCAATCAGACGACCACAAGCCCAGGCGGCCTCAACGCCTGCCTGGCGATCAAGACGATAAAGCCCGGCAATACGGGAAGCGGCAGGATAGTCTGCGACCATTGGCGGGCGCAATCGCCTGACTGTACCGCCCTCCTGATCGATGAAGACAGGTGCTTTGCGCCCGACAGACGCGCGCAAATCCGAGACCAGCCGGCGCACCTGTTCAGACGTTTCGATATTGCGTCCGAACAAAATGAAGCCCCAGGGCTGAGCTTCTTGAAAAAAGCTAACCTCCTCTGCGCTCAGTTCCGGCCCGGCGCACCCAAGAATCATCGCGTTTACATCTGTCATGACCGAATCATAGGAACACAAAGAGACAATGCGCGAGCCTCGAGTTCGTTTTGCACAGATTTCTTGGACCTAAAGAGCACGAAACCCTGCGAACCTTTCGAATAAGAGGTCCGCAGGGTGTGCACTACACCACAAAAGCATTTTACGTCATCGCGGCACGAAGCAACTGCCACCATCGCCGCGGTAACGTTCGCATAATGAAATGGCGTCACCGAGACTCGCTGCCGGTATGCGAACACGATAATACGTGCTTCCGTTAACATTCGCAGCAACATACTCAACGCCCTGCCTGCCAAGAACTGACGGATGCTGGGAAGCAAGCCTCTGATAGGCCTGACGCGCTTCCTGTTCTGACGGCAGCGATGCAATCTGCATCGCGTATTGCGAAGAACCGGTCTGGCTGGCTGCGGCATTAACAGGCGCCGCAGACTGTGTTCCCCCGGATGGTGCCGGGCTTGGCGCTGAGGAGGAGGCCTGCGAAACACGGTTTGACGGCGCCCGCTCAGGAAGTGGAACGCTGTACGGGTCAAACGTCAGCCCGGAACCGTCAAACGCATTCGTTTCTTCCGAAGTGTCGGTCTGCGAGGCACCAGCCGTGTCGGCGCCATTTTCAACGCCGGTCTGTGCGTCAGGTGCAGTTGCAGCGCCCTGCTGCCCCGTGGAAATCAGATTACCGTTTTCATCCGGCAGCGCTGTCACCGTCTCAAGATTGCTTCCAGCGGAAGGAGTCGGGCCATTCTGGCCTGCTGCCGGGGCCTCTGCGCCGGCGGCGACAGTGCTTCCTTCGCGCTCGACAAGCGTTCCATCCGGCCGGACAATAATCGTGCGAACCTTGCGTGGCTCAATCCCTGTTTCAATCGATGCGTTGTCATTGCTCTGCATTGAAGCGCCGCTGGCCAAGGGATTTGGTGCCGTATTCTCAACATCGGCAGGCTCCTGATCAGAGGCAATCAGATTATCCTGACGTGGTCGCGCACTCAGCGTACCTTCGACATTGTTGAAGACGGCATTATCCTGATTGGGGACAACTTCCCCTCCCGGATCTTCGGGTGCTTCCTTCACATCAGAATTGTCCGCAGCGATCACCATTGGATCATCACCGCCTTCATTGCTGAAATAACGCAGACCAGCAAAAATCATCAGAACAGCGATGCCCAGAACTGCAACACTGCCAATGATGACACGACCATACCCCATCCATGTGACCGCGAGCCAACCCGGCCGCTTTTCTGTCTCAAACGCCCCGTCGTCTTCATCATAGTAATCATCGAAGCCATGGGACACGGGCGCCGCACCCACCGCCTGATGTAACTCCTCTGAAAGCGCGGCCTCGATATCATCATCGTACTGATGTTCAGAAACCCGCTCTTCGCTTTCAGCCTGCACCGGCTGCGGCCTGTTGATTTGAGACTGGCTTTCAGCGATCGGATCGACCGGACCATGAGCAGCCATGGCGTCGGCCAGTTCCTCATCAAGGTCGAATTCGTAAGGCTCAGGCTGGTGGGACGGCCTCTCGATCTCTTCAACATGATCACGCGGAAGATCCATATCTTCGACCGGCGCCGGCGGCTCGTCCGTTGAGACCAATTCAGCAGGATCGAAAATTCCATCGTCTTCCGATTGATTATCGACAGCCTGTTCGAGCGGTTCACGCGCTGTTTCGGCAGGCTCAATCCCTGAAAGCTCAAGCTCAAGTTCATTCAGATCCAGATCAAACGCAGCTTCTGTGTTTTCCGGGGCCTCTTCCGGCGCTGCAACGTCGTCAGGCTTCGCCACCGCTGGATAAGGCTGCTCCACTGAGAATGGCTCTTCGTGGACATCTTCTTCGAGGGCGGCATGTTCAGGGGTGCTAGCCCAGTCTTGCGGGTCAACCTGCTGATAAGCTGGCTCGAACCGGGGATCTGCTGATTCAGTCCCGGTTTCAGAGCCAAAGCTTTCGTCTTCGAACGAGACTTCAGACGCGTGATAGGCATCAGGCTCAAACTCGGGAATATCCGGTTCATCCGGCAGAGTTGCATCATCTTCCGCCGGCACTTCGGGCGCCGGATACAGTACACGGAAGTCTGTATAGAAGGGCTGTTGCTGCGCAGAAGCAGAAAATGCGCGCTGATCTGTCTCCGGCTGATCCAGAGACTGCATCGAGCGCTCCAGCTCGTCTGCGAGGAAATCATCGCTAAAGGGTTGCACGGCGTCATCATGGCCGAACTCTTGATCCGCCACAGGATCCGGCCCGAAGGGATGACCCGTTACAGGCTCATTTTCGGAAAGGTCGGCTGACCACTGCCGGTTATCGCCGTCGCCGGTTTCCTGCTGAGACCAGCCGGTGAATTCCCGATAGGGCTCGTCATCTTCAAAGGACGACGGCTGACCAGGTTGGGGGTCTTCCGGATAGGCTGAAATCTGATGATCAAGCCCACGCAAAAGTTCATCTGCCAGATCAGCCTCGGTGACAGAGTGAGGCGCATCCTCCAGCGACGGCTCTTCTTTCCGGCGCGGGGCCTCCGCTTCCGGCGCGATCAGGCGAGCCAGTTCGGCAAAAGGATCATCTGGTGCGATATCGCCGGACTTCTGGTTGTCAAAATCCGGTTTATTCTTTTCTGCCATTCCCTAACCACCGATACTGCCGCCATAGTCCGGATCGTCTCGCATCATTTCACGAGACATCCACCCTGCCCTTTTGAAGGGCAGGCTAAATGTACGACCACCTAAGTCTGACGCTCAGCAGAACGCCCTTCATATCAGTTGGGATCAGTTTTCAGCGTTACCGCATTTCATCCGGGGCATCGGTACCGGCAAGTTTCAAACCTGACCGCAAAACCGCCCCGACAGCGCAAACCAATCCCAGCTTTGCGAGGGTTGATTGTCGGTCTTCAGCGTTAATAAATCGTAATTGAGGCTTTTCTTTACCTTTATTCCAGTGCGCATGAAAATGCGACGCCAAATCATAAAGGTAAAAAACCAGCCTGTGCGGTTCATGTGCCAGTGCTGCGGATTCGATAACCCTTGGATATTCAGAAAGCTTGGCAATCAAACGCAGCTCATCCGGGTCCTCAATTGCTCCTTTAACAGCATCTTCGAGGATTTTGCTGTCCAGATCAAGATCACCGAAAACATCCTGCGCCTGCCGGATGACAGACATGCAGCGTGCGTGGGCATACTGGACATAGAAAACCGGATTATCTTTTGACTGCTCTGTGACCTTTGCAAAATCAAAGTCCAGCGGCTCACTGCTTTTGCGGTAAAGCATCATGAAACGAACGGAGTCACGGCCAACTTCATCCACCACATCTCTGAGCGTAATGAAGTCACCGGCACGCTTGGACATTTTGACTTCCTGGCCATCGCGAAGAAGCTTGACCAATTGGCACAACAGAACTGTCAGCTTCGCCTCACCATCGGACACAGCCTTGGCCAGCGCATCGAGACGTTTAATGTAGCCGCCATGATCTGCGCCGAGCACATAGATCATCTCGTTGAACCCACGGTCGAACTTGTCTTTGAAGTAGGCAACATCGGCCGCAAAATAGGTGTAGCTGCCATCAGACTTGATCAGCGGGCGGTCGATATCATCCCCAACCTCGGTCGAGCGAAAGAGGGTCTGCTCACGGTCTTCCCAGTCTTCCGGCACCTGCCCCTTCGGCGGAGGCAGCGTTCCTTTGTAGACATGCCCCTTGAAGGTCAAATCATTAATCGTCGTGCGGATACGCTGTGCATCATCTTCATGCAGAACACGTTCAGAGAAAAAGACGTCATGCTTGACGTTCAGAGCCTCAAGATCCGCCCGGATCATTGCCATCATCGCAGTAATGGCACGCTCTTTGACGGGCGGCATCCATTTATCTTCCGAAAGCTCTAAAAGAGACGGACCGAATTCCTCTTTCAGCGCCTCACCCACCGGCATCAGATAGTCTCCGGGATAAAATCCGGCAGGGATCGCGCCGATCTCCTCGCCAAGCGCTTCGCGATAACGCAGAAATGCTGAACGCGCCAGAACATCAATCTGCGCGCCGGCATCATTGATGTAGTATTCCTTGATGACCTCATAGCCGGCATAGTCCAGTACATTCGCAAGCGTGTCGCCAACGACAGCACCGCGGCAATGACCGACATGCATCGGGCCAGTCGGGTTGGCCGAAACATACTCGACGTTGATTTTGCTGCCTTTCCCGATCGCGCTGCGGCCAAAATCTTCGCCTTCACGGATAGCGGCAGACAAAAGGCGCTGCCAGTAACTTACAGAAAGACGGATATTGATGAAGCCGGGACCAGCGACCGACAGTTCAGCGATATCCTCATCACGCTCAAGAGCCTGAACGATCTCTCCGGCCAGATCGCGCGGCTTCATGCCGAGCGGCTTCGAGAGCACCAGCGCCGCGTTGACGGCAATATCGCCATGACTTGGATCACGTGGTGGTTCGACAACAATACGCGTAAAATCGAGATCTTCGCGCTTTTCTGCAATTGCCGGTACGCTCAACAACTGTTCGTTCAGTCTTTGTTCGAAATCGGTAAAAAGATTCATGACGTGATCCATCAAACGCCCCGCTCATGGGGCAATGCGAGTTTTCGGCGGCTCTAACGCAATTCCGGGGTGTGGTCAAACAAACGCCGGTGCGTATTATAGGCATAAGTGTCTGTCATCCCGGCAAGATAGTCAGCGACATGACGCGCCAGCTGGCCCTCTTCAAGTTTCTCCAGACCATCAATCCATGGATGACTTCCCATAAGCTGCGGGTCGGACAAGTATACATCGAAAAGATCAGAAACAATCTGCCCCGCCCCTTCGCGGATCGCCATGATATCGGGGTGACGATAAATCCTCTTGAACAGAAGCGTCTTGATCTGACGGTCCACCTCGGCCATCCCATCAGAGAAACAGGCGATTGTGCGTCCGGCATGCCGCACAGCATCGGCACTCTCCGGCCGGATATCGGCCAGATTGGCCTGCGCGACCCCGATCACATCCTCCACCATCGCAGTAATCTGCCGTCGCATGATCTCGTTGGTAAACCGGGCCTCTTCCAGTCCCGGATACCGTCCGCTCACTTCGCGCATCAGATCTTTGAGAAAAGGAACCTCTTCCAGCATCTCAAACGTTAAAAAACCCGAGCGCAGCCCATCATCGATATCATGGGTATTGTAGGCGATGTCATCTGCGATGGCCGCCACCTGCGCTTCCAGACTGGCATAGGTATCAAGCCACAGATCGTGCCGGGCGCTGTAATCCAGAATCGGCTGCGGCACGGGCTTGGTCTTGCCTGAGCTGTCTTTGCATAAGAGAGGACCGTTATGCTTTACGAGTCCCTCCAGAGTCTCCCAGGTAAGATTGATGCCATCATATTCAGCATAGCGCCGTTCAAGCTTTGTGACGATCCTCAAAGACTGGGCATTATGATCAAAGCCACCAAAATCGCGCATCTTTTCATGCAGCGCATCCTCTCCGGTATGGCCAAACGGCGTATGTCCGAAATCGTGAACGAGCGCCACACCTTCTGCCAGATCCTCATCAAGTCGCAACGCCCGTGCCAGCGCGCGCGCAACCTGTGCCACCTCTATTGTATGCGTCAGACGCGTCCGGTAATGATCGCCATCCTGCGCGATAAACACCTGTGTTTTATGCTTGAGACGCCGAAAAGCAGTGGTGTGAATAATGCGGTCGCGATCCCGCTGGAAGTCAGAGCGGGTCAGACTTCCTTGTTCCCGGTGGAGCCGGCCACGACTGGCCCACGGATCACACGCATAGGCAGAACGCGCCACATCACCGAAACCCAGTGCTTTCGTATCGATTGTCATAATCTGTCTCACTTGCCAGAAGGTTATCGTGTTTGCGTGCGGGGCAACTCGGCGCCATCAAAAGAATTCACAGTTGACGGACACCCGCGCCGTTCTTAACTAAATTGACGAGGTATGAAAAGACGCGGCTTCGGTCGCGCTCAACGCATGAGGCCCGCAAGCCTTGATCCATCGCGATGGAAAGCAGCGGGACCATTGGAGACGCGAAATGAATACGCAAACTGTCACGCTGTCAGAAGCGGCGGCAAAACGCATTGCCAGCATCGTAGCGAAGGAAGAAGGAAAGCAAGCCCTTCGGGTTTCCGTCGAAGGCGGTGGCTGCTCGGGCTTTTCCTATAAGTTCGATCTGGTCGAAGGCGCCGAAGACGACGATATTCTGATCGAAAGAGACAATGCAAAAGTGCTGATCGACAAGATTTCGCTGGTCTATATGGCTGGTTCAGAGATCGATTTTGTCGACGACCTCATCGGTCAGTCTTTTCAGATCCAGAACCCCAACGCCGTCGCGAGCTGTGGCTGTGGAACCAGCTTCTCGATCTGATCTTTTCCGATAAGAACATCCGAACGGAAACGCCGCAACCCTGAAAGGCTGCGGCTTTTCTTTTTGGCTGGCCCCCCTCTCCGGCCTAATCCTTGATGGTCTTGCCCGCATTTTCCGGAATGACCAGCGAAAGAACAATCGCCGAAAGACCGGAAAGCGTGATCGGCGTTGCAAACACCTTCTGAATAAGATCTGGCAGTTGCTGCATGGACTGCGGCACAAGCGTAACGCCGAGACCAAGACCGAACGAGACGGCCATGATGTAAACCTTGCGGTGATCGATAGGCTCAGACGCAAGAATACGGATGCCTGCAACCGCAATCGAACCGAACAGAACGACCGTGGCACCGCCCAGAACCGGCTTAGGCACCAGCAAAAACGCACCGCCAACAATCGGGAAGAAGCCCAGTACAAGCAGAATACCGGCGATATAGTAGCCAACGTGACGGCTGGCGACACCGGTCATCTGGATTACACCATTGTTCTGGCTGAAGGTCGTGTTCGGAAACGTGCCGAAAATCGCGGCGATACCGGAATTGATGCCGTCCGCCAGCACACCGCCCTTAATGCGCTTAAGATAAGTTTCCCCCTGCACCAGCTCACCTGAGATCACCGAGTTTGCGGTCAGGTCACCGGTCGTTTCAATCGCCGTGATGAGATAGACGAAGGCAATCGGAATAAACAGGCCAATATCGAAATCTATGCCGTATTTGAAAGGAATCGGCAGAGCGAAAACCGGCTGTGCGCCAAGCTTCGAGAAATCGACCATCCCGAAAAAGATCGAAACAATAAAGCCAACGACAAGGCCTAGCATGATTGCAGCGATACGCACCATCGGCCGGCGGCTGAACGAGAAGAAAACGATCACAGCCACAACCAGAAAGCCGAGGAACAGATTAACAGGTGCGCCAAACGTATCGCCAGCACCGGCTCCACCAGCAAAATCGGTAAAACCCGATTTGACGAGACTGAGACCGATCACCGTGATCACGATGCCGGTAACGGTTGGCGTAATGATGCGCCCCATCTTGTCTATGAACTGGCTGAGGACAATTTCAACGACGCAGCCAAACAGGCAGAGACCAAACAGCATGGCCAGAATATCTTCAGGTGTTCCGCCACGCTCCTTAACCGCAAAGCCGGCGGCAAGAACCACACCGAGAAAGGCAAAGCTGGTGCCCTGCAGGCTGAGGAGGCCAGATCCAACCGGCCCGATGCGCCGGCACTGAATAAAGGTCGCCACACCGGAAACAAACATCGCCATCGCCAGAAGGTAAGGCATATGAGCGCCCAGCCCCAATGCGCCGCCGATGATCAATGTCGGCGTCACGATGCCGATAATGCTGGCCAGGATGTGCTGGATCGCCGCCAGAAAGGAAGCGCCCGGCGAAGGCACGTCGTGAAGTTTATAAATAATGTGGTGGTGTTCTTCACCAGCAGTTGTTTCGCTCATAGATTTCTCTTTCTCAAGCGGCGTAGGCCGCTCTGTTTCCCCTTAGAGTGTGCAAAAACTACAAAGCAAAAACTGTGCCATAAAATTGTCACAAGCCAGTTTTGCAACCGGCAAAGGTGGCATTTGCATTTACCGGGCGGTCTCAGGCATAAGAAGCCTGCTAACCAACACGGACAAAACCCCAATGAGAATCGCGACCTGGAATATCAACGGCATTAAAGCCCGGATTGACAATCTGACAAACTGGCTGTCGAACGAAAAACCCGACATTGTCTGCCTTCAGGAAATCAAATCCGTCGATGAAGCCTTCCCGCGCGATAAGATCGAAGAACTGGGTTATCATGTCGAAACGCATGGACAGAAAGGCTTTAACGGGGTCGCTCTCATCTCCGCCAAAAGCCCTGATGAGATCAGTCGCGGCCTGCCCGGTGACGACGATGATATTCAGGCCCGTTTTATTGAAGGTGTTTACGCTGTAAAAGGCGGCGTCATCCGTATTGCATCTATCTACCTGCCAAATGGAAATCCGGTCGATAGCGAGAAATATCCCTATAAGCTCAAATGGATGGCAAGACTGGCCGGTCATGCGGAAGAACGCCTTGCGCTCGAGGAACCGCTGATTCTGGCCGGCGATTATAATGTGATCCCGCGCCCGTCAGATTGCCACGACCCGGCAGCCTGGGCCGGGGATGCACTCTTCCTGCCGCAAACACGTGCAGCATTCTGCAAACTGCTGAACCTTGGGCTTTATGATGCCGTCTCCGGCATGAATGACACCAGTGGGCAATACACATTCTGGGATTATCAGGCTGGTGCCTGGCAAAAGAATAACGGTATCCGTATCGACCATATGCTGATGTCTGCCGAGGCGGCCGACCGAATCGACTCCGTCAGCATTCACAAAAACACCCGCAGCTGGGAAAAACCCTCAGATCATGTTCCGGTTGTCTGCGAGATCAATTACGACTGGGCCTGACCCTGGAGCGCCGTGCATCCATTCGGATGCACAAAGGACGCTCTAACCTATTGAATATAAGCATCGGCCCGAAAATCGATTCCGATTTTCGGGCCGATGCTGTAGGAGCAAGGCGACCATAAAATGTGGATCCAACTCTGATTGCCCAGCTTTCATACAATCAGTGATTGCCGGTGCTCATATTTTGCGCAAGTGCGATGGCACCGCGACGATCATTTTCATCAACAACTGAAAATGACTTTTCCTGCAGATCGCGAATCCAGGCACAATCGCTCGGATTGCACCGACTGACTGCAGCTGTCAGATAAGCAAGCCCAAGAACGGGCTGGCCTTCATTGAAGATGAGATTTCCGAAAACGGCCATAGCCGGAATGTTTCCGTTCTGACGTGCGACATTCAGCCATTTCTTGGCAAGCCGCACATTTTCGGGGCCGCCCTCTCCGTGCAATATCATCTTGGCAAGCCGGTACTGAGCCTCAGGGTAGCCAAAGACCGATGCTGCCTGAAAATAAAGCTGCCGCGCCTGAGCAAGATCTTTTTTCACCGGCGTATCGGCGATCCCGGTCTCATAATATTCGGCAAGCGCCATGAGTGCATTGACGTAAAACCCTGTATCCGGAGATCCTGGCTCGACATCCTCATTCACAAGCTTCAGATAAATCTTGAAGGCTTCATAATCATTTTCCGGTACACCATCTCCGTAGGCATACATGTTGGCCAGTGCCCAGCGTGAACCGGTGTGTCCCTTCTCTGCGGCGTAGCGATAAGCTTCTACCGCCTTATCTTTATCCCCGTCCTTATAAGCCTTGAATCCGAAGCGGAAGAGATCGAAACGCCCGGCATCTTTGGAAACATCGGACTGAACATCAAAAGCGTGGGCACGGCTCAACCCCAAGGTCGCCGAGCACACCGCAGCTACGAGCAGAAGTGAACATAGCTTCACTGGAGCTAGGAACATCAATGTTTCAACTTCACGTATCATCTGACACCATAGGAGCCTGATTGCGCTGACATAACCTTTTCTTCATATTCGAAAAGATCACATCCGCTGCCTGTTTATTCCGGAAAGCCGAATTCCGGCGGTCATTTTGGCTCTGTCCTTAAATGCTCTTCCTTTGTGGCGGGAAATGGACAGAACTTCAGCAATACTTCATACGAAATTTTGATCGATAATGCTGTTGCAGTTGAGCAACAGAGCCTTGCGCTCTCAAAGACGCCCATCACCCCTAACCACGACGCATGAAAAGTTACAAAAAACTCGGAGACGAAAAATGCGGAAACGACACCCAGGACAACAAACAAAGCGGCCGGGCAACGCAGTCAGAAAATGACGTAGCCGGGCAGATTGATTGCTAAGCTCGACCTGCGACGGCGCCATCTCAGCGGCCGCCCGTGGAGGATCGAACGTCAAAAGGAAAGCAGCCCTGAACGGGACAGCTCACAGGAACAGAGCATTAATCCATAACCTGTGTGAATTCTCTTTTCTGGAGTTGCGAACCTCAGCAGGGCATACTAAGGAAACAAGCATCTGCGGGCGTGGCGAAACTGGTAGACGCAAGGGACTTAAAATCCCTCGACCGGATGGTCATGCGGGTTCGATTCCCGCCGTCCGCACCATCTCCAAACTGCGCCCTCCTCCCAAAAGCCAAGCCTTTGCTCAAGAAGCACAAGAGCGAGCGTTGTTCACGCATGACAACCCGCGATAATGGCAGTTTTATCAATCCACCGGCATGTCTTACAATCCACCTCAGAATTGAACGACCAGAAAAAACGGAAAGTAGATGAAGCAGCAAGCGTAGGCCAAAAGACCAATGGGGAAAATAGAGCCGGCTCAACACAAAAAGCCCGGCCAAAAGGCCGGGCTTTCTGTATTCAAATCAGATCAACTGATTAGAAGCTACGCTCCAGACGGAACCAACCACTGAAGAGGTTATCTTCAGGCAGGTTATCAGCCTGGTAGTAGTCAAGGTTCAGCTTGGCAGCCAGACCATCGACGATTTCGTACTCGAACAGAGCGCCGAACTGCCAGTATTCGTCAGCGTCAACCCATACAGAGTCTTCAACATGAGAATACTGTACGGCAGGGGTAACAGTGAACTTGTCCGAAACGTTCAGAGCGTAACCGGCGGCTACAGCCCAATCAACATAAGAACCGTTGATTGTACCTGACGTGCCCGGGAAAACGGTCGAAGAAGCGACACCAAAACCAGAGACGCCGGTGTTAGCATAAGCGTTCCAACCGGATGCATACTGAGCACCAATGTCAAGTGTACCCGGACCGATTTCGAATTCGGTCATCAGGCGCAGCGAGCCTTCTTCGTTGTAGGTGTCATAACCACCGTCCAACTTGGCGGAAACACCACCGGCAGCGAAGCCGATACGACCGGAAACGCCGAGAGCGTTGATGGCCGGCTCATAGTGCGTTGCAGTCGTACCATCAAAGTACATATCCTGCGTCTTGACCATGCTCGGCGTCAGGGCATCAAGCGACAGACCGGCAATGAAGCCATCAGCAACGAAACCATAACGGATCGAGTTGAACTTCGTGTTACCGGACAGATCGTCGATTTCGCCAACAAGACCTTCATCCCAGTAGCTTTCGAAGTAACCAGCCTGGAAGCCACCCAGTGCGAGGTATGTCTGGTCGAGAACAACCTGGTTGCCATCATGGAAACTGTAGGAAGCACCATTATTGCTGTCAGCTTCAGCGTTGATCTGGATGTTACCCGTCAGAACACCAAGCTCGGTGTCGGTTTTCGATGTGATATCGAGGTGACCACGTGTCCAGGCACCCCAGGCACCGTTGCTCAGCGGAGCAGCATCGCCTGCGGAAAAGTCAACCTGGAAACGAATATAACCGCCAACATCGAGGCAGGTTTCCGTACCCGGAATGTAGAAGAAGCCTGCACCGAAGGTGTCGCAAACTTCAACATAGTTCGGAGCAACAGGCTCAACAACCACGACCGGGTCGGCAGCCTGAGCGCCAGTAGCTGCAGCAACAGCAGCAGCGGAGCCGAGGAGAAGGCTCTTAACGTTCATAATGACCTCCAAATAAGGTTTTAAAGCGGGTCTGGGATTTCCGCTAAGCGGTCCCTGCCCCATCCCCTGGATTAAAGAAGATTGGGCCGCATCGCCCTCGCTTCCGAATATGAACATACAAGACGTGGCCGCGTTCGCAATCAAGAACGGCCCCGAATATGCGTTTCCACCCAACCTTCCGCAAACATTGTTGCGAATAGGCAACAGATAGCCGGTCCACCCGCTCAATTCTTAACAAAACACTAACAAAAACAAGCCTTCCCGTGCCCTCAAGGAGCATAATGGCCACGAGATAGACGGTGTCTCAGGCACTCAAGAGAACGCTTAACAAGCCAGCTCTGGGTAAAACCGAACAAACGTTTCGCCGACACAACCGGATTCCCGACTTGAGAAAGCGGAATTGTTTGCGGCGGAAGAGAATCGGTTTCATACGATTCGCAATTCGGGTCTCAAGGCCCGACAGAAGCGTTTGCGGTTTTCAATTCGGCCACGCGCCAGAGCTATCACACAAGCTCGACATCAACGACGCCGGGGACAGACCGCATCGCTGAGGCAATCTCCGGTGAAAGCCGATATGTGCCTGGTAACTCGACTTCAACTTCGCGGACACCTTCAAGCTGAATCACGACAAAAGACACAAGGCCATCACCATTGTCATTCAGATGCGCAGCGAGTGACGCCAAGGGAGAATCCGGACGCACAAAAATTCGCATCGCCTTTTGCTGACGGACCGCTTCTTCTTCGAGCGACTGTACGGTCTCAATACGCATACTGATTCCCTCAGGACGCATATCCGCCGATACAGTGACAACGACAGAGGTGCCGGGCTCCAGAATATCGCGATACTGATAAAGGGCTTCGGAAAACAGGACCGCCTCATACTGACCGGTTCCATCCGACAGGTTAATAATGCCCATGCGATTTCCGGTCTTTGTCTTTCGCTCTTGTTTCCCGACAACCGTCCCGGCAAGGCGCCCGCGGCTGGCACCATTCTTCACGGAAAGAGAAAACTCCGAGAACGACTGTACCCGCATCTTCTTCAAAAGATCGCTATAGGCATCAAGCGGATGGGCGGTCTGGTAAAAGCCAAGCATCTGATACTCACGCATCAGCCGCTCAGAATCTGTTAGCGGCGTGAATTCCGGCAGGATCAGCTTCTCAGGCTCCCCGATATTTCCGAAAATATCGCCTTGTCCGCTCACCCGGTCATCCTGCGTACGCTGCGCGAACCCGATAATGCGATCCATGCCGGCAAGAAGGGCTGCCCGGTCTTTTCCAAAACAATCAAAAGCACCGGCGCAAACAAGGCTTTCGATCACCCTGCGATTGACCTGCTTGGGATCGATCCGCTGACAGAAGTCTTCCAGGTTGTCGAATGGCTTGTCGCCGCGAACCTCAACAATATGCTCGACGGCGGCATCACCAACACCTTTGATAGCGGCCAGAGCATAGTAGATACATTTGTCACCCGGCTCGAAATGCCGGAAGCTTGTCTGAATGGATGGTGCAACGACTTCGATACCGAGCCGGCGCGCATCATGGCGAAAATCGTTAAGCTTCTCGGTGTTCGCCATATCGAGAGTCATAGATGCGGCAAGAAATTCTACCGGATAGTGCGCTTTCAGATAAGCCGTATGATAAGAGACGATAGCATAGGCAGCCGCGTGCGATTTATTGAAACCGTAGTTTGCAAACTTGGCCAGCAAATCAAAAATCTCGTCAGCACGCTTCTTACCGACGCCGCGTTCAACCGCACCTTCGACGAAACGAACACGCTGAAGATCCATCTGCTCTTTGATTTTCTTGCCCATAGCGCGCCGCAAAAGGTCGGCTTCACCGAGCGAGTATCCGGCAAGAACCTGGGCAACCTGCATCACCTGCTCCTGGTAGATGATGACGCCCTGCGTTTCGGCCAGAATGTTATCGATCAGAGGATGGATGGACTCAACTTCCTCCTCGCCATGTTTGCGTGCGTTATAAACCGGGATATTCTCCATCGGGCCGGGGCGGTAGAGCGCCACCAGAGCGATGAGATCCTCGATCCGGTCAGGCATCATGCCGATCAGCGCCTTGCGCATGCCCGCACTTTCCACCTGAAACACACCGACGGTTTCACCCCGCGCCAGCATCTCGAACGAGGCCTGATCGTCGAGCGGCACAGCAGACAGATCAATCTCCACACCCTGACGCGCAATAAAATTGACAGCTGTTTTAAGTACCGTGAGCGTTTTCAGACCGAGAAAGTCGAACTTCACAAGGCCGGCCTGTTCCACCCATTTCATATTGAACTGCGTCACGGGCATATCCGAGCGTGGATCCCGGTACATCGGGACCAGCTGGGAAAGCGGGCGGTCACCAATCACGATACCAGCAGCATGCGTAGAGGCGTGACGATAAAGCCCCTCAATCTTTTGAGCGATTTCAAGAAGCTGGCCGACAATCGGCTCTTCTTCTGCCGCTTCCCGCAATTTCGGCTCATCCTCAACCGCTTTATGCAGAGGGACAGGACTGGCCGGATTGTTAGGAACAAGCTTGCAAATACGATCGACCTGACCATAGGGCATTTCAAGAACGCGCCCGACATCGCGCAAGGCCGCACGCGCCTGAAGCGAACCGAAGGTTATGATTTGCGCCACCTGAGACCGGCCATACTTCTTCTGCACATAGTGGATGACTTCTTCACGCCGGTCCTGACAAAAGTCGATATCAAAGTCAGGCATCGAGACACGCTCAGGATTGAGAAAGCGTTCAAAGAGCAATGAAAAACGCAGAGGATCCACATCCGTGATCGTCAACGCATAGGCCACAAGCGAACCCGCACCGGAGCCGCGGCCCGGCCCCACCGGAATATCATGTTCCTTGGCCCATTTGATGAAGTCGGCAACGATCAGAAAGTAGCCCGGAAACTTCATCTTCTCGATAATACCAAGCTCATAATCCAGGCGTTCGACATAATCTTCATGTGTATGGCCCTCACTGAGGCCAACATAAGAAAGCCGACGTTCCAAGCCCTCAATGGCCTGACGCCTCAACTCGCTTGCTTCGGCTCGTTCTGCCTGTTCCGGATCGTCAGAAGCGCCTGTAAACCGGGGCAGAATGGGCGCACGGGTATGCAAAATGAAGCTGCACCGTTTTGCAATCTCCACAGTGTTTTCAAGCGCCTCGGGAAGGTCGGCAAACAGAGCCAGCATCTCTTCCTGGCTCTTAAGATAATGATCTGGCGTCAGCCGGAAGCGCCGGTCATCAGAGACAATCGCGTTATGCGCCACTGCCATCAGAGCATCATGGGCTTCAAAGTCCTCACGCTTAGGAAAGAAGGCTTCATTGGTCGCCACAAGAGGCAAATCCAGTTCGTAAGCAAGACTGGTCATTCGCCGTTCTTGCTGAACGTTAAAGTCACCGTGCCTTTGAATTTCAACGTAAAGCCTGTCACCGAAGCAGACCTTCAGCGCTTCAAGCCGCTCACGCCCCTTCTCTTCAAACCCGCCAAGCACGGGCTGGTCGACCGGCCCTCCCGGGCCACCGGTCAAAGCGATCAGACCATCCGCACGCGTTTCGAGCCAGGACTTCCTGAGACATACAGCGCCCTGTTCTCCGTCCCCCAGATAGGCCAGCCCGACGAGATCCATAAGATTGGCATAGCCCTGCGCATTAGCAACCAGCAAAACAATTGACGGCAGCTTTGCCACAGCATGAGAACCGCTTTTGCGGTCTCCGTCATTGTCATCTTCCATGTCGATCGAAAACTGACAGCCGACGATCGGCTGCAGCCCTTCACCAATCGACTTTTGTGAGAATTCAAGTGCACCAAAAAGATTATTGGTGTCCGTGATGGCAATCGCCGGTTGATGGTCCTCGACGGTTTGTTTCAGAATTTTCTTCAAAGGTAAGGCACCTTCGAGAAGCGAATACGACGAATGCACACGCAGATGCACGAAACGCACACCCTGAACAGCGGTTCCCTCACCGGCTTCGGCTGAAACAATCTTATCCATCGCTATCACAAACCTCTTAACCGCAACCGGAATCAAGACACATCAATTTTCCATTCATTGCAGAGAGCGGGCCACCTGCGCAACGCCTCAGCGCGCCGTTCACAGAAAACCGGCCTATTGTTCAGCATCGCGACGAAACTCAAAAAGCTGTGACAATCAATGAAAGGGTCAAAACAAAAAGAGAGATCGAAGCAAAAGCAGCAACATCACGCAAAATATCAATCATTATGGCCTCCTGTTCACTTATGTTTTTATATTGTTCTTTTTTTGTTCCGTTTTCAAGTCCAATTCACTCGCCATTTGCGGCTTGGTTGCCAAGTGCTTAACAAAGAATGAGAAAAAAGCGCGCGCGCCTCGGTTCACGCTATTCTTGCGTGCCGACCCCGCAGAAAAAACATCTGCTCTCGTTTCCAACCTGCGTGATATGTCGACTGGGGCCGCGCTCTCAATATCGGTGCAGAGGGCGAATTGACTGAGCAAGAATAACGAAACACAAACGGGAAGAACGAATGAAAGCAAATGAGGTTGCTGCAAACGTACCGGCGAGCCCCTCCAATAAGGTCGACCCAAACTTACCCTAATTCAGCCTTGCCCTTCTGGCCGGTCATTCTGGTCCAGAAACTGTGCTCCACCATAGAGCTGCGGCTGGCCACTAACCCGTTACAGCCGCTGCCAGGAAGTCTTGTTCAAACAATTCCGGTGACACAGGTTTGCCGAAGAGATAGCCCTGAACATGATGGCAGTCCATCTGCCTGAGAAGCCTAAACTGGGCCTCGGTTTCAACCCCCTCGGCAATCACCTCCATCCCGAAACTTCGCCCAAGAAACAAAATGGCACGGATCACAGCTTCATCTTCGGGGTCGATATCGGCATCCCTTACAAATGTGCGATCAATCTTCAGACGTGAAACCGGAAAACGCTTCAACAGGCTAAGCGAAGCAAAACCGGTGCCATAGTCGTCGAAAGCCAGCCCGACTCCAAGTGCCCTCAGGTCCTTCAGCATTCTGAGAGTATTCAGGTCATCGTGCAGCAAAATGTTCTCAACGATTTCCAGTTCCAGCGCGACAGCCGGCAGACCGGTATCGGTCAGAGCCTTTTCGACAACCGACGGGAGATCACCATTTCTGAATTGCGCCTCAAACAGGTTCACGCCCATTGTGAAATCAGGCACGTTCTTCCGCCATTTCACGGCCTGCTGACACGCAGTGCGTAAAATCCATTCGCCGATTTCAGGTGCAGATGGCTTGTGACTGAGGATATCAATGAAACTGATCGGGCTGAGAAGCCCCCTGTCAGGATGGCGCCATCGAATAAGCGCCTCCGCGCCTGTCAATCGACGCGGGTCAGTCGAAAACTGCGGCTGATAAAAAAGCTCGAACTCATTTTGTATGAAGGCACGCTTTAGCTCCTTTTCAAAAGAGCGGCGTTTAACGACAGCCTCGCGCAAGGCCGGTTCGAAAAACGCATAGGTTCCCTTCCCCGCCTGTTTTGCCCTATAGAGAGCCAGGTCTGCGGCGTTCATAAGCGTATCTGAACGCTGACTGTGCACTGGAGCCATCGCAATCCCGACACTGACACCAATTTCTGCTGATAATCTGTCGAGATGATAAGGGGCAGAAAGAGTGGTGATAATCTCGGATGCGTGACGACGCGCTGCTTCCTGATCATCGCCGGATAAGAGAACGACAAATTCATCTCCGCCCAGCCGCGCAACTTTTATGGCATCACGGCATACTTCAAGCAGGCGCGATGTGACCTGCTTGAGAACATCATCGCCTACGGAATGGCCGAGCGTATCATTGATTTCCTTGAACCGATCCAGGTCCATCAGCAATAATGTGCACGCCTGCCCGGCCTCCGCCAGTACACGATCAAGGCACGCGCGCAGTGCATTTCGATTGGGAAGGTCCGTGAGAGGATCAAGGGAGGCCAGCCGGAACAGGCGCTCCTCATGTTCGCGCCGCTCGGTAATATCCCGAATAACAGCACCTGAACTGAATTCACCAGCCTCTTTCCACACAGAAAGAGAAAACTCCGCGGGAAACTCGGTACCGTCTTTGCGACGGGCGGACATTTCGATGATACGGTCCATCACGCTGAGCCGTGACGCATTCAGCACGCGATCCATCTCAGCCTTGAAGCGGTGTAGGCTATGATCCGACAGCAGCAAGTCCACCGGACGGTTCAGAACCTCCGCAGCGGTGTATCCGAAAATATGCTCAGCCGACGTGTTCCAAAAGACAATATGTTCCTTACTATCCGCGAACACGATCGCATCGGCCGATGTCTGAGCAATGCTTTCAAACCTCGCCTGGTTGAATATTCGCAGAAAATTAGCGCGGCGCACCTCCATATGCTCCATGACGAGCTCCGCGATATCCCCCAGCAAGGCAACATCAGCCTCGCTGAAAGTGTAGCGTGGCCTTCTGTCAATCAGACAGACCGTCCCCAGCTTGAAGCCGTCGGCAGTAACAAGCGGTTTTCCGGCATAAAACCGAATAAACGGCTCCCCGGTGACCAGCCCGTTATCGGCAAACCGCGGGTCAGCCAGAGCATCAGGCACAATCATGGTGTCATCCTGAAGGATGGCATGCGCACAGAAAGAAAGGTCACGCCCGGTCTCACAGACATCGAGACCAATATGGGATTTAAAGAACTGTCGTTCCCGGTCAACCAGGGATATCAGGACAATGGGAACATCAAACAGGCGTGCGGCGAGCTTTGTCAGGCGATCAAAACTATATTCCGGCTTCGTGTCGAGGAGCTGATACTCCTGAAGCGCTGACAAACGCCCTTCTTCGTGTTCCGGCATCGGATAGCTGGCCGGTGCTTTTCTTTCGTTCAATTCTGTCTCACTTGCGATTTTAGAAACCGGACGTCTGCAAATTTCTGATCTTGGTGTCACGCCACCCTGACAGTTAAAAGAGCCCGCAATTCACTTTCCTGTCAGTTATACTCAAACCCTATTATATCACAGACACTTCCCGTTCCAAATCGAACCGGTAAAAGATCAATCCGCGTGATCCACAAAGCTCGGCACAATCATTGGGTAGCTGCAAAGGCAAGTTCCCGGCAGCCTGCGACCTAATTGGAAAGCAGTGCTCGCACTGAAACCGGCTTGTCCGCGATGGTGCTAGGCACGCTATCTGCCTAAACAGCCAAATCAGATCCTGCGGCAGACCAGTTTCGGCGAAATGCTGGAACGTGACAAACAAGCTGAAGAATGCAGCCCGTATATTCTCAAAACATCATTCACAACATTCTTGGCCAACCATCCATCAAAGGAAAAGGCGTGAGATTATATTCCTGTGAATATATTCACACACCCTCCTCTTCGATAGCACTTTTAAGTCTAGGCCTTTTCATTCTTGGCCTGATCATATTGCTTTTTGAAACTGTCAATGATGGTCATCAGCGCTTCACGTTTTGAATCACAAGCCGTTTCCCGTCCAAACCGTTCAATGAATTCAGCATGTTCTGTCTTCACGACGGTCGACAAACTGGTCAACCCCTTCTCCTTGAAAGATCGCCGAAAGTTCCGCATATACCGGTTCCAGGCTGCGCGCTCCTCATCTGTACGGAGCGACATGCGATCATCCATCTCTCTTTCCTGCATAGTGAACCCTCTCTTATTTCGTTTAACTATTAAATGCCGAATTAAATTTTTATTCGACATTGATAATTATATTCTATGTAAATTCTATGTAAACAAATTATTTTATTACGCATAAAACATGTAAATACCCATAATAATAAATATTAAATTGGATTAATATTATTAATATATCTTAAAATATATTTCGCATTGAATTTTTCAAATTTCATAATGATAAAAATATTCGAAAAGTAACATTCTTGTATTTACCCACCCCCTTGTCACGGGCACGGATTTCTGAATCCATACAGCCATGGATCGAAATGATTTGCAGCGGCTTTCGAAGGACGAACTG
>NZ_SMAR01000028.1 GCF_004342225.1 Martelella mediterranea | reverse complement strand
GGTTCTCGGCAACAAGCCTCGCCTTCATCCAGACCGCGATGATCAAGCTCATGACAAGGCGGCTCGCCCGCTATCCGCTTTCTTGAACAGACTCTCAGTGACATTCACAATTATAGGATTATTTTCTTATAAAGCAATCATTAGTTGCATAATGGTTGTATTTTTTCGTTTGCAAACAGCGCAAGCTGGGCAACGCCGCCCGCGCATACGAAGTACAAAGAGAGCTAAAGACAGATCATCACGCGATCCTTATCAGCCGCTCTTTTCCCGCACCCAACATCGTTACAAGCCAAGCAGGCCTGCACCTCGCCAGTGAGATGAATTTGAGATTCGCCTCACTATTACAGCAACCTCGAGTGCAAACTGAAAATTCGAAAAACACAATATAAACAAAACCTTGCTCATCCCTTTCTTGAATCTGACGTTCGTTCAGAGCAAGCGGAACAATGAGACGCACTTCAGATCCGGATAACTGGGGAACTTTATCCACTGTTACAAAAGCTTCAAATATCTGAAACGCAATTGTCGTGCCGAGCCGCCATAGAGCGATTGCAAGCGCGTGCAAACCTATCTTTGGCCATTATTGCACGCGCGTGCATTTTCATTTTGAATTTCACGGCAGGATACGTTTAAAGATGATCAAGCTCACCACCAAACTGACTGTAGCGGCTGCCCTTCTGGCCGTTACTGCCCTTTCTGCCCAGGCAGAAGATGTCAATATCACCGTCTGGTCCGGCGGCACCGGAGATTCGGCAAACTACCGTGTCGACAACATCGAGATCGCAGCAGACATTCTGGAGCGAGAAGCAGAAATCCGCGGCGACGATCTGAACATCAACATTGAAAAGCAGGTCTGGTCGGGCTGGGATGACTTCCGTCAGGCTGTAACGCTGGCAGGCGAAGCAGGCAACGGCCCGAATATCATTGTCGCGGGCCATGATGATATTCCGACATGGTCGCAGGCCGGACTTCTGCGTCCAGTTGAAGACTATGTCTACCTCGACACCTACCCGCTTAATCAGGTCTACTCGAACCTCTGGGATGTCGTGACCTTTAATGATCAGGTATGGGGCGTTCCGCAGGATGCCGAAGCACGTGTTATGTTCTGGTCGATCCCAGGTCTGAAGGCCATTGGCTGGAGCGATGCCGAAATCGATGCTCTGCCGGAGAAGGTCAGAAGCGGCGAATTCACACTTTACGATATGCTTGACGCTGTAAAGAAGATGCAGGACGAAGGCGTCATCGAAGAAGGCAAAGGCTTTGCACCGCGTCCGAGCAATGGGCTCGATTACTGGCAGTTCTACCAGTCATTCGGCGGCGAACTTTCCGATCCTGAAACCGGCAAGCTGGTTCTCGATACAGAAGCCATGCAACAGGCCTATCAGTTCTTCGCTGATGCGGTTTCACAAGGCGTTGTCCCGGCAACCTACCTCGGATTGCCGTGGGACACCTGGCATGGTTCGGTCGCTGACAATCAGTATGGCGCATGGCATGGCGGTTCATGGCACTATGCGCAGTGGACACGCCAGTCCGGCATGGACGATTTCTTCGGCAATGTTCAGTACACCCTGATTCCAGCTGGCGATGAAGATGGCCGCGCCAATTCCATCACGCATCCGCTGGCCTATCTCTTGTCATCTGAAGGCAGCGAAGCTGATGCAGAAATTTCCGCACAGCTGATTGCCATCGCAACCAATCCCGAGCTGAACGCCCTTCATGCCGTTAAATCCGGCCATCTGGCGATCGGCAAGGATGAAGTCAACGTTCCGCTTTATGCTGAAGATCGCTGGCTTTCCGAAGCAAGCGCATTCCTGCCAGATGCCAACGCGGTGCCTAACAACGTCAATGCGGGTCTTTACCAGAACGCCATGTTTGCAGGCCTCGAAGCTGCCTGGACGGGTGCCCTCACACCTGAAGAAGCGGTTAATGAACTGAAGGCAAAAGTTCAGGCTGATCTGGGCGACGCCATCATCATCCGCTGATTTTACGCAGCCCATCAGGCGGCCCGGCACGGACCGGGCCGCCACAATGAGATTAACCGGAATGGCGGAAACCGCATCTCCTGCATGAACCGCCTCCATCAAAAGCGAACCCGCTGAACAGGTATTGCTCAGCCTCGCTTTGTTTCCCGCAAGGCCAAGAACGCGATGCGATCAAAAGCAAATGTTCTGGGGCTGGTGTTCATGGCACCGACCCTTTTAATCCTTCTGATTTTCTTCATTGCACCGGTGATTTTCACAGGCGTTTTTTCCTTTACCAATATGAGCACCTCCACCGGCATCGGTGCAGGCGAGTACGTGCTCACGCCCAACCTCGTGCGTGACCTCAAGGCAGAAGGGGTCGACGCGAAAGCCCTCGATGCCATTTCCAGCGAAACGCTTTCCGTCGACGAAACAACGCTGAAAGCAGCGGCTGACGCCGGCGTTGACCCTCGTTTTCTGGAGGACATTCGCTCGACGCTTATCGGCCGGAGCTTTTCCAGCAGTCGCGATTTTGTGCGGGAACTTCGGGGGTTTTCATCTGCTCCACGTTCGCCGCGTCAACTGAAGGAAGCTGCACGCGCCTTCACGCTGACCGCCATGAATGAACGTTTTGCCTCAGCCGATGAACTTTCAGCCATGCTGACCGAAGTCGCTCCTGAAGTCGAAGCAGAAACCCGCGACCTAATCATCAAACGCAGCTATACCGGCCCTGTCTACACGACAGAGAATTTTGAAAAGCTTGCCACCACACCGGCAACAGCACGCCTGATCGGGAATACATTCCTCTATGTCGGACTGACCCTTGCTTTGTTCAATGTCGGCCTGGGACTGGCTCTGGCCATTATGATGTTTTACCTGCCAAAGCGCGTCAGCGGGATCTTCACCGCGCTTTGGCTCCTGCCGCGCATCACGCCGGTCGTGCTTTATGCCGTGCTCTGGAAATGGTTTACTTGGGATTCTGGCTTTCTGCCCACACTTGCAGCGCATTTCGGCCTGCCGAGCTTCAACTATATGAAGGGCTCCGTCACCTCTGCCTGGATCACGCTGATCTGTTCAAACGGCTTCATCGGCGCCTCTTTCGGTCTGATCCTGTTTTCAGGTGCATTGAGAGCCATCCCCTCCCAGCAGCTCTGGGCCTCAGAAGTCGACGGTGCCAGCCGGTTTCAGCAGGTCCGGCGCATCATTCTGCCGCAGATGCGCTGGCCGATCCTGTTCGTCACATCTTACCAGACCATGTCGCTTCTGGCCTCCTATGACCTGATCTGGCTGACCACCGATGGCGGCCCCGGCAATGCAACCACCGTCTGGTCACTGGCAGCCTTCAAGACGGCGCTCTTCAACTATACCGGAAATCTTCAATACGGCCTTGGCGCTGCAATGGCTTTGGTTCTGGTGGTTATCGGCCTTATCGCCTCCGTGCTCTATCTCCGGCTCTTCAAGTTTCATGAGCTTGTCGCCAAACCGAAAATTGAATTCTGAGGCCGTCATGACACGTAATTTTACTTTATTTCCGGTGATCGCGCTTCTGGGACTACTGAGCCTGCCGATCTTCATTATGTATGCCTTTCTGATGATCGATACGTTTTCGAACACCCCGCCTGGCGCATTGTTTCCAAATGAGTTCACGCTGGAACACTGGCGGTTCCTGTTCGATCCGTCGATTGCAGGCAACATCTGGGCCGCGACCGCAAACTCGTTGCTTTTCGCTATTTCGGTTGTCGTCATCGTGCTTCTGATCTCATCGACGGGCGGTTATGCGCTTTCGCGGCTCAACATGCCATTTCGTGCTTTCTTTCTCGGAAGCATCCTGGTGCTCCATGCCTTCCCGGCGGTCACACTTCTGATTGGTATTTTTCTGATTTTGAATTTCACCGGCCTTTACAACACGATCAGTGGCGTCGTCCTGGTTAAGGCGGCACTCACTCTGCCGCTTGGAATCTGGATCATGAAAGGGTTTTACGACACGGTTCCCTGGGAGATTGAGATGGCAGGCGTGCAGGATGGAGCAAGCCGCTTCACCGTCTGGCGGCGTCTGGTCCTGCCGCAGGTCAGGCCCGGCTTTGTTGCACTTGGTGCCTTCGCTTTTCTGGATGGCTGGGGAGAATTCCTTTTACCCCGCGTCCTCGCCCCCAGTGCCAATTTTGAAGTGCTGTCAGTTTTTCTCAGCACACTCGCTGCGCCAGACACCGTAGACTACGACTTTTCACTGTTTCAGGCGGTCGGCCTTTTCTACACCCTGCCGGTCCTTTTGCTGTTTGTGTTTTTTCAGGACCGTTTGATGAACATTTTTAACGGAGGCACGAAGGGCTGATGCGTCTCGTACTCGACAATTTTACCAAAAGTTTCGATGGCACCAACGTCATCGAAAACATGAACCTGACCGTCGAAGATGGCGAAATGCTCGCGCTTCTCGGCCCATCAGGCTGCGGCAAATCCACGACCCTATTTTCGATTTGTGGAATTCATCGCGTCAATGGCGGTCGTATTCTTTTCGGCGACAAGGACGTCTCCGATCTGCCGTCTCAGAAACGCAATGTCGGCGTAGTGTTTCAAAACTATGCGCTTTATCCGCACATGACGGTTTTTGAAAACATCGCCTTTCCGCTGGAAGTGCAGAAACGCGACAAAGCCGAAATCGAAAAATCGGTTCATGAAATCGCCGAACTGATACACATTGAGGAATTGCTGAAGCGCCGTCCGTCACAGCTTTCCGGTGGCCAGCAACAGCGCGTTGCATTGGCGCGTGCACTGGTGCGGCGCCCGAATGTGCTTTTGCTGGATGAACCCCTTGCCAATCTGGATGCCAAGCTCCGCCTCGAGATGCGCTCGGAGATCCGTCGTATTCAGCTGGAAACCGGCATCACAGCCATTCTCGTCACCCACGATCAGGTCGAAGCCATGAGCATGTGTGATCGTGTAGCAATCATGAATAAGGGCGAGATCCTGCAGATTGATCGACCGACAGAGATGTACCGTGCACCGGAAAACCGCTTTGTTGCCGGTTTTCTCGGCAACCCGCCAATTGTCTTCGTAGAAGGTTTCGTTGGGGGCAATGCGACGTTTGAAAAAGACGGGGTAATGCATCTTCCCTTGCCCGCGCATCTTTCAGGCCTTGAACACGGAAAGCCCGTTACAGTTGGCATAAGGCCGGAGCATTTCGGCACGCGCGGACACGCAGAGCTTTCCGGCAAGGTGCGCTTTATCGAACCACAGGGGCGTGAAATGCTCTTCGATGTTGAAGCCGCTCCCGGTGTTTTGCTGCGATCGATCCAGCCTGTGCGTGCCGACATCGCCGTGGGGGATGAGGTGACATGGAAGGTCGATACCGACCATTTGCTTGTCTTCGATGATCAGGGCCAGCGGCTTTGATATGAAAACAACCTCTCTGGAAACATGGCCTGCGCGTCGCTTTCGCGGCCGCCCTTCTGTCATCGCTCATCGCGGAGCATCGGCGTATGCGCGTGAAAACACGCTCGCTGCCTTTAATGCAGCCGCTGATCTTGGCGCAGATATGTGGGAGCTGGATTTGCGTCTCACCCGCGACGGTATTCCGGTGATCTCACATGATGATCATACGGGTACAGTGTTCGGAACAAATCTCACGATATCCAAAACGGATGGAGCGGAACTGTTCAAAGCGGTACCGGAGATTCCAACCCTGAAATCTGTTGTGGCACTGGCAGCGCGGCGAAAGCAGGCACTTTATATCGAAGTCAAAGCCCCCGGCGCTGGTCGTGTCGGGCTGGCCTGTCTTGAAAAATGGGGCTTTAACGATGCGGTTTTCGGCAGCTTCAACCATGCGGAAGTGCACGATATGGTTTCAGCCGGAAGCCAGTTTTCGATTTCGGTGCTGGTGCGTCAGGGCGAAGACCCTTTTGAGGCCCGGAAGCGCACCGGCGCCGGGATCGTTCACCTGTGCTGGGAAAAGGCGTCTCCCCGCCCGCAGGAACTGGTCACACCGGAACTGCTTTCCCGTGCTGAAGCCGAAAATATCGGCATCGTCTTGTGGCATGAAGAGCGCCCGGAAGTGCTGGATGCGCTCGTCCGTTTACCCGTCCTTGGCATTTGCTCCAATCAGCCGGAACTGATCGGCGGCTATTCAAGCCTTGCGGAATCCGGCATTTCTGTTGTCTGCCACCGCGGCATGAACCATCTGGCGCCGGAAAACACGACAGCTGCCGCCAGCCTGGCATTCAACCTCGGCTGTGAATGGTTGGAACTGGATGTCCGCCAGACCGCAGACGGTGAAATCGTGGTTATGCATGATCCGACACTTGAACGGACAACTGACGGTTCTGGAAAGTTGTCGGAAACACCTCTGGCTGCGCTTTCCGGCCTTGACGCCGGAGGCTGGTTTTCGTCTTTCTATCAGGGAGAAAAGGTGCAGACCTTGCGCGAGGCCATCGCCTTTAGCTGCGAGCGGGGAAAAAAGATGTATATCGAGAATAAGGATGTGCCCGGCAAAAAACTTGTCAGCCTTGTCGAGGACCTTGATTTCCTGCCCGATTGCATTTTCTGGTCGGCCAATATGCAGCTGATGGATGAGATGCGGGCCGCATCACCCAATGCCCGGCTGAAATCCAATATTGCACAACATGGGTCCCTCGAGGCCATGAAGGCCCGGCTTAACCCGGCAGTTTGCGAGATAAGACCGGAATGCTGGGAGCACGAAGCTCCCCTTTGCAGACAGGCCGGTATCACGCCGATGCTTCACTATTTTGGCGAAGACCCAGACATGTTTGAGACCATCGCACAATGGCGACCGGAAATGGTCAACCTGAACCGCGCCGACATGCTGCTGAACGTTCTGAAGGAACGGGCTGCATGAGTGACGAAGCCAGCCAGCAGGCACGGCCGGCAACCGCCGACGACGTGGCCCGGCTTGCCGGTGTTTCACGTTCGGCTGTTTCACGCACCTTCACGAAGGGGGCCAGTGTGTCCCCGGCCACGCGGGATAAAGTGCTGGAGGCTGCGGCGACGCTTGGGTATCGGGTCAACTTTCTGGCGCGGTCGCTTTCAATGCAGCGCACCAATCTGGTCGCGATGGTGGTCTCGGATATGGATCATTCGCTGCGTGCACTGCTGGTTGACCGCCTTGCCCGCAATCTGGTCGCCCATGATTTCCGTCCATTTTTGCTGCCATGGAGCACGGGCGATGAAGTCGGACGGCTCACCGATATGATGCTGCACTATAACGTCTCCGGTGCCATCGTCACATCTGATACGCCGCCGAAAGCCATTGCCGCAGAATGCGCGCGCCATAACGTGCCGTTGGTGCTGGTTGAAAAGGCCCCCATTGGCGGGCGGGTCGGCAGCGTCGGACACGATCATGAGAAAGCGGGTCGGCTGGCGGCCGAGGAGCTTTACCGCTCCGGCTGCAGACGCATCGCCTATGCAGCGCAGCACCGCCCCTCTCATTCGATCGGTGAACGTCGCCGGGCATTCGAGCAGACGGCCGCAGAGCTTGGCATCACAATTTCACACCGTTTTTACGGCGCGCGGCAGAACTATGACGGCGGCCTGGAAGCTGCGGAAGCGTTCTGGGCCGTATCCCCGTCCGTCGATGGCTTCTACTGTGCCAACGACTTTCTGGCGCTCGGCTTCATGGATGGCCTGCGCCGTAGAGAAAACATCCGGTTTCCGGATGATTTTTCGCTCGTTGCTTCCGATGATATTCCCGAAGCGTCATGGTCGAGTTACGATATCACCACAGTCCGGCAAAATCCGGATCATGTGGCCGAGGCAACGCTTGAAGCGCTCATCACCTGTATGAAGCCTGACGGAAGCGTGCCTGAAACTCAGAAGATTGATGTCGAACTTGTCCGGCGAAGCACAACAAAAACTTAAGAATAAAAAGACAGAGTATTGAATATAAATGACAATCAATAATCAGGATACACCTCGCGACGAACGTCTTGTCGCGGCAAAAACCATCATCAAAGACGCCGGTGAACTGGCGCTCCATTACTTCCGCAAGCTTGAAAGCCTCACCATTGAGCGCAAAACCAGCGGACAGGACACAGTAAGCGAGGCGGATCGCAACGTTGAAACAGCCATTCGCAAGGCTCTTGCGGACGTATTTCCGGATGACGGCTTGTGGGGCGAAGAACATGGTCGTCAGAGCGGGACATCAGGCTTTGACTGGGTGATCGACCCGATTGATGGCACCACTGCTTTCCTGCATGGAATTCCCAACTGGACCGTTGTGATTGCTCTTCTGGAGAACAACAAACCTGTCCTTGGTCTTGTGCTCGTTCCGGCACAAGGAAAACTTTACTGGGCAGAAGATGGCGCTGGCGCCTATTGCGGCGACAATCCAATCCACGTTGATGATCTCTCACCACTCGACAGCGGTCTCTTCGTCGTCGGCCCAGGTGGACGGCAGTTCTCCGATCACGTTGGCGGCATTATTACGCGACTGATGGATAAGGGCGGCATGTTTATTCGCTTCGGCTCAGCCGCCCATTCACTGGCACTGATCGCCGCTGGCCATCTCTCAGGCTTTTATGAGCCACGCCTGAATGCATGGGATTGCCTCGCCGGGCAACTTCTGGTGCGCGAAGCTGGCGGTAAAACACGAGGCTTTGATGCTGGAAGCGACTGGAGCCAGCGGCAGCCCGTCTTCGCCGCCGCCTGCGAAGTTGCAGCCGAATTTTCCGATATCATCGGGCCGGCGGTCTGATGAACGTCATCGGTCGACGACCAGACCGTCCTGCAGCGTAACACAGCGATCCATGCGGGCAGCAAGATCCAGATTGTGGGTCGCAACAAGCGCTGCCAGCCCGGACTGCTTCACAAGCGCTTCCAGCGCTTCAAAAACATAGCCAGCCGTTTCGGGATCGAGATTCCCGGTCGGCTCATCCGCCAGAAGAAGACTGGGCGCATTGGCGACAGCACGCGCAATGGCGACGCGCTGCTGTTCACCGCCGGACAATTCAGCCGGACGGTGCTCTGCGCGATGGCCGATCTTCAGATAGCTCAGCATCTGCTCGGCGCGCTCATAGGCTTCATTCTGCGGCAAACCAGCGATCAGCTGTGGCAACATGATGTTTTCACGCGCCGAGAATTCCGGCAGCAGATGATGGAATTGATAGACGAAGCCAATGGTATTGCGCCGAAGGGCAGTTCTGTCATCATCTTCGAGTGATGAAGCATCATGGCCACCGACAATGACATCGCCTGACGTCGGTTGCTCCAACAAGCCAGCGATCTGCAAAAGCGTCGACTTGCCGGTTCCAGACGGAGCGACCAGAGCCACCATCTCGCCTGCATTGACAGTCAGTTCGGCGCCTTTCAACACATGCAGTACACCGTCACCCTGCCCATAATCCTGCCTGATCGATCTCAGTTCCAGCGCTGCATCAGCCACGGAAGTGTCTCCTTATTCGTAGCGCAGAGCCTGAACCGGATCCAGACGGGAGGCCCGCCATGCCGGGAAAATGGTTGCGATGAAAGACAGTGTCAACGACATGATTACGACCGTCAGCGTCTCGCTGAGACTCATCTCTGCCGGAAGCGTGCTCAAGAAATAAACCTGCGGATCAAAGATGACCGTGCCGGATATCCAGGAGAAAAATTCGCGGATCGATTCAATGTTCAGGCAGACGACAACGCCGAGGAACACACCAGCCAGCGTGCCAACAATTCCGATTGCTGCGCCAGTCATGAAGAAGATACGCATGATCGAACCGGAGGTCGCTCCCATGGTTCTCAGGATCGCAATATCCGGCCCCTTATCCTTCACCAGCATGATCAGCCCGGAGATGATGTTCAGGGCCGCAACGATGACAATCAGCGTAAGGATCATAAACATCACGTTGCGCTCCACTTCAAGCGCAGAGAAGAACGTGCGGTTATTCTGCCGCCAGTCTGATATCATGACATCCTGACCAGCCGCAGCGCGGATCTTCGGAATGATCGCGTCTACATCGTCCGGATGATCAACGAAGACCTCAATGCTCTGAACAGTATCACCGGCATTGAAATAGGCCTGCGCTTCGGAAAGTGGCATGAAAACGATAGAGGCATCGTATTCCGACATACCGATCTCAAAAATCCCGGAAATCGGATAGGCCTTGACCCGCGGATTAACACCGAAGGGCGTGACATCACCATCTGGCGAAATCATCGTAATCTTGTCACCGGCAAAAAGCCCCAGATTGGTTCCCATTCGCGAGCCAACCAGAACGCCTGTCCCGGCAGTATAGCCGACCATATCGCCCTGAATAATGTTGTCAGAGACAGTCTGAAGCTTCAGGAGATCATCGGGCCGGATACCGCGTACCAGCGCACCGCTACCGGCACCATTAGCACCGGACACAAGGGCCTGTCCCTCCACGAGCGGGAAAGCAAGCCGCACACCATCGACCCCGGCGATACGCTGTGTCAGAGCTGCATAATCGTCGAAAGGCTCACCGGAGGGCATAACGACAATATGCCCGTTCAGCCCGAGGATCCGGCTTACAAGCTCACTGCGAAAGCCGTTCATAACCGCCATAACGATAATCAGGGTCGCGACGCCGAGCATAATGCCGACAAAGGAAAACCCTGCGATCACCGAAATGAAAGCTTCTTTGCGGCGCGAACGCAAATAGCGCCACGCCACCATGCGTTCGAAAACAGAGAATGGCCGCGCTTTGGGCGGCAGTTCAGCACTTGCCGTTTCAGTTTCGGCCGCAACCATGAAAAAGCTCTTTCGTTTTATCGACCTTCGGTCAGTTTCGCGATAGCCGCTTCAACCGTCATGGTTTCGCGCTCACCAGTTTTACGATCTTTCAACTCGATTTCGCCATTGGCGACACCGCGCGGTCCGATCACAACCTGATCAGGCACACCGATCAGGTCTGCAGTGGCAAACTTACCCCCTGCCCGTTCATCGGTATCATCATAAAGAACGTCGATACCCGCATTCAGCAGTGCCTCATAGAGACGCTCGCTGACGGCGTTGCAGGCATCATCGGAGACTTTCATATTGATCAGAGCGACCTCGAAAGGCGCGACAGAACGCGGCCAGATGATTCCGTTATCATCATGAGAAGCTTCGATGATGGCGGGAACAAGGCGGGTCGGCCCGATACCATAGGAGCCCATGTGAACAGGATGCTCCTTGCCGTCCGGCCCCTGAACCTTCGCATTCATCGGTTCGGAGTATTTGGTCCCGAAATAGAAGATGTGCCCCACTTCGATACCGCGGGCTGAAAGACGCTCGCTTTCCGGCAGTTTATCAAATGCCTCGGCCTCATGCATCTCGTCCGTCGCGGCGTAAAGCGACGTCCACTTGTTGAAAACACCTTCCATAACCTCGGTGCTGTCAAAATCGACGTCTTCCGGCGGAATATCAAAATTGACAAAATCCTTGTGGCAGAACACTTCGGATTCACCGGTTTCGGCCAGAATGATAAATTCATGGCTGAGATTACCACCGATCGGACCTGTATCTGCCCGCATCGGGATCGCGCGAAGGCCCAGCCGGTCAAACGTGCGCAGATATGCGGTGAACATTTTCTTGTAGGAGTGTTCGGCACCTTCCCGCGTCAGATCGAAGGAATAAGCATCCTTCATCATGAACTCCCGTGAACGCATCGTGCCGAAACGCGGACGGATCTCGTCACGGAACTTCCACTGGATATGATAAAGGTTCAGCGGCAAATGCTTGTAAGACTTCACATATGAGCGGAAGATCTCGGTGATCATCTCCTCATTGGTCGGGCCGAAAAGCATAGGCCGCTCCTGACGGTCAGTGATGCGCAGCATCTCCTTGCCGTAAGCTTCATAACGACCGCTTTCCATCCAGAGATCGGCAGACTGCATCGTCGGCATCAAAAGCTCGACAGCGCCAGAGCGGTCCTGCTCCTCACGAATGATCCGGTTAACCTTATCCAGAACCCGTTTACCCAGGGGCAACCAAGAATAAATGCCCTGTGAATGCTGGCGGATCATTCCCGCACGCAACATAAAGCGGTGCGAAACGATCTCCGCTTCCTTGGGGTTTTCCTTCAGGATCGGCAGAAAATACCGGGACAGACGCATGGTGCCGCTTTCTTCATCTTTGCCCCGGAAAACCGGGAATCAATATTTGCGTTCAGTTAAACCGGCATCCTTGTAGCGGCTTACCGCCGATAATTAAAGACGCCAAAGCGCCGGGCAAATGATAAAGAAGGAGCAGAAACAACATATCTTGATATATGCTAATTCATTGAAACGTTGCAGATTGCACACAGGGATATGTCAAACGCAAAAAGTGCTTTGACAGTCTTAAAAATGCAAAATAAAGGATGACAAGGCCTAATCATTAGGCTAGCTTTAGCCCATAAAACAGGCAGGAAGATTAAATTCTTGCCTCATACTTCGCGGTCAAGTCTTGGGAGGATGGATCTTGGCGCGCTCGTTCGCAGCCCCGGCAACGGAACGGATCAACGCGATACTTTGGAAAACAAGGCACTTGCTGCCTTGTTTTTTTTTGCTCATTTTTTAAGCTGATTATCACAGCAGCACTTCAGACTTCCTTAATCATCGCAACACTCTGATGCCAGCAGGAATTGACCTGGCGGCAGCACTCAAGCACGACTCCTCAGGAAAAAGCCTTTTCCGGAGATTGCTGTTGCACGCCATAGTCAAAAAACAACGTCTAAAGCGTGCAAGCGCAGCAGCACTGCTTTCAGTGTCGCTGCCGTCAATCGCACCTGCCGCCGACCTCTCTGACGTCTTTTATCTGGATCTTTCCGCCGGACCGTCCACGTTTATGCTTCACATGGATGACAGCTCGATCAACGATGCCCTTGCCAACAACTATTGGGGCATTGATGGGCGTCTTGGCCTCTGCAGCAAGGGACTGATCGGGGTTTGCGGCGGCCTGAACGGCTTCAACAGCCTCGGGAGCACCTCACAGACACTCACCAGCTCTGCTGGCGGCGGTGAAACGGAGACGGCAATTCGCTCCGTCGGCGCCTATGTTCAGGCGAAAGCCAATCTCGGCGTTATCACACTCTCCCCATATGCCGGATACAGACAGGTCTATGGCGATGTGTCGGTGAGGAATAATACGCAGTTCAGCACAAACGACATTGACACCGGCGCTTACTATGGTGGCATCGAAAGCACTATTCGTTTTCTGCCGACGAACCTCGAAGTCGGCGCACGCTTCGAATACGGGAAATCGACCGGAAACGCAGCTTTCACCGACTATAGCTACGGAGCAGGCTCGGCCTTCTTGCGAATGCGATTTTGATGGCCAGATCGCAATATTTTACTTTTAAAACAAATATTTATTCAAAATTCCGAAAGTTAACGTGCTGCGTTTAAAGCATGGTATTAACATGCCAACAACCAGCTTTATAAAAGGCTCACAAGTTATTGTTAACCATAAATTATCTACGAGCAGATTAGCTCTATCTTGACGGCTTACCAGAACAGGTTGGAGAAATCTTCAAAACCAAAGCCTTTATAAACGGCGATAAACCACCAGATTGCAAAGATAATTGCAGCAACAACAGAGGTACTGAAGATGACCCGCAGCGGCCGAAAGTGAGACGGCGCGCTTTCCGTTGTCCCCGGTACAATATCTCCCTCCTCATCCTGCGTACGCAGCCCGAAGGGGAGAACGGCGAACAGCGTCACCCACCAGATGACAAAATACACCGCAAAAGCTGAAAAAAAGGTCAATGACCGCTCCCGTTCCATGTCCCCTTTGAGCGCACGATACGGTCAAAACGCAACAGATGACAACCGCCTCTCCGCCCCCCTTTTCTGGCGACAACATCTCGCCCTTAAAAAAAGCCGGACCGCCCGACATCGGACGACCCGACCTTAAAAGCAGACGGAACCGCGGTTCGGTAAGTTTTCTTCGCGCGCCCGCCTCTCATCTTCGATGAATTTTGACGAGCATCAGGCGTTTTTGCCTGAAATAATAACAACCTTAGAGCGTCCTTTGTGCATCCAATCGAATGCACAAAGGACGCTCTTACCTTTTGAATCTGTGCATCGTAATTTCCGAAAAGCGATCCCGATTTTCGGGCCGATGCTGTAAACTGAGACTGTGCCAGAATGGCACCCGCGACTTCAGGCTTTCGTGACAAAAACCGTGACGACAGGCTTCTTGCCCCAGCACTCATTGGCAGCAGCGCGAACTGAACGGCGGACAGCCTCACGCACCATGCCGAGATCTTTGCGGCGAGACCGGGGAATGCTTTCAACGGCCCCCAGCACAGCATCAAAAAGCACGTCTTCCATCCGCTCATCGTCATCATCAAAACCCGGAAGACCGACAGGAACCACATCGGGATCACCGGAAAATTCCAGCTTGGAATTCAGAACGACATTGACCGCCACGTGACCAACGAAGGAAAGCTTGCGACGCTCGCCAATGCCAAGCTCGTCAAAGGAACCTATCAGCTTGCCATCTTTGAAAATGCGCCCTGTCTGCACTTCGCCGATGACCGACGGCTCACCGGGAGCAAGACGCAGCATATCGCCATTGCGTACGCGCGGAACGAATTTGATGCCAGCCTGCTCACCAAGCTCCTTCTGAGCCGTCAGGTGAGCGGCTTCACCATGAACCGGCACCAGAATTTCCGGGCGCACCCATTCATACATCTGTTTCAGTTCATTGCGGCGCGGGTGCCCGGAGACATGAACCAGCGCTTCGCTGTCTGTGATGATATGCACACCCTGTTCAATCAGGCCGTTCTTGATGTCCTGAATGGCTTTTTCATTACCGGGAATGGCACGTGAAGAGAAAATCACCTGATCGCCGGCTGCAAGTGAAATATTGCGCATTTCATCGCGTGAAATCTTGGCCAGCGCTGCGCGGGGCTCGCCCTGCGACCCTGTCAGAATCGCAACGACCTTATCCCGCGGGATATAACCGAATTCATCTTCATCGACGAACGGTTCAATCCCCTCCATCAGGCCGATATCACGCGCAACGGAAACGGCGCGTTTCAGCGAAGAGCCAAGCAACAGCACCTTGCGACCGGCATCGGAAGCCGCCTTTGCTATGGAACGAATGCGCCCGATATTGGACGAGAAGCTCGTAAAGGCAACGCGTCCTTCGGCGCTCTCGATGATCTTGCGCAGACTTTCCGAAACCTCCTGCTCCGATGGTGAAACGCCATCTCGCAGTGCATTGGTCGAATCGCACATCAGCGCCAGAACACCCTCATCACCGAGCGCGCGGAACCGGGCTTCATCGGTTTTGGGTTCCAGAGACGGGGCATGGTCGATCTTCCAGTCACCGGTATGCACCAGACGCCCAAGCGGTGTCCGGATTGAAAGCGCCATCGGCTCGGGAATCGAGTGATTGACGGCAATCGCCTCCACCTCAAACGAACCCGCGTGAATGGTATCACCGGCCTTGAAGATCGTAATCGGGATTTCACCGAGCGAGCCTTCATATTCCCGCTTGGCCTCAAGCAGGCCTGCCGTGAATGGCGATGCATAGATCGGCACATTCAGCCCCGGCCAGAGATCGTTGATGGCACCGAAATGATCTTCATGGGCATGGGTGATAATCATGCCTTTCAGATTGTCGCGTTGCTCACGCACAAACTCGATGTCAGGCAGCACAAGATCAACACCGGGCAATTCAGGACCGGGAAATGTTACGCCGCAATCGACCATGATCCATTCGCGCTTTTCCGCAGGCCCGTAGCCATAAAGCGCAAGGTTCATACCAATTTCGCCGAGCCCGCCGAGCGGCAGGAAAACCAGTTCAGCGTTAGGATCCGCCATTATTATTTCTATTCCAGTTCAGTTATCGAAAAAGACATCGCCAGCAGCAAACATGCGCGTGCCTTCATCGGTTTCAAGTCTCAACATGCCATCGTCATCTATACCGGAAAAACGGCCACGAACCTGCGCATTGGGCAAATTTACCGTGATACGCTCACCTATGCCATGCGCCGCTCTTCGCCAGCGCTCAACCGTATGACTGACGCCGGCTCCCTTATCCCAGATCGCCAGCTCTTCCGACATGGTCTCAAACAGGCGTGCAAACAGCATTGATGCATCAGCACCGGCAGCATAGTCACTCAGCCGTGCCACCGGATAGGGAGCACTATCCGGGCAGATCGAGACATTTACGCCAATTCCGATGACGACCGCAAGCCGCCCGTCGGCAAGGCGCTCCGCCTCAAGCAGTATTCCACTCACCTTCCGACCTTCAATCAGAACGTCGTTCGGCCATTTAATGGAGGTTATTCTCGTCAGCCCCGGTAACGACGCGGCAATCGCACGCTCGACAGCGTTTGCCGCAACCAGAGGCAAGGATCCTGTCTGCGACTGAACAGCCGGATCAATAAGCAAAAGCGAGGCATAAAGATTGCCTCGCTCTGACATCCAGCCGCGGCCTCTTCGCCCGCGCCCGGAAAGTTGCCTCGACGCTGTCAGCCACAACGCGCCCGGATCACCATTCCGAGCGCGTTGCATCAGTTCACTATTGGTAGACTGCACCGTATCCAGATGCTCGTGCCGGAAAGCTCCGGCACGCGTTTTGAGCACCTCCGAGCCCGTCATTTAGAACAGGGCTGCAGCGGCTACACCGGCTGCATTGTTCAGTGGACCACCGAACAGCAGATAGCCGATGGCAAACAGGCCCCCCAGACCAAAGACGAAACGCAGCTCACCAGCAACCCGCGAGAACTCTACCGTCGGACTGTCAAACCACATCACCTTGATCACACGCAGATAGTAGAAGGCAGCGACAACGGAGGACAGAACACCGATGATTGCCAGTGCGTAAAGCTGCGCATGGATGGCGGCGAGGAAGACAAAGTACTTGCCGAAGAAACCAGCCAGCGGCGGAACGCCTGCAAGCGAGAACATCAGCATGGTCAGAACAAATGCCATAACCGGATTGGTAGAAGACAGACCGGCGAGGTCATCAATGTTTTCAACATTGCCGCCCTCTTTCAGGCGCATCGCCATGATGATGGCAAACGTGCCAAGCGTCATGAACAGGTAGATCGCCATATAGATCGCCACCCCCTGAACACCTTCCTGACTATCCGCCGCGACGCCAACAAGTGCATAGCCCATATGCGTGATCGAGGAATAAGCCATCAGGCGTTTGATGTTGGTCTGGCCGATCGCAGCAAATGCGCCAAGAAGCATCGAGGCAATCGAAATAAAGACCACAACCTGGCGCCACTGATCAGCAGCCGGACCAAACGCCTCCATCAGAAGCCGAATGATGATTGCCATTGCGGCGATCTTCGGCGCTGAAGCAAAGAAGGCCGTCACCGGTGTCGGTGCACCTTCATAAACGTCCGGCGTCCACATATGGAACGGAACGGCCGAAATCTTGAAGGTGATACCAGCCAGTACGAAAACCATGCCGAAGATGAAACCAAGGCCAGTCTCACCGAGCTGAATCTGATTGGCAACGGCTTCAAAACCGATGTTTCCGGTAAAGCCATAAATCAGCGAAATACCGTAAAGCAGCATGCCTGAAGACAATGAACCCAGCACGAAGTATTTCAGACCGGCTTCAGTCGAACGCAGGCTGTCGCGATTGATGGCCGCGATAACATAAAGCGGCAGCGACATCAGCTCGAGGCCCATATAGAACGCCAGCATGTCGTTGGCGGAAATCATCAGCATCATGCCGGTCGTCGACAAAAGCATCAGGACCGGGAATTCGAAGCGATCCAGATATTCCGGCTCTTCATGCCCCACAGACAGGATCATGGAGAGCACAGCACCAATCAGCACAAGCACCTTCATAAAATGTGTAAAGCTGTTCGATACCACAGAGCCACCAAAGGCCGTGCCCTGACCTGACCAGAACATCACCAGACCGGCAATGATCAGAAGGGCAACTGCGAGGCCGATAATCGTCGGCCCGCTCTTTTTCCCGGCGAAAGCACCAATCATCAACAGGACCATAGCACCGATCGCAATGATCAGTTCCGGCATGATCAGTTTCAGACTTGAGAGTAAAAGTTCCGATGTCATGTCCAAATGATCCTGTATCAGTATACCGGCAGAGCGATCTGCCTGGTGGCTTCGAGTACTTCGCCATAATGCTGGACGATCAGATTAACCGGGCCATGGATGGCTGCGAAAATTGGTTCGGGATAAACACCGAAGAAGATCGTCAGGAAAATAAGCGGGTACAGAACGAATTTCTCACGCAATGACAAATCAAGCAGCGCCTTGAGGCTGTCTTTTTCGAGTGCGCCAAAAATAATGCGACGGTAAAGCCAGAGTGCATAAGCTGCGGAGAGTATGAGGCCTGTGGCGGCAAAGACCGCTACCCAGGTGTTAACCTGGAACACGCCAACCACGGTGAGAAACTCACCGATAAACCCGGACGTGCCCGGTAGCCCGACATTCGCCATGGTGAAGATCATGAATGCCACGGCAAATTTCGGCATGTTGTTCACGAGACCACCAAAGGCAGCGATGTCACGCGTATGCATGCGGTCGTAGACGACACCAACGCAGAAGAACAGTGCGCCGGAAACGATACCGTGAGACAGCATAAGGTAGATCGAACCCTCGATACCTTCCGGTGTTGCCGAGAACATCCCCATCGTAACGTAGCCCATGTGGGCAACGGACGAATAAGCGATAAGCTTCTTCATATCGGTCTGCATCAGCGCCACAAGCGAAGCATAAACAATAGCGATGACCGACAGCGCGAAAATAAACGGCGCAAAATAGTAGGATGCGTCGGGGAACATCGGCATCGAGTAGCGAAGGACACCAAAACCGCCGAGCTTCAGAAGAACCCCAGCAAGAACACCGGACGCCGCCGTCGGCGCCTCAACGTGTGCATCCGGAAGCCACGTATGCACGGGCCACATCGGCATTTTCACGGCAAAGGAAGCGAAGAAACCGAGGAACAGCCAGTACTGCATGCCGACCGGGAAGTCATAGTTGAGCAAGACAGGCACGCTCGTCGTTCCGGTTTCCCAATACATCGCCATGATGGCAAGCAGCATGAATACCGAGCCAAGGAACGTGTAGAGGAAGAACTTCAGCGAAGCATAAACCCGTCGGTCGTGCCCCCAGATACCGATGATCAGATACATCGGAATAAGGCCCGCTTCGAAGAAGATGTAGAACATCACGATATCGAGTGAAACGAACACACCGATGATCAGCGTTTCCAGAATAAGGAACGCGATCATATAAGCCTTGACCCGGTATGTAATCGCTTCCCAGGAGGCCAGAATACAAAGCGGCATCAGCACAGTCGTCAGCAGAATGAACAGTATCGAAATACCGTCAACACCGAGATGATATGAAACGCCAGTGCCCATCCACGGATGCTCTTCGATCATCTGGAAGCCCGGATTGGACGGATCGAATTTAAGCCAGACGAACAGAGAAACGATAAAGGTAAACAGCGTGGTCAGCAGCGCAACATTTCGAATGTTGCGAAGACCTGCCTCGTTATCATCCCTTGTGAAAAGGATCAGCACCACGCCGATCAGCGGCAAAAAGGTGACCGTTGAAAGAATAGGCCAGTCGCTCATTACAGCGCCCCTCCGAACGTCATCCAGGTTATAAGTCCGGCAAGGCCGATCAGCATTGCAAATGCATAGTGATAAACATATCCGGATTGAAGTTTAACGACCCTGTTGGTCACGTCGAGAACACGTGCCGCAACCCCGTTGGGACCGTATCGGTCAATAAATCCGACATCGCCCTTCTGCCACAGGAAGTGACCAAATGCCTTAGCCGGCCGGACAAACAGAAAATCATACAACTCGTCGAAATACCATTTGTTGAGAAGGAATGCATAAAGCCGCGGGAACATGTTCGCCAGAGCCTTCGCCGAAGCCGGCCTGATGAGATACATGTAAATTGCGACAACCGTTCCCAGGAGCATCGCGATGAACGGTGCAAGCTTCACCCAGGTCGGAACATCGTGATGTTCTTCAAGCACCTCGTTATGCGGCCCTGTAAACAGAGCACCCTTCCAGAATTCATCGTAATGGTGGCCGTAGAAGTAGCCAATAAAGACCACACCGGCGAACAGCGCACCAACCGACAGAATGATCAAAGGCAATGTCATGACCCACGGCGATTCATGCACGTGATGCATGACATCAGCGGAGGCACGCGGCTTGCCAAAGAAGGTCATGAAGATCAGGCGCCATGAGTAGAATGCGGTCAGGACAGCTGCAATGACCAGCGCCCAGAATGAAAAGGATGCAAGCGGGCTGGCCGAAACAAACGCAGCTTCAATGATTGCGTCTTTCGAGAAGAAACCGGCCGCGCCGAAGACCGTACCGGGAATACCGACACCGGTGATCGCCAGTGTGCCGAAGATCATCCCCCAGAAGGTGATCGGGATGTGTTTGCGAAGCCCACCCATACGCCGCATGTCCTGGTCGCCGGAAACGGCATGGATAACCGAGCCAGCGCAAAGGAACAGAAGCGCCTTGAAGAAAGCATGCGTGAACAGGTGAAAGACCGCAGCACCGTAAGCACCGGCTCCAAGCGCAGCAAACATATAGCCAAGCTGAGAACAGGTCGAATAGGCAATCACGCGTTTGATATCGTTTTGTACGAGACCGATCGTTGCCGCAAACAGCGCTGTGATCGACCCGATCAATGTCACGAACGTCAGAGCTGAAGGCGAAAGTTCGAACAGCGGAGACATGCGGGCGACCAGGAAAACACCCGCCGTCACCATCGTCGCAGCGTGGATCAAGGCAGAAACCGGAGTCGGGCCTTCCATGGCATCAGGCAGCCAGGTGTGCAGAAGAAACTGAGCCGATTTACCCATCGCACCCATGAACAGTAACAGACAGACAGCGGTAATCGCATGCATCACATCAAGGTTCATGCCAAGGAGGTGAAGAACCTCCGGCTGGGTTCCGGCTGCTTCTGCCGCCTGGTGTCCTTCAGCCAGCGTCTCGGCAGCTGCAAAAATCGGATCGAAATTCACCGTATGTGAGAGGAAAAACAACCCGGCAATGCCAAGCAGAAAACCGAAGTCGCCGACACGGTTGACGATGAAGGCTTTCATCGCTGCGGCACAGGCCGACGGCTTCTTATACCAGAACCCGATCAGCAGATATGATGCCAGGCCGACGCCTTCCCAGCCGAAGAACATCTGAACCAGATTGTCTGCCGTTACCAACGAAAGCATCGCGAAGGTGAACAGCGACAGGTAGGCAAAGAAACGCGGACGATGGGGATCGTCGTGCATATAGCCGACAGAATAGAGATGAACCAGGCAGGAGACTGTATTGACAACGACCAGCATGACAGCGGTCAGCGTATCGATACGCAAGGACCACATGACATCGATACCGCCGGAATTGATCCAGGTCATAATCGGAATCTGGATCAGCAGGTCTTCCTGATGCGAAATAAAACCGACAGAAATGAATACATACCAGGACAGAATGGCAGCAATCGCCATAAAGGCGATTGTTACCCACTCCGTAGCCTTGGCGCCAATGCGGTTTCCGAAGAGGCCGGCGATAAGGAAGCCAAGCAGTGGCAGAAAAATGATGAGTTTATAAATCATCTGAAGATCAGCCCTTCATCATATTGACGTCTTCGACCGCGATGGAGCCGCGATTGCGGTAGAACACCACAAGGATCGCAAGTCCGATCGCCGCTTCGGCCGCCGCGACTGTCAGAATGAACAGCGCGAAGACCTGGCCGACGATGTCGTTCAGGAATGCCGAGAAGGCGACCATGTTGAGATTGACCGAAAGAAGGATCAGCTCAATGGACATGAGAATGATGATCACGTTTTTCCGGTTCAAAAAGATGCCGAAAACACCGATCGTAAAAAGTATGGCACTCACCGTGAGGTAGTGGGAAAGTCCGATTTCCATTGCCTTGTCCTTAGGTCCCGTAATCCCTGCGTAATTTCTTGTTTCAGATGCCCTGGCCAGGCTTAACCTTGACCACTTCGTGCGCATTTTCCTTCGTGCGGGCGACCTGCTTGCCGATATCCTGACGCTTCACATCACTGCGATGCTTCAATGTCAGAACAATCGCGCCAATCATGGCAACCAGCAGAATAAGACCGGCGATCTGGAAGAAATACGCATAATGCGTGTAGATCACATCGCCGATGGCACGGATGCTCGACGACTGATCAAGCGGTGCCATCGGCATCGCTGTATTGGCTGTCACTTCCGGCGGAATAACCGCACCACCGACGATGACGATAAGCTCTGCGAGCAGCACGACCCCGATCAGCGCGCCCACCGGAGCATATCGCAATATGCCGGACCGCAGAGCCGTGAAGTCGATATCGAGCATCATCACGACGAAAAGGAACAGCACTGCGACGGCGCCCACGTAAACGACAAGAAGCAGCAGGCCGATATATTCCGCACCCGAAAGGATGAACAGGCCGGCGGCGTTAACGAACACAAGGATCAGGAACAACACGGAATGAACCGGGTTTTTCGCTGAAATCACCATGAATGCCGACGCCACGGCAACAAATGCGAAAATATAGAAAAAAAGAGCCTGGAGACCCATTTTGGTGCCTTCTCTTCGTGATTGCGGCGGCAAAAACCGCACGCGTTTTCCGGAAAACCTGCCTGAAAGCCAGACCGGTCTGCCATTTTAAAAGATCGATACCGGCCGGTTTTGCCACCCGCCCGGCGTTTTGCTTCAGAATTCAGCGATAAGGCGCGTCCATCGAGATGTTGCGCGCTATCTCGCGCTCCCACCGGTCGCCATTGGCGAGCAGGCGATCCTTATCGTAATAAAGCTCTTCGCGCGTTTCGGTCGCAAACTCGAAGTTTGGTCCTTCCACGATAGCATCAACGGGACAAGCCTCCTGACAGAAGCCGCAGTAGATGCATTTGACCATATCGATATCGTAACGAACCGTACGGCGCGTGCCGTCATTGCGTCGCGGTCCCGCTTCAATCGTGATGGCCTGAGCAGGACAGATCGCCTCGCACAGCTTGCATGCAATACACCGCTCTTCGCCGTTCGGATAACGTCGCAACGCATGTTCACCACGGAAACGCGGGCTGACCGGTCCCTTCTCAAAGGGGTAATTCACGGTTGATTTCTGGCCGAAGAAATAGCGCATCGTCAGAAAGAAGGCGCCAACAAACTCCTTCAGAAAAACCGAATTGAAAGCCTGAGCAACAGAACTCATTTTCAAAATCTCCAATCAGGTACTTTTGACAGCACCATCATCAGCCGATCCAGCCGGTCAGTTTGACGACGAAAGCAACAATCACAACCATTGCCAGCGACAGCGGAAGGAAGACCTTCCAGCCAAGGCGCATGAGCTGGTCATAGCGATAGCGCGGGACGAATGCCTTCACCATGCCGAACATGAAGAAGCAAAGCAGAAGCTTGATCACGAACCAGATGATGCCCGGAACCCAGTTCAGCACCGCGATGTCAACAATCGGCAGCCATCCACCAAGAAACAGCGTCGTGGTCAGCGCGCACATCAGAACGATCGCGGCATACTCACCGAGCATGAACATCATGTAAGGCGTGGAGCCATACTCGACCATGAAACCTGCAACCAGCTCGGATTCAGCTTCCGGCAAATCGAAAGGCGGCCGGTTGGTTTCAGCAAGCGCTGAAATGAAGAACACGATGAACATCGGGAACAGCGCCAGCCAGTTCCAGTCGAGGAACGAATTCGGCAAGCCAATCATCGTACCAAGCCCGGTCTGCTGCGCATAAACGATGTCTGACATGTTCAACGAACCGGCAGTCAACAGAACCGTGACGATCACGAGACCGATCGAAACTTCATAAGACACCATTTGCGCAGCAGAGCGCAGGGAGCCAAGAAACGCGTATTTCGAGTTAGAAGCCCAGCCACCCATAATAACGCCATAAACTTCAAGCGAAGATATAGCGAAGATATAAAGGATACCGATGTTGATATTTGCGATCACCCAGCCATCTGCGACCGGAACAACAGCCCAGGTTGCCAGAGCCAGCGTCACCGAAATCAAAGGGGCCAGCAGGAACACGACCTTATCCGCACTCGCAGGAATGATCGGTTCTTTCAGCACGAATTTCAAAAGGTCGGCAAAGGACTGAAGAAGACCGAAGGGACCGACGACATTCGGCCCGCGACGCATCTGAACGGCCGCCCAGATCTTACGGTCGGCCAGAAGGATGAACGCAATACCAATCAGCAGAATGACCAGAAGCAAAAGGGACTGGCCGACCATGATCAGCGCGGGCCAGAGATAGGTTGAAAGAAAAGAATCCATTTTTCGGTCCTTACTCCGCCGCAGCCTTGAAATTGTTACGCGCCAGCGCCGAGCATTCCGCCATCACAGCCGACGCCCGCGCAATCGGATTTGTGAGGTAGAAATCGCTAACCGGCGAGATGAAGGGCTGATCAGACATTTCACCACCCTTTTCAGCCGCAGCGTTGATTGCATATTCATCGCTTTCAGCGACTTCATCGATATCGGCAAAATGCGGGAATTCCGCATAAAGCGCAGCACGCAGCGCCCCAAGTGAATCGTAAGGCAACGTTTTCCCGAGAACGCCGGAAAGCGCCCTGAGAATAGCCCAGTCCTCACGTGCATCACCCGGTGCGAAACCGGCACGGCTGGTCATCTGGGCACGGCCTTCCGTGTTCACCCAGGTTCCCGATTTCTCGGTATAGGTCGCACCCGGCAGAACAACATCGGCGTTCATGGCACCGGCATCACCATGGCTGCCGATATAAACCGTAAATTTCGCCTTTTTGGCGCTCATGTCCATTTCGTCTGCGCCGAGGAGGAACAGAACATCCATGGATTGCAGCATGGTTGCCGCATCAGCGCCCCCCTCACCGGGAACAAAGCCGAGGTCAAGACCACCAACACGCGAAGCAGCCGTGTGCAGAACGGCAAATCCGTTCCAGTTTGAACTCACTGCACCAACATCCCTGGCCAGCTGAGCGGCCCTGGACAGAACAGCCATACCATCTTCACGCGACAAAGCGCCCTGCCCGATCACGATGATCGGACGTTTTGCGTTTTTCAGCGTTTCAGCGAAGGAAAGCTGCCCGCCCGCCAGATCGTTCAGTGTCTGCGGGCCAGCACCCAGATATTCATATTCATAACGCAAATCTGCATTCTCACCGATCACGCCGATCGGGAACGGGCCCTTGCGGAAACGCTTGCGGATGCGTGCGTTCAGAACCGACGCTTCGAAACGTGGATTGGAACCGATAATCAGCAGCGCATCAGCGTCTTCGATCCCTTCGATTGTGGGGTTGAAGATGTAGCTGCCACGGCCAAGTTCCGGATCAAGCTTCGTGCCGTCCTGACGACAGTCAACATTGGAAGACCCCAGAGAGGCCATAAGGCTCTTCAGCGCGTACATTTCCTCAACACTCGCCAGATCACCGGCTATAGAACCGATCTTGTCACCGCTGGTCTTGGCCACTTCGGCTGCAATCGCTTCAAACGCCTGCTGCCATGTCGCTGGCTGAAGCCGGTTCTGAACGCGGATATAGGGCTTATCGATACGCTGTGTGCGCAAACCATCCCAGATGAAGCGCGTCTTGTCGGAAATCCACTCTTCGTTGATCTCCTCATTAACACGCGGCATGATCCGCATGACCTCACGCCCACGGGTATCGACCCGGATCGCAGAGCCAAGCGCGTCCATCACATCGATGCTTTCCGTCTTGTTCAACTCCCACGGGCGCGCCGTGAAAGCGAAAGGCTTGGAGGTCAGAGCACCCACAGGGCAAAGATCAACGACGTTGCCCTGCATTTCAGAGGTCATTGCCTGTTCCAGATAGGTTGTGATCTCTGCATCCTCACCACGACCAATCAGCCCCAGCTCGGAAATACCGGCAACCTCGGTGGTGAAGCGAACGCACCGCGTGCAGTGGATGCACCGGTTCATCACCGTTTTGACGAGCGGACCAATATACTTGTCTTCAACCGCGCGCTTGTCTTCCTGATAGCGCGATGCATCAATGCCGAATGCCATCGCCTGATCCTGAAGATCACATTCACCGCCCTGATCGCAAATCGGGCAATCGAGCGGATGGTTGATCAGGAGAAACTCCATCACACCTTCACGCGCCTTTTTGACCATCGGCGTGTTTGTGCAAATCTCCGGCAGCTCACCATCACGTCCGCCACGGATATTCGTGACCCCCATGGCGCAGGATGCAGCCGGCTTCGGCGGACCATACTTCACTTCCACCAGGCACATGCGGCAATTGCCTGCAATCGACAACCGCTCATGGAAACAGAAGCGTGGAATTTCAGCACCCGCCGCCTCCGCTGCCTGCAGCAGCGTATAGTGGTCGGGAACCTCGATTTCCTTGCCGTCAACGATGAGCTTAACCATATCCGTCTTTCCCGCTTCGCCGTTGCCTTAAGCCCCGGCTCTCAAGATATCCATGACCCGGCCCCGCCCGACCGGGACCGGCAGAATTAAAAAATCACTTACTCAGCCGCTTCCATAACCGCGCCTTCCGACGTGGCATTGGCTGTATACTGATCGATCCGCTGCTCAATCTCCGGCCGGAAGTTGCGGATCAGCCCCTGAATCGGCCATGCCGCAGCATCACCAAGAGCACAGATCGTGTGCCCTTCAACCTGTTTGGTGACTTCAAGAAGCATATCGATCTCGCGCTTCTGCGCCTTGCCGACGACCATGCGTTCCATCACGCGCCACATCCAGCCAGTGCCTTCACGGCACGGCGTGCACTGGCCGCAGCTTTCATGCTTGAAGAACTGCGCCAGACGGGCAATGGCCTTGATGATGTCGGTGGATTTGTCCATCACGATCGCGCCGCCGGTACCGAAGGATGACTTGACGCTCTTGAGACCATCAAAGTCCATCTGAACGTCCATCATATCTTCAGCGCGAACTACCGGGCATGATGCGCCACCAGGAACAACAGCCAGAAGATTATCCCAGCCACCGCGAATGCCGCCGCAATGCTTCTCGATCAGCTCGCGGAACGTGATGCCGAGACTTTCCTCGACAACACAGGGCCGTTCGACATGACCGGAGACCATGAAAACCTTTGTCCCGACATTATTGGGACGGCCGAAAGAGGAGAACCAGCTGGCACCGCGACGCAGAATTGTCGGTGCGACAGCAATCGACTCGACGTTATTCACCGTCGTCGGCATACCGTAAAGACCGACATTCGCGGGGAATGGGGGCTTAAGCCGTGGCTGTCCCTTCTTGCCTTCAAGGCTCTCCAGAAGCGCAGTCTCTTCACCGCAGATATATGCGCCTGCACCGTGATGCAGGACAACGTCCATATCCCAGCCGCACTTGTTATCCTTGCCCAGAAGACCAGCGTCGTAGCATTCATCAATCGCAACCTGAAGCGCTTCACGCTCACGCATGAATTCACCGCGAATGTAAATGTAGGCGGTGTGCGCGCCCATACCGACACCGGCCAGAAGGCAACCTTCGATCAGGTGATGCGGATCGTGCCGCATGATCTCACGGTCTTTACATGTTCCCGGCTCGGACTCATCGGCATTGACTACCAGATAATGCGGCCGGCCATCGTCACCCTTCGGCATGAACGACCATTTCAAACCGGTCGGAAAGCCAGCGCCGCCACGGCCGCGCAATCCGGAATCCTTCATTTCCTGAACGATCCAGTCACGGCCCTTATCGACAAGCGCCTTCGTATTATCCCAACAGCCGCGCGCCATAGCTCCCTTCAGAGACTTATCCCTGTGGCCGTAGAGGTTTGTGAAGATGCGATCTTTATCCTTTAACATGCTTCACCTCCTGTCACGGCTTTCTGCCGAATACTTTTTCATATTCTTCAACGCCGCCGCGCGAAAGAACACCGGCCTGGCGCACCCATTCATCGCGTTCGATACGTCCACGGAACTTAAGGTAGTCATCAACCCAGATACATTCTGCAGGCGTCCAGGCCGCAATCTGCGCAAAAGTATAGACACCGAGTCCGTTGAGAAGAGATTCAATTTTCGGACCAATGCCGGAAATCAGTTTGAGATCATCTGTCTCTTCCGGCTTGTCATTAAGGACCGGCGGTTTGCTACCAGATGCAGCGGCGATCGCCTCATCCGAACCTGCGCCATCCTCTACATCATCGCTGACCGAATGATCAACAGAATCATCATTATCTGTCAGAGACGTCAAACCACCTTCAGGCGCTGAGAACCAGCGATCAATCTGCGGGCCTGTTTTAACCTGTTCGCCACGACCGGCTTCAAATTCATCAATAATCTCTTCCAGGCGTTCAGGCGTCAGATCCTCATAAGCATCCTTGAAGATCATCACCATCGGCGCGTTGGCACAAGCCCCCTGACACTCCACCTCTTCCCAGGAAAGCGTGCCATCAGCGTTGGGCTCAAAAGCCTTTGCGTTGATCTTCTTTTTACAGACGTTAATCAGATCACCCGCGCCGCGCAGCATGCAGGGCGTTGTGCCGCAAACCTGGACATGCGCCCTTGTGCCTACCGGCTTCAGCTGAAACTGCGTGTAGAAGGTCGCGACCTCCAGAACGCGAATCAAAGGCATCGACAGCATAGCAGCGACTTTTTCAATCGCCGCACGCGTCACCCAGCCTTCCTGCTCCTGCGCCCGCATCAACAGCGGGATAACAGCGGATTGCTGCCGGCCTTCGGGATATTTCCGGATCGTAGCTTCAGCCCAGGCGGCATTTTCTTCCGAAAAGGCAAATACTTCCGGCTGAACATTATCATCGGCGAGTCGACGAACGGACATGCTCTCTCACACCTCTTTGGAGGTTACTGTCACGGTTCCGGCATAACCCGACACAAAAGGCCGACTCAATGCCGGCACGGGACAGCTGGAAACGGCTTTCAATTTCATTTCAGCGCTCACGGTCACCGGTCCACCTCTCCGAACACGATGTCGAGCGTACCAATAATCGCAGTCACATCAGCCAGCTGATGGCCCTTCGACATGAAATCCATGGCGGAAAGGTGAGCGAACCCCGGAGCGCGGATCTTGCAACGGTAAGGCTTGTTCGAACCATCTGATACCAGATAGACACCAAACTCACCCTTAGGTGCTTCGACGGAGGCGTATACCTCACCTTCCGGCACATGGTAACCTTCGGTGTAAAGCTTGAAGTGATGAATCAAAGCTTCCATCGAACGCTTCATCTGACCGCGCTTGGGCGGCACGACTTTACCGTCCATCGAATTGAACGGACCGACCTTCGCATCGCCAAGCAAGCGCTCAACGCACTGCTTCATGATCTTCACAGATTCGCGCATCTCGTTGATACGTACCACCCAGCGGTCATAACAGTCGCCATGCTTACCGATCACGACATCAAAGTCGAGATCGGAATAACACTCGTACGGCTGCGCCTTACGCAGGTCCCAGGCAGCGCCTGAGCCACGAACCATCGGACCGGAGAAGCCCCATGCAAACGCATCCTCAAGAGAGATCACACCGATATCGACATTACGCTGTTTGAAAATCCGGTTCCCGGCGAGAAGCGCTTCAATGTCATCAAGCTTGGCAGGAAACTCTTCACACCACTTGCCGATATCCTCAACCAGCTCCGGCGGGAGGTCCTGATGAACACCACCTGGACGGAAATAGGCCGCGTGCATACGCGCGCCACAGGCACGTTCGTAAAACACCATCAGCTTTTCACGCTCTTCGAAGCCCCAAAGCGGCGGCGTCAGCGCGCCGACGTCCATGGCAGCCGTCGTCGTATTCAGAAGATGGTTGAGTACACGCCCGATTTCCGAGAACAACACACGAATCAACTGACCGCGAATCGGAATTTCAACGTCGAGCAATCTTTCAACTGCGAGCGCGAACGCATGTTCCTGATTCATCGGCGCGACATAATCGAGCCGGTCAAAATAGGGAACGGCCTGCAGAAAAGTCTTCGTTTCGATCAGCTTCTCAGTACCGCGATGCAAAAGGCCGATATGCGGATCCACACGCTCGACAATCTCGCCATCAAGCTCAAGCACAAGACGCAACACACCGTGTGCCGAAGGATGTTCGGGACCGAAGTTGATCGTAAAGTTACGGACATTATGTTCAGTCATGCTGATGGCCCTGTTCCGACGCATAGGCTGCAAAAAACTCTGCCGACGTCATCTTCTTTGTATCGTTGGCGAATGCGTAATTGTCCGGTTTCTCGTCAACAAAAATCTCGCTGACAAACCGGAACGCATCTGCATCATCAAAGGCCTGAGATGAAACAACGGTATCGGAACCGTCCTGCATCCGCCAGAACAACGTGCTGCCGCAGGTTTTGCAAAACACCCGCTCGCCGTATTCCGAAGACGGATAGACGCCAAGCGCGGCCTCATTCTCAACCTTGACACTGGTTCCGCATTCGACACCCAGAAATCCTGCACCACCGGACCAACGGCGACACAGACTGCAGTGACACGCCCCCATTTCCATGCTCTTTGGTACAGCCGAAAAGCGAACATCTCCACAGATACAGCCACCGGTCATATGTTCAACCATCGAAGCCACCTCAATTCGCTTTCTCATCTCCGGGAAGAACATAATCCGTTCCTTCCCAAGGACTCATGAAGTCGAAACTACGGAACTCCTGCTTCAGATCGACAGGCTCGTAAATCACGCGCTTGGCTTCCGAATCGTACCGCAACTCGACAAAACCGGTTGTCGGAAAGTCTTTGCGAAGCGGATGCCCTTCAAAACCGTAATCGGTCAGGATCCGGCGAAGATCCGGATGGCCACTGAACGGAACACCGTAAAGATCCCAGGTCTCGCGTTCAAACCAGTCTGCACCGGGGAAAATCGGCGTGATGGATGGCACAACTTCATCCTCGGCAGCCTGCAACTTCACGCGGATGCGCAAATTCTGTGTCGGCGACAGGAAGTGATAGACAATATCGAAGCGCTTTTCGCGCTGCGGCCAGTCGACACCGCAGACATCAATGATATTGACGAAGGCGCACTGGCCGTCATCGCGCAGGAATTTTGCGACATCGACAATAGCATCCGGCGACGTGAAAACGGTCAGCTCGCCGTATTCAACCTTCATATCCGTGACGCCCTGACACACTTCCCGAATATGTGCGCCAAGCTCGTTCAAAACTTCACTCATTTTGCCCTCTCGGCTTTATCGCTCGATTGTGCCTGTGCGCCGAATCTTCTTCTGCAACAGAAGCACGCCATAAAGCAGCGCCTCTGCTGTGGGCGGACAGCCCGGCACATAGATATCGACCGGCACAACCCGGTCACAGCCACGCACAACAGAGTAGGAATAGTGATAATAGCCACCGCCATTGGCACATGAACCCATCGAGATCACGTAACGTGGTTCAGGCATCTGGTCATAAACCTTGCGCAGCGCGGGCGCCATTTTATTGGTCAGTGTTCCGGCCACAATCATAACATCAGACTGGCGCGGAGATGCACGCGGCGCAAAACCGAAGCGCTCGCAATCATAGCGCGGCATCGACATCTGCATCATCTCGACAGCACAGCATGCAAGACCAAACTGCATCCACATCAGCGAGCCGGTTCTGGCCCACGTGATCAGCTGCGCTGCGGAGGTTACGAGAAACCCCTTATCGGCCAGCTCGTTATTGATCTCACCGAAGAAACGATCGTCTGAACCAACGGGCTTGCCGGTCGAGGGATCGATAACGCCCTTGGGCTGAGGTGCCACCAGCGTCTCGTTCGAGCCTACTCCCATTCCAGCGCTCCCTTCTTCCATTCATAGATAAAGCCGATGGTCAGAACTCCGAGGAAGACCATCATCGACCAGAAGCCAAACCAGCCCACATCCCCGAACGATGCCGCCCAGGGAAACAGGAACGCCACTTCAAGGTCAAAGATAATGAAGAGAATCGCGACCAGATAGAATCGGATATCAAACTTCATGCGGGCATCATCAAAAGCGTTAAACCCGCATTCATATGCCGAGAGTTTTTCCGCATCGGGTGCTTTGAAAGCCAGCGCAAATGGCGCGACCATCAAAGCAAGCCCGATGATGAGACAGATTGCGATGAAGATGACGATCGGAACGTAAGAACTGAGCATGTCAGCCATGAAATCACCCTTGCCATTGTAGAGACGCACGGGGCGCGGCGTCTGCGCAGGATAAACTGCGGTAGCAAAAATTGATAGATGTTGAGGTGTGGTTAGCGCAGCAAGCGGCTCGGCGCAAGCCATTCAGGTTTCATTTCATGGCAGCGCAGCAAGGTTTTCCCGCGCTCACCCCACCAGACATGGCATTTTTGAGGCAGAAATCAAAAACGCGTCATTTTGAAGCGGTCTACGATTATTTTACATGATTAAAATACTCAGATTTGATGACTGAGAATTTCGCGCGTTCTGACAGGCCTTTGCAAAAGCGACGACCAAAGCTTTGCAGCGCAGCGCAGCAGAACAGATTGCAAAAAAAAGCAAATTAAAGAGAAGAATGGCGCGAGTGACGGGGCTCGAACCCGCGACCTCCGGCGTGACAGGCCGGCACTCTAACCAGCTGAGCTACACCCGCGCATTTCGCTCAAACCAACGCTTGAAGCCTCTTTGCGAAGCGCGTTTCCGTCTGGCGTGAGCGGCTGTTTAAGGCCGGCACAGCAGACTGTCAAGCGGTCGTCATAAAGAAGGTTTACGAAATCGAAAAAGAATCCACACCCAAGCGAGCAGCGAGTTGCTCTGACAAAAATAAGAAGATGAGGGAAGATTAAATGGCGCGAGTGACGGGGCTCGAACCCGCGACCTCCGGCGTGACAGGCCGGCACTCTAACCAGCTGAGCTACACCCGCGCATTTCACTCAAACCAACGCTTGAAGCCTCTTTGCGAAGCGCGTTTCCGTCTGGCGTGAGCGGCTGTTTAAGGGGGGCACGCCAGACTGTCAAGCAGCATCTAACGTATTTTGGCTTTTTTATCAGGCCTGCTTTCAAAACACCCATAAACCCTGAAAGACAGACTGGCGATTTTTGGAAACACCGGCCTGCTTTTCATCAGCTTGCGGATAAAAGAGGCGCTGCTTCTTCAGAATCACTCCTCCCTCAAGACATTCTGAACCGCGCTCAAAGGTCGCTCATATCTGGTTTTCCTATTTTCCTTCGGCAAAGCTTTTGCAGCGCGCACTCATATCCGGTTCAGCACCGGTCGCATCCGGTTCCGACCGCGAGAGCCATGACGTCCTTCTTGTGGATGGTTGGCAGCTTCGCCCGTCGGTCGATCATTCAAACTCCCCTGCACCTCATCACGAACCGATCAGCGCCCCCCAAAAAAGTCACATCGCGAGGGCCGGAAAATCGGGCTTCTTCAGCGACCTTTCAAAAAAAACACAAAAAACATTTTGAAGGGGCTTGCGGTTTTCTCCGGTTCCGCATAGTTAAGCGCCACCAACGCGGTCGGGCGATTAGCTCAGTTGGTAGAGCGCCTCGTTTACACCGAGGATGTCGGGAGTTCGAGCCTCTCATCGCCCACCATTCTTCCCACGTTTGCGCAGACTATAATTGTTGTTGCTCGAGTTTCGTTTGAGGCTTATCATCCCGTTCAGGGAGAGAGCATCATGGCACGTTACACATGTATCGAATGCCAGATGATTCAAAGCACAGGACGTGTTTGCAGCCGCTGCGGGGGTTACAGCCTTGAGTCTTTGGAGACGCATGATAGCGCTCCAAGAACGAGCAAAAACCCACCGGCACGGACGGAACCCAGCAACACACCGGTCTGGCTTTCACTCATCGGCATCGCATTTCTGACAAGCTACTTGCTGGTTTTTCACCTGTGACGGCTGACACTCAGGCGCCTTTTGTTGTACGCTGCAAGCAGCAGCATCCGGCTTCAAAAACGTCTGACGTCGTCACGGAATCCAGCCGCTTGCGCTATACCGGCGGACTGGACGTGGTTCTGGCACTCAAGGATTGCTGTTTACTGAACCTGCTGGCCTTCAACAAAAGAGCATCAGCCAGCCTACAGCCTGAGACAGGCGCACACACAAGGAGAGACCTGTGCGAGACCACCTCAAAAGCGGTCCGACAGGCCAGTCAGCCCAATAAGAGCGGTATTTCAGTTTTCAGAAAAAGTTTGTCAGGCCGTACGGCTTTTCTGACCATCAGAAAACAGAGACTTGCCGTTCTGATCGATAATCTGTTTGCCTTTTTTCAGGCTCCATTCAATCGCTTCATCCTGTGAGGCGAAAAGATCAGCACGGATAAAGGTGCGCGTAAAAGTCTCGTCGCCAACCTCTTTTTCGATTCGCCCCTGCAGGCGGTACTGACTTCCCTCTTTCGTCGGCTCTGCAAAGATGATGCAATCTTCATGAACAAGCGACTTAACGGCCTGCTCGTTTTCCTGGCCAGCCTCACCTGCCCCGCCTGAAAACAAGGAACCGAGTTTCGAGAAAAACGACGCCATATTAAAAACTCCCTTTTTTGAAAGTCATACCCGATCGGGAAACCGTATGCCACCCTGCCGCAAGCCTGAAAAAGCGGCGCAGGTTAGCGTGTCATCATAAAAAGATACGCGCTATGCCTTCGATCAGATAATCAAATTCGCGAGAATTTCATTCTCGGTTATGTCCTGATATTTCAGCCCGTTGCGATCAAGGTTTGCAAAGAGAGCTGAAAAGTTTTCAGGCCGCGCGGTCTCAATCCCGATGAGAATGGAACCAAAGTTTCGGGCTGTCTTCTTGAGATACTCGAATCGCGCAATGTCATCTTCCGGCCCCAGCAGCCCCAGAAAATCTTTCAAAGCGCCCGGCCGCTGTGGCAGCCGCAGAATCAGATATTTCTTAACCCCGGAATAGCGCATCGCCCGCTCTTTCACGTCCGGAAGCCGGTCGAAATCGAAATTTCCGCCGGAAACAAGAACGATGATCTTCTTGCCTGAAATGGCCTGCCGATCCATCTGCCTGAGCGCGGTCAGCGCAAGCGCGCCGGCTGGCTCCAGAACCACCCCTTCAACATTCAGCATTTCACTCATCGTGACGCAGATTGCGTTTTCAGGCACGAGGATCACCTGCTGTGCCGAAAAGCGTTTCAGCGCCTCAAAATTGCTGTCACCAATCCGCGCGACGGCTGCACCATCGACAAAGTTGTCGACCTCATCCAGCGCAACGATTTCACCTGCTTCCAGCGTGCGTTTCAGACTTGGCGCACCACAAGGCTCTGCAAATATGAATGTCTCATCGGCAAGTCGGCCATTGAAAAAACCGGTAATGCCAGCCGAGAGACCGCCGCCACCGACTGGCATGACAACAAGATCCGGATCTCCGTCTTCATTCTGCCAGGCGTCGGCGATTTCCGCTGCAACAGTTGCCTGCCCCTCAATAATATCCGGGTGGTCAAAGGGCGGCACCATCACCCCGTTATTATCTTCAACAAACCGGCGGGCCGCCGCGTAGCAGACATCGAATATGTCGCCGACCAGTTCGATGCGGATATAGCCTTCCCCGAAGGTTTTCGTCTTTTCGATCTTTTGCTGAGGCGTTGTCACCGGCATGAAAATCACACCCTGGACACCGAAATGCCGGCAGCAGAAGGCAAAGCCCTGGGCATGATTCCCGGCAGAAGCGCAGGCAAACACACGATCATTGCGCCCAGCCGCAATCTCCTTGCGCATGAAATTAAAAGCGCCACGCAGTTTATAGGAGCGAACCGGCGTAAGATCTTCGCGTTTGAGATAGATATCCGCCCCGAAAACATTGCTCAGATGAACATTGCGCTGCAACGGCGTTGCCTCAAAAAGATCACGAAGAGCCAGTTTCGCAGCGATCACATCTTCCAGCATTTGTCATCTTTCCATTGAGCTTGTCTTGTTTCACCGGTATGGCATAAACCAGCGGCTATAAAAAAGCCCGATTGTAACTTTAGCGTCTGACGGGGAACGTCTCCTTGAACGCCACTCTTTTGCGGTCCGCCTTTTATATCGCTGCTATTTGCGGGCTTTATCTCGCTGCCGCGATGTTCGTTCCGGCTATGGCCGATCTTTATTACGCCAACCGCGACTGGCAGGTCTTTGCCATCTGTGGCTTCATGGTTGGCGGTATCAGCGCGGTAACCGCTGTCGCCATGCGCGGAAACCCGCCGCCGTTTTCACGCAGGCTTGGCTTCTTCCTCGTCAATCTGCTGTGGGTCACTTTTGCGCTCGTCGGTTCCATTCCGCTTTATCTGGCCGGACCAGACCTCAGCTTCGCGCAATCCCTGTTTGAATCCGTTTCCGCCATTACCACAACAGGATCAACCGTGCTGACAGGCCTTGATCACATGGCGCCTGGACTTCTCCTCTGGCGGTCTCTGCTGCAGTGGATGGGCGGCATCGGTATTGTCGCACTCGGTCTGTTCATCCTGCCGTTTCTGCGCATTGGCGGTATGGCATTCTTCAAGATGGAATCGTCCGATACAAGCGACAAGCCCTTCGCCCGCATGGCCAGTTTCACGCGCGCCTTTCTGGCGATTTATGTTGGCATCACGATTGTCTGCGCCATCTCTTACGATGTCGCCGGGATGTCCCATTTCGACGCGGTCAACCATGCGCTTACCACAGTTGCGACCGGCGGCTTTTCGACCCATGACGCATCGTTCGGTTATTTCGACAATCCGGAACTGTTGTGGATCGCTGCTTTCTTTATGACGGTGTGCAGCCTGCCGTTCTCGATCCTGATTCTGTTTATCGTGCGCGGACGTCTCGACACGCTTCGCGACCCGCAGATCATGCTGTTTCTGATGTATCTTCTGATCGCCGCGTTCCTGCTGGCACTCTACATCAGTCTTGATGGACAAATGAGCTTCACAGCCGGACTGACACAGGCCATTTTCAATGTCTCATCGGTTCTATCGACGACAGGATATGCCAGTGCTGACTACATGACCTGGGGCAGCTTCGCCATCGTGATGGTGTTTTTCCTGATGTTTATGGGCGGTTGCTCGGGCTCCACGGCGGGCGGGATCAAGTCCTACCGCTTTCTGGTTCTCTTCAATATGTTGAAGACAGGTCTGAAAAAGCTGATCTATCCGAACGCCGTTTATTCGGTTCGGTATGGCACGCTGACCGTCGACTCGGACACGCAGCGAGCCGTCTCGATGTTTTTCAGCGCCTACATTCTTTTGTGGGCAGTTGGCAGCATCGCGATGGCGGCTCTCGGCTACGATCTTATCACTTCAACATCGGCGGTTTTGACAGCACTTTCCAATGTCGGGCCGGGTCTTGGCGATATTATCGGTCCGGCGGGCAATTTCTCGACAATGGCAGATCCGGAATTGCTTCTGCTGACGGTTCTTATGTTGCTTGGACGTCTCGAAATTCTGACGGTCGTCGTCATCCTGATGCCGATGTACTGGCGCGGTTAGACCTTTCATCTTTCGCTCAACGGCGTGGGAAAACCGAAATTCCGGTCGCCTCGCATTTGAACTTGCGTTAATGAAGTGCAAAATCAGACTTATGTAAAAGAAAACCAAAGCGGGATTCTGGTTCCTCATGACCCTTTCAAACAGTCAGGCCATCACCCCTGAACTCATCGAAGCACACGGTTTGAAGCCGGACGAGTACGAGCACATTCTCGAGCTGATCGGCCGGGAACCCTCCTTTACAGAACTCGGCATCTTCTCCGCCATGTGGAACGAGCATTGTTCCTATAAATCATCGAAGCGCTGGCTCAGAACACTGCCGACAACAGGACGCCGTGTCATTCAGGGGCCAGGTGAAAATGCAGGCATCGTCGATATCGATGATGGTGACTGCGTCGTCTTCAAAATGGAAAGCCACAACCACCCGTCCTTCATCGAGCCCTATCAGGGCGCGGCAACAGGAGTCGGTGGTATCCTTCGCGATATCTTCACGATGGGCGCACGTCCGGTGGCTGCCATGAATGCCTTACGTTTCGGCGAGCCGGACCACCCCAAAACCCGTCACCTGGTCTCAGGCGTGGTTGCCGGTGTTGGCGGCTATGGCAACTCGTTTGGTGTCCCCACGATTGGTGGTGAAGTTGAATTTGATGCCCGCTATAACGGCAATATTCTCGTCAACGCTTTTGCGGCCGGCATCGCCAAATCCGATGCGATTTTTTATTCCGAAGCAAAAGGCGTAGGCCTGCCGGTGGTTTATCTCGGAGCCAAGACCGGGCGCGACGGCGTTGGCGGCGCGACCATGGCTTCCGCCGAATTTGACGAAGCGATCGACGAGAAGCGCCCAACCGTTCAGGTGGGAGACCCCTTCACCGAAAAATGCCTGCTTGAAGCCTGTATGGAGTTGATGACCACAGGTGCGGTCATTGCAATTCAGGATATGGGTGCTGCGGGGCTGACGTGTTCTGCCGTCGAAATGGGTGCAAAGGGTAATCTTGGCGTTGAGCTGGATCTCGATAAGGTTCCGGTGCGTGAAGAAAACATGACCGCCTATGAAATGATGCTCTCGGAAAGCCAGGAGCGTATGCTCATGGTGCTCGATCCGGAAAAAGAAGAAGAGGCCGAAGCAATCTTCAAAAAGTGGGGCCTTGATTTCGCTATTGTTGGCACGACAACCGATGATCTGCGCTTCAGGGTTCTGCATCAGGGCGAGGAAGTCGCCAATCTCCCGATCAAGGAGCTGGGTGACGAGGCGCCGGAATATGACCGCCCATGGCGCGAACCTGATACACGCGGATCGCTGCCCTCGCACCTGGTCGATGCCCCTGAAGATTATAATGCCGCTCTGCTGAAGATCATCGGCAGTGCCAACCAATCCAGCCGCCGCTGGGTCTATGAGCAATATGATACACTCATTCAGGGCAATTCGCTGCAGCTTCCAGGCGGCGATGCGGGTGTCGTGCGCGTTGACGGGCATCCGCTCAAAGCGCTCGCCTTCGTCTGCGATGTCACGCCTCACTATGTCGAAGCTGATCCTTATGAAGGCGGCAAGCAGGCCGTTGCAGAATGCTGGCGCAACCTGACAGCGACAGGTGCAGAACCACTCGCGACGACCGATAACCTCAATTTCGGCAATCCGGAAAAGCCGGAAATCATGGGCCAGCTTGTGAAAGCCATTGAGGGCATCGGCGAGGCTTGTCAGGCGCTCGAATTTCCGATCGTTTCGGGCAATGTCTCACTTTACAACGAGACCAACGGTGAAGCGATCCTTCCAACGCCGACGATTGGCGGTGTCGGGCTGATTGCTGACTGGCGCAAAATGGCGCGGATCGGCACCTTCAGTGATGGCGATGAGATCATTCTGATTGGAGCGGACGGCGATCACCTCGGAGCAACGGCCTATATGCGCGATTTCCTCGGCCTTCTGGATGGTCCGGCGCCGACGGTCGATCTCTACGTCGAGCGCCGAAATGGCGATTTCATCCGCTCAGCGATCAACAACGGTCAGGTCACAGCCTGCCATGACATTTCAGCTGGCGGCCTCGCGATCACACTCGCGGAAATGTGCATGTCAGCTGGCAAGGGTATGAGCCTCAGCCTCAACCAGGCCCGGGGCCTGCCGCATGCATTGCTTTTCGGAGAGGATCAGGCACGCTATGTCGTTGCAGTTCCATCTGAGCTGGCCAACTTCATCTGCGCCTCAGCGGAAGGAAGCGGCGTTCCCTTCTGTCGTCTGGGCAAAGCCGGTGGTGACAGTCTCCAGATTGATGACCTGATCAATATCACGGTTGAAATGTTGCAGAATACACATGAATCGTGGTTCCCTGATTTCATGGCAGCCGCCGTAAACAGTGATAACCCGGCGGAAGAACCGGCAGACAGCAAGGAGCAGTAAAATGGCTATGAGTGCGGGCGAAATCGAAGATATGATCAAAGCTGCCATTCCCGATGCCGAGGTGACAATTCGTGACCTTGCCGGTGACGGAGATCACTTTGCCGCCGAAGTCGTTTCGGAATCCTTCCGGGGTAAATCACGCGTGCAGCAGCATCAGATGGTTTACGATGCCCTGAAAGGCAATATGGGCGGCGTTCTTCATGCGCTGGCTCTGCAGACATCGGCTCCGCAATAAACTTGGCTGCACGCACCTGCCTCGGCAGGCTTTGAAAATGATATCGCAACCAATCGGTTCGAGTGGCGTTTCGCATCCTTCGGGGGTTGGCGAAACTCAATCGATCGATTATATGCTGAAAGCAGATAAACGCTTACGGACCTTGACCCGTATGTGAAAGGATTTCTCAATGAGTGACATTCAGGACTTCATCAAAAGCGAAGTCAGTGCCAACGACACGGTTCTGTTCATGAAAGGCACGCCGCAGTTTCCGCAGTGTGGCTTTTCCGGTCAGGCCGTGCAGATCCTCGAATATCTCGGTGTTGATTACAAAGGTATCAATGTTCTGGAGAGCGACGATCTGCGGCAGGGCATCAAGGATTTCTCCAACTGGCCGACGATTCCGCAGCTTTACGTCAAAGGCGAGTTTGTCGGTGGGTGCGACATCATCCGTGAGATGTTCCAGGCCGGAGAACTTCAGGAACACTTCAACAGCAAAGGCATCGCCGCGCGCGGTGCTGCCTGAGGCCTCTTCAGGCCCGGCGACTAAACAGAATTGAATTCCGGCCAGCTTTAGGCCGGTTGTTGTGCGGGGCCGTTTTCGGCCCTCCACGTTTTTTGGACAGGCGTTGCATTGGCAACGCCTTATTTTTGCTTTCAGGATATTTGTTGTGACAAACGCAGACCAGTCGATATCACCGGTAGCGGCCAAAGCACCACCGGGAAAATGGGAGCTCGTGGCGATGATGGCAGCGCTTATGGCGCTGAATGCGCTGGCCATCGATATCATGCTTCCCGGACTTCCGCAGATCGGAGCAAGCCTTGGGGTTGCCGATGAAAACCAGCATCAGTTTATCGTAACATCATATGTTCTAGGGTTTGGCATCGCTCAGCTGGCCTACGGCCCGCTTTCGGACCGTTTCGGACGAAAATTCCCGCTGATTGCCGGCCTTGCGATCTATTTTGTCGGCGCTCTTTTCTGTGCCATCGTTCCCAGCTTCACGATGCTGTTGCTTGTTCGTTTTTTCCAGGGCCTTGGCGCTGCGGCAACGCGTGTCATCTCGGTTGCTGTCGTGCGTGACCTTTACGGCGGCCGAAAGATGGCAGAGATCATGTCGCTGATCATGATGGTTTTCATGGTGATTCCGATCATTGCCCCGACGATCGGTCAAACCATCATGTTTGCCGGTGAATGGCACCTGATTTTCTTTTTCCTTGCAGGCGCAGGTCTGATCAACATCTTCTGGGTTTCGTTCCGCCTTCCCGAAACGCAGCACCCTGAAGATGTTCGTCCGCTCACACCAAAGGCCATTGCCAGCAGCTTCTATACGGTTTTATCGAACCGCATCGCCTTCTTCTATACGCTGGCAACGATGTTCATCATGGGCTGCATTTTTGGCTTTGTGACATCTGCACCACAGGTCTTCCTGAGTGTGTTTGAACTCGGCACATTGTTTCCGCTGGCCTTCGCCGGAATCGGCGTTACCATGGCGTTCTCATCACTGATGAATTCACGGATCGTTGGCAAATTGGGAATGCGCAAACTCTCTCATGGCGCGCTCATCGGCTTTACGACGACAACAGGTCTATGGCTGCTGATTGATCTGGCCTTCGGCGGGCTGATGCCCTTCTGGCTGTTTTATGTCATGTTCCTCGTCGCGTGGTTTCAGTTTGGCTGGATTGCACCGAACTTCAATTCGCTGGCGATGGAGCCTCTCGGCCATGTTGCCGGGGCCGCCTCATCCCTGCTGGGCTTTGCGACAACCGCAGGTTCGGCACTTCTCGGCTCGGTGATCGGCCTTTCTTTCAACGGTACGACAACACCGATGATCACAGGCTTCTTCTGCTTTGCTGTACTGGCGCTTGGCCTGACCGTGATCGCGGAAAAGGGCAAGCTCATGCAACCGCATAACCCTGAAGTTTAGATCGCAGATTAACAAAGGCGCGGAACATCAACCGCGCTTTTGCTTTTTCGGGCTTCGTGATGCGCTATGCTCGCAATCACCAATCTGAATTGGTTGACTTTAAAGAACGCCGCAATGACCCAGACAAAAGCCACCTCTCCGGCAGAACAGAAAAGGCTTCCGAAATGGGAGCTTGTGATCATGATGGCTCTACTGATGGCGCTGAATGCGCTGGCCATCGACATCATGTTGCCGGGCCTCCAGCAGATCGGTGCAAGCCTCGGTGTTGATGACGAAAACCAGCGTCAGTTTGTTGTCACGGCCTATATGATCGGCATGGGGCTTGGACAATTATTCTTCGGCCCGCTGTCTGACCGTTTTGGCCGCAAGCCCGCCCTTCTGGCTGGGCTGATCGTATACATATCTGCTTCGGTGTTCGCCGGTTTCGTGCCAACCTTCGCAACGTTGCTTGCGGTGCGGTTTATTCAAGGTGTTGGTTCGGCCGCAACCCGTGTGATTGCCATTTCTGTTGTCAGAGACCTTTATGGTGGACGCGGTATGGCCGAAGTGATGTCACTGATCATGATGGTGTTCATGGTGATCCCGATCATTGCACCGACAATCGGACAAAGCATTCTCTTTGTCGGCGAGTGGCACCTGATCTTTCTGTTTCTGGCGCTGTTTTCAGCCTGCATGTTCGTTTGGGTGCTGGGCCGGCTGCCGGAAAGCCTGAAACCGGCAGACAGGCGCGCCTTCAACGTGAGTTCAATTCTGGCCGGTTTTAAAATCGTCCTGTCGAACCGCACGGCAACGCTTTATATTCTGGCTACAACCTCTGTTCAGGCCTGTATGTTTGGCTACATCTCCTCCGCCCAGCAGGTCTACATCGACGTTTTCGCTATCGGACCGCTGTTTCCCATTGCCTTTGCAGGCATCGGCGTTGTCATGTCCGTATCTGCCCTTGCCAATTCGCGCATGGTCGGACGCTTCGGAATGCGACGGCTGTCCCAGTCCGCTCTGATTGGCTTCACGCTGACGATGGGCATCTGGCTCGCTGTCGATCTGCTTTATAACGGGATTATGCCGTTCTGGATGTTTTATGGCTTCTTTGCCATTGGCTGGTTCCAGTTCGGCTGGCTCGGTGCCAATTTCAATACGCTCGCGATGGAACCTCTCGGCCATATCGCAGGGCTTGGCTCTTCCATTCTCGGCTTCACCAGCACGGCGGGTTCGGCCCTTTTAGGCTCTTTGATCGGTCTGAACTTTAATGGCACAACCACACCGCTGATTATCGGTTTTTTCTGCTTTGCTATTGTGACCCTTATCATCACGATAGTCGCTGAAAACGGAAAGCTGTTTCAGGCGCCAAACGCGCCGGACTGAAGCATCGTGAAAAACAGGCAACTGAAAGGCGCGGCCTGATACCGCGCCTTTTTCTGTGCCTAGAACATCGCATGATGCTCTAGATTCCAAGGTTTGACACGTCGGGACGGCGAAAAACCAGTTTCCACTCCTCCGCCCGACGCTTTAGATCGTAAAGACTTTTTCACGCAGTTCGCGCCAGCTCTCTTTGTCTGTTGCCCCCAGCAAGCCGCCGTCGAGATTTTCAGGCCGGTAAGGCGAACCGTCATATCGGGCGATATAGCCGCCGGCTTCCTGACCAATGAGCACACCGGCAAGATGATCCCATGGCATCAGCTTCATATAGGTGAAAAAGCTCAAGCCCCCTGAAGCAAAGGCACGATACTCAACCGCCGCGCAGCGGTAGCTTGCGGCAAAACGCACTTTCGCAGTATTGGCCAGAAGCTGACCGCGCTTTTCAGACGATGTAAAGGAAACCGATGCTGCGCCAATCATCTGGTCCAGTGGGACCGGTTCCGCGACCGTCATTTTCTGCGATGAGCCATCGGACCGTTTCAGCCACGACCCTGACCCTTTTTCTGCAACCATGAAATCATCGCCCATGGGATCATAGATCAGACCGGCAATTGTTTCGCCGTTCTTTACAATGGCAAGCATCACGCCGAAGGCCGAAATGCCATTGGCGAAATTAAATGTCCCGTCAATTGGATCGACAACCACCGCAAGATCCGCATCTTTGAGCTTCGGCAACAGGTCAGGATCAGCGGCAACACCTTCCTCCCCGATAAAAAGCGCTTCTGGTAAAAGCTCAGCAATACCGGCCTTGATCACGCGCTCAGCGCCGGTGTCGGCAACGGTGACAAGGTCGCTGGGTTCTGATTTTGACGAGACCTCGCCGGTTTGCAGGTGGCGAAACCGCGGAAGTATCTCTTCTTTTGCAGCCCGACGCATAAGGACGGCGATGGCACTGATGGTGTCGCTTGAAACAGTCATATTGATATTCCGGTTCTGAATAACTTTGAAAAAGGACAGTCATGTTTAAACATGGGCACCCGGTCAGGTCTATGCTGAGCCTGGAAAAGCAACATGACGGTTCCGACCTAAGTTGACATTTTCCCGAAAGCCGACTATGTCCGCGCGAACACTGACTGAACGTCTGGTGTTACCACCGACATGTCCCGTGGTTTTCCGGGCGCTTTTTTCCGTGAAAACCTGTCAGGCTCCCGTAATCCGGGAACCAAAGGAGGGCGTGTTTCCTTGGGACCTGCCACAAGGCCGGTTCTTTTGTTTTGAGATAAGGAAATACGATGAGCAAGCGCGAATCGTCCAAGCATAAAATTGACCGCCGTATGGGCGAAAACATCTGGGGCCGTCCGAAGTCACCAGTGAACCGCCGCGAATACGGCCCCGGCCAGCATGGTCAGCGCCGCAAGGGCAAGATGTCCGACTTCGGTGTTCAGCTGCGCGCTAAGCAGAAGCTTAAAGGTTATTACGGCGAGCTGCGCGAAAAGCAGTTCCTGGCCATCTTTGAGGAAGCGAACCGCCGCAAGGGCGACACTGGTGAAAACCTCGTTGGCCTGCTCGAAAGCCGTCTGGATGCAATCGTTTATCGCGCAAAGTTCGTACCGACCGTTTTTGCTGCACGTCAGTTCATCAACCACGGCCACGTGATGGTCAACGGCCAGAAGGTCAATGTTGGCTCCTATCGCTGCAAGCCGGGTGATGTGATCGAAGTGCGTGAGCGTTCGAAGCAGCTGGCAAGCGTCATCGAAGCCACACAGCTGGCTGAACGTGATGTTCCTGAATATATCGACGCCGACCATAACAAGATGGTTGCGACCTACGTACGGGTTCCGGCTCTCGCCGACATCCCCTACCCGGTCATCATGGAACCGAACCTCGTGGTCGAGTTCTATTCGCGTTGATTTTTCAGCCGATACGATCTTTGGAAAGCCGCCTTATCGGGCGGCTTTTCTGTTTTCAGCCTTCCGTTGCTCTGCAACGATATAAGCGTAAACAGCACGAGGCCGCCATGGATCTGCAAGCCATCATCGACGACATTACTGCCGAGCTTTCCCCGCGGCTGGGAGAAGGCAATGTCGCTGACTACATCCCGGAACTGGCCAAGATCGACCCCAAACAATTCGGTATCGCGATCACGACTGTCGATGGAAACACCTATCAGGCAGGCAACGCAGGCACAGCCTTTTCAGTTCAGAGTATCTCGAAAGTCTTCATGCTCACTCTGGCGCTTGGCAAAGCCGGTGAAAGCATGTGGAAACGGGTTGGGCGAGAGCCATCCGGCTCTGCTTTCAACTCTATTGTCCAGCTTGAACACGAAAACGGCATTCCACGAAATCCGTTCATCAATGCTGGTGCCATTGTCGTAACGGACATGGTTCTGGCCGGGCATCAGCCGCGGGAGGCAATCGGAGAGTTTCTGCGGTTTATTCACTACCTCGCAAATGATGATACGATCTCGATCGACCGGCGCGTGGCAAAGTCAGAGCAAAAAACCGGTTTCAGAAACATCGCGCTGGCAAATTTCATGCGCGGTTTCGACAATATAAAACATCCCGTCGAAATGGTGCTGGGCACATATTTTCATCAATGCGCGCTTTCGATGAACTGCGTCCAACTGGCAAATGCAGGGCTGTTTCTTGCCAATCGCGGCACCAACCCGCTGACTGGTTTTTCTGTGGTTTCAGCAAGACGCGCACGGCGCATCAATGCACTGATGCTGACTTGTGGCCATTACGACGGTTCCGGCGAGTTTGCCTATCGGGTTGGTCTTCCGGGAAAATCCGGCGTCGGCGGCGGTATTCTGGCTATTGCACCGGGCAAGGCATCAATCGCGGTCTGGTCGCCGGGTCTGAACGAGGTTGGCAACTCAAAACTTGGGTCTGTCGCGCTGGAAGTGTTGGCAGCACGAACAGGCTGGTCCGTTTTTGGCCCTTGATCTGAACACAGAGACGATGCATTGCCTCAACGACTGAAAACATTTGGTGAAAGATACAAAGACGAATGAGCGATACCGCCGAACAGCAAAATCAAGATGAGATGGCGTTCCGGGCGCTTTTTGCAAATGCGCCGGACACGGTCTCTTTTGCCAAGCTGCGCAAGCGGCTGATGCGACAGACACGGCAGGCTATCGAAGATTTTTCAATGCTATCGGGACAGAAGCGATGGCTCGTCGCCCTTTCCGGTGGCAAAGACAGTTACGGGCTACTCGCGGTTCTTATGGAGCTGAAATGGCGCGGTCTGTTGCCCGTCGAAATTGTTGCCTGCAATCTCGATCAGGGACAGCCGAATTTTCCAAAGCACATACTGCCGGAATATCTGACCGAAATCGGTGTGCCTCATCGTATTGAATACCGTGACACGTATTCGATCGTCACCGACAAGCTGGCGCCGGGCTCGACCTATTGCTCCCTGTGCTCAAGGCTGAGGCGCGGGCATCTATACCGCATTGCACGCGAAGAAGGCTGCGATGCACTGGTTTTAGGCCATCACCGGGAGGACATTCTTGAAACCTTTTTCATGAATCTTTTCCACGGTGGCAAGCTGGCGACAATGCCGCCAAAGCTTCTGAATGACGAGGGTGATCTGACAGTTCTGCGACCACTGGCCTACGCCGCAGAAGACGATCTGGCAAAATTTGCCGAAGCCATGCAGTTTCCGATTATTCCCTGCGATCTTTGTGGCTCACAGGACGGCCTGCAGCGCAATTCCATGAAGCAAATGCTGGCCGATATGGAAACGCGTATGCCCGGACGAAAAGATACGATGCTGCGTGCACTCTCACACGTCAATGCATCACATCTGCTGGATACCGGGCTGTTTGATTTTGCAGGTCTTACTGCCAGAAAAGAAGAATAGGGCCAGCCTTCCATACTCTTTGCGCCACACGCACTATGTGAAAGTTTCGCTAAACTTGAATGGAATGACCTGAAATAAAACTGTTTCAGGTCTCCGGCCCTTGCCGTTTCCGCGCTGCAATGCCACAAAAGAGCGACCATAAAGCACTGGAGGTGACGACGTGGAAAAGGCAGAAATCGGACTGATCGGTCTGGGTGTGATGGGCTCAAACCTCGCCCTGAACATCGCCGAAAAAGGCAATAAAATCGCCGTTTACAACAGAACCGTAGACAAGACCCGCGCGTTTTATGCGAATGCAGGCGAACTTCAGGACAATATCGTTCCGACAGAATCGCTTTCAGAATTCGTTGCGGCAATCCGTCCGCCGCGCCCGATCATTATCATGATCAAGGCAGGCGATCCGGTTGATCAGGAAATCGAAAAGCTGCGCCCCTATCTGGGCAAGGGTGACATCCTGATTGATGCGGGCAATGCGAACTTCCACGATACGCGCCGCCGTTTCCAGGAACTGGAAGGAACAGGCCTGACCTTCATCGGCATGGGTGTCTCTGGCGGTGAAGAAGGCGCACGCCACGGTCCCTCGATCATGGTCGGCGGCACTGAAGACTCGTATAAACGCGTTGAGAAGGTACTCACCTCAATCTCCGCTAAATATGCAGAAGATCCGTGCTGCGCCTGGCTTGGCCCCGATGGTGCCGGACACTTTGTCAAAACCATTCATAACGGCATTGAATATGCCGACATGCAGATGATCGCGGAAATCTACGGTGTTCTGCGTGACGGCGTCGGCATGAGTGCACCGGAAATTGCGCATATCTTCGGCGAATGGAACCACGGCCGCCTTAACTCCTTCCTGATTGAAATCACTGAGAAGGTGCTGCTGGCCACGGATCCGGAAACCGGAAAACACATGCCTGACATCATCGTCGATGCTGCTGGGCAGAAAGGTACCGGACGCTGGTCGGCCATTGAAGCGCAGCAACTGGCCGTTCCCGCAACCGTCATTGAAGCTGCGGTTGCCGCACGTTGCCTTTCGGCCATGCGTGGCGAGCGCAAGGATGCAGAGAAACTCTTCAATAAAGAAGACCTCGCATTCCACATCGCGCCCGGTCCTTGGCTCAACAAAGACCTTGAGCTTGCTCTGCTTGCAGCCAAGATTGCCGCTTATGCACAGGGCTTTGATGTAATGGCAAGCGCTTCGGAAGAATATGGCTGGAACCTGCCGATGCCGGAAATCGCACGCATCTGGCGTGCGGGCTGCATCATCCGGTCACAGTTCCTCGACGAGATCACACAGGCCTTTACCGAGAAACCGGATGTGGCAAATCTGATTGTCACGCCGGCCTTCTCCAAGACCCTCAATGAATGCCTGCCGGCGCTTCGCCGCATCGTGTCAGCAGCAACGGCTGCCGGTCTTCCGGTTCCCGGCCTTGCCTCGGCACTGACCTATTTCGATGCGTATCGCCAGTCACGTGGTACAGCGAACTTGATTCAGGCGCAGCGTGACTTTTTCGGCGCTCATGGATTTGACCGTCTCGATGGTCTGGACATCCACCATGGCCCATGGGGCAGCGGCGCCAGTGCTGAAAAAGGCTAAAAGCCGCCCGATTATAAAGCTCCGGTTTCGGCCGGGGCTTTTTTGTAAGACGCCACTTATAAACTAAATATCCGTATCATATCCATAAACAGAGACCCTGTTTCTACCCGCCTGCTTTGCGGTGTAGAGTGCCTCATCGGCTCTTTTGATCACATCTTTTATGGTTTGATTGCTGCCGTCTGATTGTGCAACACCTGCGCTCACCGTGACGGATACCTTGCTGCCATCACAGTTATAAACGTCAGACGCGATCTGAGCACGGATGTCCTCTGCAACCCTTGCTGCATTGTGCTTTCTGCTTTCAGGGACGACCACACAGATCTCCTCACCGCCGTATCGCACGACAATATCGGTCTGGCGCATTCGACCGGAAATCGTTGAACAAACCTGGGCAAGCACCTGATCTCCGACCGGGTGCCCATAAATATCATTCACTCGCTTGAAATGATCAATATCGAACAGGATAACGGAGAAAACGGAATTTTCCGCTTTGGCTGAAGCCTCAAGACGGGCTGAAAAGAGATTGAGGGCACGCCGGTTGCTCAATCCGGTCATCGGGTCGCGCTGGGCCTGCCGCTTAAAGGTCAGAAATTCGCATTCCTGACGATCCCCAATCGCCAGTAGATAGCCGATGATCACGGTTCCCAGTATATTTCGGATAAACACTATGGGGGCGACATCAAGGACTGCATGCATATAATTGGAAGGTAAGACAATCAGGGTAACATAGCTCATGGTTACAAGTAGCCCCAGTAACGCAAGCCCCGGAATATCCCGCCGGTTTCCACTGAATCGCGCATAGGCCAAACCGATAAGTGCTGACAGAAAAATTGCAGCAATCCCGGGCACAGTACCGACGCCGCCCAGGAACAGACGTGCTAAAATCGTCGCGCATGAGACGATAACAGTTGCCCCCACACCGCCAAATAATGCAGCCAAACCAATCATCACCGTGCGACTGTCCAGTATAACACCCGGCCTGAGTATGACCGGATCAAGCATCGTCAATACAGAACCGATGCTAGGTCATGTTGACAAACTCCGGATCCAGAGTCGGGCGGAGACGATGTGAACGATGGCAAGATAGCTTGCAGCTGTTTTGTCATAGCGGGTAGCGAGCCGCCTGGCGCATTTGAGCTTGTTGAAGCATCGCTCGATCTGGTTTCGGAGGGCATACACGAAGCCATCGACGGGGATCGGCTGTTTGCGATTTGCTCTGCCGGGAATGACGGCTGTTCCGCCGCGCGCCTCGGTGTCGTCGCGGATGTGATCGGAATCGTATCCGCGGTCCGCGATCAGAACCCTGGCTTTGGGCAGGTCCTCATCGACGAGCACGTCATAGCCCTTGTAGTCCGAGACTTCGCCGCCAGTGATCTCGGCCCTGACCGGCAGGCCCCAGGCATTGGCGATCAGATGAATCTTGGTCGTGAAGCCACCTTTTGAACGGCCAAAACCTTCCTTCTGAGTCCCCTTTTTGCGCCTGCCGCCTGATGGTGGGCCCGGATGATGGTGGAGTCGATCATTTGAACCTGGGGTGGGGCCGCCCCGCTTTCGTTCAAGGTATCAAGGATCAGCTCCCTATAGCGCGACAATCTGTCTGAGACGCCGGCGACAATCTGTCTGAGATTCTATGTCGCGTCATTTGTGATGTTATCATCCTGATTGCCGCTGGC
>NZ_SMAR01000027.1 GCF_004342225.1 Martelella mediterranea | reverse complement strand
TCGGGTCATCGGAAATCTCCTTTGACACAAGGAATCACAAATCACACAAAAACGGAATCCCATACGATTCATTCATCGCGCCTGACGCTCTAAGCGACCGCGAAACCGCGTTTTCGAGTTCACATTTGCGCTTTTCAAGCCCGCAACCGTTTTTGTAAGACCACATGACCTGAAAAGCTCGCGACGTATCGTTCTCTGCATCCCAACGACCGGTATGCACTGCCGAACGTTCTGGAAACGAAAAAGCCCCGGTTGTGAAACCGGGGCCTGACATATCCGTTATGCGAGCAAAGCCGATCAACGGTAAAGATAGCTCTTTCCGTTTTCATCAAACAGATGCAGCTTTGGTTCGTCCGCAGTGAACCGCATCGAACTGCCGGTTTTCACCTCGTGAATACCGGGCAGTTTAACGATGATCGGATCATCATCAACAAGTTCGCCTTCGATATAGATGAGAGTGACTTCGCCCAGCGCTTCACTGATCGAGACCTTGCCTTCGAAGAGATATTTCTCGCCCTCTTCGGCCTGCCGGACATCTTCGGGCCGCACGCCGAAGCTTGCCTTCTTGCCCTTGTCCGATTCCGGTGTTTTGACAGCCACCTCAAAGCGGGTACCATCACGCAGCTCAACTTCCGTGGTTTCGCCCGTGCGGGTTATCGTGACCGGCATGATATTCATTGCCGGAGAGCCGATGAACTGCGCGACGAACAGATTTGCCGGACGCTCATAAAGCTCCAGCGGCGCGCCAACCTGCTCAATGTAACCACCGGACAGAACGACAATCCTGTCTGCGAGAGTCATGGCCTCAACCTGGTCATGTGTCACATAGATCATGGTCGTATCGGACATTGACTCGTTGAGCTTGGCGATTTCGATACGGGTTGCCACACGCAGAGCTGCATCGAGGTTCGAAAGCGGCTCATCGAAGAGAAAGACTTTCGGATCGCGGCAAATGGCGCGCCCAATGGCCACACGCTGACGCTGACCACCGGAAAGCGCTTTCGGGAGCCGGTCGAGATAGGGCGTGATCTGCAGCATTTCAGCTGCCGCACGCACACGCCGGTCGATCTCTTCCTTACTTTCCTTGGCGATGCGCATACCAAACGCCATATTGTCATATACCGACATATGGGGATAAAGCGCATAGGTCTGAAACACCATGGCAATGCCGCGTTTGGACGGCGGAATCTGGTTCACGACCTGACCGTCGATCGAAATCTTGCCACCTGAAATGTCTTCGAGCCCTGCGATCATACGCAGAAGCGTGGATTTGCCGCAGCCGGATGGCCCGACAAAAACCACGAATTCGCCGGGCGTGATCTCAAGATCGATCCCGTGCAGAACCTCGACATTGCCGTATTTTTTCTTAACCTGTTCGAGAGTAACGCCTGTCATTTTTCGCCCCTTTCCCTTTATTCTCCGTGGCGGGCGAAATAACCGCCCCAGGCAGGAAGTGTGATGGAATTGCCATCGGCTTTGAAAACGAAGCCGTGATCATCGCTTGTAAAGGCGGCCCAGTTGCCTTCTGGCAGGCTGGCCGTCATCGGCGCTTCAGACATGTTGAAAACGCAAAGAACCGTTTCTCCGTCATTGTGACGAGAGAAGATCAGCAGATCTTCATTGTCTGACGGGTAGAACCGGATGCCACCCTTGGCCAGTGCGGGATGCGCCTTCCTGAAGGTGAGGAACCGGCGATACTGCTCAAGCACAGACGCGGGATTTCCCTCCTGTACATCGACCGCTTTCATGACATGGTCATGCGCGACCGGAAGCCATGTATGCTCGGCTGTAGAGAAACCGCCATTGGCCGCTCCGGCCTGCCAGACCATCGGCGTACGACAACCGTCGCGCCCCTTAAACTCCGGCCAGAACTCAATGCCGTAGGGATCCTGCAGGTCTTCAAACGCGACATCAGCCTCGCTCAGCCCAAGCTCCTCCCCCTCATAGAGGCAGATCGAGCCTTTGAGCGTCATCAGCAGGGCACCAAGCATTTTGGCATAGGCTTCCGTGTCGGAAACACCAGCACCCCAGCGGGTCACATGGCGAACGACATCGTGGTTGGAAAATGCCCAGCAGGCCCATCCTTCCGGCGCAGCCGCGTCAAATGCATTGATCGATTCAACCACCCGCTTCGGCGTAACACGCTGGGGCGCCAGAAATTCAAATGCGTAACACATCTGCATCTTGTCATCGCCGGACGTGTATTCGCCTACGATCTCATGACCGCGCTGCGCATCGCCCACCTCGCCGACAGCGGCAATCGCCGGGAATTCTTCCATCACCGCACGCAGACGTTTCAGGAATTCGAGATTTTCCGGCTGGCTCTTGTCGTAAAGATGTTCCTGATAGTTATAAGGATTAACCGCAGGCGCCGTGCTGTCATTGCGCAGTTCCACAGGCAGAGCCGGGTTGCTTCTCAGCTGCTTGTCGCAGAAATAGAAGTTGATCGTGTCAAGGCGGAAACCGTCAACGCCACGCTCAAGCCAGAAGCGGGCGACATCCAGAAGCGCCTGCTGAACCTCTTCACTGTGGAAGTTGAGATCCGGCTGAGAGGTCAGAAAGTTGTGCATATAATATTGCAGGCGCCGCGAATCCCACTGCCATGCAGAACCGCCAAACAGTGAAAGCCAGTTGTTCGGTGGCGATCCATCCGGGTTCGCATCCGCCCAGACATACCAGTCCGCTTTCGGGTTATCCCGGCTTGAGCGGCTTTCGACAAACCAGGGATGCTGATCCGAAGTGTGCGAAAGCACCAGATCGATCATGATCTTGAGGCCAAGACGATGGGCCTTTTCGATCATGTGATCGAAGTCAGCCAGTGTGCCGAACATCGGATCGATATCGGTGTAATTGGAAACGTCGTAGCCGAAATCCTTCATCGGAGAGGTGAAGAATGGCGAGATCCAGACGGCATCCGCACCAAGGCCGGCGATATAGTCAAGCCGGTCAGCTATGCCGCGGATGTCACCAATGCCATCGCCGTTGGAATCCTGGAATGAGCGGGGGTAGACCTGATAGATCACCGCTCCGCGCCACCAATCCTTATCGACGGCAACTTTTTTTGTTGTTTTATCAGTCATGATGTTGTCCTGATTTCTGTAGCTCCGGCAGCGGGGCGGCAATCAACCGCCCTTCACCGAACCGGCCAGAAGGCCACGCACGAGATAACGCTGCAGGGCGAAGAAGACGATAAGTGGCACGATGATCGAGATGAAGGCCGATGCCGTTAGGATCTCCCAGTTGCCGCCACGCGAGCCCAGAAGTTCACGCAAACGCGCCGTCAGAACAATCGTCTGTTCACTGTTGCCAAGGAAAACCGTCGCAACCAGAAGGTCGTTCCACGTCCAGAGGAACTGGAAGATCGCGAAGGACGCCAACGCCGGGTAGGAAAGCGGCAGAATGATCTTGTTGAAGATCGTAAAATCATTCGCCCCGTCCACACGCGCAGATTCCATGATCTCCCGCGGAAGACCGGCGATATAGTTTCGAAGCAGATAGACGGCCAGCGGCAAACCGAAACCCATATGCGCAAGCCATATGCCAACATAGGTTTTCGATGGCACGTTAAAGGTCTGGCCAATCTTGTTGTACATCTGCAGAAGCGGAATCAGTGACATCTGCAAGGGTACAACCAGCAGCCCGACAACAATCGCCAGCAAAAGATTACGGAACGGAAACTTCATCCATGACAGGGCGTAGGCGGCATAAGCGGCCACCAGAACCGGAATGATGGTTGAAGGAATGGCAACGGTCAGCGAATTCAGGAAGGATTGTCCGATCCCTTCTGATGTCAGAACGTTGCGATAGTTCTCCAGCGTGAAGCGTGGCGGAATTTCAGCAGTCACGAAAATGCGCTGACCGCGCCGGCCTTCGAACGGCTCTTGCGAGACCATCCGGTAATCGCCATTTTCGTCAACAGTCAGCGTTTGCCCATCATCGATATCGACAGTCTGTCCGACTTCATATTCGGACGGGCGCAGAGATGATGTACCAAAGCTGGCGACCTCTCCCGCGCTGCCTTCCAGCGCATTCCCACTGATGACATAAACGCCGTCTTCTTCAACCTGACCATCAGCACCGGGTGTGCGGTAAATCAGGTTCTGTGTCGATGTCGACAGGGCCGTCCACCAGCCGGAAGCAACAATCTGATCCTTGTCCCGGAAAGACGTGACCAGAAGCCCGAAGGTCGGAACCGTCCAGAGTACGACGAGCAACAAAACGGTAATGTGAGAGAACCAGACGAGCGGGGACCTTTTGTGTGCATACATATCAGCGGCCCTCCATCTCTTTATTGGCGTTGCGGATGTTCCAGATCATGATCGGAATCACGAGAACCATGATCACGATTGCGATGGCTGCACCGCGACCGAAATCACCGCCACCTCTGAACATCCAGTCAAACATAAGATTGGCCAGCACTTGCGTATTCCATTGCCCGTTGGTCATCGCCAGAACGATATCGAAGATTTTCAGTACGATGATCGTAATCGTCGTCCAGACCACGGCGATCGTGTTGTAAATCTGCGGGATCATGATCTTGAAGAAAATCTGGAAACCATTGGCACCGTCGATGACGGCTGCTTCGATGGTTTCTTCCGGGATACCCCGCAGCGCAGCAGACAGCAGCACCATGGCGAAACCGGTCTGGATCCATAGCAGGATGACCATCAGGAAGAAATTGTTCCAGAACGGCATCGCGATCCACACATGCGGTTCGCCGCCAAGCGACACGACGATCGCATTGAGGATACCGATCTGATCAGCGCCTTCACCGCGATAATCGTAAACGAACTTCCAGATGACCGAAGCACCAACAAACGAGATCGCCATCGGCATGAAGATCATCATCTTTGCGAACGACCCCCACCAGATGCGATCCGTCAGCCAGGCGATCACAAGACCGAAGAAGGTCGACATCGCCGGGACGAAGATCAGCCACAGCATATTGTTGAAGATCGACTGGCGGAATTCAGGATCGAACAACATCCATCTGTAATTGGCCAGACCGACAAACTGATCTCCGGCCGGACCGTGCAGTGAATAGTCAACTGACGCGACGATCGGATAGATCAGATAAACCGAAAGTGACAGCAATGCAGGCCCGAGAAACAGCCACGGCCTGATCATTCCGGAAATACGCAGGTTTCTGGCACCCCGGCCCGGCTCCTTCGTATTAGACGGGAAAATCAGGTCAAGCAGCTTGTTGGAGCCATAGAAATAGGCCACGGCAACGGCAACGCCAATGACGACGGCCACCAAGGCTTTGATTATTTGTTCCACGCCCTTCAACTCCCTAGAACGGTGTGCAGTCTTGACGACCAGTCCGCTCTGCTCATTGTTTTATTAAGGTTCTTTCGCCGTCCCGGAGCGCTGTTCCTGCACAGGGCGCAAAACGGACATGCCAATGACCTGATATGGTCCCGCGCTGTCCCTGCCCTGCCGAAGGAGGTCAGATGCAACCGGGCCCAACGGGCCCGGCGCAGTATGACAGATTTAGCCGGATCTGACGATTGTTACTTGATCGCGTCCCAGGACTTCTGGATTTCGGTTGCAGCCTGCTCTGCAGACTTGCCACCGACATAATCGATCATGCCGGTCCAGAAAGCGCCTGCACCCACCTTACCGGGCATCAGGTCAGAACCATCAAAACGGAAGGTCGTGGCTTCGGTGAGAATTTCACCTTCACCGCGCATTGTGTCGTTGGCATAAGCTTCCGGGTTCGCACCCTTGAACGGTGTCAGGAAGCCTGACTGGGCCATCCAGACTTCGTGCGCAATCGGGGTTTCCAGGAACTGAATAAAGGCTTCGGCAGCCGGGCTGTCATTGGTGATACCAAACAACGTACCGGCACCGAGAACCGGTTTACCAAGATCCTCACCTTCATAGGACGGGAAGTAGAAGAAGTCGGCATCAAGACCGAGCTCAATCCCTTCCGGGAAGAAGGACGGAATGAACGACGCCATCTTGTGCATGTAGCACTTCGGCGGCGAATCGAAGAGGCCCTTCGGGCTGTCGCGGAAGTCAGTTGCAGAAACAGCAGCAGAGCCACCGTCAACGAACTTGTCGTTCTTGGCAAACCAGCCGAATTCATCAATCGCGTTGACAACACGCGGATCATTGAACGGGATTTCGTTCGTAACCCACTGGTCATAAACTTCCGGCGGCTGCGTGCGCAGCATCATGTCTTCGACCCAGTCCGTTGCCGGCCAGCCGGTTGCGCCGCCCGAACCAAGACCGATGCACCAGGGTGTACCGCCATCTGCAACGATCTGCTCGGTCAGCGCCTTCAGATCTTCCATGGTTTCCGGCACTTCATAGCCGGCATCATCAAAGTTGTCCGGCACATACCAGACGAGCGATTTCAGGTCTGCTTTATACGGGAAAACGTAAAGGCCCTCTTCACCGTCCGGTCCGGCATAGGTCGACAGATCAACCCAGGACTGACCGGCAGCATAGTTTTCTTCCAGGAACTCACCGACCTGCGGCTTGAGCTTGGTCAGAAACCCCTTGGCGGCAAGGTCTGCGGCAAGGCCGGGCTGCGGGAACACGGCAATGTTGGCCGGGCTGCCGGCCTGCGTGTCGATCACGATCTGCTGTTCGAAGGAATCAGAGCCGGAATATTCAACATTGGCCCCGGTGGCTTCTTCGAAATAATTCAGAATGCTGACAAAGAGATCTTTGTCCGGGCCAAGCCACGGCCCAAAGATCGTCAGGGTCTGACCACTCAGATCATGAGAATCTGCAAACTGGTTGTAACTATCCCAGTTGAACTTTGCATCTTCACCGGGCGCGAATTTAAGATCGGCTGCGCCAGCGACGCTCGCAGAAAGCGCGAGTGCGGCCACGCCGGTCATGAGAACTTTATTCATGTGATTTACCTCCCATCACATTTGACCCCCTCAAACGGGTCACAACTGTCTAAGAGCGACTTTTCCAAAGCGCTTTGACAAGGTTAGAGAATTCTCTTGTCGCCGCTTTGAGTCAACCCCTTTCGTTATAATGAACCTAAATTTTGCGCAGATTGGCGATATTCGGATAATTTTTTTCAGCATTCAAACAAAAATGACTTTCCGACAAGCCGGAACGCTTGGTACAAAGTCAAAGCGCTTTGGAAAAAATGTCCTATTTTCGTCCTGAACATATTTTCCCGGCGCAAGGGAGGATAAGAGTGTGAATCTCAAAGAACTATCGGCGCGGCTCGGCCTTTCCCCGACCACCGTAAGCCGGGCGCTGAATGGCTATCCGGAGGTCAACGCGGCAACCCGCGAGCGCGTTTTACGTGCAGCAAGAGAGACGGGTTACCGCCCCAATCGCACGGCACAACACCTTGCAACCGGCAAGGCCGGTTCCATTGGGCTCCTGATGCCGGTTGGCGCGGAAGCAATGTCCGACCTCCACTTCGGAGAGTTTCTGAGTGGCGTCGGCGAGACGGCGCGCGCGAAAGACTTCCATCTCGTCGTCATGCCCTCCGACCCGGCGGACGAAGTATCCGGCCTTGTGACACTGGCCACCGGTGGCAATGTCGACGGGCTGTGCCTGGCTTATATTCGCGAAAATGATTCGCGCATCGACCTGATGGAAAGCCTCGGCCTGCCATTTATTGTTCATGGCCGCTTCTTTTCCGCGCCCCATCCTTATCCGTTTCTCGATGTTGACAATGAAGCTGCCTTTTACGAGGCCGTGCGTTTGCTGCTGCAACTGGGCCATCGCCGCATCGGATTGATCAATGGCGACGAGACGCTGGGCTTTGCGGTACGCCGCCGTAATGGCGCGCTTAAAGCCATGCAGGAGATGGGTCTGTCATTTGATCCTCTGCTGCACTGCTCTACCACCATGACAGAAGAAGCCGGACAACGGGCAGCGACTGGTTTTATGGCGCAGCCTGATCCACCAACGGCTATGCTTTGCGCCAGCATGGTGCAGGCGCTCGGCGTTGTGCGCGCTGCAAACCAGGCTGGCAAACAGATCGGTCGCGATGTTTCGCTGATCTCTTATGACGACGTTCTGCCGGTTCTGCGGCCGGAGCATTTTACCGTTCCGCTGACGACAACGCGTTCATCGCTGCGCACGGCGGGAAAGCGCATTGCCGAACGCCTTATCCAGCGTATCAATGGCGAAGAAACCGATGATTTTCAGGAACTCTGGCGCCCCGAGCTGGTCTTGCGCGCCTCCACCGGACCGGTTCCGGTGAAGGAAAAAGCCTGAAGGGATTGCCAGCCTGCTTTGTTTCTGCCGCGCTTTCTGTTGACAAAACCCATCCCGCACTGCTTCTGCGCGTTGAGAGAAAGCAGCGGAAGGGCCAATGGAACAGCGTGCCAGAAAACGAGGATCGGGCAGCAAAGCGATCACCGGCGCAAAAGGACTTATCGAAACAGGTCTTGTGCCTGCTGAACACAGCGAAACAATTCAGGTGGTAGAAGCCAGCTTCTCCGTTCGACTTACGCCACACATCATCGATCAGTTGTCTGGCGCGCGTAACGATGATCCCGTGTTCGTGCAGTATATTCCTGACGGTCGGGAGCTTTCCTTCAAAGCTGACGATATGGAAGACCCGATCGGCGACGCTGTTTATGAGAAGGCAAAAGGCGTCACCCACCGCTATCCTGATCGTGTTTTGCTGAAACCCACACACACCTGCATGGTTTATTGCCGCTTCTGCTTCCGGCGCGAAAAAGTCGGGCACCCCGAAGAAGCGCTGAACCGCGGAGCGATGGATGACGCGCTCAGCTATATCCGCAAGACAGAAAGCATCTGGGAGGTGATTCTTTCCGGCGGAGATCCGCTTGTTCTCTCTGATCGCCGCCTTCAAGCGCTGATGGAAGCTCTCGGCACAATCGACCACGTGGCCGTGATCCGCTTGCACACCCGCGCCCCGTTGGCCGATCCGAAACGCATTACAGCGGACCTCGTTGAAGCCTTGAGAAAATCCGGCAAGGCCGTGCATTTTGTCATTCACGTCAACCATGCAAACGAACTGACGCCCGATGTTTTAGGAGGGCTTGCGAAACTGGTGAACAACGGCGTTCCGCTCTTTTCTCAAACCGTTTTGCTGAAAGGCGTCAATGACGATGCGGATACGCTGGCTGACCTGTTCCGCAAGCTGGTCGCCAACCGGGTCAAACCCTATTATCTGCATCAGCTCGACAAAGCCCGCGGTGTCGGCCATTTTCACGTCAGCATCCGGCGCGGTCAGCAGATCATGCGGGCTTTGCGTGGCCGTGTTTCAGGCCTCTGCCAGCCGGCTTATGTGCTCGATATTCCCGGCGGGCACGGAAAGGTTCCCATCGGCCCGACTTACCTTTCGGAAAATGATGACGGTAGTTTCACAGTGACGGATTATTGCGGACAACCCCACCACTATGAAGAGATCGCAGCGGATCAAGACTGACAGCAATAACACCGCTCCAGCCAACATGATGGCTAAAAAGAAAACCCCGCGCTCAAACCAAAACAGACTAAGCTGACATGCTTCGGGACACGGGGGACAAGTTCGTCGGACACGTTCCGGCAAGCTGCGAATGTGAATCTCACATCCACTTTTTATTTAGATATCAGGCGGCGCGGCGCTCGCTCTTCCCGCGACGGACCGACAGCCGGGTTCCGGTTGCCACGAGAACCCCGCAGGCACCGGCAAGCCAGTCCTTCTTCAGCTCAAGGCCCAGAAAACGATGCCGCTCGAACGGGCCGGGCATAACCAGATGCTGCGCTTTACCGGCAGAAAAGCCGAAACGCGCGTAGTATTCAGGATCGCCAACCAGCAAAATCGCACCATGGCCGCGTTTGCGTGCAGCGTCGATGGCGGCCCGCATCAGCGCAGAACCTGCACCTTTACCTGCCATTGACGGATCGACAGCCAGGGGACCCAGCAGAAGTGCCGGAACAGGGTTTCCAAAAGCATTAACACCGGCATCGACATGCCAGAGGCGCACTGTGCCGACAACGTGACCGTCTTCATCGCGTGCAACGAGCGCCAGCCCTTCTGCGGGAAGGCGGTTGCGGCGCAGTTTCTCCGATGACTTTTTCTTTCGCTTCGGCCCCATGGCGCGGTCGAGCAGGGTTTCGCGCGCGACAACGTCCACAGCGGCTTCGTGCTCGATCACAAATGCAGGTGCCTGGAACAGGCTGACGATTTCTTCAAAGACATGGGGCATGACTCTGATCCCCTAAAAAACGCGGGATTGCAACAGATAGCCGGGCGGATGAACACTCCGGCTGGCTCAAACCGGCGCAGTTTCTCACCGCGCCGGGTTCAAGTGTGCAGAAAATGACGGGATGGTATCAGATCACGTAGGATCTGAGCGGTTCAAACCCGTTGAAAGCCACTGAGGCATAGGTCGTGGTATAGGCACCGGTGCCTTCAATCAGCACTTCATCACCGATCGTCAAAGACAGAGGCAGCGGATACATGTTCTTTTCATACATCACGTCTGCACTGTCACAGGTCGGACCTGCCAGCACGCAGGGCGCCATTTCGTCTTCATCGCGCTCGGTGCGGATCGGATAACGGATAGCTTCATCCATCGTTTCCGCAAGACCACCGAATTTGCCGATATCGAGGAAAACCCAGCGATGCGCATCTTCGTCCGACTTCTTCGAAACCAGAACGACTTCAGCCTTGATGACACCGGCATTGCCGACCATACCACGGCCCGGCTCGATGATGGTCTTCGGCAACTGGTTGCCGAAATGGCGTGAAAGCGCTGCAAAGATCGCCTGACCATAAGCTTCTGCGGATGGCACGTCGCGCAGGTACTTGGTCGGGAAACCGCCGCCCATATTGACCATCTCAAGAACGATACCCTGCTTGGCCAGCTGGGCAAAAACCCGCTTGGCATCGGCAAGTGCTGCATCCCATGCGTCAAGCTGAGTCATCTGCGAACCAACGTGGAACGACACGCCATAGCTCGTCAGGCCCAGCTGGTGTGCATAGACAAGAACGTCAACAGCCATTGGCGGAACGCAGCCAAACTTGCGCGAAAGCGGCCATTCAGCGCCTTCTCCATCGGTCAGAACCCGGCAGAAAACCTTTGCGCCGGGTGCTGCACGCGCAATCTTTTCAACTTCCTCATGGCAGTCGACAGCAAAAAGGTTGACGCCGAGCGCATGAGCGCGGGCAATATCGCGCTCCTTTTTGATCGTGTTACCGAAGGAAATACGCTCGGCGCCAGCACCAGCCTCAAGAACCATCTCGATTTCAGCCACAGAGGCGCAATCGAAGTTTGATCCGAGACCGGCGAGAAGCTCAAGAATTTGCGGTGCAGGGTTGGCCTTGACCGCGTAATAGATTGCACTGTCAGGCAGCGCATGGCGGAACGCCTGATAGTTTTCGCGCACGACGTCGCGATCGACAACCAGGCAAGGCCCTTCAGGGCGGCGCGTTTTGAAGAATTCCGCGATACGTTCGGTGGTCATGGTAACCCCCTTCTTTCGAAGCATTGACCCTTGAAAAAGGGTCGACAAAGGGCGCATCGTTCCGTGCAGCAAAACCGGCCGGTGGAGACCCCGGTGATTGTTGCAGCGGCGACCGCTCAAGATAGAACCCACCCGTAAAGGTTTCAGGTTCGGCTTTGTCTGCCTTGGATTGGAGGGATATCCCAACCGCACTTCCGGCAATGATGGTATGTGCCTCTATGAGTATTCAGCTGTTGGAAAGCTGAACGACACCAGAAAGGCCCGCACCGTCGTTGCTTCAAGATGTCCTCGCTTGTCCGGTTGGCCGGGGAAGCGACTGGAGGGGTTAATTCCAGGTACCATACCGATATCCTCACCAATATTCGAGGGTCGGCGGACACCCACAGGCACGCGCGACTTTGGGCAAGCGGAGAAATATGCTTATTGCTCTGGAAAATCAAGTGCGTGTTCGCAAAATTCGTGTCAGTTTCGACCGCGAACATGCTATCTGTTTGACAAAATTCAAACAAAATTTTCGCGGCAGCTGATCAGGAGCGGTTATGGATACTTTGACACGCATGCGGGCATATCTGGAAGTGGTGGAAGCAGAAGGCTTCTCTGCCGCCGCCCGCAAAACCGGGAGATCCAAAGCCCTGCTTTCGAAATATGTGCGCGAGCTGGAAGACGATCTCGGTGTTCTTCTGCTGAACCGGACAACCCGACAATTTTCGCTGACCGAGGCCGGGCTTCTCTACTATCGCCGCGCAGAAGAAATTGTGCAGGAGATCGACAATCTCTCTGACGCAGTTCGTGCCAACAACACCGACCTGCGTGGCCGCTTGCGCATTTCAGTGCCGCGATCATTCGTCGATTCCCATATCGGCCAGTCGATGGTCGACTTTGCCCGCGATCACAAAGACCTGACGCTGGAGATTGTTGCGGAAGACCGGTTCGTTGACCTTGTTGAGGAAGGATATGACGTCGCCATCCGCATTACCACGCTCGATGACTCCGCTATGATTGCCCGCAAGCTGGCCGATTTCGGCAACTGGATCTGTGCATCACCGGACTGGCTGAACAATCTGGAAATACCGCTCGAAAAACCTGCAGATCTCTCGAACATACCCTTCATCATCGATACCAATTCGCGCTCATATAACACGCTTCGCTTTGAAAGCAGCGACGGCAGTGGCTATTCCGTCCCGATCAAAGGACCGATTGAGGTCAATTCGCCGATGGCAACCATGCGCGCAGCACGCTCGGGACTTGGCGTTGCACTGATCCCCGACTTCATTGCGCGCCATGCTGTATCGGCCGGTGAACTTGTGACGCTTTTCGATGATCAAATTCCGCGCCGGGCCGGAATTTATGCTGTTTATCCGGAGCGCCGCTACCTTCCGGCCAAAGTGCGCTCTTTCGTGGACTACCTGTCGAAATGGTTTCGTGAAACCAGCGCGTAAAGCGCAAGGTAAGATGCGGGAGCATGTTTCTGACTCAATTTCGCCGTAAGAAAAAAACATCTGACCCACGTCACGGAATCATCATGGACGGTTCAACAAGATCTCTGGCTGCCATTGCAGCAGCCTTCACGGTCGGTCTGCTTTCATCCGGCAGCGCTTCCGCCCATCCGCATGTCTTTGTCGATGCACGGCTTGAAGTTGTTGCTGATGATAACGGTTACGTTAAACAACTGCAGAATGTCTGGCGCTTTGACGAGTTCTTTTCATCATCCGTCATCCTCGACTACGATACGAATATGGACAATAAACTGACCGGGGATGAATTAACCGACATCGGCGATACCGTGCGCGATTCTCTTGGCGACTATGACTATTACACCCAGATCACTGACAATGGAGAAGACGTCAAACTGAAGAAGCCGGATGTCATCCATGCCGATATGAAGGACGGACAACTTCTGCTTTTTTTCGCTGCAGAGCCGGCAAAACCGCTGAAGTTGAGCGGACACTTAACCTTCGGCGTTTATGATCCGACACTTTATACAGCGATCGATTTTCAAAGCGACGATGACATCGTCACCATGGGCGATGCCTTCAATCAGTGCAAGAAAGCGATCCTGCGGCCCGACCCGGACGAAGTGATCAACGAGAACCAGGATGCACTGACCGCTGCCTTTTTCAGTGATCCGACCGATATGAGCAAGCTGTTTGCGACCAAGCTGGACATAAGATGCGACTGATCAAGCTGCTGTTTCCACTTTTTCTCCTGCTGATTGCCTTTCTTGCAGGTGCCGCTGTGTCACAGGCGCAAACGCCCCTTGGCATCGGCAGTGCAGAACCGTCATTTTCCTCGTCTTTCGGGCCGCTGCAGCATGTGCTGATCACAATCAACAAGTACCAGCAACAGTTTTACCATGCCCTGACGGCAGCCCTTAAGGCCATGCGCGATGACCCGATGAAGGTGCTTGGTCTGGTCGGGCTTTCTTTCGCCTATGGTGTGTTTCACGCAGCAGGTCCCGGCCACGGCAAGGCCGTCATCTCCTCATATCTTATCGCCAATGAAACAGAACTGAAGCGTGGAATTCTAATCTCGTTTCTGTCCTCACTTGCCCAGGGTGTCACAGCCGTTCTGCTGGTCGGAACCGCCTATCTGGTGCTACGTGGCTCCTCTGTCTCCATGCGCGATGCGACGATGTTCATGGAAAGAGCGAGTTTTCTGCTCGTCGCCGTTTTCGGCGCATGGCTTTTGTTTTCCAAAACCCGCTCGATCTTTTTCGGCAAATCTTCCGTTGGAAAAATGCAATTTGCCAGCGGCATCGATATGGTTGGAAACCAGAATGGCCAGAGCCGGTTTCAGGCGCTGGAAGTTTCCGACAACCACGTTCATGGCCCGAATTGCGGCTGTGGCCACCAGCATATGCCGGACCCCTCTGCCCTTGGCGGCAGGAGTTTCGACTGGAAGGGCGCTGGCTCAGCTATTTTGGCGATCGGCATGCGGCCTTGTTCAGGTGCGCTCATCGTCCTCACTTTCGCACTGTTGAATGGCCTTGTTGTCGGCGGTGTTGCCTCGGTCTTCGCCATGTCCATCGGCACGGCCATCACGGTATCCGTGCTTGCGATTCTAGCCGTTTCGGCCAAGGGCGTTGCGGTGCGCCTTGCCGGGCGCGAGAGCAGACGCGGCAAGGTGATTGGCTATACAATCGAAATCGCCGGTGCGATGACCGTGATGCTCATGGGGCTGGTACTTTTTGCGGCCTCTCTGACCGGATAATCAGGCCGAACGTGCTGCCGCGACGAAGGCTGCACCTTCTTTGCCGTAAAGAAAGCCATTGGAAAGCGGCGCGGCAGGATACACAGCCCTCAGCTGCTCCAGGGCTGCTCCGGTTTCGGTACGTCCATCCAGCACAGCGCGGTAGATTTTTGAGACGGCAATCATATCGCAATCCTGTGGCGACAGGCGGAAGCGGGCAATGCCTGCCTCCGCCAGCCCCCCCATCTCGCCCAGAAGCGCCTGACAGGTGTGTGACACAGTCTGCACGCCATTGAGGGCGAGGAATGGCTGCCGGTCGAGTGTTCGTACCGTCAGCCCGTCAGGATCGTCTTTGCAGACGAACTGGCAATTATCTTTGATTTTGCCTTTCGAACGGGCGTGCGCGCACCGGGCAGAAATCGCAAGAGGCGTTCGGCCGAAGGCGAAAACTTCAAGGTCGAGCCCGGGCTTCTCGGCAGCGATAGCCTCAATCGACGACAGCGGCAACTCCGGCGGCAAGCAAATCGCGGTCGCTCCGCGCTGGCAAAGAAGCCGCGCCGTGGGCGCATTATAAACATTCACCAGCGGGCCAACCGTATATGCACGATCTTTCAGAAAACTCAGCGCCGAAAGGTCATTGGCCTCAACCATGTATGTCAGGTCCTCAGCCATATCCCGGATCTGTCGCACTTCGCGATTCAGCGTCACAAGTGCATAGGTGGACAGCACGACCTCTTTGCCCGCGGCCTCAAGCCGCTCGATGACATCAGCCATGTAGGGTTCGATGAAATGCTGGCGCTTTGAGCAGACGGTCTCCCCGACGACGACACGCGAGACCGGCGCTTCATCGGCGATGCGGAAATAAAAATCCCGCCATTTCTCACCTTCCCAAAGATAATAGACCGGGCCGAGCGTGAGCTTTGCGTCTTCCATTTTTACCGCCATTTCTTTTCATAAGCGCCGGATGTTGTCTTTCCGCCTTCCGACAGGCCCTTAAGACGCGCCAGCAATGCTGCGCGGTCTTCCGGTGCGGCATCCAGCGCCTTCTTCAGTGTCGAGACGACTTCAGCCACATAGGCTTTACCGCGCTGGCGCCCCTCAATCTTCAGAGCAGAAACGCCAGCTGCACGCAGCGCATCAATCTCGCTCATCACATCCAGAGAAACCGGGTCTTCAAAGGCATAGCCACAGGCTTCCCCCACATCGAACCGCCCCTTGCAAAGCGTCGGATATCCCGCCGCCTCACCATCACCAAAGCGATTGATGGTGTAGCCACCAAGCTCGGAAACCATGTCAGTGCCCTCGCGGCGATAGCGCACATGGCTGGCCGGTGAGCATACGCCATTCATGTTCGGAGACTTTCCCGTTGCATAGGAGGAGAGTGAACAGCGGCCTTCCGCCATCACGCAAAGGCCACCGAACACGAAGACTTCGATTTCGCATTTCACGGACTTGCCGATCCGCGCAATGTCGGCAATCGTCAACGTACGCGGCAATACGACCCTTTTTGCGTTGAAAGCGTCCACAAGAAAGCTGATCGCTTCCGGATTGGAGGCAGAAGCCTGAACCGAAACATGAAGACGCTGCTCCGGGTAATGCTCTGCAACATGCGCCATCAGGCCGAAATCGGCGAGGATCAGCGCATCGGCGCCCAGCCTGGAAGCATCGGCAGCCCCCTGATACCAGATGTCCTCCGCACCCGCGCGCATGAAGGTATTCAGCGCCACCAACACTTTCGTCCCGTGCTGATGGGCATAGACAATGGCGTCTCGCAGTTCATCGCGGGAAAAGTTCAGCCCCGGAAAGTTGCGGGCATTGGTTTCATCACGAAATCCGCAGTAAACCGCATCGGCGCCCGCCTCGACCGCCGCGCGAAAGGCAGACGGCGTTCCCGCCGGGCAAATCAGTTCCATGATCGCGGCTCCTCAAAGAGCACTTTTCCACGAATGCGGGCTGCCGTATGCGCCACCATCGGGGCAAAAGGCCCGGCAAGCGTTGAAAGGTCTTTCGGCAGATCGATGTCGCAGTCATCCAGCGCATTGCGAAGGGCCAGCATTGCCTCCATGTCACCGCTGACAAGCAGGTCACGGGAGAAGAACAGTGCATCGCCATCGAGACGCCCTTCCATCAGCGCCAGAAGAATAAAGAATGGCCCTTCGATAACAGCGTCGGCATGGATTTCGGCGTCGCAGCGTAAAACCGTTACCGTTTCTTCTGCCGGTTCGATCAGAAAGGTGAATGGCAGGTCTGCCGGGCGAAAGGCAAAACGCTTGGACTTGTGCTCACCCAGACGCTCAAACAAACCGGGATGCTGACGCATCAGACGTTTCAGCAACATGTTGGCGGTCCTTTCCGCCAACGGAATGGGGACCAGATCGAATGGAATTGCGAGGACGGGCGGTAACTGCATTGTCTTGTCTTTCGCTAAGCTTTCATGGTCCGCAAACTATCGACTGTCAGGCGACAGCGATTTGAGCTAGCGCAAAGACCGCCGCTTTTCTCAAAGCCATTGATGGCACATGAAACATGACACGCAGCCGCGCCGCTATGACGGCCTTCAGGACTTCCTGACCACGCTGGAAAAGCGGGGAAGGCTCAAGCGCATCACCCGCCCTGTCGCTCTTAAACACGAAATCACAGAGATACACCGGCGCGTTCTGCAAAAAGGCGGACCGGTGCTCTATTTCGAACAACCAGTGAATGATCGCGGTGACATCAGCCCGATCCCGCTTGTCGCCAACCTCTTTGGAACGCGCGAGCGGATCGAATGGGGATTCGGGCTGAAATCCGGTGAAATCGGCAAGCTTGCAGCGCTTTTAAGCGCTCTGAAATCGCCGCACCCTCCAGCCAGTTTCCGAGAGGCCATGGGCAGTCTGCCACTCCTGCGCTCCGCCCTGTCGCTCGGCAGCAAGACCCAAAGCCACGCCCCTTCTCAGGCCATCATCTGGCGCGGCGAAGAGGCCGATCTGAATCGCCTGCCGGTTCAGTGGTGCTGGCCCGGTGAACCGGCACCGCTTGTCACCTGGCCGCTGGTCATCACGCGCGATCACTATAATCCCAATGATATCAATGTCGGCATCTACAGAATGCAAGTCCTGGACGGGCACCGGCTCATCATGCGCTGGTTGTCACAACGCGGCGGCGCCAAGCATTTCCGTTCATGGAAGGCAGCGGGCAAGGATATGCCCGTGACCATCGCCATCGGCGCCGATCCCGCCACGATACTCTCTGCGGTGATGCCACTTCCGGAGGGCATGAGCGAACTGGATTTCGCCGGCGTTCTGAATGGACAGAAAACCCGTATCGCCAGTGGCGTGACCCAGCCTTTGCCGGTTCCGGCGAACGCGGAGATCGTGCTCGAAGGCAGCGTTTCTGCAACGGAAGAAGCTGACGAAGGCCCTTATGGCGATCACACCGGTTATTTCAACGCAGTTGAACGGTTCCCGGTCGTCACGCTTTCCGCTATTACGATGCGGAAAAAACCGGTTTACCTGTCCACCTATACCGGGCGCCCGCCGGACGAGCCATCGGTTCTGGGCGAGGCGATGAATGAGCTGTTCATACCGCTCGTCAAACAGCAGTTTTCCGAGGTGACGGACATTTATCTGCCTCCGGAGGCCTGCTCATACCGCGCAATCGTGATCGCTATCGACAAGCGTTATCCCGGACAGGCGCGGCGGGTCATGATGGGGCTTTGGTCCATGCTCTCCCAGTTCAACATGACCAAGCTGATCATCGTCGTGGATGGCGATATCAATGTACGCGACTGGAAGGACGTGATCTGGGCGCTTTCGACGCGGTTCGATGCCGCGCGCGATACCATGATGATTGAAAATACGCCGATCGACTATCTCGATTTTGCATCGCCGAAAGCAGGCCTCGGCGGCAAGCTGGGGTTGGATGCAACGACCAAAATCGGCACTGAAACCGACCGGGAGTGGGGGGAGACCTTGAAGATGTCGCCGGATGTCAGCCAGCGAATCGACAACGTCTGGCAGGAGCTGGGCCTCGATTAACGCTCGTGACGGCGCTGATATCGTGCTCTGAGCCAGAAGACGAAAAACACGGCGAGCACAAAAAGAATACCAACGCCAACGGCAAGCCATGGTGAAAACTGCGCGACGAAATTGACGATATCAGGCAGGAAGTAACCACCCAGCAGCATACCGGCAAAGATGAGCGCTGCGGCAATCAGTGTTGAGCGACTTGTGGCCGGTTCACTCATCGCTGGCTCCCTTCTTTGCGAAAACTTTCAAGGCTCTTTTTCTGGGTTCCGTCCGCATTGAAGTTACCGGGCGCGAGCCAGGCCTCAAATGCACGGCGCCGTTCCGGCCATTCACCATCAATCATAGAATACCAGGCAGTATCGCGATTTCGGCCCTTGGCAATGATATGCTGCCGGAAAATACCTTCAAAAGTGAACCCCAGCCTCTTCGCCGCAGCATGGCTCTTCGCATTGTCGTTGTGACACTTCCACTCATAGCGCCGATAGCCGAGATCATCGAAAATGTGACGCGCCAGAAGATAATGCGCTTCCGTCGCCATTGCAGAGCGCTGCATCTCCGATCCGTGCGCAACCGAACCGACCTCAATCGATCCATTGTTTTCGTCGATGCGCATATAGCTGGCCATGCCGACAACAGCGCCGTCACCGGTCTTTCTGAAAACTCGCGTGATCCATGAACCACTGTCGTTTTGATGCGAAAGCCAGTCGGTAAATCCGGAATAGCTGGAAAAATCGGCCTGTGGAAAGAAATGAAGTAACGCACTGACCGCATCAGGCGAGCCACCAAGGGCAAGCCATAAGCGCTCGGCGTGGTCCTCGGGACTGTAGGGTTCGACCGTTACATAGAGCCCGCGCTGATGAACAGGCTGCGGGCGAAGTCGCGGTGAAAAATCAGACAAGTCCGCCATGACGTTATTCCTCCCTGCCCATTAAAACGGGAAACGGGCGCCAAAATGGCACCCGTCCCATCTGATACCGGAAATCAGAATTTCAGCGTTGCGCAGGCATCTTCTGCGAGCTTTTTGATGCCGTCCCAGTCACCCTTGGCAACCAGATCCTTCGGCGCAACCCAGGAACCACCAACACAAAGCACATTCGGCAGTTTCAGGTAATCCGGTGCATTCTGCAGCGAGATACCACCGGTCGGGCAGAACTTGATGTCGGAAAGCGGAGAAGACAAAGCCTTCAGGTAGGGCGCGCCACCGGCCTGCTCTGCCGGGAAGAACTTCATGACGCGGTAGCCTTCTTCACGCAGCGACAGCACTTCGCTGGCTGTTGCCGTACCGGGAAGCAGCGGAATATCGCTGTCATCGGCTGCATCGAGAATATCGCCGTTGATACCGGGCGATACAATAAACTTGGCTCCGGCCTTTTCAGCAGCTTCATAATCCTTTGCTGACAGGATTGTGCCTGCGCCGATAACGGCATCTTCAATCTCGTCAGACATTGCCTTGATCACATCCAGCGCAGCATCCGTGCGCAATGTGATTTCCAGAGCCTTGAGGCCGCCTTCGACAAGTGCGCGGGCCAGCGGAACAGCGTGCTCGACCGACTCAACGATCAGCACCGGAACGACCGGCTGCGCAGTGAGAACTTTAAAGAGATTATCAGTTTTGGCTTCCATGGTCGCTCTGCCTCATTAACGCACTTCAGGGTGCAATTGAAATACCGCGCTGCAGGCACCAAGTCGAGCCTAAACCGCGCCTAGCATCTTCATAACTTGTTTTTGTTATGTCAGTTTGATCTCGATTAAACATATAATGCTGCGGACAAGCAGGGAGTGGCACGCATGGCCAAGGAAATCGAGCGAAAGTTTCTGGTTTCAGGTGACGAATGGAAAGATCTGGCCGAGGCCGGAACGCGTCTGACCCAGGCCTATATCATGGGTGGGCCGGATCGATCCCTGCGGGTGCGGATTTTCAATGATCAGAGCGCGAGGCTGACGATCAAGATCGGAACCGCTGCCATGACCCGAGACGAATATGAATATGATATCCCGATTGACGATGCGCGTGAGATGGCTGAACACGCAACCGGTGTGATTATCGACAAAACCCGCTACCGCCTGCCAGATGGCGACTTTGTCTGGGAAATCGATGTGTTTCACGGTGCCCATGCGGGACTGATCGTCGCCGAAGTGGAATTGCCGGATGAAGATACACAACCGGCGTTTCCGGAATGGCTGGGCCGGGAAGTCACCGGCGACAACCGCTATCTGAACCATACCCTTTCCACGACCGGCGGCGTGCCGGAGGAGACAGAGTGAAATGAGCTATACCCTCAAGCCGGAAAAACCGTTTTCAGAAACCTTCCGGTCGGTCGCCGTTTCCCAGCTCGAAGACGCGGTTAAGATCCTGAAACATCAGCCAAAGGGGCTGCATGAAGCCGTTCATGACGCCCGCAAGAAATTCAAGCGCGTTCGCGGGCTTTATCGTCTGGTACGCCCCGGCGCCAAGGATTTTTCCCGCACAGAGAACACCCGGATTCGGGATATGGCCGCCAGCATTTCGGCAGAACGGGACGCAACCGCACTTCTGGAATGTGTCGATCGCCTGCGGGAGAAGAACCCTGCCCCCAGGGCCGATATGGCGCTGGCCCACCTTGAGACAGCGCTGCAGAAAAGACGTTCCGGCACAGCAGCCCCTGACGGACAGCTGCAGGAGAAGGTCAAAGCCGCCATTCAAACCTGCCACGCCGCGATTGACGCTGCGGCATCACATCACTTCGACGATAATGACAAACCGGCAGCAAAGATCATCGCCAAAGGCTGGAAGAAAACATTGTCGGACGCGCAGGTTGCCCTGATGACGGCACAGGCGACCGGCACGGATGAGGATTTTCACGAGCTTAGAAAGCGAAGCCAGAATTACTGGATGTATTGCGCCCTCGTTTCTGATGTCTGGCCATCTGCGATGAAAGCAAAGCGCAAGGATGCAAAGTCACTGGCCGACGTGCTGGGAGATGAGCACGATCTGAGCGTGTTAATTGCGCTGCTGGAAGGCGAAGAAAAGCTGATACTTCCCGCTGAAGATCGCGCCCTCAGCTGCAAGGTGGCGGTTTCAATGCGTAAAAAACTGCGTAAGCAGGCGATCAGATCGGCGCGCCGCATCTTCACCGATGAAGCGAAGGATGAAGCAATTATCATCAGAAAATTGTGGCGAAACGCCGCTGAGAATTGATCGGCAGAGACCGCCCCACCGATTGCCAAAGAACAGGGATGGGTGTATTGCCCAACGCCATGATGAAAACTGGCGAAAATCAAGAAACGCGGAGCAATTCCATGGAAAACCATGGTCCTTATCTGGTCGCGGCCCTTTATCACTTTGCGCGCTTTGCTGACTATGAGGCTTTTCGTGCGCCGCTTCTGGCCAAAGCAGAAGAAAACGGCATCAAAGGTACGCTTCTTCTGGCAGCCGAAGGTATTAACGGCACGATTGCCGGAACGCCTGAGGGCATCGCCAATGTGCTGGCCTTCATTCGCGCACGTCCGGAATTTGCCGCGCTGGAACACAAGGAAAGCCACGCTTCCAAAATGCCCTTCTATCGCATGAAAGTGCGCCTGAAGAAGGAAATCGTGACGATGGGCGTCGAGGCTATCGATCCTTTGAAGACGGTCGGCACCTATGTCGACCCGAAGGACTGGAACGACCTTATCTCCGATCCGGATACGATCGTCATCGACACGCGCAATGATTACGAGACGGCTATCGGCACCTTCAAGGGCGCAGTCGATCCGCACACCAAGACCTTCCGCGAGTTTCCGCGCTGGGTGGCTGAGAACAAGGGCCTGCACAACAAGCCGAAGGTCGCCATGTACTGCACCGGCGGCATTCGCTGTGAAAAGGCATCGGCTTATATGAAAGAGCAGGGCTTCGAGGAAGTTTACCACCTTAAAGGCGGCATCCTGAAATATCTGGAAGAGGTGCCGGAAGAAGAAAGCCTTTGGGATGGCGCCTGCTTTGTGTTCGATGAGCGCGTTTCGGTGACCCATGGCCTGAAAGAAGGCGAGCATGAGCTTTGCCATGCCTGCCGCCAGCCGATCACACCGGAAGACAAGCTGTCACCGCTTTTTGAAGAGGGCGTATCCTGCCCCCATTGCCACGACCAGTATTCCGAAGCAGACCGTCAGCGCTTCCGTGAGCGCCAGCATCAGATCGTCCTCGCAAAAGCGCGTGGCGAACGCCATATCGGCGCCTGATTCGGACCCTCTTTGAAAAAACCGGTCTGTCGAAGACCGGCTTTTATCTAAAAGCGGATCTGCCATGATAAGCAACCGCAGTCTCGCCGATGCCGGACGTTTCGACCGCGAAATGCCCTACAGTATCGTGCATCCGAATGGATGCACGGCGCTCTAAAAATCTGAAAGACGCGTTTTGACGGAGTTGAGCGCGCCAACAAGCTCTTCAAAGCTCTTGCGCAAGCGCCGGTCCATCTCCGAAGCAATGGCAGGATATTCCTCAACCAGACGAATGAACTGCGTGCGCTGGATCAACAGAACCTCAGCACTCTGCGAAGCTGTTGCCGTCAGCCGGTATGGCAAAGCACTGATCAGCGCTGTCTCGGCCAGCAGGCTTCCCGGCCCAGCAATACCAAGCGACCGGCCACCGGCCTCAAGCGAAAGCTGGCCGCTGGCGATCAGATACGCTCCGTCGCTCACAGTTCCTTCTTCAAAAAGGACACTGCCACCGGAAAATGCTTTGCGGGATGCTGTAAAGGCAATCAGCCTAAGTTGATCTTCAGAAAAACCGGAGAACAGATCGGCATTGCGCAACGCCGCGATATCGTCAGCCAGTGCCAATTTTGGTGCCCTCCATGTTCTGTTCGTTCGCCCTTTAACACGAACCGCCGACCTTCACCATATGGTGATACCTAAGTCTGGCGGCCTCACGGTACCAGTTTGTAGCCACCATTTTCGGTCACCAGAATCCGGGCGTTTGAAGGGTCCATCTCGATCTTCTGGCGCAGGCGATAAACGTGGGTTTCGAGCGTGTGTGTTGTCACTCCGGAATTGTAACCCCAGACCTCTTCCAGCAGCAGATCGCGCGTCACAACCTTCTGCTCCGCACGGTAAAGATAGCGGATGATCGAGGCCTCCTTTTCTGTCAGTCGGATTTTCTTGCCATCAGCCGTGGTAAAAAGCTTCTGTCCCGGCTTGAAAACATAAGGTCCAACGTTGAAGGTTGCATCCTCGCTCTGCTCATGCTGACGCAACTGAGCGCGAATACGCGCCAGCAGAACCGCAAAGCGGAACGGCTTGGTGACGTAGTCATTCGCACCAGCTTCAAGGCCCAGAATTGTATCGGAATCGGTATCATGACCGGTCAGCATGATGATCGGCGCCTTGAAACCGTTCTTGCGCGCCATTTTCACGGCTTCGCGGCCATCCATATCAGGCAGGCCGACATCCATGATCAGAAGATCGACCTGGCCTTCTTTCAGCATCCGCAGGGAATCTGCCGCACTTTCCGCCGACAGGATATCAAACTCTTCATAAAGCTCGAGCTGCTCGACCAGCGTCTCGCGCAGATCCTGATCATCATCGACCAGCAATATCGTTCTCGACGTCATCCAGCGTGCCCTTTCACGTTGTCACTGCTCTCAACCGCTTTCACTTTCTTCTGATCACTGTTCCAGCAACCATTGCGGCATAGCCTCCGCGGGCATATTGCTATGAAATTAAACGATTTCACGTACAAAGCAAAAAAAAGTGAAGAAACGCGCGACAAACTCCACGACTAAAGCACGCCGAAGGCGGCCTTTACCGGCAATCTCTGTCCGGCGCGCACCGGCCGGCCCGGCGCACCGGGCGATCCTGCGCTTCGGGCCGCGGGTCTTTCAGGCCAGCATCGGCAGGAATGGCACAACGGCCAGAAAGCGTGAAGGCGATGGCAAGACGCCCATTGCCACCATGCCGCTTCTTTATGGCTACACCGCCGGGCGAAAGCCGGTCTGGCCGACTTCTCCACTCCGCCTGAAAAGATCGGAAACCCGGCGAGGATGGTGCGATGATCCAGCCTCACCGAATTATAACCGTCCCGTTCGCCTGCCTTTCGATGGCGGCTATGAACTCCTGCGCCGTAACGATCATATTTATGACGCCGTTATTGTTCTGGACTGGAACATAACGTCGAGAGTGCGCAATCGCGGTTCAGCGATTTTCTTTCACCTGAAACGGCCAGATCATGGCCCGACTGCTGGCTGCATCGCACTTACCGCACGGGACATGGCGTTGCTGCTGCCGCACCTGAAACGCGGTCTCAGGCTGGTGGTTCACGACTGACCGGATGGAGGGGCTGCGGTTTCGTCCGGAAGGCGCGACGCCTCGTGATGTTCTGTTGCCTCATAATAGGCTTCCTGTTCCGGTGTTTTCTCGCCGTCTGCCGCTTCCAGCACCCACTCACGCCAGATCGCGACCATCAGCGCCATCAAAACCGGCCCCAGAAACAAACCGATCAGCCCCATGGTTTTAACACCGCCAACCAGACCGAAGAAGGTTGGCAGGAATGGCAGTTTGATCGGGCCACCAACAAGACGCGGACGCAGGGTCTTATCGACGATGAACAGTTCAATCGTTCCCCAGGCCAGCAGCGCCAGCCCGTGAACCGGCGTTCCGCGCGCAATCAGATAACCGGAAATCAATGTAAAGGTCAGCGGCGCGCCACCCGGAACCATTGCCATGACGGCAGTTATCAGTCCGAAGGAAACATAATTCGGCACCCCTGCAAGATAATAGGCCGTGCCCAGAACAACGCCCTCCCCCATGGCAATCAGCGTCATGCCTGTGACGGTTGACGAAATGGTGGCCGGGACGACGCGGGAAATCCTCTGCCAACGGTTTGGAAACAAACGTTCGCCGATAATGTCCAGCTGACCGACGAATTTGGGGCCGTCCTTGTAAATAAAGAACAACGCAATCAGCATGAACAGCGCCGCCAGAATGAGACCAAATGCCCGACCGCCAACGAACAGAGCGGTGCGATAAATACCGCCGATATTCTCTCCGCTGACAGCCTGAATGAGTTGGCCGATATCACCGGGTTGCCCGAGATAGGTTTCCCACTTTTCTGCAATCCACTGCCCCACGACCGGCAGGTTGAAAATCCAGTCCGGCGCGGGCGCACCAATCCTGTTGGCCTCGGTCGCCCAGATGATCCACGCCTCCAGCTCACGCGACATATAAATAACGGCAAAGACAATCGGGAGGATCAGAAAAAGCAGGATCAGGAAAATCGCGATTGCCGACGTCAGCGCACGGCGATTGCCCAGACGCCGGTTAAGATCGTTGAAGATCGGCTGTGAGGCAAAGGCAATGATCAGGGCTGCCAGCACCGGCACGATAAAGCCATGAAAGAAATAGATCGCAGCGGCAGCAACGCCGAGCAACAGCCAACGGGCCGCCGAAACCGAAGGGATTAACGGAACGCGGGCGGATGCGGAAGATGACCCGATCCAACGTTGTTTTCTGACGCTGTTATGAGGTTCCTGTGACTGCGCCATCTGCTTCTTTCGTGTCTCAAATCAAACAACCGGCCACCAGGCCCGATCAGCATGACCTTTATCACACCGACTTTCTTTATGGAGCCGTTTGTTAAGGTTGCAATGGTGAAAGCACTCTAAAATGCCTCCGGGGTGCCGGGATCAAAACCGGCTTTTCTTAAGATATCCAGCGCTTCCAGCCGGGCTCTGCGCGCTTCTTCCGGATCGACGATAAAAGGTTCAGCCGCCAGTCTTTCGATATGCCTGTCTGTCAGACGATTCTGGCGTGCACCGGCACGCACAAGCCAGAGATACCAGTCGAAGGGGCGGCGCGTGGCATCGCGAAATTCTTCCATCGCGATATAGGTCATCGCCGTTATCGTTTCGCCGGTAGACAGGAGACGAACCGGAACGTCATTCAGACGGTCATAGCCTTTGCCAAGACCTTCAAAGCCATCGAGCAAAACCTGTTCGGAGCAATCCAGCGTAAACAGGACACCTTCAACGTGATGACCGGAAGCGGGAAAAATCGTCGCCTTTCCGGATATGTCATTGGCGACTTTGGAGAAATCGAGTGCGTGATGATCAAGCCTTGCAGCGCCGCACAGCTGCGCGGAGGGACAACGCCGCTGAAGCCGCTCAGCCAGCATGTTGGAACCATAGGCAAAATAGTGCAACCGAGCAGGCATTATCTCTCCAGTTCCTCGCGCAAAACTTCCAGCTCCAGCCAGGCTTCCTCCTTTGACGACAGGTCCTCACGCATTTTTTCCAGCAAACCTGCGGCCTTATTGAAACCGGCAGGATCGCGCGTGAAAAAGTCAGGTTCAGCCATCTTCTCCTCAAGCTTGCCGATATCGCTTTCCAGCTTTTCGATTTCCTTCGGCAGATTTTCGAGCGCGAATTTCTGCTTGTAGGAAAGCTTGCCCTTGTTCTTTGGCAGATCCTGCTTCGGTTGAGCCTTGGCCTGAGCCGCCTGCTTTTCTTTTTTCTCTGCCTTTCTGGCTTCCGCTTCGGCGCCTTTGCGCTGGGCCTGCATATCCGAATAGCCGCCGGCATATTCCAGCCACTCGCCATCTGGGGCCAAAGGGTTCGCCGGGGCTATGGTTGCCGTGACAGTGCGGTCGAGGAAATCACGATCATGCGAAACCAGAATGACGCTGCCGGAAAAACCGGAGACGATTTCCTGCAAAAGATCGAGCGTTTCGATATCCAGATCATTGGTCGGCTCATCAAGGATCAGCAGATTTGCGGGTCGCGCGAGGATCTTCGCCAGCATCAGCCGGGCGCGCTCGCCACCGGAAAGGCTGCGAATGGGGGTGCGGGCCTGTTCCGGCTGAAACAGGAAATCTTTCATATATCCGGTTACATGACGCTGCTCACCATCGACCAGCAGCGTGTCGCCGCGTCCGTCTGTGAGATAATGCGAGAGCGTGTCATCAGGGTTCAGCTCTTCACGCTTCTGATCAATTGTCGCCATTTCCAGATTGACGCCAAGGCGGACAAAGCCGCTATCGGGGGCCAGCTCACCGGTCAGCAGTTTGAGCAGCGTCGTCTTGCCCGCACCGTTCGGGCCGACAAGACCGATCCGCTCGCCCCGGCTGACCTTAAGTGAGAACGGTTTGACAATCTCACGGTCGCCATAAGACTTGGTTATATCTTCAGCCTCAATCACCAGCTTGCCGCTCTCACGGCCTTCCGTCACTGTGGCGTTGACCGTGCCCTGCGGCCCGCGATGTTCCCGGTGGCGCGCACGCATATCGTGCAGCTCGCCAAGACGGCGCATATTGCGCTTGCGCCGCGCCGTCACACCATAGCGCAGCCAGTGCTCTTCGCGCACAATGGCACGGGCCAGCTTGTGCTGTTCAGCCTCTTCTTCTTCAAGAACCTTGTCGCGCCATTCTTCAAAATGGGCAAAACCACGGTTCATCCGTCGCGAAACACCGCGATCCAGCCAGACCGTTGCCGTGGTGGTATTTTCAAGAAAACGCCGGTCATGCGAAATCAGAACCAGCGCCGAACGCGTCCCGGCCAGCTCACCTTCCAGCCATTCAATCGTGGTCAGATCAAGATGGTTGGTCGGCTCATCGAGAAGCAGGATATCCGGTTCAGGCGCCAGAACACGCGCCAGTGCAGCACGGCGGGCCTCTCCTCCGGAGAGCGTACGCGGGTCAGCACCCGGCTCCACGCCCAGATGCTCCATGAGGTAGGTCGCGCGATAATGCTCATCGCCCGGCGCAAGACCGGCAACGACATAATCTTCGACTGTTGCGAAACCGGAGAAATCAGGTGCCTGCTCCAGATACCGCACTGTCGAGGAGGGGTGACGAAACACTTCGCCTGACTGCGGTTCGACCATGTCTGCAGCAATCTTCAGCAAAGTCGACTTGCCAGAACCATTGCGCCCGACCAGGCAGATCCGGTCGCCGGGCTCAACCTGCAGACCCGCACCCTGCAACAGCGGCGTGCCGCCGAAGCTTAAATGAATATCATCCAGTTTCAGAATTGGCGGGGCCAAAACTCAGACTCCCGAAAAATCATAGGGCCGGACAATGATGATGCCACGGCCGCTTTTCAAGGTTATGCGAACAGGTTCATCCGTGTGGCCTGCAATGTTGGAGACCGTGCGCGGCAGACCGAACGGTGCTTCAAAGCCATCCAGCGGATAGCCGGCATTTTCAATCGACAGACCATGAAGGTCGGAAAACCCAAGAATTGAGAACAGCGCACCTGGCGGTATATCGATCACGGTTTCACCTGCAAGAAGCGGATAGGCCTCTTCCACTCCGGTGGTCAGCATCATCTCACAGCCGTTTTCAGCCATATTGACGGCGAACAGCATGTTCATCAGGCCGTGATCGGTGCGTTCGCCCGCCAGAGCGCCGGCCATGATGATCTTACCGGCGCCGCGAATAATCGCTTCGCCCGCAGCCAGTGCGCCATCGGTTTCGTTCTTTTCCGGCGGAAAGCTCTTCTGCTCGATATCCGGCCAGCGCTTCAGAAGTCCTTCATCCGTCGAATCGAAGTCACCAACCCAAAGTTCCGGAATGATGCCAAGCCCCTCGGCGTGGCGCATACCGCCATCGGCTGCAATGAACCGGCTTCCGGCAACGGCTTTCTTAAGCCTGCCGCTGATATCCAGATGTCCGGAAAGCAAAATGGTAAAGGTATCGCTGTTGCTCATGCCGTAAGGCAATAGCGAATATAGGGACGAAACGAAAGCAGATTCGCCTCAGCCTTCGCTTCCCTGACAATGCTGGTGCGCATAATCGTGGGCATAGTCTTCCAGCGCACTTACGAACCGCTCATAGAGAGCGGTAAACGCTTCCAGCTCCTCTGCATTCCAGTCCTCTGTAATGGTTTCCAGAAGTCTGCGCTTCACCGCATGGATCTTACTGACCAGCGCTTCACCGTCTGCCGTTACCACCAGAATGGACCGACGCGCATCGGACTGGCAAATCCGGCGCTCAAGATGCCCCTGACTGACCAGTTCGGCAACAATGCGGCTGGCACGTGAGGGATCAATACGCATCCCCTCAGCAACAGCACCGATGGTCACCTCTCCGTCAGCCTCAAGGCGCTTTACGAGATCAAGGACATCGAGGTGGGTCACCTCCAATGCCGGAGCAACTGCCGCAATCGTGACCCGGCTGATAACACGCCTGCGCATGAGCAGCTGATTGCGGGTCATCGTTGCAGAAAGCCGTTTCAGAGAGGCGCCGCCTTTCCTGTCGCTGTCCGATGCGTCCATTGTACTCCCAGCCCCTTTATTCAAAATTCCATATTCGAAATATGCACTTTGCAAATATATGCCATTGACATTATTATGCCAATCTCACTGTTACATGCCAAAAGCACACATTTCAGGCCTCCATTTCATGCAAGAACAGCCATTCATCTCGCTGGTCGAGAACCCGAAACTGCGGATCGCCGCGTTCCTGTTCCTGCTGATGGCGATGTTTCTGGCGACTCTCGATAATCAGATCGTCTCAACAGCTTTGCCAACAATTGTCGGTGAGTTCGGCCAGATGGAGCGTTTTGGCTGGGTCGCCTCTGCCTATCTTCTGGCGACCTGCGCGGTTATGCCGCTTTATGGCAAACTCGGCGACCTGATCGGTCGTAAATATGTTCTTATGACGGCCATAACGATTTTTCTGATCGGCTCACTGACTTGCGGTCTGGCAATTTCCATGAACACACTGATTGCAGCGCGTGTTCTTCAGGGCTTCGGTGGCGGCGGTCTGATGGTTTCAATCTTTGCATTGAATGCCGATCTGTTTTCACCAAGGGAACGGCCGAAATATCAGAGTTATGCTAGCCTGGTCATCATGACCTCCGGTGCCCTGGGCCCGATCCTGGGCGGGACAATGACCGATGCGTTCGGCTGGCGGTCGATCTTTCTGATCAACCTGCCGCTTGGGCTGATTGTCCTGATCGGACTGTTCATGCTGATGCCAAACCGCAAGCCGAACCGAACGCCGACAATCGATTTTGCCGGTACCATTCTGCTTGCAATCTCAGTGACCGGGATTGTTTTGTGGAGTGACTCTTCCCAGATATTCGGCTCCATGACAGCACCGGGCAGTTTCACGGTGCTGGCCATCTCCTGTGTTTGCATCCTGCTTTGGATCCGGGTCGAGCGACACGCCCGCGAACCGATTATTCCGCTGCTGCTTCTGGCGCATCCGACCGTTGCACTTCTGATCGCAATATCCATCACCAGTGGCGCGGTGGCGATTGGTATGGTCAATTATTTCGCGCTTTTCCTGCAATCCGTCTTCGGGCTCGCTCCGGCAAGCGCAGGCTTGTTTTTTATTCCTGTCACGACCGGCATTGTTGTTGGCTCCCTAACCAGCGGGCGACTGATGTCCGCAAGCGGGCGGTACAAGCCCTATGCTATTCTGGGGCTTTCGCTCAGCACATTCTGCTTCATTATGCTCAGTGTTTTTGGACGAAGCGAAACACCGCTTTTCTTCATTGCCGTTTTGATGGGACTGCAGGGAATAGGGATCGGTCTCGGCCAGCAGGTCCCGGTTCTGGGCGTTCAGAATGCCGCCCGTGGCGGCGATATCGGCGCGGCGACAGGAACCGTCACATTGTCGCGGATGATTGGCGCTGCGACAGCCATTTCGATCTACGGCGCACTTCTGGGCAAAAGCCTGGATGCCGCTGGCAGCATTCCCGGCGTGGGTCCGGTCTCGGATCTGAAGCCGGTCGCTCTTGGACAGCTCGGTGAATCGGCCCACGCCATCGCGGTTTCAGCGTATGAAAGTGCATTTGCAAACGTGTTCTTTTTTGCTGCCCTGACAGCCGGACTGGGCCTTGTTGCAGCGCTCGTCGTCAAATCATCGGAGCTTGGGTATTCTCAGGCAAAGTCCGGCAAAGCCGGAGCCTGATCTGGCCTTCACGCCGTTGCAACACGTTCGAGAGGTAAGAGCCGGCCGCTGCGTCGCAGGAGGAACTGCGCCAGCAAAAACTGCCCACTCAAACCGGCTAAAAGCAACAGCGTATCTGCAAGAAGCGTAAGGGGAACAGTGACGCGCATGACCTGAAATACAACAGCAATGAGCGAACCACTGACAAAGGTTACAAGGCTGGCCTGCCCCATAACCATGACCGGATAGAATGGCTTCGTCTCAAACAGCCGCCTCAAGAAGGGCAGGCATGACAGGATATAGGCAACCGCGAGAATATGAAGAATACGCGCCGGCCCCAGTGTCTGTTTGCTGGTATCAGCCAGCACGTCCGGCACGAAATCCGGCCATGGAAATGCATACTCGCCGGAAAGACGCCACCACGCTGCAAATACGATAAACGCCGCGGCAGCCCCCAGCAGAGCGGGGTGCGGGCCGACCAGGACCCGCCCCTTCTTGGCGGCAATACCAACCGCCAGACCGATTGCAAACAGAAACTGCCAGCACAGCGGATTGAAGAACCAGGTATACTCACCCGGATAGGATGGCAGTTTCAGACCGAAATACCGCGCAACAAGCCAAAGGGCTGCAGAACACGCCAGCATAAGCCAGATCCGGCACGTACCAAGCAGAAGCAGCCCGGGCAGAAACAAAAACAGCACGACATAAAGCGGCAGGATGTTGAAATAGCTGATCTGATAGGTCAGCAGCATTAGCCCGGCCAGTGCGGCAGCCGGAGCCTGCAACAGCCACTTCAGGCCAAACGATGCCATGAACTCATCCAGACCGAAGATATGCCACGCACCGACAATCATCACTGCAGCTGCCAGCGAAGCGAAAATATGCGCCAGATAAATCGTCCGCACCCGCCGCAGAATGCGGGCAATCGCAGAGCTGGTTTTGCCGGGCTGGAAATGACGGCTATAGGCAAGACCGGCTGCAATGCCAGAGATCAGAACAAACGCTTCTGCCGCATCGGAAAAACCGATCATTCTGAAAGTATAATAGGAATAGAGATTGCCCGGAACGTGATCGACGAAGATCGTAATCAGAGCGAGACCACGCAGAACGTCGATCCGCGAATCGCGGCCACCTCGCACTGAAGTACCCACCGCGCCCGATGGCGCCGCTGCCTTGTTCAATCAACGCTATCCTTTTACGCCCGAAAGGTCGGGCTGGTTATCGGTGGCAGACTCAATGCCACCTTCTGCTTCAGAAATGTCAGCAGAAACTGTTTCAGGCCTCCAGCGCGCCAGAACCTGATCCTTTTCGATCATGATTGCAGCGCGGCTAAACTCTTCGACTGTCTGAAACAGTCCAAGCGCCGATGCGACCCGACCGCTTGTGCGCGATGATGTCACTGAAATCAGAAACGGACTGATAATCTGGGGCACGGCAATGGGCATCAACCAGTAGAACAGGTCCGGGGCAAAGAAATGAGCCCCGGCAAGCATGAGGATGCCCGTTAACGAAATCCACCAGCTGGCGCGAAATGCATCCTCAAGAGACAGGTAGTGCCCTTCACGATTGGAGGCCGGCCAGCCGCCATCCATACCAAGCACGACCTGCATGACCGAACGGCTCTGATACATCAGTGTGATCGGCGCCAGAATAGAAGACCAGACCACTTCCATCAGTGTTGACCAGAACACCTGGACAAAGCCACCGAAGCGCCGCGCTTCACCCGTCAGCCCTGACCGAAGCGCGATCAGCAGTTTTGGCCCGATCAGAAGGCCGCCGACGCCAACGAGCAATGTGACAGCCAGCGCTGTTTCAGCTTTGGGGAACATTGCGGGCAGATAGGGACTGGGAAAATAGTCCGGCTCAGGCGCAAAAAGCGGCGCAACGACAGAAGCAACAATAAACATCATCCAGAGCGGTGAACTGACATAAGCCATCACTCCTTGCAGAAACGTGAAGCGGTTCCAGGCCTTGATGCCCGGCGCAAACAGAAGCCGGATGTGCTGGAGGTTACCCTGACACCAGCGACGGTCACGCTTGGCAAAATCGACCGTATTCTGCGGACCTTCCTCGAAGGAGCCCTCAAGATCGTAATCGACCCGCACGATCCAGTCCTTGCGGGCAAGAAGAGCAGCTTCCACATAATCGTGACTGAGGATATGCCCCCCGAAAGGCGGACGCCCTGAAAGTGCAGGAAGGCCGCAGCTTTCAGCAAAAGCTTCGGTGCGCACAAGGGCGTTATGGCCCCAGAACGGCCCCTCACTGCCCTGCATGCGTGCCAGACCGCGCGTATAAATCGGCGAAAAAAGACCAGCGGAAAACTGGAGAGCGCGTGCAAACCATGATTCAGATTCAATGATTTTTGGCAGAGACTGCAGCAGGCCCAGCTTTGGCTCTGCCTCCATCCGGCGCAGCATCTCGATGATGGTTTCACCTTCCATCAGGCTGTCTGCGTCGAGGATCAGCATATAGGTGTATCGCGCGCCATAACGGCGCACGAAATCACCGATATTTCCGGCTTTCTTACCGGCATTATCGGTACGGCGGCGGTAAAACGCGCCAACCTGTCGCGGCATGTCCGCATGCAGTTTGCGAAACCACTCCTCCTCTTCGGCAACCACGCTTTCGTTGCGGCTGTCGGAAAGGATAACGATATCGAACAGGTCCGCATGATCGGTTTGGGCAAGACTGTTGGCCATTGCCAGCGCAGAAGAAAATGTCTCGCGGGGATCCTCGTTATAGACCGGGATCAAAATAGCTGTTCTGGCACTTAATCCGCTCTCGCTCAGGCTCGCGCGCGGCGGCGTCTTCATCTTCCCGCCAATCAGCCCGCCGACGCCCAAGGATGCACCCCAGGCAATCCAGGCCGCAGTCGCAGCACAAAGCGCAATCCGGATGTAATCGACGAAATCGATGCCATCTGCGAAAAAAACATCAATAGCCAGTCGCGATGCGATGAGCGCGACAGCGGCAGAAAATAAAACGGATATAGTACGCCGGAAAGCCAGCATGATTTACCCTTGGCTGATGACGGTGGCCGTGAACCTTGGTCTTAAGAGTTTCAGGAACGAAGCGACCGAAGGCCGGGAATGCTCTGCAGGGGAGGAACCAGTGCCGAAACGATCCGCGAGACAAAGCCAGCACGTTCGATGACCTGCTCAGGCATCGGCAGCGGTGCAGCGTCGGGCAAATAGCGACTGATCTCTGCTTCGGTATGATTTTCTTCAATTCGGTTGGTCATCACCCATTCTCCATTGATAAAGCCATACTTCAGATATGTCGCGATCGCCGTTCGTCAACGCGCCGACAATCTCGACAGGCTTGTCGCCATCAGGCTTGATGTCGATGGCGAGGCGCCAGATATTCTCATTGCGGATCGCCGAAACAGTGGAATGCACAACCTCACCATTGGTGACGTGCAGACGTTCGGAAATCTTGGCGCTTGCAACAGCATCATCCAGCGCGCCACCGGCGAAATCGACGATCAGCTTACGCACACCGTCGGCACTGTTTCCGCCGGATACACCGCCCTCACCGCTGCGCACCTCAACGACACGCGCCAGCCGGGACCGATCTTCTTCGATCGCCCCCCAGGTCAGACGATAGCTGTATTCCGCAGACCCGCCGGCCTGCGGCTTTTCTTTCGGCTGCCAGAAGCAGACGATATTATCGTTGACTTCCTTATCCGTCGGAATCTCGACAAGTGAGATATTGCCTTCACCCCAGTCGCTGAGCGGTTCGACCAGAAGTGACGGGCGACGCTCATAATGTGCTTCGGCATCCTGATAATCTTCAAAATCCCGATGCCGCTGGTAAAGCCCGAAGGCACGCGGACTGGTTTCCGAAAAATAGGAATTGGCCAGCTTCTTGCCGTTGTGCAGGCTGCGCCATAATTCTGTTCCGTCCGCGCGAACGATCTTAAGGCCCTCACTGTCGTGGACGCGCTCACGGTAATCGTCGAAAGCGTGATGGTTTGCGGGTCCGAACAAATACATCGAAGTCATGGGGGCAACGCCCAGACGCTCGATTTCGTTCCGGAAAAACAATCGGGCCGTCACTTCCATCCGCGTATTCATGCCGGGCGTGATGATAAATCGATAAGCGCCGGTCACACTCGGCCCATCCAGAGCAGCAAAAACAGTGATCTTTTCCGTGCCGGTTTCAGGGCGCACAACATAGAAGGCTGAGAAACGGGGAAACTCTTCGCCGGACGGTGTTGCCGTATTCACGGCAAGGCCGCGCGCTGAAAGTCCGTAGATATTGCCCTCACCAAGAGCGCGGAAATAGGAAGATCCGAGAAATGAAATCAGTTCGTCGCTGACATCGGGACGATTGAGCGGATAATTGATGCGAAAACCGGCGACGCCCGGCAGCTCGACGCCTGAAAAGTCCGCAGGATTGAGTGGCGGCTGAAAGATGAAATCGTCTGCTGAAAAAACCTGCTTTTCGGCTTCGCCACCCGCGACCTCGTAAATGTCTACCGGCGTTTTGAACAGCCAGCCAAGCGGAAAAACATGAAGTTGGAACGCTGAACGATCACGCCAGATCGCCTTGTTGGGATCATACCGCACTGCACGATAGCCATCGTAGTCCAGCTTCTGAAATGCTTCGGGCACGTTCTCGGCTGGCGCAGAATAAGGCTTCGACGCTTTGACCCGCATCTGCTCTGTCAGCTTGTCAAAAGAGAAGGATTCTTGCGGTTCGGCGGGCTGCGTATTCTCGCCTTGCATCGGCACCTTGTCCGGCTCGACCGGCGCATCCTGCGCGAAAGCTTTTCCTGATAAACCTGAGAACGCGAAGGCCCCCACGGCCGTCTGCGTCAGAAAGCTGCGTCGTTTCATAATCCGTCCAACCAATTCAAACCAACCAATCGCCTAATCGAAAACGCCTGTCGCCCAATAACTTTTCCGTCGGACCGCCCGCCAAAATTGAGCCGCAACAGGTCTGAAATCCCGAAGCGGCTGCTCATGCTAAAAAACGAGTCGATTTCCTAACGGAACAGAAGGGCTGTGGTTCCGTATCCCCGGCAAAATAAATCGCATTTTTCAACCGTCTCGTTCATAAATTGCCCTTCTGGAAAATGCTACTGACAAAAAGAGGCTGGAATGCGATTTCGCACTCCAGCCTCAAATAAAAAAATCATCCGGTCACAATCATGCCGGGCTCAGGCCGAAAAGTTTTTTGCGGCGCACCCGGATTGCAGTCACCAGACAATTCGTTCCGTTATCGGGTATACTTAAGCAGCGTTGACGATTTCCACAAGCTCGATAGCGAAATTGAGATCTTCGCCTGCCAGCGGATGGTTTGCGTCAACGGTAACCTGATCTTCTTCAACCTTGGTCACGACGAGCGGCACGGTGTCGCCGTTGGGCGTGCGGGCCTGCAGCTGCATGCCGGGCTGGATTTCAGCATCCTGCGGCATGGCCGAACTCGGTACAACCTGAACCTTCTGCGGATCATGCGCGCCATAAGCCTCTTCCGAGGCAACCTTGACCTGACGCGTATCACCAACGCTCATGCCTTCGATCTCACGATCAAGACCTGGGATGATCTGTCCGGCGCCGACGGTAAATTCCAGCGGGTCACGCCCCTGTGAGGAATCGAAGGTCGAACCGTTGTTCAGGGTCCCTGTGTAATGAATACGAACGGTGTCCCCGCTCTTTGCTTCTGCCATTTGTGTGCTCCTTCCTTGCGAACACTTCTCAGGATGAGCCGACACACTCCTTTGCATGACGACTGGCGGGTTCGCTTGGAAGCCCAAGCGAAGCACCAACCTAATGTTTTTCCACGCTGGTTTCAAACCCCGCAGGCACCGAGTTTTCCGCTCTTGCATCACCTGCCGGGGCGCGATACTCATCAACTTGCTCTAACGGGGTGCGGTCGCACTGAATTTGAAAGGCGACGCTGAGAGGACTTTTGGATCCAACCCGAGGAACCTGATCCGGTTAAAACCGGCGGAGGGATTAGATGCGCGAAACATTCGACGCCCTTTTCCCATTGACCAATAAAGGAGGTGGCGTCATGCCGAGAATTCTTCCATTGACGATGCTAGCCGCTCTGGCAGCTTTTGCAGGGGCCAGCACCCCCGCTTTCGCAGATGAAAAGCCAGTGCTCACCGTCTACACCTATGAAAGTTTCAATGCCGAATGGGGTCCGGGGCCTCTGGTCAAAGAGGCGTTTGAGGCAGAGTGCGATTGCACTCTTAAATTCGTGAGTGTTGCCGATGGCGTAGCGCTTTTGAACCGGATGAAGCTTGAGGGCAAAACCAGCCAGGCCGACATCGTTCTCGGGCTGGATAACAACCTGACCTATGAAGCACGCGAGACCGGACTCTTTGCGCCTGTCAGCCTTCCTGAAGGATCAATCAATATTCCCGGCGGCTGGTCGGACGACACCTTTATTCCCTTCGACTATGGCTATTTCGATGTTGTTTATGACACCGAAAGCATCGAAACGCCGCCCACCAGCCTCGATGACCTCGTCAATGGACCCAAGAACCAGAAAATTGTGATTGAAGACCCCCGCACCTCGACACCGGGTCTCGGCATGTTGCTCTGGATGAAATCGGTTTATGGTGACGAGGCCGCCGGCAAATGGAAGAGCCTAAGCAAGCGCATTCTCACTGTCACACCCGGCTGGTCGGAAGCCTATAGCCTGTTTACCGATGGTGAAGCGCCCATGGTGCTTTCCTACACCACATCGCCAGCCTATCACGAAATTGCCGAAAATTCTGAACGGTACAAGGCCGCTGATATCGATGCGCTTTACATTCAGGTTGAAGTCGCAGCAATGACTGAGAATACGGATGTGCCCGAGCTGGCGGAACGCTTTCTGGCCTTCATGCTGACGCCCGGCTTTCAGGATACCATCCCGACGCATAACTGGATGATGCCTGCTGCGAAAACGTCGAACCCACTTCCCGCTGCTTTTGAAAATGCGGTCAAACCGACGAAGACGCTGCAGTTCTCGCCGAAGACCGTTGCCGAAAACCGGCAGGCCTGGATTGATGAGTGGCTGAACGCAATGAGCGCCCGCTAACGCCACGCGCTCTGAGCGGGTCTTCAGCCTATCAACCGAAAGTCAGCGCCCTTGTATCTGTCTGCTTCAGAATTCCGCCGCTCTTACCGCGCTGGTGCCATCGCACTTGGCGCGGTTTGCCTGTTCATTGCTGCGGCCGTTCTTGCACTGCTGCGCTCCGGCGGCGAGGCCGCGCTTTCTGCGGTTTTGAGCGACGTTTATGTCTGGCGCATTCTTCGGTTCACCCTGTTTCAGGCCTTGCTATCAACAGCTTTGTCGGTGATCTTCGCCATACCGGTCGCACGTGCGCTCGCCCGTCAGCCACACTTTCCCGGCAGGCTCTGGATTATTCGTCTGATGGCCGTTCCACTCGGCCTTCCCGTTCTTATCGGCGCCCTCGGGCTGATTGGTGTCTGGGGACGGCAGGGCCTCTTTAATGACCTGGTCGCTTTTGCCGGTTATGACCGTCCGCTTCAGATTTACGGGCTGCAGGGCATTCTTCTGGCCCATGTTTATTTCAACCTCCCGCTTGCCGCACGCCTGTTCCTTGCCGGTCTGGAGCGTGTGCCGCAGGAGTACTTCAAATCTGCTGCAATGCTTTCCATGCCACAGCGCTCGGTCTTCCGGTTCATCGAATGGCCGGTCATCGCTCCGCTGATCCCTGGCATAGCCGGTCTGGTTTTCATGCTATGCGCAACATCGTTCACACTGGTCCTGATTTTAGGGGGCGGCCCTGCAGCAACAACGCTGGAAGTCGCGATTTATCAGGCGTTGCGCTTCGATTTTAATCCATCACGCGCTGTGGCGCTGGCAGGCATGCAGATCGTACTGACCGCACTTGTCCTTTTTGGGCTTTCCTTCTTTCCCAAGCCAAAGGATCCCGGAACAAGTGCCGATACCACTCAGACGCGCCCCGACAGCCGCAAAGGCCGCCTGAGGCTGGCTGATTCCGGACTGATCGGACTGTTTGCCGTTTTTCTGGCGCTGCCGCTGCTGATCATCGTCTTCAAAGGCGTTCAGGCCGATCTTCTTAAAATCATTCGGGAACCGGTTTTCCTGCGTGCACTTGCAACAAGTCTTTCAATTGCGTTTTCCGCCGCGATTATCTGTCTTGCCATTGCACTCTCTTTTATTGCGGCAACCAGTGCGATCGCAGCGATGAAGCACCCATCATCCTTTGACCGTGGCCTGTCCGACCTGATGGGCGCAATGGGGTCTCTCGTGCTTCTGGTGCCGCCCATCGTGCTGGGGACCGGCTGGTTCCTGCTGGTGCGCCCGTTCGGGCTGACAGAAATGGCTGCGCCGGTGATCGTCGTTGCCATCAACACGCTGATGGCCCTGCCTTTCGTGCTGCGTGTTCTTCAGCCAGCCATCGCCATACACCGCAGCCGCACAGCCCGTCTTTCGGCAAGCCTCGGTCTTTCAGGCTTTAACCGCTTCAAAACGATAGACTGGCCGGGCTTGAGAAAACCACTGACAACGGCAATGGCCTTTGCCATGGCGCTCTCGCTCGGGGATCTGGGGGCTGTCGCGCTTTTCGGCGGAAACGAACTGATGACACTGCCATGGCTGCTTTACAGCCGCCTCGGCAGCTATCGCACGGCTGATGCGAACGGGCTTGCGCTTATTCTCGGCTTCGTTTGTCTGTTGCTGATGATTGCCGGAACGCGCGGCCAGAAGGCCAGAGCAGGTGGGATTTAGGGACACCGACATGATGAAATCAGCCGATATAGCGCTTGAAAATGTCACACTGACGCTGGGGGAGAACCGCTTTAACTTCGACGGTATCATCGCAGGAGGTGCCATCAACGCTGTGACAGGGCGCTCAGGCTCCGGGAAAACCACGCTGGTTAATTTGATCGCCGGTTTTGAGGCGCCTTCGACAGGCCGCATCATAATCGGCGACAAGGTGATGAACGGGATCCATATTGCAGATCGGCCCGTCACGCTGGTGTTTCAGGATAATAACCTGTTCGCGCATCTCGATATCTTCACCAATATCGGTCTTGGCATCGATCCCGCTTTGAAGCTGAGCCCGGATGACAAGGCCCGCATCAGCAAGGCGCTGGAACGTGTTGGCCTTAAAGGGTTTGAAAAACGAAAGGTTGCCTCGCTTTCAGGTGGAGAGCGACAGCGTGCGGCCTTTGCGCGCGCTTTGGTGCGCAACCGTCCCGTCCTGCTTCTGGACGAACCCTTTGCCGCGCTCGATCCCGATACAAGAGCGGAAATGGGCGCGCTTCTGGTTGAACTTCACCGCGAAACCGGCAATACGGTTGTCATGGTGTCTCATGAGCCAGACGAGATGGACCGGCTTGCCGACCATCGACTGGTCATTGAACATGGCCGCTTTTCAGCGCGCTATTGACGGTTTTTAAACCGAACGCCACATAATGTGCAGTGTGATGCGGCAAATGAGGGATGCGGCATCATCCAAAAGCCGGATACTTATTCGCGCTCAGGCGTTGTATTGGTTCCGGTTCAAACGATCAGCAGGCGCTTAGAGAATGGAACGAAAAAACGGGTCGGGACCAATAACGGTCGCAACAGCCGCTCCGATGCGGAAACGGCGCCTCAATACGGTCGCTGCATTGTGCACTTTGCTGTTTCTCGGTGCCTGCCAGACGGCTGACAGTTATTTTGTGCTTCCGGAAAATCAACAGGGGTTGCAAACGGTTGATGCGCTGACCCGCAATGATCCAAACGCGGCAATGGGCGCGCGCGAGCATCCGAATATCCTGAAGACCTACGGCGGACAATATCGCGATCCTCAGGTCGAAAAGCTGGTTGCCCGCATCGCCGGCGCACTGACAGCGGTTTCGGAAAACCCGCAGCAGACATACCGGATCACGATTTTGAACTCGCCGACCATCAACGCGTTTGCACTGCCCGGCGGTTACCTTTATGTCACCCGCGGCCTTCTTGCCCTGGCCACAGATGCTTCTGAAGTGGCGGCAGTTCTTTCTCATGAAATGGCGCATGTGACGGCCAATCATGGCATCGAGCGGCAACGCCGCGAGGAAGCCGAGGCGATCTCCAATCAGGTGGTTGCCGAAGTGCTTCCCGACAGCGCACAGGCTCAGAAGATCGCGGCACGCGGCAAGCTGCGTCTTGCTGCGTTCTCACGCCAGCAGGAACTTGAGGCAGACGCCATCGGCATCCGTATGCTGTCTGAAGCGGGCTACGACCCGCATGCCGCAGCCCGCTTCTTGCGCTCGATGGCAGCCTTCGCAGCTTACGAGTCAGCCTCAGCTGACGGTGAATCGAGCCTCGACTTTCTCTCCAGTCATCCCAGCACACCTCAGCGCATTCAGCTTGCAGAAGATCAGGCGGATCAATACGCGAAGAAAGATGGAGCAGGCGAGATTGGTTCGGAATATTTCCTGAATGGCATCAATGGCATGCTGTTCGGCCCAAACCCGGAAGACGGCTATATTCGTGACCGGAATTTCTATCACCCGGAGCTGAAAATCGCGTTTCAGGTTCCGCCAGGCTTCGTCATGACCGACAAGGCCAACTCCGTTGTGGCCACAGGCCCAAACAATGTGGCAATCCGGTTCGATGGGGTTAAGGCCGATGGTCGCCGTAATCTGGAAGACTATATTCAAAGCGGCTGGGTAACAGGGCTTGACCCGTCGACTGTGCGCGCCATGACCATTGGCGGGCTGCCTGCCGCGAATGCGCGGGCAAATGCCGGGGAATGGCAGTTTGACGTTACGGTTATCCGCTCTGGCGGCGATATTTATCGCCTTCTGACGGCAACGCCACGCGGCAACACCAATCTTGAAGAAATCGCAAGTTCGGTGCGCTCCAGCTTCCACAAGATGACGCCGGAGGAAATCGCATCGGTCCAGCCACTTCGTGTACGCCTCGTTGAAGTTCAGCCTGGTGATACGGTTGCCAGCATGGCAGCAAGAATGATGGGCACAAACCGCAAGCTGGAGCTGTTCCAGATATTAAATGCCCTGCCTGCAGGCGCATCACTTTCTGTTGGCCAGAAGGTCAAGATTGTTTCTCAGTGAACAACCATGGCATTTTGAGGCTTACATCAGAAATTGATCGGACTTGAAGCCGGTTTCAGGCTGGCACCAATGCATTGGCCTGGGGATCTGCAGTCATGGCGGCTTTCAGCTTTTCCAGAGCCCGCCCCTCGATCTGGCGCACACGCTCCTTCGATATGCCCAGTTCATCACCCAGTTCCGCCAGTGTGGCTGCTTTTTCGGCAAGTTTGCGAGCCTTGATAACCCGACTTTCGCGTGGAGATAACTTTGCCAGAGCCGACCTCAGCTTTTGGGAAATACGCTCACCATCGATGATTCCGGTGACCTGTTCTTCCGGCAGCGGTGCATCACAGACAATCATGTCCATACGCTGAGCCCCATCTTCTTCGCCATCACCGCCAAGCGGAGCCTGCAGTGAGGTATCATTGCCGGAGAGGCGGGCATCCATGGCCTGAACGTCATTCACGTGAACGCCGAGACGACTGGCAATCTCCACATAAATCGCCTGCGCGCTCATTGATCGGTCACGTGCGGCAATCTGCGCCCGTAAGCGGCGTAGTTTGAAAAACAGCGCCTTCTGGGCAGAGCTTGTTCCGCCGCGCACAATCGACCAGTTGCGCAGCACGAAATCCTGCATCGCGGCACGGATCCACCAGCTGGCATAGGTGGAAAACCGCACGCCACGCTCATGATCAAAGCGCGCCGCCGCTTCCAGAAGCCCAAGATAGCCTTCCTGCACAAGATCGCTCTTGGGAAGGCCAAAGCCCTTGAATTTGGACGCCATGGCGACAACCAGCCGCAAATGCGCCATTGCAATGTCGTTGCGGGCCTTATTGTCCTCACGTTCGCGCCAGCGGGTGGCAAGCGCAGTTTCCTGCTCGCGCGTGAGATAGGGTGCGGCCATCGCTGCACTGGCAATGCGGTGATCTTCGGCGCTGTAATGATTCATCTTACGTCTCCCGCGTTCCCCTGTCGCCCGGCGTTAGAGCCGGGAAAAGCCGCCTTTAAAGCCATGTGTTCTGGCAGGTGATACCGGAAATCGTTTCTCCGGAAACACGCTTCAGGCGGATCACTAAAAGTGTAAACGTGAGAAAGGGCTATTTGGTTCACTTTTCCTGACAATTTCAGGTGGGAGCCCTTCAGATGCTTTCTTTTAACGCATCGGATTATCGAAAAGCGGAAGCTGATTTTTGCCCGACGCTCTATCGCGCTGTCAGCCAAGCTTTCTGACCACTGCGAAAACACAGCGGAACGGACAGGCAGGGAGATAATGCGTTTGCGGGAAGATTGTTTGTCTGGCCAGACCGGCATTTTGTCAGACCTTGGTGGCAATGGCAGAACACAGTTTTTTCGTGCCCTCAAAAAGAAAAATCCGGCCCAAAGGACCGGATTTTCAATGAATGACCGTTTGGGGCCACTACACCTGAAATGCTGCCTGATTAAGCAGCTTCTTCCTGTGCATCGTCTTCATCGGTTGCCTTGCCGCGCTTGGGACCTTTGGCAAGATGCGTTTCGACGAGACGAACGGCTTCTGTTTCGGAAACCTTGTTAACCGCAGCCACTTCACGCGCCATACGATCAAGTGCTGCTTCATAAAGCTGGCGTTCTGAATAAGACTGCTCCGGCTGATCATCTGCCCGGTAAAGGTCGCGGACAACCTCAGCAATGGCAATCAGATCCCCGGAATTGATCTTGGCATCGTATTCCTGTGCACGGCGCGACCACATGGTTCGCTTGACCCGGGCTTTACCCTGAACAATCTTCAGTGCGCGCTCAACGAAATCGTCTTCTGACAGTTTACGCATACCGATGCTCATCGCCTTGGCAACCGGCACCTTCAGACGCATCTTGTCTTTGTCAAAATCGATCACGAAAAGCTCGAGCTTCATGCCCGCGACTTCCTGCTCTTCAATAGCACTGATCGTACCGACACCATGTGCGGGATACACAATGGACTCACCGGTTTTGAAACCGTGACGGCCTGAGGATTTTTTTTGTTGTATCGTCATATGCTTTACAAACTCCCTGTTACGCATCCGGCGGGCGCCGGTTCCGGACAATGATCATCCGGATGGGCGGTCAACGGCGGTTGCCGCCCACTGTCTCCGCTAAACGGGCAATGGAAAACGTCACGAATTCGCAGACTCGTGCAGCCAATTGCTGGTCATGGAAAATGTTGGACGCTTGATGATTGCTTTCTCGGGCTAACAGGCATAGCTGCCGTTTTTTGGATCAGTCCCGAAGTTGTATCATAAATTGTAAGATAAAGCAATGCGAGACACGCCCGCGACAAAATGCCGCCAGCGAACAAGGAGCATGGCTGAGACCTAACCGAATTGAAAGCATTCGCCAAGCCCCTAAATGTGATGTGCCGCAAAAAAACGGATAGGGACCGAAAATGACAAATCCGAGGCCAGATCTGAGCCATTTTCAGGCTCAAAACAACAGCCGGTGACTGCGCATCTCCGGATGCTCAGGGTTTCTTGTTTGTACGCACCGCGTCAATGAAAAAAACTGATCAGGCAATTCCGTCCGGCGCTTTAATCGCCCGAACCCGGCTTGGTGGAGAAAAACTTCTCAAACTTGCTTTCAACACCATCCATCTCTTCAGCGCCGTCCATAGGCTCTTTCTTGATCGTGATGTTGGGCCAGGTTTCTGCATATTCGGCATTCAGCTTCAGCCAGTCGTCGAGCCCCGGCTCGGTGTCCGGTTTAATTGCCTCAGCAGGACATTCCGGTTCGCAGACACCACAGTCGATGCATTCATCAGGATGGATCACGAGAAAGTTCTCGCCTTCATAGAAGCAATCGACCGGGCAGACTTCGACACAGTCAGTATATTTGCACTTGATACAATTATCGGTCACGACATACGTCATGCGAGACTCCAGATATTCCTTCATTTTCCGGCAAGCTGACATGCGCAGTCAACCAACGCAGGATGCCATTTACCGGGATTGCGCGACCTCTGCTTAGAAACGAAGCTGCGCATGAGTACTTTCATGGGTGTGAGGTAATGGGTTTCCGGGCCGCGGGCAAGGCTATTTCATACTACCAATCAGAAAGCGTAGGGTAGATTTTTCCAAAAGCCGTTTTTTCTCCGGGCTTTCAGTCATCACCGCGAAACCGCATCATCTCGCGTCGCTCTTTCTTGGTCGGGCGACCGGAACCGGGCACCCGCTGAGCCTGCTCGAAAGCCGATATCTTCTCTCTGGCCTCCGGGGGCGGGCTCACGTCTTTATAAAGCAGGCGCGCTTCCGAATAAGGCCCGCGACGGGTTCCTGCACCAGCTATAATCAGCCTAACCTCACGGCGCTGGAGCGAAACCTCCAGACGGTCGCCAACAGAAACTTCGACACTTGGCCTGTAGATGCGGCTGCCGTTTACGCGCACATACCCATCCCGCACCATTTTCTGGGCGAGTGACCGCGATTTGACGATACGCGCGAAAAACAGCCACTTGTCGACCCGCTGCGGAGCCGACACGGCTGCATTTTCGGTGTCGCGCGCATCCACCATTGATTTACCGCTTCATCTGCGCCTTCAGAGCCGCCAGCTTGGCGAAAGGCGAATCCGGATCGACCGGCTTGTCACGTTCACGGCGCTGCGGGCGCTGCTGCTTGTTGTTATCGCCGGGACGATCCTTGCGCGGTCCTTTGCCGCCCTTGTGATCGCCTTCGCCACGCGGGCCACCGCCCTTGCGGTTCTGATTTCCGCGTCCACGCGCTTCGCCACGATTGCCGCGGCCCTGCTGTGTGCGGTTACGGTCATTCTGACTACGACCACCCTGCCGCCAGAGCAGAACCGGCTTGGGCTCTTCCTCTTCGGGCTTTTCAGAAGCGTTCCCGCTTTCAGCAGATGCAGCGCCTGCATCGTCTCCAGCATTGGCGGCAGGCTCAGTCTCTGAAGGCTGAGTGCCTTCGTTCTTCTCAGGCGTTGCTGTTGCTTCTCCAGGCGCAGCCTCGGCGCTCTGTGCCTGTTCCGCTACAGCCGGCTTTCTGGCGACAGTTTCAACAGCCACACCTGCCGGTTTGGAAGCCTGTTCCTTCTCCTTGTCACGCTCAGCCTGAATAGCCTCAATCTGCGCAACTTCGTCAGGGCTCGCGGTATCGGCACGATAGCCAAGACCTTTAAGGATTTCCTCCATGTCATCCGGTGTCGCACCCAGGATCGACATCATCGCAGGCGTGGTTACAAACCGGCGTCCATCAAATGCACCTTCGGGACGCTGCGCCCCCTCTTCCGGTTTCCACTGGGTCAGCGGACGAATGAGATCGGCCAGACGCTCAAGGATATCGATCCGCACCGCCCGCTTTCCGAGGAAACGGAAGCCGGCAAGCTTGTAAAATTCGCGCTCAAAACTCGGATCCGTGACGACCGATGTGCGACCGGCGGCCAGAACAGAGATCAGCTCACCATAGCCGGGCTTGTCGAGGCCGTCGTTTTTCAGCGCCCACAGAAGGGTAATCAGCTCCGCCGGAGCTGGCTTTAAGAGTGCCGGAACGAAAACATGATAGGCGCCGAAACGCACACCATAGCGGCGCAGCGAAGCACGCGCATCCTGATCGAGCGACTTCACCTCGTTCGCCACATCACGACGGAACAGAACGCCGAGATTTTCCACCAGCTGAAACGCGAGGCCACGCGCCAGGCCATCCAGATCCTCTGCCACAGACAAATCGTCAAGCGGTTTCAGAACAGTCTGAATGTGGTGATTGACGAACCGCTCGATGCGGGCGACGACATGATCGCGTGCTGCCCCGGTCAGTTGTTCATCGGCCAGCAGCACGACACGCGGCCGCAGGACATTGTCTCCGGCGACCAGACGGCCAACGGGATCGCCAAGCCAACGGACCAGACCGGACGAATCCAGCGCCAGGTCACCATTACCGGAGGCATGCAGACGCGCGGCGCGCGCTTCAAACTCCAGCGCAAGCGCTTTTTGCGACGCCGCTTCAATTGCCTTGGCATCAGGACCCTCAGCCCCCGACGCGGCCTTGAAACGGAAGCCCGCCAATTCCCCCACATGATGTCCCTCAACGAAGACATCCCCATTTACGCTTACTTCAGCTTCAAGCATTGCATTCTCTCTCAGGCGCTTCATCAGCACTGATGTCCTGCGATCAACGAAGCGTTTCGTCAACCTCTCATGCAGGGCATCTGACAGCCGATCCTCGATTTTTCGTGTCTTTTCCTGCCAGTGTGTCGGATCGGCAAGCCATCCGGGCCTGTTCGACACATATGTCCAGGTTCTTATTTGGGCGATACGGGCCGAAAGTGTGTCGATCTCACCATCCGTTCGATCGGCATGTTTCACCTGTTTCGCCATATAGTCTTCATTCACCGCTCCATGCTCGATGATATCGAGATAAAGCGAGGCAATCAGCTCGGCATGTTGTGCCGGAGCAATCCGACGATAATCCGGCAGTGCGCAGGTTTCCCAAAGCATCTCAATCCGGTCTGACCGATCGGCCTTCTCGGCGATCTCCGGATTCCGGGCCAGAAACTCCAGTGCGCGCTGATCGACAGCAGGCAGGGCGCGGGTCAGCCCCTGCACACGCGGCACCTCATCGAGGCTTCTTCGCAATGAAGCCAGCGAGGAAAAGTCCAGTGACTTGGAACGCCACTGCAAAACGCGAACCGGGTCGAATGTATGTGTCTCGATCTTCTCCGTCAGTTCGGCATCGAAAGGGGCGACACGGCTGGTCACACCAAATGTGCCATCACGCATATGACGGCCAGCACGTCCGGCGATCTGTGCCAGTTCACCCGGGTTCAGATTGCGGTATTGATGGCCATCAAATTTGCGATCCTGAGCGAATGCAACATGATCGACATCCAGATTAAGCCCCATGCCGATTGCATCAGTCGCCACAAGATACTCAACATCGCCATTTTGATACAGCTCGACCTGAGCATTGCGTGTGCGCGGAGACAAAGCCCCCAGAACCACAGCAGCCCCGCCACGCTGACGGCGGATCAGCTCGGCGATGGCATAAACCTCATCGGAGGAGAATGCGACGATTGCAGAGCGGCGCGGCAGCCGCGTGATTTTCTTCTGTCCCGCATAGATCAGCTGCGACATGCGCGGCCGCTCAATCACCGAAATGCCGGGCAGCATGGACTGCAGAATCGGCTTCATGGTCGCTGCGCCGAGAAACAACGTCTCTTCGCGGCCGCGCAAATGAAGGATTCTGTCGGTAAAGATATGCCCGCGTTCCAGATCTCCGGCGAGCTGAACTTCGTCGATGGCGACGAAAGCCACATCGGCTTCACGCGGCATAGCCTCGACCGTGCAAACGCTGAAGCGCGCCTTGGGCGGGGCGATCTTTTCCTCACCGGTGATAAGGGCAACGTTGTTGACGCCAACACGCTCGACGAGACGCCCGTAGACCTCCCGCGCCAGAAGACGCAACGGCAAGCCGATCACGCCGGATGAGTGTGCGACCATACGCTCGATCGCATAATGCGTTTTGCCGGTATTGGTCGGACCGAGCATCGCGGTTACGCCGCGACCGCTCAAGATCATTGCGCGTGCATTCAATGTCCCGGTCCCAAATTCCTGCAACCAGGGCCAAAACACCTGCCCCCGGTTCGTGCTTCATATCATCAGTTTTCACCGCACTTGTTCCTGAAAGCCGATGAAAGCGAACGCTGGCTTTATAAATGGCTTGCAACGATGCTGCAAGCAAGGGGCCTATAAGATTTCAGGGTGAAAAAGCGCGTTTTTGTTAATATTCAGAACAGACGCGAACGAATCAACGACGAATCGCTGACACCACTCAGTTTCGGGTTTGTTCACGGCTACATTTTGCGATTGAACTCATTTCCATATCTATATTTAGATTCGCGTTACGCCCGCCATGAGAACAACAGGCAATTGCAGAGCGCGACTGTTAACCATTCCTGACAAAGTGTTAACAGCTGGACGCGAACAAAAGCCGGATTTTACCCGGGCGTAAGCCCTGCTTCACGCAACGCGGGCAGATAAGTCCGGCTCACAGGAAGGCGGGCACCTGCTGAGGTCACCACAACAATTCTGCCGTCCTCACGCGCGACTTCGGCGACAGCCTCCAGCGCGACCCAGTGTGAGCGATGGATACGCAGCCCTTCAACCGGCGCGGTTTCATCAATGGCGTCTTTCAGGCGCATCAACAGCATTTCGCGGCCGGCGGACGTGACGACATCCACATAGTGATCACTGACACTGACAGACAGCAGGCGCCCGCGTTTTTGCAGCGGCAGCCGCGCAACCAGCCGCGGCGTTGAAAGAAGGGTCGCCTTTTCATCCGCCGCAACCACGTCCACCGCCTTTTCGGTTCGTTGTTCATTCTCTCCCAGAAGCATCATTGCGGCGACGACGGCAGCGGCGACCAAAAAGGCATGATAGGCGGTTGAAAAAAGCGCGCCCGGCAAAATAGCATCAGTCCCTGAAACGAGGATGGTAACGGGAATAACGGCAACTGTGCTCGCCAAACCGGCTGCCGCTGTAATGAGAACAAAATGCAGTGGTGCAGGCACTTTGTGTGAGCGCAGATACCAACCGGCCCAATTGCCGAAAAAATGTGCCGCGCCGTAGGTAAGACAGACAACCGCGACCCAGTAAACCAGCCTTTCTGCGAAGGCGAACTCGCTCAGGGTGCCGAACGGTCCAGACCAGGCCAGGATCAGAATGACAATCGTGAGCAGACCATATGTACGCCAGCTTGAGAAATCGCGCCGCATTTCACGAAGCGCGAAATGCAGGCCACTGCGAACCACGAAGTTTTCCGGCGTTTCATTCATGTGTGCTTTTCTGAGCGGCTCTTGAACGTCATTGAAGGCCGCAGATTATCGCGTCCTAAAACCGAAAGGAAGACGAGGAAATGGATATGATCATCGCAATCATCGAAGGCACGCCGATTTATGTCTGGGTCATTCTGGTCGTGCTCATTCTGCGCGGACTCAAGCAGTTTAAGGCACGCGACGTACACCAGCGCGCGCTCGTCATCATCCCTGCCTTGTTCATGATCCTGGCAATTCATCGTCTTGTCACACTGGATTATGCAGCTGCAGCAGCCACCGGCCTTGCCCTTGGAGCGCTTGCTGGCATTGGGCTGGTTCTGGCCATCCGCCCGCAACGCCGTCTCAAAGCTGCCGGTGAGAATACCGTACACATTGAGGGTGAATGGCACACGCTGGTGATGGTTCTGACGCTTTTTGCCGCTCTTTATGTTCAAAATGCCGGTCTGGCCGTTAATCCCGAGCTTGGCTCTCACCCGATGTTCATGGCAACGGTCAATTTCTTTGTCGGTCTGGCCACGGGCTTCTCCGTCGCCCGTTCTGCGGCCTATATCCACAAGGCCCGCACGGTTTTAAACGCGGTGTGAATACAGCAGAATGTGCGGAAAAATCCGCATATTCTGACACCAGAATTAACTTTCAGACCAAAGCCGGAACGAATCAGAGACGAATCGCTGACACCGTCATTTTCCCGTTTTGTTCACCACCAGATATAGCGGATTAACAATTTATAAACCATATTTTTCAGTATATTAGAGCATCGGGCGATTAGTCTGCAACGCATGCTGTTGATTTGAAGTAGTTCCAGCATTCCTGTGGCGAGAACAGTGCGCACACGTGGCCTACCGCTCTCCACAGGTCGT
>NZ_SMAR01000026.1 GCF_004342225.1 Martelella mediterranea | reverse complement strand
TCTCGGCAACAAGCCTCGCCTTCATCCAGACCGCGATGATCAAGCTCATGACAAGGCGGCTCGCCCGCTATCCGCTTTCTTGAACAGACTCTAAGAGCTCGGTGCAAACCCAACAACAATGTCGCCTCGCCTGTATAGACGATGACCGCTGCGCCGCCTTCACCTATGTGCTGAAAGGTCGTCAATGCTGGCTGAAGGGCCGAATTGGCACCCCAACCGCCCACAAAGGATTGACCTCCGGGATTAAGACGTTTGAGACGTTCAAGCCTGAGAGGATTCTCAGCCTGCAGTAGGCTTCGAAAACGAAACACAGCGATCATAATTACGAGAAATATTCGGAATATACATGACAGCAGATACTCTGAGACGCGCTGCGATGATTTATGATTTCGACGGAACTCTTTCTCCGGGCGCTATGCAGCAACACACATTTCTTCCGCAGATCGGTTATGAAGACACCAGCGCTTTTTGGCGCTATGTCAAAAAACAAAAAAAGGCTCAGGACGCAGATGAAACGCTGATCTATCTGCAAATGATGCTTGAGAAGGCGTCCGAAAAGATAACTCGGAAAGCCTTGGAGGAACACGGTGCACGCCTTCCATTCTTCGATGGTGTCGAAGAGTGGTTTCATCGGATGGATGACTATGCTCGTGAGCGTGAACTGGCGCTCGAACACTATATAGTTTCATCAGGTAATCGGGAAATGATTGAAGGTTGCGGCATCCGTTCCAAGTTTAAAGGTATTTTTGCGTCCGGCTATGCCTATGATGATGACGGCCATGCGACTTGGCCAGCCGTAGCCGTGAACTATACGAACAAGACGCAATTCATATTTCGAATTAACAAGGGCATTTCCAACACCTGGAATGACGAGGAGATCAACCGCTGGATTCCTATGAACGAACGCCCGCTCCCGTTTGAGCGGATGATTTTCATTGGCGACGGCGACACAGATATTCCATCGATGAAGATGGTTCGTGTTCAAGGAGGTTCAGCTATTGCTGTATTCGACCCGGCGGAATGGCCGACGGAGAAGACTCAGCAAAAAGTTGGACGCCTGATAGCATAGGATCGAGCCAATTATGCTGTTCCTGCAGATTACCGTCCTGGGCAGCTATTGGATGTCACGGTTAAGGGAATTCTTGGTCGCATAGCTCGCGAAGCGGGATATCGGCCTGTGCACAGGGATGAGGTTTGATTTTCGTGCTCGATGCGCCGCGGGTGTTGTTTGACACAAGGATCCGGAATTTACGGGAATATCCGAGATTAAGTGAGAAATCGTGGGAAAGCCCCGAATTAAAAGGGGTTGCGGGCGATACGACAGGAAGGCCAGCCGAACGGTTTTTGACAGCACACGCGACACCATACCAGCGAAAACAGCCTTCAGCGAGCGCAATCCGATAATCCTTAAAAACCTCTTTGAAATCGCGCCAGTCGCCTTTGAGAGCCCTTCAAGACATTGAAAAATAAGGATTGAGAAGAACTCAAGGCAGCTCTTATACGGAATAAAAGCCAGCATCCTTTCGGAGAAAATCCAATTTTTAGATGCACATCCCGTGCAACTAAAAGAATAGCATTATTTTTCAATATGTTAAATCTGAATTTGCGATGATTGAGATGCACGGGGACATCACCACTATCCGCTGACAAGAGGCGTGAGCCAGTTCACTCAGTTGGCTTAACAACCCCTGCAGCGCGGATACAGATTGTACTAACTTTAGAAAATTCATCGACCGACAAGATCGTCTCTCTTGAAACAGCTTCTGTCCTACCAGGGGTGACGTATGGCGTCGGCATCGCCGAAAGCGCAGCGATCATCGTGTTTTCTTCGTCCCTCATGATGATATCTACAGAGACGTAGACCGGGCCAGTATCTCTATTGACCACAGAATAGGAGAAAGTGACGCCGGGGATAAAAACACTCGCCCGCAACTGGCCAGAGGAAAGCGAGAAGTTATTGACGTGGGCCTCACCCACATCGGCACTCAATGTGTCGATATCTTCAAGCGGAACACATGTCATCTCGGCGAAGCTTGGTGTCGCGAAAAGTGCGGCGGCACAGGCGGTCAGGAGCAGTTGTTTCATATTCCCCTCATACGGCTGGATAAAAGTGATCTAGCAACGATCATTGCCAAAAAGAATGGCCTTGTTGCAACCATTAAACGTGACTGATAGCGTTGACACGTAAGTCATTTGTTTAAGAGTGCATACCATGCGTAGTTTCCTGCTCAGCCCTAAAGAATGCCCGATTTCCATTGGTGGTAACGGATAGCTATCAATCCCCATCATAGCTTCAACTGAACCGAACGCTCAGCGCTCGAACGATTTCCCGTTGCCTGTCGGCAGAGCAGCGGGAACGCCTTAGCGCACGATCATGAAACCTCGCGTTTACCGGTGCCAGGTTCTTCCCGAGCCTTTTCAAGCCTCTCTCTAAGGAGGTGCTCGATAAAGGGCATCAACAGCCTTCGACCTTCCTCGCTAGCGGTATCTGAGCCTTGCTGAAGAAGCCGGTTGTAAAGCTCAGTGGCCTCCGCCGCCGCCTTTCCGTCTGGAAGGGTTATACCAAATTCTCTGTGAACTTTTAGCACTGCTTCAACGAGTCCTTCCATCAATTCAGGGAACAGGACAGGTCTCGACGGCTTGGTCGCGTCATCAAACACATCACCCTTGCCGGTGAGAAGCCAGTTTATATTTATTCCGAACGTTTCATTATAAACCATCAGAAGGTTCGTGTTCGGCTCAGCTACTCCGCGCTCATAAGTTCCCAGCGTGTCCGCCGCGACTCCTATCCTATCCGCAAAATCGCTCCGATTTTTAAAACCCGCTTGCTCTCGCGCCTGAATTAGACGGGCAGCGAGCGGAGTTCTCGGCTTAAGTGGTCGCGCCATACCTCAAAACGAAAAAATGTCGTTTACAAAACGACGTTTCTTCGTTATCCCTATTTATGCGCACCACATCAGTGGGGCGCGGTTGTTACTAATACGAGCCTTAAAAAACGGGCGTTGCAGCGCCCGCTTTCAAAGCGGAGTTATTTCATGAGCACCCCGACCCCAGACAAGGTCTGGAAGAAGATCAAAGATGCGGTCCACGATCGCGGCATGACCCTCACTGAGCTTGCCGCCCACAACGGTTTACACCCGTCCACTTTGCGCAAGGTTAAGGGCCTTACGCATTATGAAGGTCAGGCTGTGCTGGCCGCCTTCATCGGCACAACGCCTGAGAAGCTTTGGCCGGATCGCTACCCACGAAAAACATCCGTCATTTACAATAGCAATAAGTACGGTCCGCCGAAAAGCCGGAAAAGCATTTCCGATCAGGAGGCGGCATAACATGGCGTGCGATCCAGATCCTCTGACAGAGTGTGCACGTCTTTTTGCCGAAAGCGTACGCCGTGACCTTGATACCCCCTCGGCGCCGGAAGTTCGCCATAACCTGAGTGGGCGCGCGGCCAACCGCTATCGTTTCGAAACGGAGCCTTCTAACCTTCATCGAACGGGTCGTGATCCTGAAACGGCCAGAGGCTCGGATAGCTTTCCTGCAGGCTTTGAGCCGCCGCCGCATATTGCAACAGAGACGATGTCTTTGCCTGTCCGAGCCGGGGCATGGGGTCGTATTTTTGAAGCGTTTCAGCATATGCTTCAGCGCACCTTATCTCAAAAGCAACGGCGATCAGGAAAGTGCGGCGGACGATATCATCGCCCAACCCTTCCAGAAACATGCGCCTGCGCGTTTTGTTTCCGGCAAGAAACAGACGGGTCATGCTCTTGTATTTTTCCTTGTGAACAAGATCGCACTGTTTCTGAATGCCAATCTCCTCGCAAGCATCAGCAAGGTTCTCAATGCCTTCTTTCAGCAATAGGTCACCTATGTAGGCTTGCTCCTTGCCAATGTATTCAGCCAACTGATCCAACCCCATGTTCATGCCTCCATTCGTGTTGTGTGAACCATGGTTGCAGCAAATGCAATCAGCGCACAATGGCGAAACGTGCGTCCAAATTCGACACGACAATTGAGAAAGAAAGCGCATTGCCATGACCGCGATCTGGATCGGGCTGGCTGGATATTGCGCGCTTTGTTGTGTGACTGCCGGTTGGTTCTGGATCGCTGGTGGACGTTAAAATCAAGGGGACTTTTATGAATATTTACTCAGAGGATGATCGCCACAGGCTGATGCTGACCTGCTGCTACAGCGCGGTCGCTCGCCATTTCAGCCATCTTTCGCTCGAAGACATTATCGATCCTCCGAACGACATGCTGGATGCCGCTCTGGCGCGGCAATGTGCGCTAACGATGATGCGTGACTACTTCGACGTGCCTGCCCGCCGCATTGCAAAGATTACAGACCGCAATGTCGGACGCATCAAGCAGACTATGTGGAAGGTCAATCTGCGCCGCGACTGCCCGGTTTTCGATCGTGCCTATCATAAGATGGGGCTTCGGGCGCTGGCGCTTTACGGCCAGGCATTCGGCAAAGCCGAAGCGGAGGCCGCGTGACATGGCCGAGTTCATTTCTGCATCGATAGATAAAATCCACATGGGCGAACGTCTGCGCCCGATTGATCAAGGGTATGTCGAGGCCATTGCCGCGTCGTTTGAAGAGCGCGGCCAGATCAGCCCGATCATGATCAGAAGCACACCTGCGCAAAACAAAGGGAAAACACCATACACGCTTATCGCTGGTGGCTATCGTCTCTCGGCCGCTCGCTTGCTCGGCTGGGCAGAAATCGACGCGATTGTCGTTGCCGCCGATCAGGTCGAGGCCCAGCTTCTTGAGATCTCAGAGAACCTTTACCGGAACGAATTGAACCCGCTCGATCGCGCTATCTTCGTGATGAAGTACCGGGAACTTTGGGAAGAAAAGCACGGCAAAATTGATAAGAACCGTAACCTCAAAAACTCGAAGGGTCACGATGACCCTTCGGTGTTTGCATCGGGAAAGGATCTGGCGAAGGAAGTCCAGGAACGCCTTGGCTTTGGCCCGGAAACCTACAAACGCGCAACTCGTATCGGCCTTAACCTACAGCCCGCTATGCGGCAGGCCGTGCGCGGAACGGAAGCCGAAACCAATCAGGCCTTGTTGCTGAAGTTTGCGAAGTTGACGCCGGACATGCAGGTGAAGGCAGCAGCGGCGCTGAAAGAAAGCGGTGATCCGCAAAGCGTTCTGGCTTTGACCAAGCCGCCAAAGCCCGAAAAGACCGAACGTGATCCGGAAACGGAAGCGCTTGCCGCTTTGCGCAAAGCCTGGGGGCAGGCCAGCCAGGCAACCCGAAACCAGTTCCTAGAGGAAATTGGCCTTTCCAGTTTTCAGGAGGCTGCATGATGTCGACGAATCGCGACCCCTCACAGATGGATTTCTTTTCATCACCGGTCTTTCCGACGCGCGATGCGGTCGAACAGATCGACCTCGATCGTTTTCGCTCCCGGCTGAAACGGGAAATGGCGCGGGCTATCCGCGAGGCCCCATTTGACCGCCCAACGATCGCGGCACGCATGGCACATTACCTCGGCCTGCCTTCAATCTCGAAGGCGACGATTGATGCCTATACCGCCGAGAGTAAAAGCGGCCACGATATCAGCTTGCCGCGCTTCAAAGCCTTCGTGCGCGCAACGGGTGCACTCTGGCTTTGGGATGTCATCGTATCCGAAGACGGGCTTTTGTTGCTTCAGGGCGACGAGGCGCGACTGGCCGAAATCGCCCGGCTCCAGCAGGAGCGCAAAGAGATCGAAGGGCAGTTAAAAGCGCTCCGCTCCAAGCCGGTGACAATCCGGAGGGCGCGCTGATGGCTACGGCAAGACGAGGCGTATCGCTGAGAAGCCAAGTGGCAGCACTGGACAGCCTGCTTCATGGCCGTTCGCTGACGCTTTCACCCGCACACCGCGCACTGCAGAAAGAGCACCTGGAGGCGGCACTCCGTACACTCAGATGGATGGAAATTCATGCCCCGGAAATCCGCCGTGCCATGGCGAGCCAGGAGGCAGACCAGTGAAGCAGGAGTGGTTTACAGCAGCTGAACTGGCGGCGGCTAAGTTACCGGGGTTGCCGACTTCGCAATTCAGGGTCAACGAGCGCTTGTCCGGCGCGCGCGGCACTGAAAGAGCCAGGGTCAGAAAAGAAGCGGGCGGCGGATACGAATATCACTATTCACTTTTGCCAAACGCCGCTCGCGCCAAGCTCGCCTTCATGGTCACTGAACCAGAAGCCCGAAAGTCCGACGCCTCAAAGCTGCTTTGGAGGCGGTTTGAGGCCCTTTCGAGCGAGCATAAAGCGCTCTGCGAAAAGCGCCTCGAAGTGATCCAGCGCGTTGAAGCAATGGTTGAGGCCGGTCTACCGAAGAAGAAGGCTGTCGAAACGGCAACGCAGTACACCTGCACAGGAAAGAGTGCCTACTATGAATGGTGGGCGATGGTGAAAGACCATCCGAAACAGGATTGGCTTGCCGCGCTTGCGCCTTCCTTCTCGTCGAAGGCGAATGGTGTCGAAAACGAGATTGCGACCTGTCACGCCGACGCCTGGGCCTTCCTCAAATCTGATTATCTTCGTCCGGAGAAGCCCGCGTTTTCGGCTTGCTATCGCCGAATGGTGAAGGCGGCGAGGTCTGAAGGCTGGAACCCGATCCCGTCTGAGCGATCACTGCGTCGCCGCCTCGAACACGAAGTGCCAAAGGCCGTGCAGGTTATGAGCCGCGAAGGCCGCGAAAAGGCCAAGCGCATGTTTCCGGCACAAGAGCGCTCCGTCGCACACCTGCATGCGATGGAAGCGGTCAATGCCGACGGTCACAGGCTCGACTTGTTTGTGAAAGTGCCATGGGCTGAGAAACCAACCCGTATGTATCTGATCGGCACGCAGGATCTGTATTCGCGCAAGGTGCTTTCATGGCGGCTTGCAGAGGCCGAAACGTGGGATGCGATCCGCGCCTGCTTCGGTGATATGGTCGAAGACTTCGGCATTCCGGAGCGCATCTACCTCGATAACGGCCGGGCCTTCGCATCCAAGATGATTTCTGGTGGTGCACGCACCCGCTATCGCTACAAGATTGACGCAGACGAAGTGTCCGGCCTGTTGGTCACGCTTGGCATCGAGCCGCGTTTTGTGACGCCATATCACGGCCAAGCCAAACCGATCGAACGTGCCTGGGGCAGTCTGGCTGAAGAGATCAGCAAGCATCCTGCAATGACGGGTTGCTACACCGGCAATACGATAGACGCCAAGCCAGAAAACTATATGCAGAGCGCCTGCGATCTGGACAAGCTGCAGACCCATGTTGCCGAGATTATTGCTGAACATAACGCCCGCACCGGCCGTCGCACAGAGACGGCCAAGGGCAAGAGCTTCGATCAGGTCTTCGCCGAAAGCATGGCAGCGCCATCGACCATCGTTCGCCAGGCAACGGAAGCACAGCGCACGATCTGGCTTCTGTCAGCAAAGGGACTGAAAGCGCGCCAGCCGGACGGGTCCATCCATTTCATGGGATCGCGGTACTGGTCGATCGAACTCAACCAGTGGATCGGCAAAACCCTGATGGTTCGTTTCGATCCGGACAACCTGAATAAGCCGGTGAAAGTCTACGAGCCGAATGGCCGGTACATCTGCGATGCTGAGGCGGTCGGCGCCGTCCGCTTCGACAGTCAGGAAGAAGCCCGCCGCCACGCACGCAAGCGCGCCGACTGGCAGAAGGCAACGAAGCAGAAGGCCAAGCTGGAACAGCAATTCGCTGCTGAAGAACTGGCCGAAATTCTGGACAAGGGCAGCAAGGCCAGTCCGCCCTCAAAGCCAGAAAAGGTGCGCCCGACTGTCACGCGGATCGCCACCGGCAATCTCGCTGCCAAACTCGAACAACTGCCTGAAGAACAGCACGACGAGGATCGCTACGAGGACGCCTTCAGCCGTGCTCTTGAAAGGTACGCAGACAGCGAAGGCGTTATCCAATTTCCGCAAGGCGGCAAAACCAAGACCGGATGAACCGGCAGTATCTGAAAACCGATAAGTAATGCGTTCGGTTCCGGCAATGAAAAAGGGCGGGAGATTGCAGCTCCCGCCCAAAAGAAAACACCCCGATAGGGGCTAACAACGGAGCCAATTATAGTGACTAAGAAATTTAATGCAAATAACGGCTGGGTTCTCAGCCAGCCAACCGCAGCCTTCCTGGAAAAACATCCAGTTGGCGATGTTGATGAATGGCGTGCGCTGACTGCGCGCACAGCCGAAATGGCATCAACCAACGGATGGTCAAAAGCCGAAGTCGCCCGCCGCAGCGGTGTTGCCGAAGGTACATTTTCTCAGTGGCTTTCAGGCAAATACAACGGCACGCTTGCCAATTATAACCAGCAGATTGCGCAGTGGCTGACGAGTGTCGAGGAGGCCGCCGACATGGCCTCTGCTATCCCGGCCAGCCCTGCGTTCGTGAAAACCAAAATCGCCAACGAAGTTCTGCAAACGCTGATGTGGGCACAGATGACGCCTGCTCTGGTCGCCGTCACGCTGGATGCTGGCGTTGGCAAGACCACAGCCTGCCGCCACTACTGCGCTACCCGGCCTCATGCCTATATGGCGACAATCAGCCCGAACACATCCCGCGTTCACGGTATGCTGGTCGAGCTTGCCGAGGCCCTTGATGTATCCGAGCACAATCCCGCAAGGCTGGTCCGCGCCATCGGCCGCAAGCTGAACCGCGTCGGAGACGGAACACTCCTGATCATTGATGAAGCGCAGAACCTTGAAGCTGACAGCATCAACCAGTTGCGCCACTTCGTCGATGTCAACAATTGCGGTATCGCGCTTGTCGGCAATGAAGACACAGCTGCCAGCTTTGTGCGCCAGCAAGGCCGTTCGGTTGCGTCACGCGCGCAGGTGCTTTCACGCATCGACAAGCGGCTTCGGCGCGAAGGCAACCGCGCCGATGACATACGGCTGTTTGTGGCTGCGCTCGGCATTGAGGATCCGGACTGCATCAAGTTTCTGCTCGGACTTGGCCTGAAACCCGGTGCACTCCGCCAGATCGACCGCACGGTCAAACTCGCGCGCATGTACGCCATGGGAGAAGGTCTACCGCTCTCTCTCGATCACCTGAGAGCTGCCTGGAAAAATCGTGATCTGGGAGACCTGCAATGAGCGCCACCCTGATCGACACGTTGCTGAGCGATACGCTTTGCCTTCATGCGACCAAGCTACAGAAAGCGCACCGCGATGGTCATGGCCTTTCAGCGTCTGATTGCCAGAGGCTTTCAGATGAGCTGCATGTCCTGCGCAAACTGGCCCGCAACACAGAACAGGAACTTTCCGTGCACCGCCTCGAACAGGCGCGGCGTGAAGGCTTCGAAATTCTCGAAGATGAAGCAACCCGCAAACTCAAGCAGATGATTGCCGATCCTGACGGCAAGATTGTTCGCCCCGATTTCAAGGGAGGCAAGGCATGAACATCCAGCCATCTCAATACCTGTCCGGCGTCCGCGATGAAATGAAGCGTTTCGTGCGCATGCAGAAGCGGCCAAGCGTCAACGAACTCGAAGGCATGGTGACCCGGATGAATACGGGCATAGCTCTCACCGAAGAACTGGAGGCGGAAGCCTGCCTCCAGAAGGACGGAAGCCGCCGACCACATCTGACACTGATTACCAACCACGACAACAACGGAGGTGATGCAGCATGACCAGTGAAGCATACATTCTCGAAGCACAGCAGAACCAACCGCGCACCGCTGAAATCAATGGCGGACGCTATATCGAAGATGTGCGCGGCCGGTTCGTGCCGGAAGCGCTTTACCAGGCACAGGTCCGCGAAGTCGGTACCGGTGTCACGATGGTGAACGGCCGTGAGATGATGACCGATGCCAGCGACCGGCTTGTGCCTCTGGATTTGGTCAAGCCGCAGCATAAGCTGGAAGATGAGGTTGTGCGCAAGGTCATCGGCTTTGCCTTTGACCTCTCCGCCCAGATCGGCAGGTTTCTTGAACACACCATGATCGACCTGGACGGCTTCGACGCGCTGCTGGCGCAGGAATACGAAGTCACCAAGGGCGGCAAGAAGGGCAATCGGACCTACCAGTCTTACGATGGCCTCTACAAAGTCCAGGTGCAGATTGCAGACCGTATCGATTTCGGGCCGGAGCTACAGGTTGCGAAAAAGCTCTTCGACGAATGCATGAATGAATGGTCAGCCGATAGCCCGGCGCCACTGCAGGCAATTGTTACCCGTGCATTCAGCACGGACAAAGAGGGGCGCATCAATCGCGCTGACCTTTTTAGCTTGCTTCGCCACAACATCGATGACGAGCGCTGGCAGCGGGCCATGGGCGCCATCCGCGATGCCATGCGGGTGACTGGCTCGAAGCAGTATGTACGGTTCTATCATCGCCGGAAAGTCGAAGATCGCTGGCAGGCGATCACGATTGATCTGGCGAAGGCAGGTGCGTGATGGCGGTCAAAGTCACATCGAAACACAAGAAGTCGCGCGCTGGCGCTGGGCATCAATGCCCGCACTGCGGCAAAAAACTCCGCGGTGAAAAGGGCCTCAACATGCATGTCCGGCAGGAGCATGAGGACGCTGGAAAGGCGGTGGCGAAATGAGCGAGAGCATCAAACGCCGCATCGCCGCATTGCTGCAGAAAACCACATCACGCGGCTGCACGGAAGAAGAAGCGCTCGCCGCTGCCGAAAAGGCAGCTGCACTGATGCGTGAATATGGCCTGTCAGAAGTCGACATTGAAATTAGCCAGCAATCGGTGAAGGCCAAAACCCACGGAGCCTCAATCCGCGACCTCCTTTGGCGAAGGCTGGCACTGTGCACCAATACAGCAACCCTGCTTGTCATCGATGACGACAACCACAGAAGCTTCATTGGCCGCGCCCCGGGGCCGGAGATCGCAACCTATCTCTACGTTGTTCTCGATCGTGCAATTGACAGAGCCGTGCGCGAGTTCAAGACGACGACTTTCTATAAGCGCCGCCGAAACATCAAAACAAAGCGGCAGGCCGTTTATGATTTCACGGCAGGGATGGTTTATCGGCTTTCGGTCCGTTTGAATGCGCTCTTTGCCGATACCGTTTCGGCTTCGGCCTCGGCCGAAGCCAAACGCGCACTGGCCGCACGTTATCCACAAACGGTTCCTGTCCGGACGGATAGTAGACGCCTCAAGAACGGCAATGCCGTCGGGATGGGCATAGCCTCCGGGAACAACGTCAATCTTTCGCATGGCGTCGGCGGTTCCAGTGGCCCGAAAGCCATTGCCGGAAAGGCAGGTGCGTGATGCGTAGCCCAAACCGTCCAAGCACAAACGCCCGAGCAATAGCAGGAAGTCCGTCATCCACCGTTATGGCTGGTTACGGGGTTTGCCGGTTTGCGAACGGATTATGCGAATGTGCTCAAAAACGTCATTACCCGTGCGACAGCGTGAGAATGGCAGCACAGAGCATCATTGATGCCGCTAAGGAGCAGTTGGCTGAAGTCTATGTCTTGAGACGAAAGCCCGCTACACACCGGAAAGGCAGTGCATCATGAACGCGATTTCCCAACATTTCGCCAGCGAACGCTTTCTGCGCTGCCCCGTCTGCGGTTTGGCAGAAAACGGCTCCATAGGCTCCGCCGACGAGCGCAGACACGCACGCGCATATTATTGCGGATCGGCCTTTGAGCGCATTGAAGGCGTCTTTGCCTGCACGCATCCGTGCCCTGGGCCTTCCTACGTTGCAGCCTCACATATTATTGCGGAAGCAAAGGAGATTGATCATGAGTAGATCAATCGCAGCACTGCATGTTGCCAAGAAGCAGCTCGGCTTAGACGACGAAACCTATCGCGCCAAGCTTTCGGCCATCACCGGAAAAACGTCTGCCAAAGACATGTCCGAGGCCGAACGCCAGGAGGTTCTGACGGTCTTCCGCAATGAAGGTTTCCAACCGAAAGCAGTTGAACACCGCCCGGATGGCCGCAAGAAACTCACCGGCAAGTTCGCGCCGAAGCTCCAGGCGCTCTGGATTGCAGCGTGGAACCTTGGCCTGGTCAACAATCGCGATGACGCGGCACTACTCGCCTTCGTGAAACGACAGACCGGCATCGACCATACGCGCTTCCTGACTTATGGCGGCGACGCCTCCAAAGCGATTGAAGCGCTCAAGGGCTGGATGGCACGCGAGGCTGATGTTGACTGGCGCGAAAACACGTTTGGCCCCGATTGGCAGACAGGCGCTGGCTACAAGATCGCGGCCGCACAATGGCGCAATCTCAACGGAAACGGCGCTGATTTTCTCGGATGGGTGCAAAACCAGATCGGACGACCTGTTACCTCTCAACCACCAACGACCGCCGAATGGATCGCAATTATGAACACTCTCGGCGAGCGCATCCGCGCGCGAAAGGCAGGTGCGTGATGGATGATGTCAGAGAAAGACTTCGCCGCATCAACCTCATCGAGGAAGCGCTGGTCAAAGCATTTGAGGATGTCGGCGTACCTGTCGCCCGCACTGACGGCGGTGACGCAATGACCTATTCGCTCGACGAAGACATGGGCGTGACTTGGGACATTTCAGTCTCCAGCTTGGCCAGAGATATCGAAAGACTCCTTTCATGAAGCCCGTTTCCTCCATGCCTGTCACCGGCTTCGAAATCGCTGTCGTCAGCGACCACGCCTTGCTGCGCTATCTGGAGCGCAGGCATGGCCTCGATGTCGAAGGTTTGCGCGCCGAGATCTGCGCCGCCTGCCGGGATGGCGTGCGCTATGGCGCGAAGGCCGTGCTGGCCGATGGCGTCAAGTTCATCATCGCAGGCGATACCGTTGTGACCTGCCTTGAACGAAAACGAGCAGAGCGGAAGGGCAAAGGATGACCACCGATAACCTTCCTCTCTTCTCAGTCACCGAAAACCGTGAAGCTTTGAAGAGGCTTCAGGAGCGCCGCAATGCGCTCCTGATGCGTCTTCAAGGTCTTTCGCCCCAAAGCCGCAAACGCGCCGGGCTGACCTACGAGCTATCCATCGTCACCACCGAAATCATCCGCTGCGAAACGAAACAATATCCGGGAGGCCATCATGTTTGATGACGAACGTCGTGATATGGAGCAGGAGCTGCGGGACATGCTCGGCGGTGAGGACTTCCTGAAACTGGTGGAACGTGTCGGCGGCATCCGGTTTTATGTGCCCAATGATCCGGCCAAGTCTGCCGATAAGGAAGGTCTTGGGTCCGACATCCTACACCGCCTTTCAGCTGCATATGCTGGCGAATATATCAAAGTGCCACTTGCGCGCAGGTGGCGGGCTGATCAATATAGGCTCCAGGGCCAATCGCATGCCGATATCGCGCGGCGTCTTGGCATGAGCGAAAGTGGCGTGTACAAGCTGTTCAAAGCTGCACCGCGCCCGGCAAAGCCGCGCAAACCCACCCGCCAGATGGATCTCTTCTAGTCGCGCCTCCCTTTGGAGGCATGACCTGCTGACGCCTCGCCACCTATCTTCCGGATAAGCCAATCACTTCACGCTTTTCTGGATCGGGAGGCCGTCATGTAATGCGCCCCATCAACGAAATCATCATTCACTGCACCGCCACACCCGAAGGGCGCCCCGTCAGCGTTGCCGAGATCAATGACTGGCACCTTGAGCGCGGCTGGTCCGGCATCGGCTATCATCGCGTCATCCACCTTGACGGTCGCCGCGAAGCAGGTCGCCCGATCGAACGCATCGGCGCGCATGTCAAAGGCCACAACATTGGCACGATCGGCGTGGTCTATGTCGGCGGCATGAACCGCGACTTCACCGCCGCTGCCGACACTCGCACGCCCGCCCAGAAAGACGCGCTTCTGGCCGAAATCACCGATCTGCGCGACCGCTTCAACATCGGCAAAATCAGCGGCCACCACGACTATGATGTAGGCAAGGCATGCCCTTCATTCGATGCCAGAGCTGAATACGCCTATCTGTTCCCGACGATGGAAGACCTGCTCGGCTACGAGGATTTGGTTCTGAGGCGTGGCGATATGGGACCGGAGGTCGAGGACTGGACAGAAGAGCTTCGCCGTTTCCGCGAGATGATCGATCACAAATGGCCGGTGCAGCCGACCGATACCTTCGACCACACAATCGAGATGGTCACCATCTGGTTCCAGAAGTATCGCGGCATTGTTGCTGATGGCATTGTCGGCCCGCAAACCCGCGATGAAATGGACCGGGCGCTGGCCAGGAAACCGCCTTACCGGGCATTGGAGCTGTGACCATGGAGAAGCCAAGCTATCGCAGCTCCAAACGCTTCATGGGCATTTCCCATGCGCTTGCCTGGGCAGTGATTTTCATCATCGTCGCCGCTTCCTCTTATGGCTCTGACGGCGCGCTGGCGCTTGCACCAACCGTCATTCCGTTAATGGTCGGAATGATCCTGGCACTGCTCGGCATTCATCGCGGACTTGGCTCCGTCGATATGCGCACCATCGCACGGTTCGGCAACGGCGAGCCGGACAAGGAGACATAATGGCTGCCTTTCTGGCGAAATACCTGTCTCCGCTCGTGGTCGCTGGCTTGCTGTTTGCGGCTGGTGGCCTGCTTGCCTTTACCGCCGTCAACGAGGTCAACGGCATGGTGAAAGATGCGAAAGACATGGCGACTGCCGAACGCAACGCCTTCTGGAAAGGCAAGATTGCCGAAGCCAATGCGGCGAAAGAAGCGGCCGTCGCGGCCCAGCTCCGCGCCGTCATGCTCGCCGACAACAAAATCCGCACGGCCGAGGCCGAAGCCGAAACCAAACTGAAGGAAATGGAGAGAGCGAATGCGGCTTTGCCTGGTGGCGCTGCTTGCGGCCTTGGGCCTGAGCGCGTGCGTATCCTCCCCCGATGAACCGATCGTCATCACTAAGCTCGTTAAACCGGTGCTGCCGTCAGAGGCGCGCAAGCGATGCGCGGCACCTTCTGCGCTGCCGGATGATCGCGGCCTGAGCGAGGCTGAAGTGACATCGCTGTGGGGCACTGACCGCTTGAACCTGCGAACCTGTGAAACCCGCCGCGCTGGTGCCGTCAACGCCGTCGATGCCGCGCCGGAAACGATGGAGGCCGATCATGGTTATTGAAGTCGGCACGTTTCTGCCAGTTCTCACAGCAATTTCCCTGCTCATTTCAATTGGCTCGTTTGTGCATTCGATCTTCACCGCCCGTGCAAAAGGAAACACCGCGAAACTGGAGTCACTTGAGGACGAAGTCACCAAGCTGGACCGCCGCACGCTGAGTGTCGAGGCCGAGGTCAAGCAGCTTCCGGGCAAAGACGAACTGAAGAAGCTGGAGCTTTCAATGGCCAAGCTTGAAGGCACAGTCATGTCAACGGGTCAGGTCGTAGGGCGTGTTTCTATGACCGTGGATCGTATCGACAACTATCTGAGAACCAAGGGTGAAGGTTAAAATGGTTTCTTTCCCGGAATATTCCGCCCGCGATGCGCGCCTGATCATTTTGCGCGGCCTTGCCGAGGAAACCGACGGTACGATGAACGAAACGCTACTGACAGTGTTGCTGCGTTCTTTCGGTCATAACCGGTCGCGTGACTACGTCCGCACACAGATCCGCAAACTTGACGAACTGGGGGCCGTGACCGTGACGGAAGCCGGAACCGTCATGATTGCGTCGATTACCCGTGCCGGTCTCGACCATGTCGAGCGCCGTTCGATTGTTGAGGGGATCGCGCGCCCTTCGCCGGAGGTTTGATATGGGACGCGGTCGCCTATCATCCATTCAGTTGCTGCCTGAGCCATGCGCACCGATTGTTGCGTGGGCATCGGCCGCGCTGAACAAAAATGACCGTACCCAGACCGATATCTACAAGGAGTTTGTCGATCGCCTTGAAGCGCTTCAGGCTGAGTTTCGTGGTGAGCTTGAGTTCGATATCCCGTCGTTCAAATCCTTCAACCGCCACAGCCTCAGACTTGCAGAAGTGACTGCACGCATGAATGACGTGCGCCAGATCGTCTCTTCACTGTCGAAAAGCTACGACCCGGAAGACAGCGATCAGTTGACGATTATCGCATCAGAAGCCGTCAAATCACTGGTCATGGAAATCTACGCATCCAGAGGCGAAAAAGGCCTCGACCCGAAGGGCGCCATGGCGCTGGCCAATGCCCTGCGCGCGGCCTCACAAGCCCAGAGTGTATCTTCGGCACGCCGTCAAAAGGTTGAAGCGGAGTTCCGTGAAAAAGCGACAGAAGCCGTCGAGAAGGTCGCGAAAGCAAAAGGCATTTCCGATGAAGGCGCGCAGTCGATCCTTGATCAGATCCTCGGGGTAGCAAAATGAGCGGACCCGTTTCGAAAGAAGACTGGGCGCGCGCCCGGCGTCAATCGACGGACGCGGTTCTTGAAAAGATCGAGCGGCGCAAAGCACTCCTGCCATATCAGGCCCGCACGGTTGCTCTGCTGGAAGGCACCTGTCCGGTTCTGTTTATCGAGAAGTCTCGCCGCATTGGTCTGACATGGGCCTGCGCGTCCTATGCCGTGTTGCGTGCAGCACGATCCCGCGAAGCTGGCGGTATGGACTTCATGTATATCTCGTACAGCCAGGAGATGACGCGCGAATTCATTGACGCCTGCGCTATGTGGGCCAGAGCCTTTTCGTCCGCTGCGATGGAGCTGGAAGAGTTTCTGTTCGACGACAGCGACAAGGACGGCGAACGATCCATCCAGGCCTTCCGGATCAAGTTCGCATCCGGCTTTGAGATTGTCGGCCTGTCCTCAGCACCGCGCACACTGCGCGGCAAACAGGGCGTGGTGATGATTGACGAAGCGGCCTTCGTTGACAGCCTCGAACAGCTTCTCAAAGCTGCTCTCGCGTTCTTGATGTGGGGTGGTCAGGTCATTGTCTGCTCAACGCATGACGGCTTCGAAAACCATTTCAATGAGCAGATACAGGACATTCTTGCTGGTAAGTCAGACTACCAGCATATGAAGATCGATTTCGATGCTGCGCTGATCGAGGGCCTTTATGAGCGTATCTGCCTTGTCACAGGCAAAACGTGGACGCCAGAGGCCGAGGCGGAATGGCGCGCTTCGATCATCAGGTTTTATGGCAGCGGCGCTGACGAAGAGCTGTTCTGCGTTCCGTCCATGTCGTCCGGGGCCTACCTGTCGCGGGCGTTGATTGTCTCGCGGATGAGAAAAGAAATCCCGGTCATTCGCTGGAGCCCTCCGGACGGCTTCGTCGACTGGCCATCAAAGCTGCGCGAAGACGAGGTCGAGGCCTTCTGTCGTGAGAAGCTTTTACCGCTGCTCGAAAAGCTCGATCCGAAACTGCGCTCCTGTCTCGGTCAGGACTTTGGCCGCACGTCCGACCTTTCGGTCATCCATCCGCTCCAGGTGCGCGAAGACCTGACACTGGCCACACCGTTTATTCTGGAGCTGCGGAATGTTCCCTACACCTCGCAGTTCCAGATCGTTCGCTTTATCCGCGACCATCTTCCGCGCTTCTTTCATGCAGCATTCGATGCGACCGGTAACGGAGCGGCGCTGGCCGAGATGGCACGGCAGGAATTCGGAGCAGGCTTTGTGTCCGAAATCAAACTTTCGGAGAACTGGTACATGCTCAACATGCCGAAGCTGAAGGCTGCATTCGAAGACGGGCAGATAGAGCTGCCGATGGATGACGACATCCTGAATGACTACCGGGCGCTGAAGATGGAGCGCGGTATCGCGAAGGTGCCGGTCGGGTTTCACAATATGGGCGCTGATGGTTTCGACCGGCATGGCGATGCCGCACCGGCTGGCGCGCTCGCCGTCTTCGCCAGTGAACAGGAAATGCATGAGTATGGGTACCGGGCCGCACCATCATCCACGCGCACGGCCTTTCCGAATGCGCATGACGATGACGATCAAACCGGCTTCGGCCTGCGCGGGAGGTTGTAAACAATGGCTTTAAGAGACTTTATGGGCCGCGTGATCCTCGGCAAACAGCTGATGGCAGAAATCGCAACGGCTAGAACCGGCACGGTGCGGGATCCGTTCACGACGGATCAGGCAGATGGCATGACGCCGGTGCGGCTGGCGCGGATCCTGCGCGCGTCTGCCAATGGCGACCCGCTGTCTTATTATGAGCTGGCCGAGAATATGGAAGAGCGCGATCCGCATTATCTGGCCGTGCTCGCCACGCGCAAGCGCTCGGTCGGCCAGCTTCCGATCACGGTAAAGCCTGCCTCCGATGCCACCGACCACAAGAAGCACGCCGAATATCTGCAGAGCTGGGTTGATGACGGGATCCTTCGGGCAAGTCTGTTCGACATACTGGACGCGATCGGCAAGGGCATGTCGATCATGGAGATTGACTGGAAGACGACGGCCTCGTCCTGGACGCCGCGTGAGCTGATCTGGCGCTCACCGACTTTCTTTGACTTCGACCAGCATGACGGCGAGACCGTGATGTTGCGTGATGGCGCAGGCCGCGTCGACCTCGAACCGGCCAAGTTCATCATTCATCGCTCGAAAGCCAAATCCGGCCTGACGGTGCGTTCCGGTATTGCCCGCGTTGCGGCATGGGGCTGGATGTTCAAAAACTTCACTATCAAGGACTGGGCAATCTTCTGCCAGAACTTCGGCCAGCCGATCCGCGTTGGTAAATACGACAGCGGCGCGACCGAGGCTGAGAAGGATGTGCTGTGGAAAGCCGTCAGCCAGATTGCAGGTGACTGCGCCGCCATCATTCCACGCTCCATGGAAATCGACTTCAAGGAAATCGGTTCGAAATCAGCCTCGACCGATATGTTTGAACGCCGCGCCGACTGGTTTGATCGGCAGACATCAAAACTGGTGCTCGGCCAGACCACGACGACCGACGCAATCTCTGGCGGGCACGCGGTTTCGAAAGAGCATCGTGAGGTTCAGGAGGATATCGAGCGTTCAGACGCGTTCGATCTGAGCAGCACAATCAACCTGCAGCTGGTGCGCAATATGATTGCGTTCCGCTTCGGCCCGCAGGAACACTATCCGATCCTCAAGATCGGCCGACCCGATGAGGTGCCGCTGGAAGAGTTTGCGCGCGCTTTCGATATCTTTGCACGCAACGGCCTGAAGCTGCCAGCACGCTATGCCTATGACCGTCTGGGTGCACCTGCGCCAACGGCCAACGAAGAAACGATCGGCGGCTCGCCACAAGCTGGCAGCGGATCGGCGCGGCAGGCGCTGAACAGTCTCTTTGACAAATCGGCCCATGCCAAAGCACCTGCGCGCGATCAGGTCGATGTCATCACCGCCCGGCTGGAAGACGAGGCATCCGGTATCCTCAATGATCAGATTGACGAGATCCGTGACGCGCTTAATCAGGCAACCAGTCTGCAGGATGCATCGCGCCGCCTGGCTAAACTGGATCTGAGAGAAGAAGAACTGGCCAAGGCCATGGCATCGGCCATGATGGTCTCGCATCTGGCGGGCCAGGCAGCGCTTCTGGACGAGCTGGACGATGATCGCGAATAGAGGCTCACAGACGCGCACTGACGGCTCCGGACGGATACTCGGACGCTTTTTACCGGAAAACGCCCATACGGGCTTTGAAAGGCCTTTGAAATCGATCCTCAAAGGATATCGACGCTCGCTTATGGCCGAAACGGGCGATCCGCTCGAGCTGCCCTTCGATGAGGCCATTGAATTCCTGCGTCAGAAAGTCGGTGTTCCCACGAAAAGCTGGCGCGATGTCTTCGACGCGGCGCACTCAAAAATGTTCATGGTGGCCGGTGCGCAGACGGAAGCCCTGGTCGGTGACTTTCAAGGTGCGATTGAACGGGCCTTGAAGGATGGTACGACACTCGAAGATTTCCGCAAAGACTTCGACCAGATCGTCAAGACCCATGGCTGGTCTTATGAGGGTGAGCGCGGCTGGCGCACGCGCGTGATCTTTGAAACCAATCTGCGCACGGCCTATGCTGCCGGTCGCTTTGCACAGCTCAACAGTCCGGAAATCCGCGAGGCCTATCCGGGCTGGCGCTATAACCATTCAGGCTCCAAACATCCGCGCCATGATCATCTTGCCTGGGACGGCAAGGTCTGGGCGGCAGACGATCCGATCTGGCAATCGATCTATCCACCGAACGGCTTCGGCTGCGGCTGCTTTGTCACGCCGGTGCGCTTTGAGGCGATTGAGACAACCGGCTATGACGCGACGCCAAACCTTGATCAGCTCGGAACCGATCAGCCGCGCGGTGTGGATCCGTCCTTCGATTATAATCCCGGCGCTGCCTGGCTTGCCCATACCGCGCCCGGCCCAAAGGCAGTGACGGCCAGCGAAACACAGGTGGCGAAATTCGTGCGGGCTGTTCAACGCGACAAGTGGCCGAATGGCACATGGCAACCGGTTGCCAGAACCGGAAAGGGAGACGGCGAAAAGCTTGGCGTGAAAGCGGGGACCGAGGTGCGGCTTTCGGCTGATACGATCCGCTCACACCTCAAGCATGACCGCATCACCCCGGATGCCTATGCTGTTCTGCCGAACTGGCTGAAGAAGAACGGTAGGCTCGCCCAGGATCGAAACGGCCGCTTTGCCTATGTCGGTGAACATGAGGGTGCGAACTATCATGCTGGCATCAAGGTTGTGAAGAAAGACGGTCGCGAGGAAATCTATCTGACCTCGCTCAGAAGAACGACAGCGCGAAAGATGAAGAAGCTGAAATGAAGAGAACGCGCCGGGGGGCCAGAAGTCGCCTTATCCCAATCCCGCTGAAGCGGGTGCTTCCTGCTCGGCGCGTCCTGACAGAAATATAGTCGCGAAGCGGCTGAAAGGCAAACCATGGCTGGCGTATCAATCACTGCCGATATTCGTGACAAAGGGCTTATGAAGGGCCTTGGCGGCCTGATGCTGCTCACCCGCAACACCCAGCCGATGATGAATGTCATCGGCGTTGGCCTCGTTGCCTCCACCGTGCAGCGCTTCATTACCCAGACAGATCCGGACGGTCAGCCATGGCAGCCGGTCAATAAGGATTATGCCGCCGACAAACGCAACAGCCGCATCCTGACCGAAAGCGGCAGGCTTCGCGACAGCATCACCCACTTTGCCGGAAACGACTATGCGCAGATTGGCACCAATGTCATTTATGCCAGGCCGCACCAGGAGGGCGCGGAGATCGTGCCGCGCAATGCCGATCATCTTTATTTCCGCATCGGCGGCAATCTGATCGTTGCAGACCGTGTTGTCTTGCCGCCGCGTCCGTTCCTTGGTATCTCCGATGAAGATGAAACGATGATCCAGCAGACCATCGAAAGTTTCATCGTCCGCTTTTCCCGCTCCCGCTAAAACCTGACACCTCCCTTCGCGGGCATGATCTGGGCCTATGCGCCGATGCTAGCTATCGGGCATGGGAAAAACACGCGCCACACATACGATTGCTCTTAATGCCGCTGCCGGGGTTCCGGAGTGGCTGCAGCTTCTGCCAGCAACGGAATTTTCCGGTGTCGATGGTCGCGGGCCTTATATGGCGCCGGACCTCAACGCCCTCGTTCAGTCCTTCAATGCTGCTGGTCGCAAGCTGGCTGTCGATGAAAATCATTCCACCGATCTGGCTGGCAAGGCCGGTCATCCTGCACCCGCGCGCGGCTGGATCGTTGAACTCCAGGCGCGTTCAGACGGGCTTTATGGCCGTGTCGAATGGACGGCATCCGGGCGTGAACTGATGGAAGACAAGGCCTATGGCTTCATCTCTCCGGTGTTCTTTCATTCGCGATCCAAACCGCACCGGATTGCATCAGTCGAGCGTGTGGCGCTGACCAACGACCCCAATCTTTCCTTCCTGAAATCCCTCAACGCAAAAGAGGATAATGCGATGCTTGAAGAGCTTCGAAAGGCGCTGGGCCTTTCTGAAACGGCCACCGAGACGGAGGCGCTTGAAGCCGTCAAGGCAGCCCATTCCGCAAGCGGCAAATATGCCGCCCTGATCAAGCGCGTCGGCAAGATCGCCGAAGCCGAAGGCGATGAGGATGCTGTTGTCACGGCATTGCAGAGCCGTCTTGAAGCCACCGGCGATGAAGACGATCTGCGCAAACAGGTTTCGAGCCTGAGCGCGACGGTCACCGATCTGAATGGCCAGCTCACCACCCTGAAATCCGGACACGCAAAAGAGCGGGCCGAAACGGTGATCGACGCCGCCATAGGTGAAGGCAAGGTCGTTCCGGCGCTTCGCGATCATTACATCGCGCGTCATCAGAAAGACGCTGGCGGTGTCGAGGAAGAGCTGAAGCTGCTGCCGTCCATCCATGCTGGCGGTCTCGGCCGTCGCAAGCCGGTTGAAGCAGGTGCAACCGAAATCACCGCCGATGACGAACAGGTCATGGCGCTGATGGGTGTCGACCCTGAAGCATTCAAGAAACAGCGCGAACGGGAGGCCAGGTAAATGGCAGCATCCAACGATATCGAGCGCGTCACGCGCTCCGGACTTTTTGCCGCTTTGCCGGTGGCAGCATCCACCGTCTTGTTCGGCGGCACACAGGTGGCCGTGACGGCAGCCGGTCTTGCCGTGAAACCTGACCATGCCGATGCCGTTGCCATCGTCGGCTGGGCACGTGAGCGCGCTGACAATTCTGCCGGTGGCGATGGCGCTGTCCGTGTCAGCGTCTCGAAGGAAATGCTGCAGATCCCGCTTGCCGGAACAGACGGGTCTTCGATCAATCAACCGGTCTATGCCGCAGATGACAACACCTACCAGCTGACCAATGCCGGTGGCGAACTGCAGGCCGGAACGGTCGGGTTTGTTGATGAAACCGGCGTCTGGCTGAAGGCGCTTTAAAGGCCGCTCAAACCGCCCTTGAAAGGATTTTTCAATGGATATCAATGCTTCCACTCTACGCGGTATTTTTACCGGTCTGTCCACGGCCTTCAATGCACGCTTTGCGTCCACCGTGTCGCAATACGGGCTTGTGGCCATGGAGGTTACCTCCACGACGTCACAAAACGAATATCCCCGCCTTGATGAACTGCCGGGCATTCGCGAATGGATCGGCGACCGAAATGTCGTGCGCCTTGGTGCACAGACCTATGTGATCCGCAACCGCACTTTTGAAGAGACGGTGTCGGTTCCGCGCTCTGCGATCGATGATGATCAGATCGGCATCTACACACCAGTCGCCGGTCAGATCGGTCAGCATGCCGCAGAGTTTCCCGATCAGCTCGTCTGGCCGCTGTTTAAAAACGGCGATACCGCGCTTTGCTATGACGGTCAGTATTTCTTCGACACCGACCACCCCGGCTACAACGAACAGGGCAACGAGGTTTCCGTTGCGAACTTCACCGCTGGCGCAGGCCCGGCCTGGTACCTGGTTGATGACAGCCAGGTCGTGAAGCCGCTGGTTTTCCAGAAGCGACGCCCCTTCAACTTCGTCTCCTATCAGGACGAGAAGGACGCCAACGTCTTCTTCAAGGACGAATATATCTGGGGCACGTCAGGCCGATGCAATGCCGGTTATGGCATGTGGCAGACCGCCTATAAGTCAAAAGCGGCGCTGACGCCGGAAAACTTCCAGGCTGCCCGCACGGCGATGCAGACGATCCGCAAACGCGACGGGTCAGTCATCAATCTTCGTCCAACCAAATTGATCGTTCCGCCGCAGCTTGAAGGTGTTGCCCGCGCCATTCTGGAGGCAGAGCGCAACGATGCAGGCGCAACCAATATCTGGCGCGCAACAGCCAAGGTCGAAGTCGTCCCCTACCTTGCCTGATCGCCCGGATTACCCTGCGCGGGGCCGTCTACCGCGCAGGGGCCTTTCGAAAACTGCTGAACACGAGCGGCTTTCGCAAAGCCCGAAGGAGAAACGAAATGGCTGACAAGATCACCATCATCTGCCGCAACCCCGGCATGCGCCGTGCCGGTATCAAGCATCCGGCATCGGCAACCTATCCGGCTAATCGCTGGAGCGAGGAACAGATCAAGGCATTCCGCGATGATCCATCCTTCGAAGTGATTGACGGCGAGGCCCCGGACGCCACGACACAGTCAGCGCTCGTCGCTGCCCGCCAGGCGTTGAAAGAAAAGGATGACGCTCTGGAAGAGGCAAACAATGAGGTGACCCGCCTCAAGCAAGAAGTTGCGGCCCACGAAGGCGCTTCCCGTGAAAACGACCTGAAAATCAAGGAACTGACGACGAAGGTCGAAAATCTTGAAGCGGAAAACAAGACGCTGAAGGACGCCGCCGAAAAGGCACCGAAGGCAACGCCGAAGAAATAACCTCCCGCCGCGCCCGGCATGGGCGGCGCGAATGCCGCCCATGTCATCACCCGGAGAACGGAAAACCCAACCATGTACGCCACTGTCACCGATATGATTGCCCGCTTTGGCGAGACGCATTTGCTGAGGCTGTCCAACCCTGAAGACCGCACGGCCGAGACCGTCAATGCGGTCAGGGTTGAGCAGGCTCTTGGCGATGCGACAGCCATGATCGAAGGCTATCTGCGCGGCTACTACGCCATACCGGTGGCAGTCCCTCCGGCTGATCTTGTGCGCGCAACCTGCGTTCTGGCCCGCTATGAGCTGGCCCAGGGCGAGCATGTCACACCATCCGACGATATGGAAAAAGGCCGTGATGAGGTTTTGAAGTGGCTGCGTGACATTGCAGCGCGGCGCGTCCATCTCGACGCCCCACTGGCAGAAGGTGCGACCGGTTCAAAGGTCGGTTCCGGCCCACGCTATTCCGACCGCCCGCGCGACTTCACCTATAACACGCTGCGAGGTGCATGATGATTTCCGACCGCTCCGTCATTGCCACACAAGATGAACTGATCACAAAGCGCCTGCGCATTGCCTTTCCGGAACGCGTATTCAACCTCGAACGCGTCCCGATGGCGATGACGATGAGAGAGTTCAACCGGCTTGCCCGTATGACACCGTTTCTGGGCCTTGCCTGGTTGGGCATGAAGGTCGGTGACGGTGCGCGCAATCTCGCTGGCTCTATGCAGTGGCGTCTTTACCTGCTCACCTCAACATCGAGCGGGCTGGAGGCAAGGTTCAAAGGCGATGCGCGTGGCGTCGGCCTTGATGCAATTGTCAACGTTGCGGCTGCCGTCTTGAACGGCGTCAGCTTTCCTGATGCTGGCACGCTCACAGTGACAGGCGCGAGTGCAATCGCCGCAGATGGCTTCACTGATGACAACATCGCGCTTGCTCAGGTGGATTTTCAGTTTTCCTTCTGCACCAGCACGAACGACCTCGAACTTGAAACAGCCGAGGACTTCGAAGCGCTCGGCGTCACCTGGTCGCTGGCGGAAAGCAACGACATCACCCCACAAGACGAAATCACGGGAGCCTGACAGATGGCCGATCTGAAATTTGTAAAGCCAGGCGAAGGCCGGACGCTGACATTCCGGTATGATGGCAAGGAAACGACCGTTGCGGCCGTGGCGCTGCCCGGTGGCGTGATCGTGCCTGCCGAAGGCGCTGAGGTTAACAACACGCTGTTTGTGCGCCGCCGCCTTCGTGATGGCGACCTTGTCGAGGCGGCACGTCCCGCACCGGCGAAAACCAAAACCGCTGAAAAGGACTAACCGATGACCTTCGATGAAATCCCGATGACCTGGTACGACCCTGCGGTCTTTATCGAGGTCAAACCGAACTACAGCCAGAAAGGTGTCTATGACTGGCCGGAAAAGGTTCTGCTGGCCGGTCACAAGCTGGCAACCGGTACGCTGGAGCCTGGACAAACCCACCAGATCACACGCGGCGATGAGGCGATTGCCTATTTCGGTCGTGGCTCGATCGGCGCTGAACAGGTTGCCGCCTTCCGCAAGGTCAACAAGACCACGCCGCTGTTCGTCACGGCACTGGAAGACGATGCCGCTGCGATCAAGGCAGAAGGCACAATCACATTTACCGGTGCTGCAGCCCAGTCGACGGTCTTGCGCTTTAAAATCGCCGGGAGGCAGGTGCGCATGACGGCGCTTGCCACTGATGCGGTGGCCGACCTTGCAACCAAGCTTGCCGCTGCTATTAACGACGATGCCGATATTGTTGTGACTGCGGAAGCCGCTGCCGGTGTTGTGACGGTAACGGCGAAGAATGGCGGTGAGATCGGCAATGATATCGACCTGCGTGTTGATACGCTTGCTCAACCGGTGCCTTCAGGGCTGACCATTGCCATAGCCGATATGGCCGGTGGCGCTGGCAATCCTGACCTTCAGGCCGTGCTGGATCTGATCGAAAACAGCTGGTTTACCAAGCTTGTCCACCCATGGTCGGACGTGACCAACGTGCAGCTATTCTCCGACTGGCTGAAGACACGCTATGTCGCCACAGCCAAGCTCGATTGCCATGGCTTTACCGGCAAACGGACAACCTATGGAGAAGCAGTCTCCCTTGGCGATCTGACCAATTGCGCCTTTCTGACGCTGTCCTGCCTCAACCGCTCACCGGCATCGAGCTGGGTGCATGCAGCGGCCGATTGCGCACTGGCTGCGTTTCATCTTTCCAACGATCCGGCCCGACAACTGAAAAGCCTTGTCGTGACCGGCGTGGAAGCGCCGGATGCCGAGGACCAGTTTACCCAGGAAGAACGCAATCTCCTGCTGCAGCACGGCATCTCGACCTATCTGCATCTTGACGACGGATCGACCGTCATCAATCGCATGGTGACCACCTACAAGATGACATCGCTTGGCGTTACCGACGATGCCTGGATGGATATCATGGTCCCGGCGACAATGTCGCGCATCCGCTATGACTGGTCGGCCTATTTCAACACGCTTTATCCGCGCGCCAAGCTGATCGACGACAACAAGCAGTTCCAGACGCGCCGTGGCGAGGGCGATACGGCAGCCGGTTCCGCTGTGGTCTCGCCGGGTCGGATCAAGGGCACGTGGGCTGCGCGCTGCCAGCGTTATGGCGGTCTCGTCTGGATCGAGAACGTCGAAGAGACGATCAAGACGTCCACCTTCGAGCGCGATCCCAATAACAAGAACCGCACCAATGCGCGCCAGATCGTTCAGGTCGTCGGCAATCAGATGGTGTTCGCCTCGTCTCTCGAATTTCTGGCCTAAGGAGGGCCGTGCACCATGCAGACACTTGGCATTGTCGACATCGTCTGGAAGGGCCGGACGATCCCCGTTGAAACCGGCGCGAAACTGCGCCTCGGCGGCATCAAGAACAATGTCGTCACCTATGGTCGCGGCGTTGCCCGTGCCCAGGAGTTTCAGGGTTCGGAAGTCACGGCGACCACCAACCTCGAAAAAGGTCAGTCGCTGGTGAGCCTTCTCGACCACGAGGAAGGCGAGCTGCAGGTCGTTTGCGACACCGGCCAGACATACGTCTTCGAAGAAGCCTTTCTTTCCGATGACAAACCGGAAACCACCGGCGGCGAAGGCGGCAAAATCGAACTCAAATGGTCGGCTGGCGAGCCGCAGGAGATCATCGGATGACAAACCGGACAACAGGCAAAACAAAGAGCGAACTCGCAATCGACCTCGATGAGGACGATGCTGTCATTGAGGACGCCGAAGTTGTTGAGGCCGAAGAGCAGACAGAGGGATTTCACGACGATGACATCGTCGATGAAGACGCCACAGATCCGCTCGACAAGCTGCCATCACATGCCATCCGAAACGAAGACGGCACGATCACATTGCCGCTCTACGAGACCGTTCGCATCAAGGTTCGGGCGTCAGGCAAGGTTAAGGAAAAGGTTTTCGAGAGCCTTACGTTTCATCGCCTGAATGGTCTCGATACCCGCGTGATCGGCGAAGCGCCGGACAACATGCAAAACATCGTGACCTTCGCTCGATCCTGCCGCCTCTCTCAGGCGGTGATGAATGCGGTCTGGGACAAGCTTGACGCCTCCGACATTGCCAATGGCGGCCGGGTGCTGAACCATTTTTTGAGCAGTGGCCGGAAAACGCGGACGTCCTGATCGGCTTTCTGGCCGAGCATTCCGGTTTCGGTGCGGCCGAAATCATGAGCATGGACAGCCGTGACCTGATCTTCTGGTGGAACGCAATCATGCATGCGCGCAAGGAAATGAAGGAGAGCTGACATGGCTGCCGGACAGATGGCACTTGATGTTCTCGTTCGCCTGCGTGACCTGATGAGCGGACCTTTACGCCGTCTTTCCGGCACGGTGCGCGGCTTTACAAACCTTGCTGGTCGCATCGGCGTTGTCGGTGCGGCCATTGCCGGTATCTCCTTTATGGCGCCGATTGCAGGCGCAGCGGAGTTTCAGCAGCAATTGCTGGATATGGCGGGCACAGCGGAACTGACCGGCGCTGCGGCTTTCAAATTCATAGATGACCAGAAGACGCGGTTTGAGGATCTGGCACTTGCTACCGGGCAGGCCTCGGACGGGATCGCGTCCGCCGTCGCTAATATGTATGCGGCTGGCCTAGATGGCGCATTGATTGACGGTGCGATCGACGATATCGCCAAGGTCTCCACGGCGGCCAATGCGGCGACGGCCGATATTGCCGCCGTCGCGACGTCGTCGATGATGACGCTGGGCGTTCCGGCTGACCAGATTGAGAAGGTGCTGGCCATGCTTGTCACCTCCGGCAAGCTGGGCGCATTCGAGCTCAAGGACATGGCCCGCTATTTTCCGTCACTTACAAGCCAGGTGGCGAAGTTCGGCGTGAAGGGACAGGAAGCCGTTGGCTTTCTGGGCGCTGCCCTGCAGATCGCCCGCAAAGGAACGTCCGACCCCGCCGAGGCGGCGAACAATCTGAAGAATTTTCTTTCAAAAATCCTCGCACCGGCAACGGTCAAGAACTTCAAGGATATGGGCGTCGACATCGAAGCAGTGATGCAGGACGCCGCGACGAAAGGCATCAACCCGATCGAAGCGGTCCTGCAGAAGGTTATGAAACTGACCGGCGTTTCCGAAAACCAGATCGCGGAGATGATGGCAAAGGCCAAGGCAAACGGCCTTCAGGGAGCCGAGGCGCTTGATGCCGTACGCGAGCAGCTTGTCCAGATCGCAGGCGCTGGCGGGCTTGGAGAACTGTTCCAGGATCAACAGGTCATGGATTTCCTGATCCCGTTCATGGCCAATGTCGATGAATACAAGGCGATCCGCGACAAGATGGATCAGGCCGACAGCTCGGTCATCGATGCCGACTTTGAAACGCAGATGAAGGGGCTGAACCGCCAGCTCAAAACCTTCCGGGAAATCGGTACGCAAGGCATTCGCGAAGTCGGTCTGGCCTTTGGCGAATGGCTGCCGCAGATCAATGGATACCTGAAAGCCGGGCTTGACCAGTTGCGTGCCTGGAACAAGGAGACGGATGGCGGCGTGCACAAGGCGCTGAGCTTTGCCGGGGCCGGCGTGTTGCTTGGCGGTGCGCTTGGCGTCATCGGTTTCGTGCTGCCGCCCGTGATTGCCGGTCTGCGCCTCGTCCTTTCGCCGCTCTGGCTTACCGGCAAGGGAGCCTTGCGGCTTGCTGCTTATTTTTATCGCGCGGCAGCCGGATCGATTGCCCTGCAATCATCACTCGCTGCCATGAATGGCGTGAAGCTTTCATGGCTTGGCCGTCTCGGTGTTGGCCTGCGCGGCATATTGTTTGCCATTCCCGGTATCAGCTGGGTTGCCGGTGGCCTGATCAGCGCCTTCAGCGCAATCGGTGCGGCGGCTGCGACCGTCACCGCGCCGGTCTGGGGCCTGATTGCCGCAATCGTCGCTGCGGTTGCCGCCATTGGCGTGGCGGTCTGGCGCTATTGGGAGCCGATCTCGAATTTCATCGGAGGATTTTCCGAAGTCATCTGGAATGCCGTGACCGACATGATGAATGCTCTGGCCGATTTCGCCGGTTGGGTCGACAGCCAGGTTATCGACTTTTACGGCATGTTCGGCATCGACGTGCCGGGCATCCGGGCGCAGCTGGCCGATGCACGTGGCACGGTTGAGGCATGGTGGACCAGCCTGAAAAGCTGGGCGTCCGGTCTCGATCTCTGGGAAGGCATCAAGTCGATGTTCACGATGAAGGACTATTCCGACGAGATGGAGACCGGTTTCCGCGATGCCGGTGCCAAGGCTGCGCAGGCCATGGTGGATGCGGTCAAAGGTAAGGTCGAGGATCTGGTGGCGTGGTTTGGCGGTATTGGCGCGCGTATTGTTGACGCGGTCGGAAATATCGACCTTTCGTCTGTTATCAGCTGGCCGAGCTGGTCGAACCGGCCGCAATGGCTCGGCGGGACCGGTGGCGTCCAGCCGCAACAGATGCCCCAGCAGCCCGCGAACAACAATATGGAAGCATCTGTTGATGTCACTGTGAGGGCAGAGAGTGGAACGTCGGTTACCAGCGCCAATGCGAATTCAAAAGGCAAAGGCAAGGCGACAGTAAATACCGGCAAAGCTGTGGGGATGCCCTGATGGCGACGCTTCCAGGATTGATCCAGGGCTTTTATCGCGGCATCGCCTTTGATGTGCCGGACACGACCACAAAGGCCGGGCGGCGTCTGGTCGAGTATCTTTTCCCAGGCGTTGAAGATGCGGCCTATGACGATTTCGGGCGTCATCCCGGTGAGGTCACGCTCAACGGCGTGATTGCCGGAGACCTCTATCAGGTGCAGGCACTGGCGCTTGAGGCCGCATTCAACCGGCCGGGGCCTGCGATGCTGATCCATCCGTGGCGTGGGCCGATGCGGGTCATTCTGGCAGAACCGGCCACGATCACGCTTGCCTCACGCGAGCTGCGGATCGTCCGGTTTTCCGCCAAATTCAAGACCGTTCAAACCGGCTTTACAGGCCTTTCAGGCGGGTTTGGCGGCATCCTTTCAGCCGTCGCCCTGATCGGTACCGCTGTTGCCCTGCTTTCATCGGCCGTTTCATCCCGCTCGATTTCAGCCGCCCGCACGCGTGCGGTCAATCGTTCGGCCGGTGTCGTGCGCGATGCGGTTGGTGATCTGCAGCCGGTGGCCGGATCGGCACGGTTTCTGCCGCGCTTGACAAATGCCGCTTCCAGCCTGGCACCAACAACACCGGAAGGTTTCGAGACGGCTGTGGCCGATCTCACATCCCGCTTCGGCGAAGCCTCGGACATACCTTTTATTGCTGCCGCTGCCGAGGCTATCCGTGAGGAACAGGCAACGCCCGCCGCGCTGACCGCCCTTGGCCTTAACCTTGGAGCGGCATTGTCCGGAACAATCAGCGATGCCCCGTCCGATCCCGACCGGGCGTTGCTGGCCGTGGCTGCGGCCCATGCAATCGCGCAGGCTTCAGCCCAGATCCCGTATACCGCTTTCGACAGTGCTGAACAGGCGCATGCGGTCAGATCGTCTGTGCTTTCATCGGCTGACAGCCTGATCGACGCGACCTCTGGACTTGTCACCGGGCGCTACGCCGGTGAGGCCGATGAGCTGGTCTCCGCGCTCGAAACGCTGAAGGTCGAAGTCACGGCAGCACTGAATGAAATCATCGGGCAGCTTCCGGAAACGCTGACGCTGCAGCTTACCGGCCCAACGGATGCATGGATTGTTGCCGCCCATATTGCCGGTGACAATCCGGCAGGCCTTGAGGCGGTGTGGCAGGACATCGTTTCGCGCAACTGTCCGCGCCATCCGTCACGCCTTCCGGCAGGCGAGATCAAGGTTTTGAAGCCATGATCGACGTCACGATCAACGGCACGCTGTTTGAGGGCTGGACCGGCATCGAGGTCAAGCTCGACATGAAAGAGTTCACGGCCAGTTACATACTTTATTGCCGCGACCAAGAAGCCTCCTCGGACACACTCGTCCACGCTCATGGTGCAAAGAACAAACGCCTGAAACGCGGTGCGAAAGTCTCGATCAAGGCCGACGGCACGACCGTGCTGAACGGCCATATTGAAAAACGCTCGTCCAATATCGAAAGCCAGTTTGCCGACATTACGGTCGAAGGCCGTTGCAAGCTGGGCGATCTGGTCGACTGCACAGCGCTCGTCGATGACACGCCAGCCGAGATGCACAATGTCAAACTGGAAGATGCGGTCAAACGGATTGTCAAACCTTATGGCCTTGGCGTTCGATCCGAGGTCGATACCGGCGAACCGTTCGCGCGTTACTCGATCGATCTGGACGAAAGCCCGTTCACCGCGATCGAGAAAGGCGCACGGCAGAGACAGGTGCGCGTGCTGTCCGATGGCGTTGGCAATGTCGTGATCACGCGCACCGGCGAGGAAAAGGCCGCTGGTTCGATATTCCTTCCGGGCAATGTCCTGAAGGCGTCAATCGACGAGAGCGATGAAGGCCGGTACTCAAAGACAGTGGTTCGTGGCACCAGCGAGCGGGCGGGCAAAAAGCGCGGTCAGGCCAAGCTCGACACCACGGCCGAACCGCTCTTGCCGGAAGACAGAAACGCCAGCGACGGGTCCGCAACCAATGCCGAACGCGCTGGCACAGCCGCCACCGGCGTTGCTGAAGACGACGAGATCAATCGCTATCGCCCGAAAGTCTATCTGGCGCGCACCAAGGCCGATCACGATGCGGCAAAGGCCGAGGCGGAATGGCGGCGCAACACAGCGCGCGGTGCTTCTGAAGAGATTACCTATATCATGCGCGGTCATTCCGTGGACGGCACGCTCTGGCGGCCGAACACGATCGTTTCGGTTGCCGATGCCTTCAATGACGTCAACCGCGACATGCTGATTTCGAAGGTGACCTTCATTCAAAACGGCGATGACGGTGCGATCACCTCTCTTGCCGTGACCTCTCCGGATGCCTTCCAGAAGGGCGACCCGAAGAAGAAGCAACGCAAGAACAAGCCTGCGAAAAAGAAGAAGGCGCTGGATACGACAGCAGAGAGACTATGAGCGCGGGCAGGAAAAGTTGCAGACTTTTCCGTTCGCAACGCGCGGAAAGGAACTGACATGACCGACACCAATCGCGGCATGATCCGCCGCGCCACTTTGAAAAACGTGAAAGATGACGGCGCACTGCAGACCGCCTCGGTCGAGGTGGCGGACGGTGTCTGGCGGCACAACGTCGAAGTCATGCAGCCTTATGGCTTTGCCGCCCATGTACCGGTTGACGGCGCGCTGGCGATCGTGCTGGCCGTTGGCGGCGATGAAGGCGACCTGGTCGTGCTGCCGGTTGCCAATCCGTCGGCGCGCATGGGTGGACTGAAGGAAAACGAGGTCGGGCTTTACAATGCCGGTGGCGACCGTATGGTGCTGAAAGCTGACGGCACGCTCGATATCAAGACCGGTGCGCAGATCACGATCAAGACGGATGCCGGTGTGTTCATTACCGCTCAGATCCTGAAGGTCGAAGGTGATATCGAAGCGACCGGTGATGTGACCGACAAGAACGGTTCGATGCAGGAAATGCGTGACAAATATAACGGTCACGGTCATCCTGGTGGTCCGCCGCCAAGCCCACAAATGGACTGACCCCTCCCACAGGAGACATGAACGGTCATCGCGCGCGCATGTCATTCTCGCGGGCATGTTTTGCGATGCCGCCCTTATCCTCAATGCTGAAGCCCGGTCCTGCGATCTTGCCATCGCGGAAGACGGCGATCTGGCGATCGACACCACGCCGGTTACCCCGATGTTGTTGTCGATCGGCCTTGATGCGCGTGCGCTCGACGGCGACGAATTGCCGGATGGCCGCACGCAGTGGAGCGCAAACCCGTCATCGCTTCAGGAACGGCGCGGCAGCCCCGGCGACGCCCTGGACAGCGATGGCCGGTTCGCAGGCTCAAGGCTCTGGCTGTTGTCGCGCGCGAAGCAGAGCGAAGAAACCCGGCTGCTGACAGAATACTATGCCAGCGACAGCCTGTTCTGGTCTGAAGATATGACCGGCAATGCGGCCGAGGTCGAGGCATGGTGGCATGCCCGCAATATGATCCGGCTCAGATGTTCGGTTGCCGGTGAAGCCATCACCATTTCCAAAAGGATTGACCGATGAGCAGGCCGATCCCGGATGCAAGAGCAATTGCCGCGCGCATGGCCGCCACGCTGGAAACCGTCATGTCGAAAGTGCTGGATGCCAAGGGCATTCGCCATACACCAAAAGCCATTTCCTTTGCAGTCCGATCATCGCGCGGTCTTCTTGCCTGGTTGCTGCGGGCGGTCTCGCTTGAGCTGCGATCCCTGCATAGCCACATCGCCTGGTGGGGTCGGCAATATTTTGTCGATACGGCCGAAGAAGAATTCGTTGCCCGTCACGCTTCGATTTTCGGCGTCAAACAGCGCCCGGCCACCTTTGCCATCGGGACCGTTACGATTACCGGCGATCCCGACACAGCCTTGCCAGCAGGTCTTGAGATGTCGTCATCCGAGGGTCTGATCTTTGCGACGACTGAGGAGGCGACGATTGATGCCAGTGGATCGGTGACGGTTAGCGCATCGGCGGCTCTGGCGGGCACTGAAAGCAACTATGAAACCGGCATCCAGTTTACCGCCGTTGATCCATGGCCGGAGATCGACACGATCACGGTTGAAACCGCCTTTGCCGGTGGCGCTGACGAAATGCAGCCGGAAGAGCTGCAGGCCGCCACCATTGCCCATATCCGCAAACCACCGCAGGGCGGTGCTGGCTATGATTATTATGACTGGCTGGATGATGTCTTTGCCGTCAAGGCCGTGCGTGTGATCCCGGATGTTGTCGGCCGTGGCTCTGTCGGTGTCGTCGTGGCAATGCGCAATGAGGATGGCAGCGGCCGCGCACCGACCGATGAAGAGCGCACCGCCATGCTCAATCATCTGGGCAACCCACTGACCTCCGAAGGCGTTCGCCCGGTGACTGCTTATGTCAGCGTCCATGCGGCTGAAATCACCGAAGTGCCGATCACGGTGCGGGCGCGACCGGACACACCCGTCGTGCGGGCGGCCATTCAGGAAGCCTTTGAACGTTTCATAAACACACTTGGAAGCGACGATGACGATGGCAATGAGACGCCGATCGGTGCCACAATCGAGCGCTCCAGGCTGTCGGAGGAAATCTCGGCCGCCAACGGTGAATATGCCCACGATCTGATCATGCCATCCGAAAGCTACACACTCGGCGATTATGAATTCCCGGTTGCCGGAGCCATCACATGGGCAGCGGAAGCATGAGCGTGGGCAGGAAAAAGACATGAGGCGGTTTGCTGACATTATCCGCGCACTGCGCGCCCATTGGCCATTTGGGTTTGCCCGGCCTGCCGAGGGCGGCGTCATGGACGCAATTTACGAGGCCGTCGCCGGTGAAATCCTGACTGCTGAACAGGCCGCCGCGGCGATGATGAACGAGATTGATCCACGCACGGCCGAGCATTGTCTTGCGGATTTCGAGCGCGTCCTTGGCCCTGACCCGGCAAAGCGCGATCTCGCGCTTTCCGGCATTGATGACCGACGCAAGCTTGCCCACCAGCGCTGGACGGCCAAGGGCGGGCAGTCGATACCGTATTTCCTGCGGATCGGTGAAATGCTCGGCCTTGCCATCACTATTACCGAGTTCTGGCCATCACGCGCTGGCGTGTTGCGGGCTGGCACACCGCTCATTGCCGAAGGCGAGCAGTTTACCTGGCTGATATCGATGCCTGCCGTCGATGTCTCCGCCTTCAGAGCGGGCAGGAACCGGGCTGGTCAATCGCTTGCAGCGTTTGAAGTGAACGGCTCAGCTGAAGCCTATTTCCAGCTTATCAAACCGGCGCACACGCGCCTTATTTTCCAATATTCGGGAGCGTAGAACATGGACCGGATTACAGGCACTGCTGTCGCCGATATTGGCGGCGGGAAGCGCGGGTTTCAGGATGAAATACTGTCGACCGGAAGTGGCAGCCAGGAGGGCACCGTTGTCACCGCGAATTGGCTGAACGCCGTGCAGGAAGAGGTTCTGAATGTCATCGAAGAGTCTGGGCAAGTACCGGATGACGGCGATCTGACACAGCTCAGTCAGGCGCTGAAACTTGCAGGCCTCCAACATGGCACAACTGTTTACTACACTGCGGGTAGTCATACATTTATTACTCCTCAAACCGGCTGGTATTGGGTTGAGTGCTATGGCGGCGGTGGTGGCGGCGGCTATGACGCAGCATCTAATGTCGGTGAGGGCGGCGGCGGTGGTGGCTACGCTGGCAAATGGATTTTGTTGACTGAGGGTGACGAGGTCTCGGTTACAGTGGGTGGCGGCGGCGACACCAACATATCAGGGACTACGAATGGGCCTGCGGGCGGTACAACCAGTTTCGGTGCGTACTGCTCGGCGACCGGTGGTGGCGGTGGAATTCTGAACTCCGCTGGAGGGGCAGGCGGAATAGGTGTTGGCGGCGATATTAGTCTTACCGGCCAAGCCGGTGGCGATGGTTTGTCTGGACACCATCCTTATGGTTACGGCGGCGACTGCGCCGGTCCTCATGGTGGAAAAGGTGGCCTGAGTGCTGCCGGTGCGACATGGCCGGGTGGTGGCGGATCGCTAGCCGCCGGTCCCGGCGGCTTCCAGTGGGAAGCTGAGGGTATACAGGGCGGCGTCATCATCAGATATTAAGAGGTTATCATGACACGTTATGCACGTATGAGCGGCGCTATCGTCGCTGAGATCGTTGAGACAGACAAAGCATTGTCTGAGCTTTATCATGCCGACATTGCCGCGCAATTTGAGGCTGTATCGGATGATGTTGCGGCAGGCATGCACCGACAGGAGGGCGGGGCTTTTGCCTTTCCGCCGGGGCCGGAATTATCCGCCGTAACGTCCAGTCTCTCGGACCGCATTGACGCAGATGCCGAAGACATCCGCGCCAAATACATCACCACCGGCGCTGGTCAGGCCATGGCTTACCTCGAAAAAGCCAGTCAGGCCAAAGCCTATCTGGCGGAAACCGATCCGGTCGATGCGGATTATCCGCTGCTGGTGGCTGAGGTTGGTATCACCGGCGAAACGGTCGCAGAGGTCGCAACGGTCATCGACACGATGCAAAAACAGTGGGTGGCGATCTGCGCTCAGATCGAGCCGATCAGGATCGGCGCAAAAGAGCAGATCAAGGTGGCTGAGACGGTCGCGGCCGCGCAGGCGATCTATGATGCAATCGTGTGGCCGTCTGACTGACGCTGACGGGTGACCAGGGCAAGCCCTGGCGGCGGGGTCAAGTTTGGCGACCGAACCCGCCCGACAGCAATTCTCGATAACCGTCGCACCCGTACCCGCGAAAAGCGGGCAGCGGCTTTGTGACTGAGTCGTGAGATATTTGAAATGGTAAATCAGCAGCCGGTGACGCCGGTCACGCCTGCGGCCGGTTATATCGGTGGCAAGCGCATCCTCTCGAAAACCGTCATCGCCAGGATCAACGCGACCGATCATGATGGCTATGCCGAGCCATTCGTCGGCATGGGTGGCGTCTTCCTGCGCCGCGATCGCCAGCCGAAAACAGAAGTGATCAACGATATCAGCGGTGATGTTGCCAACTTCTTCCGCATCCTGCAGCGCCACTTTCCGCAGTTCATGGATACGCTTCGCTTCCAGATATCCGGCCGTCGCGAATTCGAACGGTTGATGAAGACAGACCCGACGACGCTCACCGATCTGGAGCGCTCGGCCCGCTTTCTTTATCTTCAGCGTCTGGCCTTCGGCGGCAAGGTGGCCGGTCGCAATTTCGGCGTCAGCAAAACCACCAGCGCCCGCTTCAACCTGACCAAGCTTGCTTCAACGCTGGAGGACATCCACGAGCGGCTTGCCGGTGTCGTGATCGAATGCCTGCCCTGGCAGGAGTTCATTCGCCGCTATGATCGGCCGGGCATGCTCTTTTATCTCGATCCGCCATATTGGGGCAACGAGACCGACTACGGCACCGGCGTCTTCGGCCGTGGGGATTTTGAGGCAATGGCAGATGTTCTCGAAGGGCTTCAAGGCACCTTCATTCTGTCTTTGAACGCGGTTCAAGGCGTCTTCGAAACCTTCTCACGGTTCGACATCGAGGAGGTCGATTGCACCTATTCGATCTCGGAGGGGAATGGGAAGGGCGTGAAGGAGGTCATCATCACGCCAGCAAAGCCTTTGCGCATGGCGGCTGAAATTCTAGTAGGCGGAATTTGAACTAGGCCGCCCAAACGCGGATAGATATTTTGTTATATGCGCCAGTGTAGTAAGGTCGTGGAAGGTTGAGCACGGTGAAAGCATTGTCTGATCGAAACACAAATCGAGCGTCCTCCCATCTGTGGTTCATGGCTGCAGTTCAAAAGGTATGCCCAAAGCTCAGTGATGACTTGGCCGAACGGATAGAAAACACAGAAAAAGACGCAAAGGACGTAGAGCGTGATGTCAGACGAAAAGAAGACACAATCAGGCGCGGCGCAAGGACATCAAAGCACAGATTCCGTCTTTGATTTCCTATATTACGACGCTCATCGTGTGGGTTCTTTTCTGTCGCAATTCGATGATTTCGGACACCTACAAGCGCTATCTCGCCACGAAAGTGCTGGTCGGGGCAAAAGCGAAATCGGACGGGTTTCGGGTTCGGGTGGTGTACCGGGAATAGTCAAGGGTGGCGGCCATCACGAAACCGGAACATCTGCCGGTTATCATCAAGAGGCTCAACATACTTACGACCCGTATTGGTCAAATGCCCTTTCGCTTCTAGACTATCTTCAGGACCGCAACATGTTGGATCGTGAAGTGAAAACAGCACGCATAGGCCAGATCGTACTGTTTTCAGGAGGCTTATCTGTTCGAGATTTGGGCTTGATCCAAAACGCAATGAAACTTCCTTCGGTGAGTGCTCTTATCTCATCGGGTGGACAGGAAAATGAGAGTCGGCAAGTTCGGCGGCGTAAGGAAAAAAAGCCATCGTCCGAACCAAGCGCGGAAGCCTTTGGTCTGGAGCTATTGGGACTTTTGCCGCATGGCGTCCAAATGGAGCTGCAGAGCGGAGATAAGTCGTTTTGGGCTTCACTTCGTGAAGACGGACTCGTCGTTTCTTCAAGTGATCTTTTTCTTAAGCATGGAGTCACCCTACCTGGAGAATGGTTCGTCTTAGGCATCTTGGACGCTATTCCTGGCATTGATGATGAGGAAAGCTTCGTAGCAGGCGACACTTCTGCGCAGAACGCATCTCAAAGCCGGGAACCCTCGTACCCCTCAGCAATAGAGCAATCTGTCTTTGCAGCTCTCATAGATCAACTAGTTCCGGCAGCTAAGACGCTTTTAGGCAGACGAGGTGACCAGTACGGTGTGACACCTCTGATGATTTTCCGGCAGGTTTCAAATCAGCGTTGAAGTTCAACTGCTGACGTTATCCGGTCATGGAAGCTTTTGGTTGGATATCGAAAAAAAGCAAAATTCCGGATCGTGCTGTCAAAATTCCGGAACCGCGCGTCACGCTACAGCGGGTGTGGCCCAATGGGCGATGGTGCAAAATGCGCTATTTGGCAGCCCAAGACACTACCTAAGACAGTCATCTAATTAATTGATTTCCGAGGACGTTTATGGCGGAGAGGGGGGGATTCGAACCCCCGATACGGTTGCCCGTATGCCGCATTTCGAGTGCGGTGCATTCGACCACTCTGCCACCTCTCCAGCAACCATGTGGTCTGCGCCTTTCGGGCGCGCCGTGTCTCTTAGCGGGCAAAGGCCTGTCATGCAAGAGCCAATTCCAAGCTTTTTTCTCCGCTCTGATTGACTTTAATACCCACTGCCAGTATCAACACTGCCGGATGCGTGTATCTGATCGAAACACGCCGCGCTGCCGGTTACCGGCAGCCATCGACCGCAGACCGGATTTAAAGAAATTATATCTTTGAAATCCCTGCTTTAACCAGACTGACAAAAAGACGGACGCCGGGCCTTCTGGCACGGCAGAGCCGGACGAAGAACATGAAAGGTAAAAAAATGTTCGCAGTCATCAAGACCGGCGGTAAACAGTACCGCGTCAATGCTGAAGACACACTTCGCATCGAAAAGCTCGACGCAGAAGCTGGTGCAGCCGTTGAATTCTCCGACGTTCTCGTTGTCGGCGAAGGCGCAGACGCCAAGATCGGCGCTCCCTTTGTTGAAGGCGCAGTCGTCAAAGGCGAAGTTGTTGAACAGAAGCGTGGCCGCAAGGTTATCGCCTTCAAAAAACGCCGCCGCCAGAACTCAAAGCGTTCGCGCGGTCATCGCCAGCACTACACAGTCGTCAAGATCACCGACATTGTCGCCGGTTAATTCAAAAGCAGAAGTTTCGAAGGTTTAAAGGAGAACTCCAATGGCACATAAAAAAGCTGGCGGTTCATCGCGTAACGGTCGCGATTCTGAGTCCAAGCGCCTTGGCGTGAAGAAGTTCGGTGGCGAGAACGTCATTCCGGGCAACATTATCATTCGTCAGCGTGGCACGAAGTGGCACCCCGGCGAAAATGTTGGCATGGGCAAGGACCACACTATTTTTGCCAAGATTGAAGGCAATGTGACATTCCGCGCACGCGCGAATGGCCGCACATACGTGTCCGTGGCACCGAAACACGCAGAGGCAGCGGAATAAGCCGGAACCGCTAAAAAATAAGCCGGCGTCACATCGACCCGGCTTTAAGATATCAGGTTACCGAACCTGGAATTTGAAAAAGAAGGGAAGATGGGACGCCACCATCTTCCCTTCTTTCGTTTCAAACCCAGGAAAGGACCTGAGATATGCAAAGGGAACTTCAAAGGGAGAGCCAGTCCCGGCTTTCCAGAGAACGGCTAAGGCCGGACGAGCAAAGGCGGGATTGCCCCGTTCTTCTGTCGCAAAGGCTTGTTTTACGGGCCCCGCACGAAGATGACATTGACGCCATTGCCCATCTCGCCAACAACGAAACGATCGCGACCATGGTGTCGCGTATGCCGCACCCTTACACACAAAAAGATGCAGCCAATTTCGTCGAGCGAACGAAAGAGGGCGTGATTGGCAATTGCGTCTATGCCATCACGAAAGCGGATAACGGCGAGTTCCTCGGTTGCTGCGGCATTGAGAGCCTGCCTGAAAGGGAAGACACCGTGGAAATCGGCTACTGGATGGGCCAGCCCTACTGGGGCAACGGTTACACGACGGAGGCGATTCAGGTCCTCGTCGACATGGTCTTCAGAACCCGCCACGAAATCGACCACATCGATGGACGCTGCCGGGTCGTCAATGGCCGGTCCAAGCGCGTTCTTGAAAAGTGCGGCTTTCAGTTTCAGGGCCCGGGCATGGTGCAGTCGCTTGCTGTCGGCGGATCGGTTGCCGTCGAATGGTACCGTCTCGACCGGAGGACCTGGATGTCCCTGAAGAGCTGGGGAGGTCAGCGATGAACACTCTGGCAAGCGCAGCCATGCGGGAAAGACAGCCCGGCCCTTCGCCGGACATAGCGACTGAACGGTTGCTGTTAAGGCCTTTGCAGATGAATGATGCAGAAGCCATTGCGCAATCCATGGCAGATTTTTCTGTGACACGCATGCTGTCAACGGCGCCCTACCCTTACGCCCTTGAAGACGCTGTCGACTGGCTTAATATCGCAACAGCCGAAGACACAGGAGAATGGTCGCTGGCCATCACCCAGCCTGCCGATCACGTGCTGATCGGCGTTGTCTCGATCGAACTGCGCAAAGGCGGCTGGCATCTGGGCTATTGGCTGAACCGATACTACTGGGGGCGCAGCTTCATGAGTGAAGCCGTGTCCGGGATTGCCGACAGGTTCTTCCGGCGCATGGGCGATATTACCCTGCATTCAGGCGCATTTGCGGAAAACCCGGCATCCCTGCGTGTCCAGCAGAAACTGGGTTTTCAGGTCACCGGCCTCAGAGACACATGGTCGGTCAGCCGTGGCCAGATGCTGCAGGAAGTAACCACCGCACTGAAGCCGGAATATTTTAAAGCCTTCCGCTTCAGCTGATCAACAGCCGGGCCTTTCATCAGGCCCGGCATTGTTTTCACTTAAAGCTGAGCCAAAGCGGGAAATGATCCGACCCCTTGGCTGAAAGGTCGATCCAGCCGTCCTCCAGCTTCGGGGCCAGACCGGCATTCACAAAGGCATAATCGAGATACTGCCCCTCGCCCTCTGCAAAATCAGGATGCGTCCAGGTAATCAGTTTTTCATCGCGCTTTCCAAGGCGGTTCAGCGCGTCAACCGGCACCCCAGCCCGCAGATTGCGCGCACCATCAATATCGCGTTGTCCCGCCATTTCCAGATATTCTGGGCTTTCAGGAGACATGTTGAAATCCCCCAGAATGACAAAGTCTTCCGTCAATGGCGGATCAGACAAACCGAACTCCTGGCCGCCTGTTACGCCGGCACCCTCCAGGGCAAAGCCGAAGAGCCGGTCTTTCAAAAAGCGAATCTGTGCGATCCGCTCTGAAGGGTTCATGTGATCGAGATGCGTGGAATAAACCCGCAAAGGCCCGAGCGGGGTTTCGATGATCCCTTCAAGAACAGAGCGCTGATAGTTCAGTTTTTCAATCGTCCGGCTGCGCGGCAACAGCAGGTGGCGCGTCGAAAGCAACGGCCAGCGCGACAGGATCATATTCCCGAATTGCAGCCGCCGCTCAAAAATGCCGTCCTCGCGCCTTTCAAAATCAAGGTGCAGATCCGCGGCAGGACCGTAAGCCACGAAAAAATCCGGGAAAAGGGTTGTAATTTCGGCGACCATATCGCGGCCACCGTTTTTCGGAAAACCACGGGTCACCTCCTGAAGCGCGATAATATCGGCGCCCTCAAGACTGGCGGCGATGCGCTCGGGATTGTAAACTCCATCGAGACCGATGCCGAACTGAATATTGTAGCTTGCGATTTTCACGATATTCTTTGACCTTGACGCGTGACGACGATAACCATGCGGCTGGTTTTATCCCGCAGACAAACGAGCACAAGTGAAACAAAAATGAAATTTCTCGACGAGGCGAAAGTTTACATCCGCTCCGGTGACGGAGGCGCGGGATCGGTCTCGTTCCACCGCGAGAAATATATCGAATTCGGCGGACCGGACGGCGGTGACGGTGGTCGCGGCGGCGATGTCTGGGTTGAAGCTGTGAACGGCCTGAACACGCTCATCGACTTCCGTTACCAGCAGCACTTCAAGGGCGCGACAGGCGGCCACGGCATGGGCCGCAACCGTACCGGCGCGAAGGGCGAAAGTGTTACGCTGAAGGTGCCGGTTGGCACGCAGATCTTCGAAGAAGACCGTGAAACGCTGATCTGCGACCTGACGGAGATTGGCGCGCGCTACCGGCTCGCGACAGGTGGCAATGGTGGTTTTGGTAACGCACACTTCAAATCCGCAACCAATCAGGCTCCGCGCTGGGCCAATCCAGGGCTGGAAGGCGAAGAAAAAACCATATGGCTTCGCCTGAAGCTGATTGCCGATGCCGGTTTGGTCGGTCTGCCAAACGCTGGCAAATCAACATTTCTGGCAACCGTGACCCGTGCCCGGCCAAAGATTGCCAACTATCCGTTCACAACGCTTCATCCCAATCTGGGTGTAGCCAGCATCGATCAGCGGGAATTCATTCTGGCCGATATTCCGGGCCTGATCGAAGGCGCGCATGAAGGCGTCGGGATCGGCGACCGATTCCTGGGTCATGTGGAGCGCACACGTGTTCTTCTGCATCTCGTATCGGCGCAGGAAGAGGACGTGGCACAAACCTATAAGACTGTGCGCAATGAGCTGCTGGCCTACGGGCATGAACTGGCCGACAAGCATGAGATCGTCGCGCTTTCGCAGGTCGATATTCTCGATGATGAGAGCCGAGAAGAAAAGCTGAAAGCCTTGAAGAGCGCCAGCGGTGGACCGGTCTTCGCCATTTCTGCTGTTGCGCAGATGGGTATGACCGACATCCTGCGCGAACTCGCCTCGGTTATCCGGGCCGAAGAAGTACGCCTCGGTATCGCCGCACCGGAAAAGGGAGAGGACAAGGGCCGCCATGACAAATGGGAGCCCTGAGATGCCTGAGCATTCGGCCATGCATCGCTCATTGGGGCATTATCATCGCGTTGTTATAAAGATCGGCTCTGCCCTTCTGGTGGATCGCAGGCACGGCATAAGGCGCGCCTGGCTGGACAAGCTCTGCGATGATATTGCCCAACTGAAAGGGCGCGGAGTCGAGGTTCTGGTCGTCTCCTCCGGAGCCGTTGCCCTTGGCCGCACCGTACTGCATACGCATCCGGGCGCACTGAAGCTGGAAGAAGCGCAGGCCGCTGCTGCCGTCGGGCAGATCGGCCTTGCGGGCGCATGGACAGACAGTCTCCTGAACCATGGAATTCTGGCCGGGCAGATCCTGCTGACTCTTCAGAACACAGAAGAGCGGCGGCAATATCTCAATGCCCGCGCCACAATACGCCAGCTTTTGAAAGCCGGAGCCGTTCCGATCATCAACGAAAACGATACGATCGCCACATCGGAAATCCGCTATGGCGACAATGATCGTCTGGCCGCGCGCGTCGCAACGATGATCGGTGCTGACCTGCTGGTGCTTCTCTCAGACATTGACGGGCTTTACACAGCACCGCCGCACCTTGACCCTGCAGCACGTTTTCTGCCGGAAATCGAGGCAATTACACCCGATATTGAGGCAATGGCCGGCGGCGCGGCATCGGAGCTTTCACGCGGTGGCATGCATACAAAAATAGAAGCCGGCAAGATCGCGACAGCTTCAGGCTGCGCCATGATTATCGCTTCCGGAAAGATCGATAATCCGCTTGCCGCCATTGAGGAAGGTTCGCGTCACTCGATCTTTCATGCCTCCCATATGCCGGTGAATGCGCGGAAAACCTGGATTGCCGGTCAATTGCTGCCTGCCGGAACGATTTATATCGATGATGGCGCTGCAACAGCCCTTGCGCACGGCAAGAGCCTGCTTCCAGCCGGTGTGACCGGCGTTGAAGGCCATTTTGCCCGAGGCGATACAGTGGCCATCTTCAACGCGAAAGGTGCCGAAATAGCCCGGGGACTTTCCGGCTATGACAGCGACGAAGCCCTTCGGATTGCGGGTCAGAAAACTGGTGGTATCGAAGCCATATTGGGTTATCCCGCCAGAGCCGCTATGGTCCACCGCGATGATCTGGTGATGACGTCCACCGGTTCAAAGAAAAAGAACGAGGATTCCACCCATGCCTGATCAGCTTCAGTCTGACAATATCCACACCCTGATGCTGGACATTGGCAAGCGTGCAAGACAGGCCTCCAAAGCCCTCGCGATAGCCTCGGCCGAGACGAAGAATACGGCACTTGATGCCATGGCCGATGCCATTTTTGCCTCCGAAGCCGAGATTCTGAACGCAAATGCAAAAGATGTCGCCCGCGCCAGAGAAAACGGCATTACCGGCTCATTCATCGATCGCCTAGAACTGAATGAGAGCCGCGTCAGAGCCATGGCGGAAGGCATTCGTGCGATTGCAGCCCTGAAAGATCCGGTCGGTGATGTGATAGCCGCCTGGGATCGGCCCAACGGTCTTCAGATTGAGCGCGTACGCACGCCGCTCGGCGTGATCGGCGTGATCTATGAAAGCCGGCCGAATGTTACAGCAGATGCCGGAGCGCTTTGCCTGAAGGCAGGCAATGCTGTCATACTGCGCGGAGGTTCTGACTCCGCCCACTCAGCCAGAGCTGTTCATGCGGCGCTTAAAACAGGCCTCAGCGCTGCTGGTCTGCCGGAAGATGCCATCCAGATCGTGCCGACCACAGACCGTGCAGCAGTTGGAGAAATGCTTGCCGGCCTCAATGGCAATGTGGATGTGATCGTGCCGCGCGGTGGCAAAAGCCTTGTTGCGCGGGTGCAGTCAGAAGCGCGTGTTCCTGTCTTTGCGCACCTTGAGGGATTGTGCCACATTTATGTCGACCAGTCCGCTGAACTCGAAATGGCGAAAGACATCGTGGTCAATGCCAAAATGCGACGCACGGGGATCTGCGGCGCTGCTGAAACATTACTGATCGACAAAGCCGCTGCTGACCGGTTTGCTCTTCCGCTGATCGAGGCACTGGAGGCAAGGGGCTGCCTCGTGCGTGTCGACCACGACATGCTCAGCCTCGCGACCGCCCGCACGGAAGCCAGCGATGAAGACTGGTCCACCGAATATCTCGATGCTGTGATCGCAGTGAAACTCGTTGATGGCATTTCCGGAGCGATTGGACACATCGAAAAATATTCATCCCACCATACTGAAGCTGTCATTGCAGAAGATCCCGAGGTGGTCGCCCGTTTCTTTAACGAGATCGACTCCGCTATCCTGTTGCATAATGCTTCGACACAATTTGCCGATGGCGGTGAATTCGGCATGGGTGCGGAAATCGGCATCGCGACCGGCAAGATGCATGCCCGCGGGCCCGTCGGCGTGGAACAGCTGACATCGTTCAAATACTGTGTGCGCGGCTCCGGCCAGACCAGAGCGTGAAGCCTGTGGAGAGCGATACCATAAAGCGCGAGCATCTGATCATACCGCATGTGGAAGATGGCATGACGATCGGCCTTTTCGGTGGATCCTTCAATCCGCCGCATGAAGGACATACGTTAGTTGCTGACATTGCTTTGCGCAGGCTCGGCCTGCACCAGCTCTGGTGGCTGGTCACACCCGGAAATCCACTGAAAAGCGGCAACGGTCTCCCGCCGCTTTCAACGCGCCTTGCCATGAGTGAAAATCTGGCGCGCGATCCGCGCATCCGTGTTACCGCGCTGGAAAAGTCGCTCGGAACAGCGTTTACCGCGCGGACCATCACGCACATTGTGAAGCGTCACCCTGCTGTGCATTTTGTCTGGATCATGGGGGCGGATAATCTGGCGGGGTTTCATCGCTGGCAGCAATGGCAGACAATTGCACGCACGGTGCCCATCGCCGTGATCGACCGGCCCGGCTCAACTTTATCTTACCTTTCATCCAAGACAGCCCGAACGTTTGAACGCTTCCGCGTCAACGAAACCGATGCGAGAGCCCTGCCCTTTATGCGACCGCCGGCATGGACCTTCATCCATGGACCACGCTCGGAACTCAGTTCCACTGCACTCAGACGGAAGATGAACGGACCATCATGAAGATCCGTATCCATGAAACGATCAATGATCCCGGCAGAATTGGCGGCCATAGTGAAGACCGCTTTGGCTGGAACGATGACAGCGTTTTTGTCATCGATGGAGCAACCGGCATTGCCGAGCATCAGGTCATGACCGGTCATTCTAGCGACGCCGCATGGCTTGCGGGCCTGGCCGCCGACAGCTTCACTCAGGCGGGACATGAAACGATTTCTCAAACAGTAGAGACTCTGAACAGTCGGGCAAGGGATCTCTATTTCAAAGAAGCAGGCACCGACGACCTGCCACGTTATGCCTGGCCCGCCGCCGCGTTTCAGATGTTGCGCATCGAAGGTGAGACGCTGGTCACCTACGGGCTCGGAGACAGTCGCCTGTTCCTGATCAGCGACGATACGGGCGAAGTCTTCGAAACGTCGGCTCTGAAACAGAACCGCGACCGCGAGGCAGAATCCGCCCGTGCGCATCTTCAGCGCATCGGCGGCTTCCGCGGCGAAAAAGACATCAAGAATGACCCGCAGACACTTGCTGCCCTTCGCACCGGGCGTTCAAGACATAACACGCCGGACGGCAACATCTTCACACTTGGCCTTGTGCCGGAAGCCGCCGGGCGCATCGTGCGTGAAGAAACCGGACTTACTGCCCCGGTTCACGGCCTTCTCTGCTCCGATGGGTTCGCCGCCCTATGCGATCTTTACGACGCGTTCACACCTCAACAGCTGATCAGAGCCGCCCATGATCAGGGGTTGGTTGCCTTGATTGAAAGGTTAAGGACAATAGAACGCTCAGAAGATCCTGAAGGCGAACGTTTTCCGCGCTTTAAAGTCAGCGACGATGCAACCTGCGTTGCTTTTTCAATAGATTGAACATGACGGCAATTCAGTAGACCGCGATTTATTCCACGGAAAACCTTGCAACCGCCCCACTTCAGCGCTTATCTTTATTGGTAGCGGTTCTGAAGAAGTTTCGAGTCGCAACCGTGCTTGTTCCGGTCCATAAAGAAAGGAAGACCCCTGACAACATTGCACGCCAAAAGTACTGCAAACAATGCCGTACTATCGGGCAGGGAAAGTGGCGCTTATGCTGCAGACCGCGCCCTCGCCGCCGTCCTCGCCAGTCTCGAGGATTCCAAGGCAGAAGATATTGTGACCATCGACATCAAGGGAAAATCAGCGCTCGGCGACCATATGGTGGTTGTGTCGGGTCGTTCGAACCGTCATGTCATGGCAATTTGCGACCATTTGGTCAAAGACATCGAGGGCTCGGGACTTGGCCCGTGCCGCGTTGAAGGCCAGGATACAGGTGACTGGGTTCTGATCGACACCGGCGACGTGATCGTCCACGTATTTCGGCCTGAAGTCCGTGAATTCTACAATATCGAAAAGATGTGGTCCGCGCCGGAAGTGAATGAAGGGCGGATGCACTGATATTGAAGTGTTTCAGCGTCTGACGGTGCCTGCCGTGTCGATGTGAAACGGCCGGCCTTGTGTCGGTATGCGTTTCCGGTGCATTTTCGTGCAAGTTGGTTGCCTGCAGCTGACAGCGGAATTCCTGAACGCGCGAGAAACCGGAAGAAACACGCATGAAACTCGGAATATTTGCGGTCGGACGATTGAAGTCCGGACCGGAGAAGGAGCTTGTGGCCCGCTATCTGGACCGGCTGAAGAAGACCGGGCGGGCGCAGGGTATCGATTTTTCCAAAGTCACGGAAATCGCAGAAAGTCGCGCAGGGAATGCAGAGACCCGCAAGCGTGAAGAGGCCTCGGCTCTGGAAAACACGCTTTCTCCGGAAACGGTTCTTATCCTGCTGGATGAGCACGGCAAATCAATGGACAGCGTCGCATTTTCAGGCGCAATCGAGAAATACCGTGATCAGGGAAAGCGGGAAATCATATTCGCAATAGGCGGTGCTGACGGACTTGATCCGGCCTTGAGAACACGCGCGGACCTCACCGTCAATTTCGGTGCCATGACATGGCCCCACCAGATCGTCCGCATTCTACTGGCAGAACAGCTTTATCGCGCGGTCACACTGATGGCCGGGCATCCCTACCATCGCGTCTGAGCCTCCATTTCATCAAGGCCGGAATGACAGTCAAACATTTGTGTCTTATCCTCGCTTTCGTCTTTCGTTAATCTTCTGGCTGCATGTTCGCTATTCTTTGTAAAATCCTGAATGAAACGGCATAGCCTGATGCGTAAACGCATGGCAGAAAAAACTGGCTTTCTTTCCGGCCCTCTCCGGAGTGCCTTGCTGTGCCTTTGCCTGATGCTGGCAGGGACCGGGTTATCACATGGCCAGGATTCCGCCGACGATGACACAGCGATCAGCCCCGATTCCAGAGTTCTGGTGGATAAGCTCTCTTCCGAACGCGAGGAAAAGCAGGTCGAACTGGATCGTCTGCAAAACACAATTTCGCTTTCTCAGGACAAGATCGAACAGCTTCAGCAGGAAATCGACAAGCTTCAGGGCGACACGGCCAGTCTGAAGCAGGCCCTCGTCGATTCAGCTGGCAGACGACGAGCGCTGGAAGGCAAGATTGCGGAGAGCGAGGCGCGCATAGCATATCTTTCTGAACAGGAAGACGTTTTGCATATACGACTAAACCGCGAGCGCGACATTTTTGCCGATGTTCTGGCGGCATTGCAGCGCATGGGGCGCGACCCTCCACCTGCTCTTCTGGTGGCTCCGGGGGATGCACTGGACTCGGTCAGAAGTGCGATTTTGCTGAATGGTGTTGTGCCGGAAATGCGCGGTAAACTGGAAACAGTTCTGGCAGATCTCAGGCAACTTCAGTCCGTCAAGCAGCAGCAGGAGGAGACCCGCGATTCACTTGCCAATGACCTTGATGGGCTGGCTGAGGAAGAAAAGCGGATGGATCTTCTGATTGCTGAGAACGACAAGGCACGGGCGCAAAATACAGAAGCGCTGGCAGCAGAACAACAGCAGGCCGAGGCGCTTGCGGCACGCGCCACCGATCTGAACAGCCTTATCGGCACGCTGGAAACAGAGATTACGTCTGCTCGCAATGCCGCAGTTCTGGCACAACAGGAAGCCGAACGCCGTCGCCAGATGACTGCAGACCAGCGTGAGCGGGCGCAACAGCAGGCTCTGTCGGAACCGCCCGATAAAAACCGCATTACGCCCGCATATGCCTTTTCTGAACTGAAAGGGCGGCTTACGCTGCCGGTCGGCGGTGAAATTCTGCGCCGTTTCGGCGACCCTGATGGCACCGGACATTCCGCGACAGGCATCACCATTGCGGCAAGACCCGGCGCACTGGTCACCGCGCCTGCCGACGGGACAGTGGTTTACGCCGGACGTTTCAGAAGCTACGGGGAGATGATCATCCTTAACGTCGGTGACGAGTATCATATTGTGATGACTGGCATGGATGGCCTGAAGGTGCGACAGGGTGATTTTGTCTTCTCCGGCGAACCGCTGGCGGAAATGGGCGCACAACGCATTGCCAGCGCGGCAACAATCGCGCTGGAAACAGACAGGCCGACGCTCTACATTGAGTTTCGGCACAATGGAAAACCGGTCGATTCTCAATCCTGGTGGGCGAAGAAAAATGATGGAAAGGCACGTAATGATACGTAGGGCTACGCTATTACTGGCAGGCGTCGTAATTGGCGCTTCGGCGACCGGGTTTCTGGTTTCGTCCGATATACCGGCACGCGCGGCAAGTGACGATTCCACCTATCGTGAAATGTCATTGTTCGGCGACGTTTTCGAGCGTGTCCGCAGTCAGTACGTTACCCCGCCGGATGAAGAGAAGATGATTCAGGATGCCATCAACGGCATGCTGAAAGGCCTTGATCCGCATTCAAGCTATATGACAGCCGAAGAGTCCATGGAGATGCGCGACGAGTCGAAAGGTGAGTTCGGCGGTCTCGGCATTGAGGTCACAATGGAGGACGAGGCTGTAAAGGTCGTTGCACCGATCGATGACACTCCCGCGTCGGAAGCTGGTGTTCTCGCCGGTGATAAGATCATCGAAATCGACGGGGAAAGTGTTCGCGGAATGACGCTGAACGATGCCGTCGACCGGATGCGTGGTGAAGTCGGCGAGCCGATCGACATCACTATCCTGCGCGATGGGGTGACCAAGCCGATCGAAATGACCATTAAGCGTGGCATCATTCAGGTGCAGTCCGTGAAATGGCGCGTTGAGAACGACGATATCGGCTATATTCGCCTGACGACCTTCATGAACGAGAAGCTTGATGAAAGCCTTGAAGAAGCGATCAAAGAGATTCAGGCACAGGTGCCCGAAGACAAGCTGAAAGGCTATGTCCTCGATCTGCGCCTCAATCCCGGTGGCTTCCTCAATCAGGCTGTTTCGGTTTCCGATACTTTCCTTGATGAGGGTGAAGTCGTCTCGACGCGCGGTCGCGATGAACGCGAAACGCGTCGCTTCAGCGCCGGACCGGGCGATCTGACTAATGGAAAACCGATTGTGGTTCTCGTCAACGGCGGCTCGGCTTCTGCATCCGAGATCGTGGCAGGCGCCCTGCATGACCTCAAGCGTGCGACACTGGTGGGGACCCGCACCTTCGGCAAGGGTTCGGTTCAGACCATTGTACCGCTTGGTGACCAGGGCTCGCTGCGCCTGACGACCGCGCTTTACTACACTCCGTCCGGCACCTCTATTCAGGGCACCGGTATCGAACCCGATATCATCGTTGAGCAGAAACTTCCCGAAGACCTTGAGGGCCTTATTCGTCCTGAAGGTGAGTCCGCGTTGCGTGGCCACATCGAGGGTGATCAGGAAACAGACGAAGGTTCAGGTTCCGTCGCCTATGTGCCGCGTGAACCCGAAGATGACGTTCAGCTGCAATATGCGATCGGTCTTCTGGAAGGCACGGAAAAGAATGATGCGTTCCCGGCTGATCCGCGCAAGGCCGTCGAAGAGCTTCAGGCGAAGGCGCATGATCAGCAGGCAGCAAAACAGCCTGAAAAGGCAATGGAAGACGCCAACTGACGAACAATTGACGCCAGAAAACATCAAGACCGGTCAGATACTGACCGGTCTTTTTCGTCGCGTTATTTGCAAAAGTTGGCTGCACCCTGAAGGGCTGAAATCGCGATCGGTCGTACCAAAAGACAGGCGCATTCCCTGATATCGCGGTTTAGAACGTCAGGCGCGATGAATGAATCGTATGGGATTCCGTTTTTGTGTGATTTGTGATTCCTTGTGTCAAAGGAGATTTCCGATGACCCGAGCT
>NZ_SMAR01000025.1 GCF_004342225.1 Martelella mediterranea | reverse complement strand
CGATCGCGATGGAAGAAAAGCTTCGCTTCGCGATCCGCGAAGGTGGCCGCACCGTCGGCGCCGGTATCGTGGCTTCTATCGTCGAGTAATCGACGGGGCCTTTAGGCCCGGCAGGCGAAATGGTAGGGGCAGGGTGACCTGTCCCTACAGATTTTTGACAATGCGCGGGCCGCTGGCCAGACAATTAATTTAGCGCCTTTTTGCTGTTGGCGAAGGCGGAAATAAGAACAAGACAAGGACGAGTCGCATGAACGGCCAGAATATCCGCATCCGCCTGAAGGCGTTTGATCACCGGATCCTTGATGCCTCCACGCGTGAGATCGTTTCGACCGCCAAGCGGACCGGCGCCAATGTGCGCGGACCTGTTCCGCTTCCGACCCGGATCGAAAAGTTCACAGTCAACCGTGGTCCGCACATCGACAAGAAAAGCCGCGAGCAGTTTGAAATGCGCACACACAAGCGCCTGCTCGACATTGTAGATCCGACCCCGCAGACCGTCGACGCGCTTATGAAGCTCGATCTGGCGGCCGGTGTTGATGTCGAAATCAAGCTCTGATTTTCAGGGTAAAGATACAATAAACGGGACCAATCGTGCGGATGTAAACTGCGTACTGATGTCCCAAACAGAGACACGCGGGGGCCAGAAGCCCCGGCCGGAACTCTAAAAGGAATGAACCGATGCGTTCAGGTGTGATAGCACAGAAAGTGGGAATGACCCGCGTCTTTACAGACGAAGGAGAGCATATCCCTGTAACAGTTTTGCGAATGGACGACTGCCAGGTTGTCGCAACACGCACCAAAGATAAAAACGGCTATACGGCAGTTCAGCTCGGCGCTGGCCGTTCGAAGGTCAAGAACACTTCGAAGGCTCTGCGCGGACATTTTGCCAAGGGCTCGGTTGAGCCGAAGGCGAAGCTGGTCGAATTTCGCGTTTCGGAAGACAATCTGCTTGAAGTTGGCGCGGAACTGACCGCTGAACACTTCGTATCCGGGCAGCTTGTTGACGTGACCGGTACGACGATCGGTAAGGGTTTTGCCGGTGCCATGAAGCGCCATAACTTTGGCGGCCTTCGTGCAACACATGGTGTTTCGGTCTCGCACCGTTCGCATGGTTCGACGGGTTCCAACCAGGACCCGGGCAAGGTCTGGAAGGGCAAGAAGATGGCTGGTCATATGGGCCAGACGCGTGTCACGACCCAGAACCTTGAAATCGTTCGCGTTGATGCCGAGCGTGGCCTGATCCTCGTTAAGGGGGCCGTCCCCGGTTCGAAGGGCGCGTGGATCACGGTCCGCGATGCCGTTAAGTCCGGTGTTCCTGAAAACGCGCCGCGGCCTGCCGGCCTGCGCGCGGCTGAAACCAATGGAGCCGAATAATGGATCTCACTGTTAAAACACTTGAGGGCAAGGACGCCGGCAAGGTCAGCCTGAAGGAAGAGATCTTCGGTCTGGAACCGCGCGAAGATATTCTTGCCCGTATGGTCCGCTACCAGCTGGCCAAGAAGCGTCAGGGTAGCCACAAGACTAAAGGCCGCTCGGAAGTCGCTCTGACCGGTGCGAAGATGTACAAGCAGAAGGGTACGGGTAATGCCCGTCACCATGCAAAGCGCGCTCCGCAGTTCCGCGGTGGTGGTCGTGCGCATGGCCCGGTTGTTCGCGATCATTCGCACGACCTGCCGAAGAAGCTTCGTGCACTGGCTCTTAAGCATGCGCTTTCGACGAAGGCTAAGGCTGAGAACCTGATCATTGTTGATGATCTGGTCACAGCAGAAGCAAAGACCAAGGCACTGACGGCTCAGTTTTCCGGTCTCGGTCTCGAGAATGCGCTGATCGTCGGCGGTTCGGAAGTCGACAGCAACTTCAAGCTTGCTGCCCGCAATATTCCGAATATCGATGTTCTGCCGGTTCAGGGCATTAATGTTTACGATATTCTGCGGCGCGGGAAGCTCGTTCTTTCCAAGTCTGCTGTTGAAGCTCTGGAGGAGCGGTTCAAATGAGCGATATCCGCCATTACGACGTGATCGTTTCGCCGGTCATCACTGAAAAGTCGACCCTGGTTTCTGATAATAATCAGGTCGTGTTCAATGTTGCCAAGCAGGCGAGCAAGCCGGAAATCAAGGCCGCTGTCGAAGAACTTTTCGGCGTCAAGGTCAAGGCCGTCAACACGCTCGTCCGCAAGGGCAAGATCAAGCGCTTCCGGGGCTTTTCCGGCAAGCAGAAGGACGTCAAAAAGGCGATCGTCACGCTGGCTGAAGGTCAGTCTGTTGACGTGACGACCGGCGTTTAAGCAGGCCCGGTAGGGTAAAAACCCAGTAGGGAATGAGAAAATGGCATTGAAAACATTCAATCCGACAACGCCGAGCCAGCGCCAACTGGTAATCGTCGAGCGTTCGGAGCTTTACAAGGGCAAGCCTGTCAAGTCTTTGACACAGGGCCTGTCGTCCAAGGGCGGCCGCAACAACGCCGGTCGCGTCACGGCGCGCTTTCAGGGTGGTGGTCACAAGCGGACCTACCGTCTGATCGATTTCAAGCGTCGCAAGTTCGGTGTTGAAGGTACGGTCGAGCGTCTGGAATACGACCCCAACCGTTCGGCCTTCATCGCGTTGATCAAGTACGAAGATGGTGAGCAGGCTTACGTTCTGGCGCCGCAGCGTCTGGCTGCCGGCGACAAGATCCGGTCTTCTGAAACCGCCATCGACGTCAAGCCCGGCAACACCATGCCGCTGCGCTTTGTTCCGGTTGGCTCGATCGTTCATAACGTCGAGATGAAGCCGGGCAAGGGCGGTCAGCTGGCCCGTTCAGCTGGTGCTTATGTTCAGCTCGTTGGCCGTGACCAGGGTATGGCGATTATTCGCCTCAACTCCGGTGAGCAGCGTCTGGTACCGGGCTCTTGCCTGGCCACCGTCGGTGCTGTGTCCAACCCGGATCACTCCAACACGAATGACGGCAAGGCCGGTCGCTCGCGCTGGCGTGGCAAGCGTCCGCATGTTCGCGGCGTCGTCATGAACCCGATTGACCACCCGCACGGCGGTGGTGAAGGCCGCACCTCCGGTGGCCGTCATCCAGTATCGCCCTGGGGCAAGCCCACCAAGGGCAAGCGCACCCGTTCGAACAAGTCGACCGACAAGTTCATCATGCGCTCGCGCCACCAGAAGAAGAAATAAGAGAGGTAGTCTTAAATGGCTCGTTCAGTATGGAAGGGACCGTTTGTTGACGGCTATCTTCTCAAGAAGGCTGAGAAGGTGCGCGAAAGCGGTCGTCATGAAGTGATCAAGATCTGGAGCCGTCGCTCCACGATCATGCCACAGTTCGTCGGCCTGACGTTCGGCGTATACAACGGTTCGAAGCACATTCCGGTTTCCGTGTCGGAAGAGATGGTAGGGCACAAGTTTGGTGAGTTTGCACCGACACGTACCTACTACGGTCACGGCGCCGACAAGAAGGCGAAGAGGAAGTAACAATGGGCAAGGCAAAAGCCGCTCGTCGGCTTAAGGACAACGAGGCGCAGGCTGTTACGCGCACGATCCGCATCAGCCCCCAGAAGCTCAACCTCGTCGCCGCTATGATTCGCGGCAAGAAGGTTGACCGGGCTTTGGCCGATCTTGAATTTTCGCAGAAGCGGATTTCCGAGACAGTCAAGAAGACTTTGGAATCGGCTATCGCGAACGCCGAAAACAATCACGATCTGGATGTCGATTCCCTGATCGTCGCAGAAGCCTATGTCGGCAAGTCGATTGTCGCCAAGCGCTTCATGGTTCGCGGTCGCGGTCGCGCTTCGCGCATTCTGAAGCCGTTCTCGCACCTGACGATCGTCGTCCGTGAAGTCGAAGAGGAGGCCGCATAATGGGTCAGAAAATTAATCCAATCGGTTTCCGTCTCGGCATCAACCGCACGTGGGACAGCCGCTGGTTTGCAGACAATCATGAATATGGTCGTCTGCTTCATGAGGACCTGAAGATCCGTAGCTTCATCCAGAAGGAACTGAAGCAGGCGGGTGTTGCCAAGGTCGTCATCGAGCGTCCGCACAAGAAGTGCCGTGTGACGATCCATTCGGCGCGTCCGGGCCTGATCATCGGCAAGAAGGGCGCAGACATCGAAAAGCTGCGTCGCAAGCTCTCGACGATGACGGATTCGGAAATGCACCTCAACATCGTTGAAGTGCGTAAGCCGGAAACCGACGCAACGCTCGTTGCTCAGTCGATCGCTCAGCAGCTGGAACGCCGTGTTGCGTTCCGCCGCGCCATGAAGCGTTCGGTTCAGTCGGCAATGCGTCTCGGCGCTGAAGGTATTCGTATCGTCTGCGGTGGCCGTCTTGGTGGTGCTGAAATCGCTCGTACCGAATGGTATCGTGAAGGTCGCGTTCCGCTTCACACGCTGCGCGCCGACATCGACTACGGCACGGCCGAAGCAGAAACCGCGTACGGCATCTGCGGCATCAAGGTCTGGATCTTCAAGGGTGAAATCCTTGAGCATGATCCGATGGCTTCCGAGCGTCGCGCAACCGAAGGCGACAACAAGGGTAACAGCGGCAACAATCGCCGCCGCGAAAACGCCTGATAGGGGCGTTTTCCGCGAAGTTCGGAGATAAAAGAAAATGTTGCAGCCAAAGCGTACAAAGTACCGCAAGCAGTTCAAAGGCCGCATCCATGGCGTTGCCAAGGGCGGCAGCGACCTGGCTTTCGGTGAATATGGGCTGAAGGCGCAGGAACCCAACCGCGTTAACGCACGTGAGATCGAAGCGGCCCGCCGTGCGATCACCCGTCACATGAAGCGTGCCGGTCGTGTGTGGATCCGTATTTTCCCTGACACGCCGGTCACCTCCAAGCCGACCGAAGTGCGTATGGGTAAAGGTAAGGGCGGCGTCGACTATTGGGCGGCCCGCGTTAAACCTGGCCGGATCATGTTCGAAATCGATGGTGTGAGCGAAGAAATTGCACGTGAAGCCCTGCGTCTCGGCGCAGCCAAGCTTTCGGTCAAGACGCGCTTCATCCAGCGTATCGCTGACTAAGGAGTTGTACCGATGAAAACTTCAGACGTACACGCCATGACCGAAGACCAGCTCAAGGACGAGCTCGCCAAGCTGAAGAAAGAGCAGTTCAACCTGCGCTTCCAGAAGGCGACAGGACAGCTGGAGCAGACGGCGCGCATCAAGGAAGTGCGCCGCGACATTGCGCGTGTTAAAACCATTGCTGCCCAGAAGGCAGCGGCCGCCAAGGCCTGAACCAGATAGAGGACCGACAAGAAAATGCCTAAACGCATCCTGCAAGGCGTTGTCGTAAGCGACAAGAACGATAAAACGGTCGTCGTCCGGGTTGAGCGTCGTTTCGCCCACCCGCTGATGCAGAAGACTGTTCGCCGCTCGAAGAAGTACAAGGCGCATGACGCCGAGAACCAGTTCAAGGTCGGTGATATGGTGTCCATTGAAGAATGCGCGCCTGTTTCCAAGGACAAGCGCTGGACGGTGGTTTCCAACCAGTCTTGAGACTGAAAGATCAGAAAGCCGGCTCATAAAGAACAGTTCTTTGGGGCCGGCTTTCACACAGTCTGGACGTATAAAACACTGTTATAGTGTGTTCGTTTTGACTGATTGGCCTGAGGCTCTTGCGCTTTGGCCAGAAATCTGTATGAAGCACGGCGAAGAAGTGCAACGGGCGTTCGGAAACGGATGGCCCTTTTGCTTATTAGCGCTTCCCTCTTTTTTGAGGGAGAAATCTTCGTCTAGTAGCGCTGGCAAGAAGTTTTTAAGCGGCCGCAGGGTTCGAGAGAGCAGGGCGGACGCTTTGATACGTGTCGGATTAAGCTGGTCTAGGGGGCGATGAGGTGCCCAACCGGTCCGGTAACAACAAGAAGGCGACCTGATATGATTCAGATGCAAACAAACCTCGATGTGGCGGATAATTCCGGCGCACGTCGTGTCATGTGCATCAAGGTTCTGGGCGGCTCCAAGCGTAAATATGCCTCGATTGGCGATGTTATCGTCGTATCGGTTAAGGAGGCTATTCCGCGCGGGCGCGTCAAGAAGGGCGATGTGATGAAGGCTGTCGTCGTACGCACGGCCAAGGACATTCGCCGGGCCGATGGCTCCGTCATCCGTTTTGACAGCAATGCAGCTGTCCTGATTAACAACAACAAAGAGCCGATTGGTACGCGTATCTTCGGGCCTGTTCCGCGTGAGCTTCGCGGTAAGCGCCACATGAAGATCATCTCCCTGGCTCCGGAAGTTCTGTAAGGGGAGCGCGAGAAATGCAGAGAATCAAAAAGGGCGACAAAGTCGTCGTGGTTGCCGGAAAAGACAAAGGCCGTACGGGCGAAGTCGTTTCGGTAATGCCGAAAGAAGACCGCGCTGTGGTTTCGGGTATCAATGTTGTGCGTCGCCATCAGCGTCAGACGCAGACCACCGAAGCCGGTATCGTAACCAAGGAAGCGCCGATCCATCTGTCCAGCCTTCAGATTGCCGATCCCAAGGATGGCAAGCCGACCCGTGTCGGTTTCAAGGTCGAGGGTGACAAGAAGGTCCGCTATGCCAAGCGTTCGGGAGAAGTGATCGATGGCTGATGCAGTTTACACGCCGCGGCTGAAGAAGATTTACGCCGACAAGATCCGTGCCGAAATGCAGGAAGCACATTCCTACACCAACCCGATGATGATCCCGCGTCTGGATAAGATCGTGATCAACATGGGTGTTGGTGAAGCTGTTGCCGACTCGAAGAAGCCAACCAATGCTGCTGCAGATCTGACGGCAATTGCCGGTCAGAAGGCTGTCATCACGCATGCCCGTAACTCGATTGCTGGCTTCAAGGTTCGTGAAGGCATGCCGATCGGCGCCAAGGTGACGCTGCGCGGCAACCGCATGTATGAATTCCTGGACCGTTTGGTTTACATCGCGCTTCCGCGCGTTCGTGACTTTCGCGGTCTGAATCCGAAGAGCTTTGACGGTCGTGGCAACTTCGCCATGGGCATCAAGGAGCACATCGTGTTCCCAGAGATCGAATACGACAAGGTCGATCAGATGTGGGGCATGGACATCATCGTTTGCACGACGGCTACCTCGGACGACGAAGCCCGGACGCTTTTGACAGCGTTCAACTTCCCGTTCCGTAAGTAACCGTAACGACGAGCGTAGAAAAGGAACAACGACATGGCGAAAGTAAGCGCAGTCGAAAAGAACAAGCGCCGCCGCAAGACGGTCGCCCGGGATGCTGAAAAGCGTGCCGCGCTGAAGGCGATCATCAAGAATCAGGAGCTTCCGATCGAAGAGCGTTTCCGCGCTTCGCTTAAGCTTGCTGACATGCCGCGTGACGGCTCCAAGACGCGGATCCGCAACCGCTGCGAAGTTTCCGGCCGCCCGCGCGGTTACTATCGGAAACTGGGTATGTCCCGTATCGCGCTGCGTGATCTGGGCAACACCGGCAAGGTGCCGGGCGTCGTCAAGTCAAGCTGGTAAGGAGGTATCCCCATGGCAATGTCTGATCCACTGGGCGATATGCTCACTCGTATCCGTAACGGCGCTTCGCGTCGGAAGTCATCCGTAACCACGCCGGCTTCCAAGCTGCGTGCACGTGTTCTGGATGTTCTTCAGTCGGAAGGTTATATCCGCGGTTACACGCAGACCGAATTCGAAAACGGTAAGTCCGAGATTGAAATTGAACTGAAGTATTTCGAAGGTCATTCGGTTATTCGTGAGATTGGCCGCGTTTCGAAGCCGGGCCGCCGGGTTTATGTCTCGGTCAAGTCCATTCCGCAGGTCGCTAACGGTCTGGGTATCACCATTCTTTCCACGCCGAAGGGTGTGATGGCTGATCACCAGGCTCGCGAACAGAATGTTGGTGGTGAGGTTCTTTGCTCGGTCTTCTAAGATCGTTCACGGAAACTCCTAACGAAACAGACAGGTAGAAAAATGTCTCGTATCGGTAAAAGACCCGTTCAGGTTCCGGCTGGTGTAACTGCGACCGTTGACGGCCAGAAAATCACAGCCAAGGGCCCGAAGGGCGAGCTGGTTTTCGTCGCGAATGACGAAGTCAGCGTCAAAATGGAAGATAATGCGATTGTCGTTGAGCCTATCAATCAGTCTCAGGACGCACGTGCAAAATGGGGCATGTCCCGCACGATGGTTCAGAACCTGATCAAGGGCGTTACGGATGGTTTCGAGCGTAAGCTTGAAATCAACGGCGTTGGTTACCGCGCTGCCATGCAGGGCAAGAACCTTCAGCTCTCGCTTGGTTTCAGCCACGACGTGGTTTACCAGCCGCCGGAAGGCATCCAGATCGCCTGCCCGAAGCCGACCGAAATTACGGTAACCGGCATCGACAAGCAGCAGGTCGGTCAGGTCGCTGCGCATATTCGCGAATATCGCGGTCCCGAGCCCTACAAGGGCAAGGGCGTGAAATACGCTGAAGAGCGCATCGTCCGTAAGGAAGGCAAGAAGAAGTAAGGAGCACGCGTTATGGCTAGCAGAAAAGAGACGATTGCACGCCGCGCTATGCGTGTTCGTCGTCAGGTCAAGAAGGTGGCGAACGGGCGTCCGCGTCTTTCCGTTCACCGTTCTTCCAAGAATATCTATGCCCAGATCATCGATGACAGGGCCGGTCGCACGCTCGCTGCTGCTTCCACCCTCGATCAGGGCCTGCGTTCGTCTTTGAAGACGGGTGCAGACAAGGGCGCAGCAGAGGCTGTTGGCAAGCTCGTTGCTGAGCGTGCCGTCAAGGCTGGTGTCAAGGACGTTGTTTTTGATCGTGGTGCATTCCTGTTCCATGGCCGTGTTAAGGCTCTGGCAGATGGTGCACGTGAAGGCGGTCTGAACTTCTGAGGACTGGCGGCGCTGGTTTTCCAGTGCCGCTTGCATCGCATTTGCGCGATGCTGCGATACAGACTGAGGCGGGACTGCGTTTCCTTTGGAAGTAGCAAGTCGCCTTGGTTTTCACTGGCCTCATCACATGTGTTGATGATGGCCCTTCAATCTGCCGATTGGACCCGGAAAAGAACAAGGATAGGACAATGGCACAGGAAAGACGGGGATCGCGTGACGATCGCCAGAACAGGGAAGAGCGCGACAGCGAGTTCGTTGATAAGCTGGTCGCGATTAACCGAGTCGCCAAGACCGTCAAGGGCGGTCGCCGCATGGGCTTTGCCGCTCTCGTGGTTGTTGGTGATGGCAAGGGCCGCGTTGGCTTCGGTCACGGTAAGGCGCGCGAAGTGCCGGAAGCAATCCGCAAGGCAACTGAAGCTGCCAAGCGCGAAATGATTTTCGTTCCGCTGCGCGACGGCCGTACACTTCATCACGACGTCAAGGGCCGTCATGGCGCTGGTAAGGTGCTTCTGCGCACTGCCAAGGCCGGTACTGGAATCATTGCCGGTGGTCCGATGCGTGCTGTTTTCGAAACGCTTGGCGTTGCAGATGTGGTTGCCAAGTCGACGGGTACGTCGAACCCTTACAACATGGTTCGCGCCACGTTTGATGCCCTCAAGAGCCAGATGCATCCGAAGGATGTCGCTGCTCAGCGCGGTATCAAATACGCTACGCTCCAGGCTCGCCGCGAAGCCGCTGGCGCAATGATCGACGAGTGATAGGAGAGGCTTAAATGGCTAAGGCTAGCACAAAGAAGACCATCACCGTTGAGCAGATCGGCAGCCCGATCCGCCGTCCCGAAGCCCAGCGCAAGACGCTGATCGGCCTCGGTCTCAACAAGATGCATCGCCGCCGCACGCTGGAAGATACCCCTGCAGTGCGTGGCATGATCAACAAGATCGCCCATCTCGTACGCGTCGTCGACGAGAAGTGAGACGGGAGCAAAAGATGAAACTGAACGAAATCAAGGACCGCGAAGGCGCTACGCATTCCAAGAAGCGCGTTGGTCGCGGTATCGGTTCGGGCCTCGGCAAGACCGGCGGTCGCGGCGTTAAAGGTCAGAAGTCCCGTTCGGGCGTTGCTATCAACGGTTTCGAGGGCGGCCAGATGCCGATCTATCGTCGTCTGCCGAAGCGTGGCTTCACCAACATCTTCGCCAAGAGTTATTCGGAAGTATCTCTCGGTCGCTTGCAGGCCGCTGTTGATGCCAAGAAGCTGGATGCGAAGAAGACGGTTAATGCCGAAGCGCTGAAGGAAGCCGGTGTGATTCGCCGGGTCAAAGACGGTGTTCGGGTCTTGTCCGATGGCGAACTGAAGACCAAGCTGACGATCGAAGTTGCCGGCGCATCGAAAGCCGCAATCGAGAAGATCGAAAAGGCTGGCGGCACCATCTCGGTGCTGAATGCTAAAAAAGACGCCGAATAATTTCGGTTTGAAATAAAAATGATCGCCCGGAGTGCTTCACACCGGGCGTTTTTTCTTCCATATGTGCCTCGGTCACCGGCGCGTCCAGAAGACGGCGGTGACTTATTGCTGTTTTGAGCTGCCGCGTTTGATGCGCGTCAGGTCTGGCAATAGGGTAACAAACGCACCGGGCGCCAATGTGGTGGCCGTGCGGCGACGCGGAGATACGCATGGCTTCTGCAGCGGAACAACTGGCTTCCAATCTCAATTTCTCAACCTTCGCCAAAGCGACGGATCTGAAGAAGCGAATCTGGTTCACGCTTCTTGCGCTTCTGGTCTATCGGCTGGGTACGCATATTCCGCTTCCGGGGATCAACCTTGATGCTTATGCTCAGGCGTTCCAGGGTCAGTCTGAAGGCATTCTGGGCATGTTCAACATGTTCTCCGGTGGTGCCGTTCAGCGTATGGCGATCTTCGCTCTTGGCATTATGCCCTACATTTCGGCCTCGATTATTGTGCAGCTTCTGACTGCGGTGGTGCCGTCGCTGGAAGCGCTGAAGAAAGAGGGCGAGCAGGGCCGCAAGATTATCAATCAGTATACCCGTTACGGGACGGTTGTTCTGGCGACTGCGCAGGCATACGGCATCGCCGTCGGTCTGCAGTCGGGTAACAATCTGGTCACCAATCCGGGCTGGTTCTTTATTTTTTCCACCGTTGTCACGCTTGTTGGTGGCACCATGTTCCTGATGTGGCTTGGTGAGCAGATCACCTCACGCGGCATTGGTAACGGTATTTCGCTGATCATCTTTTCCGGTATTGTCGCCGGTCTGCCTGCTGCAATCGGCAATATGCTTGAGCTGTCGCGTGTGGGCTCGATTTCTGCGTTTGTTGCCGTTGGCGTTCTCATCGTTGTCATCGGTGTTTTTGCGCTGATCGTATTTGTTGAGCGTGCTCAGCGCCGCCTTCTGATTCAGTATCCGAAACGCCAGGTCGGCAACCGCATGTTCCAGGGCGATACCTCGCATCTCCCGCTGAAACTTAATACTGCGGGTGTTATTCCGGCGATTTTCGCATCTTCGCTGTTGCTGCTGCCAGCGACCATGGCTGGCTTCACGCAGAACGATCTTCCCGGCTGGGCGACCTCCATTATTTCAGCACTCGGGCACGGCCAGATCCTGTACATGGTCTTTTATGGCCTGCTGATCGCGTTCTTTGCGTTTTTCTACACAGCGATTGTGTTCAACCCGCAGGAAACCGCTGACAATCTGAAGCGTCACGGTGGTTTCATTCCGGGCATTCGTCCGGGTGAGCGTACTGCGGAGTATATCGATTACGTGCTGACCCGAATCACGGTGGTTGGTGCCATTTACCTGGTCTTCGTCTGCATTCTGCCTGAGATCCTTGTTGCCCGTACCGGCGTTTCGCTGGCCTTGGGTGGTACTTCGCTTTTGATTATTGTCAGTGTTACGCTCGACACTGTTTCGCAAATTCAGGGCCACCTCATCGCTCAGCAGTATGAGGGACTGATGAAGAAATCGAAGCTCCGGGGAGGAAAGAGGGGACGATGAGGCTTATTCTATTGGGGCCGCCTGGTGCCGGCAAAGGCACACAGGCACAGAGAATTGTGGCCAGACACGGCATTCCGCAGCTTTCGACGGGGGATATGCTTCGGGCCGCTGTTGCAGCGGGTACTGAAGTCGGTATGAAGGCAAAGGCGTTGATGGACGCTGGTGAGCTGGTTCCCGATGAGGTGGTGAACGCGATTGTCTCCGCCCGCATCGATGAAACCGATTGTGCTGACGGGTTTATTCTCGATGGTTATCCGCGCACGCTGATTCAGGCCGATGCCGTTGATGCGATGCTGGCTCAGAAAGGCCAGTCGCTCGATGTGGCGATTGAACTGGTCGTTGATGATTCGGCTATGGTGGATCGTATCCTTCGGCGCGCCGAGGAGGCGCGTGCAGCCGGTGAGCCAGTTCGAAAGGACGACAATGCAGAGGTCTATGCAGATCGCCTTCGTGCTTATTACAAGAGCACAGCGCCGCTGACCGGCTACTACTACGCCAAGAAGAAACTGTATTCGGTCGATGGCATGGCTGACATGGATACGGTAACAGAAAGCATCGAGGCGATTCTTTCGGAGCTGAAATAGGCGGCCCGGTGCGGCCTTGAAAGTTTCGGCTGAAATATTTGGGTCGGCGTCAGGTCGTTCTGGCTGGCGGCTACCCCAGAAATGTTAAGGAATCGGTTGCAATTCTGTGCCGTTTCCGTTATGAGCGCTCCAACTCTCGACATAGGGTTGAACCGAATGCGTCCTTATCTTTTCATGGTCAGGGCTTCGCTCGGTTTGTCCGGATGTTGTTTTAGGGCACAAAGGCGCGGTTTATCTGCGCGGAAAACCGGCAGTTCAGAACAATGATCTGCCCAATAGATAATACTAAGGAGAAACGGCGTGGCTCGTATTGCTGGCGTCAACATCCCGACTGCCAAGCGCGTCGTCATCGCGCTGCAGTATATTCACGGGATCGGACCAAAATTCGCGCAGGACATTTGTGACCGGGCTTCTATCCCGGCTGAGCGTCGCGTGCATGAACTGACGGATGCAGAAGTTCTGCAAATCCGTGAAACGATCGACCGCGAATACATGGTTGAAGGTGACCTTCGTCGCCAGAACTCCATGAACGTCAAGCGTCTGATGGACCTTGGCTGCTACCGTGGTCTGCGTCATCGTCGTGGCCTTCCGGTCCACGGTCAGCGCACGCACACCAATGCCCGCACCCGTAAGGGTCCGGCAAAGGCGATTGCTGGTAAGAAGAAATAAGACCGGTTTTGCTGAAAACCGGAAAGAGCCGGCCTTTTGTGCCGGCTTTCTGTGTAGTTTGACTGGGCTGTTTCGTCTTTGATCCGGCCCGTCGGTGGAGCCGCTGGTGTTACGGCGGTGACGATATCCAAGAAAGGAATAACATGGCCAAGGATGCCACACGTGTTCGCCGTCGCGAACGTAAGAATATCTCGTCGGGCGTTGCGCACGTTAACTCGTCGTTCAACAACACGATGATCACGATCACGGATGCTCAGGGCAACGCTATTGCCTGGTCGTCCGCTGGTGCGAAGGGCTTCAAGGGTTCGCGTAAGTCGACCCCGTTTGCTGCCCAGATTGCTGCTGAAGACTGCGCCAAGAAGGCTCAGGAACACGGCATGAAGTCGCTTGAAGTTGAGGTTTGCGGTCCTGGTTCAGGCCGCGAGTCGGCTCTGCGTGCCCTGCAGGCTGCCGGTTTCGTCATCACCTCGATTCGCGATGTTACGCCGATCCCGCACAACGGCTGCCGTCCGCGCAAGAAGCGCCGCGTCTAATCGTCTGTCATTTTGCTCCGGCGCTTTTTGTAAGGTGCCGGTTCTACGAAGCTCGGCCGTCACGATTGGATAGTGCGGCGAACGAAAGGTAGAAATATGATCCAGAAAAACTGGCAGGAATTGATCAAGCCGAGCAAGGTCGAGTTTACCTCGTCAAGCTCGAAGAAGGTGACGCTGGTCGCTGAGCCGCTGGAACGCGGTTTCGGTCTGACACTCGGCAATGCGCTTCGCCGCGTTCTCTTGTCGTCGCTGCGCGGCGCTGCTGTTACCGCTGTTCAGATTGACGGTGTTCTCCATGAATTCTCGTCGATCCCCGGTGTTCGTGAGGATGTTACTGACATCATCCTGAACATCAAGGAAATCGCCATCAAGATGGAAGGCGACGAAGCCAAACGTATGGTCGTGCGCAAGCAGGGCCCGGGCGTCGTTACCGCTGGCGATATCCAGACCGTTGGTGATATCGAGATCCTTAATCCGGAACTCGTACTGTGCACCCTCGATGAAGGCGCTGAAATCCGTATGGAATTCACCGTCAACAATGGCAAGGGCTACGTACCTGCCGAGCGGAATCGCTCGGAAGATGCGCCGATCGGACTTATCCCGGTCGACAGCCTGTACTCGCCGATCCGCAAGGTGTCCTACAAGGTCGAAAACACCCGTGAAGGTCAGGTTCTCGACTATGATAAACTGCTGATGACGATCGAGACCGATGGCTCGGTTTCGGGTGAAGATGCCGTAGCGTTTGCTGCGCGTATCCTTCAGGATCAGCTGTCGGTCTTCGTCAACTTCGAAGAGCCGCAGAAGGATGCCGAAGAGGAAGACGTCACCGAGCTGGCCTTCAATCCGGCCCTGCTCAAGAAGGTCGACGAGCTGGAACTTTCGGTCCGTTCGGCCAACTGCCTGAAGAACGATAACATCGTTTATATCGGCGATCTTATCCAGAAGACTGAAGCTGAAATGCTTCGTACGCCCAACTTCGGTCGTAAGTCTCTCAATGAGATCAAGGAAGTGCTGGCATCCATGGGCCTGCATCTGGGCATGGAAGTCCCGGCCTGGCCGCCGGAAAATATCGAAGACCTCGCCAAGCGGTACGAGGATCAGTACTAACCAGTCATACTGCGGGCCAGCTGCCTGCAAGTGAAGGAGAACAAGCAATGCGCCATAAGATTTCAGGCCGCAAGCTGAACAGAACGGCAAGCCATCGCAAGGCGATGTTTGCCAATATGGCCGTCTCGCTCATCACGCATGAGCAGATCGTTACCACTCTGCCGAAGGCGAAGGAAATTCGTCCGGTCGTAGAAAAGCTTATCACGCTCGGTAAGCGCGGCGATCTTCATGCCCGTCGTCAGGCGATCGCACAGGTTAAGGATGTTGAAGCTGTCAAGAAGCTCTTCGATGTTCTGGCTCCGCGCTACGGCGAGCGCAAGGGTGGCTACACCCGCATCATGAAGGCAGGCTTCCGCTACGGTGACAATGCGGCCCTCGCTGTCATCGAGTTCGTTGACCGCGATGTTGATGCCAAGGGTGCAGCCGACAAGGCTCGCGTTGAGGCAGAAGCTGAAATGGAAGCCGCTTAAGGCTTTCAGCTTTAGCTGATTAGATTGTGAAAAAGCCGGGTGCTGTGAAGCGCCCGGCTTTTTGCTTATCTGCCAATAGTGCCCATCTATTTTTGATGATAGGTGAGTGCGTTGCGGATCAAAAGCCGCAACGTGTCAAGCTGAAGAGGTTCGTCCTCACAGAAGTGGATGGCACGGTTGCCTTCATAGGTGAACTCGTCGGGGAATATGCTTTGGAAATCTCGCATCAGTGTTGTCTGGCAGTGCGTGTAGATCGCGATGCCGCCTTCTTTCGGCTTTCCAAGTTGGATGGTTGAGCCAGACCGGGTTTCTTGCGTCAGATAGGCAGGCTGCCCCCATTTCAGGGTTTCCTGAAGCCGTCCAACGCCCGGTGTTTCCGCGGCAATTTCAAAAATAAGTTGACGCAAGGCCAGCATTTTTTCACGTTCGTGCTCGGGAAGAGCCGCGAATTGCTCTGCGACGGCTGAATCTGCGAAAGCTGGTGTCGCCATATCTGCGTCGGGTCTTTTCATTGTTTGTACCGAGTGTGTGATGCTGTGCTTGAGACCAACATAATCTACTTTGTGCCTGCCTGCATCCGCGCCGCCTTCTTGCGGGCACGTCTGCGTTCCATAAGCTTCGGGCGGATCAACCGGTATCCGAGCAGCAGGGTGGCCGCAGCGATATAGAACATGATTTCCGGCCCGATGACCTTGCGGCCCATGGCGAAATGCAGCGTGCCGAGACCAGCGATCACATAAACCAGCCTGTGCAAGCGTACCCAGTTCTGCTTCAGTTTGCGGATCGACCAGTTGTTCGATGTTACCGCCAGGGGAATAAGCAAAACGAGTGCGATCATACCGAAGGTGATGAAAGGGCGCTTGATCACGTCCTGCACCACGACGGCGAGGTTCATCTGTTGGTCCAACACCATATAGACTAGGAAGTGGAAGCAGACATAGTAAAAGCCGAGCAGGCCCAGCGCACGGCGGTAGCGCAACAGGTTGATGTTGGCGAGATCGCGCAGCGGTGTCACGCAAAGCGTCAGTAAAATGAACCTGAGCGCCCATATGCCCAGAAGATGTTCGAAGCTTTTGACAGGATCGACGCCAAGCCGGTTCGTCGCACCTAGCCAGAAATACCAGACCGCAGGTGCCAGCCCGACGGCATAAACGGCCCAGACCGAGCCGGAACGCCAACGACTTCGGGCGTGTTGCTTTTGTTGTGTTGATGACGTCGCCATTGGTTCCGGCTTTAGTAGTTTTTGGTCAGGTCCATGCCGGCGTAAAGGCTTGCCACCTCATCGCCATAGCCGTTGAACATTTGTGTATCGATGCGTTGTCCGCCGCCAAATAGCCCGCCGCCTTCACCGATCACCCGCTCCGTCGCCTGGCTCCAGCGAGGATGTGGCACATTCGGGTTCACATTAGCATAAAAACCGTATTCGCTCGGCTGCAGCAGGTTCCAGCTATTGGGCGGCTGTTTATCGGTCAGCGTGATCTTTGTAATCGACTTGATGCCCTTGAAGCCATACTTCCACGGTACCACAAGGCGCATTGGCGCGCCGTTCTGGTTCAGCAGGGTTTTGCCATAAAGGCCAACGGCGATGATCGTCAGCGGGTGGTTGGCTTCGTCAAGGCGCAGGCCCTCCAGATAGGGCCACTGCATCGGTTGTCCAAAGCCGCGCTGGCCCGGCATTTCTTTCGGGCGAACGACGCCTTCAAAAGCCACATATTTGGCAGAACCAAGCGGCTCGGCCATGTCGATGATCGATTTAAGCGGGATGCCAACCCACGGGATCACCATTGACCAGGCTTCGACACAGCGCATTCGATAGATACGGTCTTCCAAAGGAAACTGAGTCAGAAGCGTTTCAATATCGACAGTCTTCGGTTTTTGCACCATGCCGCCGATCTCGAACGTCCAGGGATAGGGCTGGAAGTCACCGGAGTTTTCAAACGGATCGCTTTTGCGAACGCCGAACTCGTAGAAGTTATTGTAGTGCGTGACGTCCTGATAGCTCGTTTCAGCACGCTTGGGCGCGGGGAAAGGGCCGGGCACGGTTTTCAGGGCTTCGCCTTGAGAAAGCGTCGCGGCGTTTGCCGTGTCGCTTCCCACGCCTGTTGCGAAGGCGGCGCCTGCGGCAAGTCCGGCTGCCAGAAGCGTTCGGCGGTTCAGGTAGATGTGTTCCGGGGTGATCTCGGATGCCGGTATATGCGGCGGTTTATATGCGGACATTGTTATATGCCTCCCGGTTTGTTGTCTTAAACCTCTACGCAAAAAGTCTGGCTTCAGTTTCACTTTTATCAAGATCGGTTCCAGCCACAATTTCGTGTTTGAAGAGTGAAATCGTCAAAAACACGATCTTTGGTCGATCTTTTGGAAAAGGCGTACCGTACAGTACCGTTTTGCGGCCAACCGATAGTGACACATCGCCGCAATTGCGTTACCAAAATGACGAAAGGGCAGAGTGCTGCAGAAAAACTGCAGAAAGCACAAACGGCCGTTGAATGCCGTTACGAAGCACTGTCCGACTTTTTTGGAAAGGAAACACCAATGCCAGCCTATCGTTCCAGAACGACGACACATGGACGCAATATGGCCGGCGCGCGTGGTTTGTGGCGCGCAACCGGCATGAAGGACGGGGACTTCGGCAAGCCGATTATTGCGGTGGTCAACTCGTTTACCCAGTTTGTGCCCGGTCACGTACATCTGAAAGATCTCGGGCAACTCGTTGCCCGCGAGATCGAAGCAGCCGGTGGCGTTGCCAAGGAGTTCAATACGATTGCCGTGGATGATGGCATCGCCATGGGCCATGATGGTATGCTCTACTCGCTGCCTTCGCGTGAGGTCATTGCGGACAGCGTCGAATATATGGTCAATGCGCATTGCGCTGACGCTATGGTCTGCATTTCCAATTGCGATAAAATCACGCCCGGCATGCTGAATGCAGCCATGCGGCTGAACATTCCGGCGATCTTTGTCTCCGGCGGGCCGATGGAGGCCGGGAAGGTGGTTCTGAACGGCAAGGAACAGGCGCTCGACCTTGTCGATGCCATGGTTGCAGCCGCCGATGACCGGATTTCGGATTCCGACGTTCAGTCGATTGAGCGCTCAGCCTGCCCGACCTGCGGCTCATGTTCGGGTATGTTCACAGCCAATTCGATGAATTGTCTGACGGAGGCGCTTGGCCTTTCGCTTCCGGGCAATGGTTCCACGCTGGCCACTCATGCTGATCGCCGCCGTTTGTTTGTTGAGGCCGGTCACCAGATTGTCGATATCGCGCGTCGTTACTACGAGCAGGATGATGAAAGCGTGCTGCCGCGCAACGTGGCCAGCAAGTCGGCCTTCGAAAACGCGATGACGCTGGATATTGCCATGGGCGGCTCGACCAATACCGTGCTGCATATTCTGGCTGCTGCCTATGAGGCGGAGCTGGACTTCGATCTTGATGACATCGATCAGCTTTCGCGCCACGTGCCATGCCTTTGCAAGGTGGCCCCGGCGAAGAACGATGTTCACATGGAAGATGTGCACCGGGCAGGCGGCATTATGGCGATCCTCGGAGAGCTGGACCGGGCAGGGCTGATCAAGCGCGACAGCCCGACGGTACACGCCGCCACCATCGGTGATGCCATCGACCAGTGGGATATTGTGCGCACCAACTCAGAAAGCGTCCGCAATTTCTATATGGCCGCTCCCGGCGGTGTGCCCTCGCAGGAGGCTTTCTCGCAGAACCGTCGCTGGGCCGAACTGGATACGGATCGCGTATCCGGGGCAATCCGCAGCGCCGAGCACCCCTTCTCAAAGGATGGTGGGCTTGCAGTTCTAAAGGGCAATATCGCGCTGGATGGCTGTATTGTGAAGACCGCGGGCGTTGACGAGTCGATCCTGAAATTTTCCGGCCCTGCGGTTGTTTTTGAAAGTCAGGATGCTGCGGTCAAGGGTATCCTGTCCAATGAGGTCAAGGCCGGCGACGTCGTCGTCATTCGCTATGAGGGGCCGAAGGGTGGTCCCGGCATGCAGGAAATGCTCTATCCGACCAGCTACCTGAAATCGAAAGGTCTGGGCAAGGATTGCGCGCTGATTACAGACGGTCGTTTCTCCGGCGGCACGTCCGGACTTTCCATCGGCCATGCCTCGCCGGAAGCAGCCAATGGCGGCGCCATCGGTCTTGTACATCAGGGCGATATGATCGATATCGATATCCCGGCGCGTACGATCAATCTCAGAGTGTCACCTTCTGAACTGGAAACACGCCGGAAAGAACAGGATGAGAAGGGCTGGAAGCCGGAAGCGCCCCGCCGCCGCCAGGTGACGACCGCGCTCAAGGCCTACGCCGCCTTCGCCGCCAGCGCTGATAAGGGCGCGGTTCGCATCCTGCCGGAATAAGAGCGGCTTTCCCGCGCCGCATGCGGGTCTGTGAAAGCGTTCGGGCCGTCCTGCAAGGGTCGGCCCGAAACTTTGCGTGGTGGAGGTGAAAATGCTGCGATTGTTCGTTGGTCTCGTATTGCTCCTGTCGCCGGTGCTGGCGCGTTCCGCCGAGGCGGCGCCCGTTTGCACACTTGTGATGAACGCACAATCCGGGGCGGTTTTGCTGGAGGAGGGGGATTGCCGGTCCGCGGTTACGCCGGCATCGACCTTCAAGGTGGCTCTGGCGGTGATGGCTTTCGATGCCGGTATTCTGCAGGATGCGCATCACCCGGTCATGACCTATCGCGCCGGCGATCCCGACTGGGGCGGGGCGGCCTGGAAACAGGACATCGATCCCGAACGCTGGATCCGCTATTCCGTCGTCTGGTATTCGCAGCGCCTGACCCATAGTCTCGGCGCGGCGACGCTTACACGCTACGGCGAGGCCTTTGGCTACGGCAATGTCGATTTTTCCGGCGATCCGGGCTACGACAACGGGCTCGACCGCGCATGGATTGCGTCATCGCTGAAGATTTCTCCCTCGCAGCAGGCCGCCTTTCTGCGCGGGCTGGTGCTTGGTACGCTGCCGGCCAGCCGGGACGCCATGGCGAAGACGCGCGGCCTCTTGGAGCAGAACAATGTCGACGGCTGGCTGATGCGCGGCAAGACCGGCGCGGCCTATCCCCGGCGCGCGGATCGCAGTTTCGACTACGCGCATGGCTGGGGCTGGTATGTCGGCTGGGCGGAACGCGGCGATGACGCGCTGGTGTTCGTCACGCTGACGCAGTCAGAGCAACGCAGCAAGCAGTCGCCGGGAAACCGAACCCGTGAGGCGCTCCTCGCGCAATGGCCGGCTTTGTCAAAGCGGGCGCTGAACGCGCCACGCTGAAATGTGGGGCAGGAGGGGCGCGGGGCGTTCCCTCGGAACCTGCCGTCAGATCGGCTTGTCGATCCCGTCGTAAAGCTTCTGGAGCTGACCAATACGCACCTTATAGGCCTTCGAAATACACGCCACGTCCGCGCCGCAGGCCTCGCGAGTTTTGAGCCATGCACGTTGATCATCCGCCATATTGCCGGAAACGCCCATGGCAAACAGGCCCTTCAGCATGGTGTACATCGTCGCCATTTTGACATCGTCGTCATTGAGCTGAAGATCGCTGCAAATGGTTTGCTCATTGGCCGTGAGATTACGCGCAGAGCAGTTGAAACTGGCTGCATTGGCATCGCTTGCGCCAAAGAAGGATGGTGTTGCCAGCAGTGAAACGGTCAGCGCGAGCATTGCGGGGAGGGCGGTCAGTGCGGTCGGTTTCGTGTGCATTGCTGAAGAACCTCTCTGAATTCAACCTGTGTTTGACTTTTTTGGCTTAGAGCGCCGTGCATCCATTCGGATGCACGGCGCTCTAACCTATTGAATTTACGCATCGTGCTTTCCGAAAAACGATTCCGATTTTCGGGCCGATGCTGTAGCAACCAATTACGACAAGAAAATGCGGCGGTCTCGATATTTTCACGCTTCCGCCAAACTTCCTTTTTATCGCTTGTTAGAGATGATGCGATCACGATCACGTCTTGCTGCATCCCTCAGGCATGTTCGAAACTATTTGCCTGCCGATGAATGATTGCTGAATCGAAACACGTTCCATGACTGATGCATTAAAGGTTTTATCCATGACCAAGGCTTTAAAAGTGTTTTCTGCCGGAAATGAAGTATCGATTGTTCGCAGCCGAGGCGTGAGCGGAGCTGCAAAAGTTTTACTTCTGACTGCCTCGCTGACAGCGCTTGCAGTCGCCCAGCCTGCTTTTGCTGAAAGGTCTGTGCCGCAGACGCAGTCAGAGGTTCAGCTCTCCTATGCCCCTCTGGTTAAGCAGACTGCTCCGGCAGTTGTGAATGTTTACGCAGAGCGCATGGTCGAGCGCCAGATCTCGCCGTTGTTTTCCGATCCGTTCTTCGGCCAGTTCTTTGGGCGGCAGGCACCTCAGGGCCGGTCTCAAAAACAGATGTCTCTGGGGTCCGGGGTGATCGTTGCCGGCGATGGTATTGTGATTACAAACAACCATGTGATTTCTGGCGCAGATGAGGTGAAAGTGGCGCTTTCCGATGGCCGCGAATTCCCATGCAAGGTGCTGTTGAAGGATGATCGCTACGACTTGGCGGTTTTGAAAATCCGGTCTGATGAGACCTTTCCGACGGTTCCAATCGGCAATTCCGACGATGTCGAAGTGGGCGACATAACGCTTGCCATTGGCAACCCGTTCGGCGTGGGCCAGACTGTCACCAGTGGTATTGTGTCAGGCACTGCCCGCAATTCGATAACCGATGGTGAATTTGGTTTCTTCCTGCAGACGGATGCTGCGATCAATCCGGGCAATTCCGGCGGTGCGCTGCTTGATATGCATGGTGATCTGATCGGCATTAATACGGCGATCTTCTCCAAGGGCGGTGGCTCAAACGGAATTGGCTTCGCGATCCCCGCCAATATGGTCAAAGTGTTTCTGGCGGCTGCCGAGAGTGGCGAAAAGCATTTTCAGCGCCCTTATGTCGGTGCAACTTTCGGCCCCGTCACTTCGGATATGGCAGAAGCGCTTGGTCTTAAGGCAGCGCGTGGCGCTATCGTTTCTGATATTGTGCCGGGCAGTCCGGCGGAAAAGGCCGGGCTGAAGACAGGATCGGTCATTGTGGCGGTCAACGGCGTTCCTGTGCAGCATCCCGATGCACTGCTCTATCGCCTGACCGTTCTGGGCATTGGCGAGAAGGCGGATTTGAGTGTTGATCGCAATGGAACGATCAGTGACGTCTCACTGCCATTGCAGCTTGCACCGGAAGATCCGCCGCGTGATACGCGTCAAATCTCGGGAAACAGCCCGTTTGCCGGACTGACGGTTGAGAATATTTCGCCCAGAGTGATTGAGGAGATGCGCTTGCCTGATGGTGCAAAAGGCGTAGTCGTTTCCGAGATCGAAAACGGTTCTCCCGCCGCACGGGTTGGCTTTGCCCGCGGCGATATCATTGTTGCTGTAAACGACGACAATATTGACACGACCAGAATGATGGAAAATGTTGCGGAACAAAGCCCCGGATACTGGAAGCTCAGTATCAATCGCGGTGGAAGAATGATAACCCAGCTATTCCGATGACTGATCTGTTTGCGCCCCATATACCCGAAGATGTTGAGAAGCGTCGGCCGCTGGCCGATCGTCTGCGCCCTCAGCAATTAAGCGATGTGACCGGGCAGGCGCATCTGACAGGGCCGGATGGGGCGCTGACGCGCATGATTGAGTCGGGTTCACTCGGCTCAATGATCTTCTGGGGGCCGCCGGGAACCGGAAAAACAACCGTTGCCCGGTTGCTTTCCGGCGAAGCGGACCTCTCCTTTGAGCAGATTTCGGCGATCTTTTCCGGTGTTGCCGATCTTAAAAAGGTTTTCGAGGCGGCGCGTGCGCGTCGAATGAACGGGCGGCAGACGCTGCTTTTTGTTGATGAAATCCATCGTTTCAACCGCGCTCAGCAGGACAGCTTTCTGCCTGTCATGGAGGATGGCACGATCATTCTCGTTGGCGCGACAACAGAAAACCCTTCGTTTGAGCTGAATGCGGCCTTGTTGTCGCGGGCGCGTGTTCTGACCTTCAAATCCCACGATACTGATAGTCTGACAGAGCTTCTGAAGCGGGCCGAGGCGGCAGAAGGAAGGGCGCTGCCTTTGGATGAAGCAGCGCGTGAGACTCTGGTGTTGATGGCCGATGGCGATGGCCGCGCTATTCTCACTCTGGCAGAAGAAATCTGGCGTGCGGCCCGTGATGGAGAGATCATGGGGCCGGAAGCGCTGCTTTCAGTCGTTCAGCGTCGTGCCCCGATTTACGACAAGGGGCAGGACGGACACTATAATCTGATCTCCGCACTGCATAAATCCGTTCGCGGATCGGATCCTGATGCTGCGCTCTATTACCTGGCGCGCATGTTCGATGCCGGTGAAGATCCGCTCTATCTGGGGCGACGTCTGGTCAGAATGGCATCGGAAGATATCGGCCTTGCCGATCCGCAGGCGCTTGTCGTCGCCAATGCGGCCAAGGACGCCTATGACTATCTCGGGTCGCCGGAAGGTGAGCTGGCGCTGGCAGAAGCCTGCGTTTATCTGGCAACTGCGCCGAAGTCGAATGGCGTTTACACAGCCTATAAGGCTGCGATGCGGGCGGCGAAGGAACATGGCTCGCTGCTGCCCCCGAAACATATTCTGAATGCCCCGACAAAGCTGATGCGCGAAGAAGGCTACAGCGAAGGCTATCGCTATGATCACGATCAGCCGGACGCGTTTTCAGGACAGGACTATTTTCCCACGGAGATGGGGCGTCAGAAATTCTATAAGCCACCTGATCGCGGGTTTGAGCGCGACATTAACAAACGTCTTGCCTGGTGGGACCGCCTGCGCCGGGAGCGCAGCGGCGGCTGAGGCATGTCGCGTTCAGGTGAAAACAAGTGCTACTCGCGAAAAATCTCCAAAGCCAATAGCAGTGGCAGATATGCGCCTTCGGTAAAGTTCCCCTGGCCTCTCTCAAAAATCATCACCGGAACTATTTCTCTGTCCCCGGCGTTTCTTAACCAAACGCATGGAGGAATGTCATGGTAAACCGCGAGAAATCTGCCCGCTTGTATTCAATGATTACGGTGGCCGCCATCGGGGTGGTTTCTGTCCTGTGCATCATGACGATGCCGGTCTTGCGGGACGCTGAAATGTTTATCCTTCCAGCTCTTGTCCTGATTGGCTGGCTCTCAATGCCATCCCTGATCCGCTTTTTCGGCGGCCGGACCTCACGTTTCCCCCGCAGGCAGTGACTGTTTCCCCTCACAAGGCTGCCTGTAAAGAGACTGCCCGGTTATCGGAAGACGGCCGGGCAGTTTTGTTTATCAGCTTTGAATCGGTCCTTTGGAAATCGGCTCCTGATAGGTGAACCCCATGTCCCAGGGGAAGTAAATCCACGTATCCTGGCTGACCTCTGTTACGAACGTATCGACCGTGGGAACGCCTTTTGGCTTGGCGTAAACACAAGCCAGATGCGCCTTGGGCAGCATTTCGCGGACTTCTTTGGCCGTGTTGCCCGTGTCTGTAAGGTCGTCGATGATCAGCACGCCTTCGCCGCCGTCCTTCATCAGCTCTTCCGAAATGCCTTTGAGAAGCATGGTTTCGCCCTGACTGGTATAATCATGATAGCTGGCGATGCAGACCGTCTCGATCAGACGGATTTCCAACTCGCGCGAAATGATAGCTGATGGCACAAGGCCACCGCGGGTGACGCAGACAATGGCGTGAAATTTCTTTCCGAGGCCGGAAATGCGCCAGGCGAGTGCGCGGGCATCGCGGTGAAACTGATCCCATGAAACGGGGAAGGCTTTTTCTGGAAGAGACATGGCAGGGCTCCGAAGACGGTCGTGTTGAACTCAGTTCGCCATGCTTGATTGTGCGCGGCGCTGGCACAAAGTTGCCTGCTTTTGTTTCTGCAGGGCTGTGCCGTTGCCCACCGCTATTAGCCGTAATTGTCATAAAATGGCAAGCCCGCGACACTGCGGTATCGATGTCGCGGGCTGATTTTCAACATATCGCTGTCGGAAACCGATCAGCGGGCCATCAGTGTAACGGCTGTCATGGATTCCAGCAGCGTGCGGGTTACGCCGCCGAAGAGAAGTTCCCAGAGTCTGGAGTGCGTGTAAGCCCCCATCACCAGAAGGTCGATCGAACTGTCCGACATCCTGTTTTCGATCAGTGTCGCTGCGGATGCACGGTCGGCATGAGCACAAACGGCGGTTACGTTGATGCCATGGCGCGCAAGTGTTGCGGCAATCTCGGCGCCCGACATTTCGCTCGATTGCGCATTTGTATCCGGTGGATTCACCGAGAATATCTCGACATCGCTTGCCTGCTTGAGGAACGGCAGGGCGTCAAAGGTCGCACGGGCGGCCTCGCGTGAGCCGTTCCATGCGATCAGAACCTTCTTGAACGGTTTTGCTGTTTTCGCGACATGCGGGATCAGAAGCACGGGCCGGCCACTCTCAAACAGGAAACTTTCAAAGTCCGAGCGCGCATCTGATGGCGCATCGGGGCTTGCCTGCGGTGCTATGATCAGGTCGGCACAGCGGGCGCTGTCTACGACGCTGGCACCGGCAAAGCCGACCGAGCTGATGATCTTGCGCCACTCATAGGACGCGTCTTCACGCGCAGCGCGCTTGTTGAACAGGTCACCAAGTTCCTCACTGCGTTTTTCGGCTGCGTCCTGAAGAGCCTGAACCGAAACGGGATCCGGGATTTCCATTGGTGCGATGATCGGTGTCGCATTGACCGATTCTGCATGGAGCCCGATCACATGTGCGTTGAAGCTGCGGGCAATATCGAACGTATAGTCGAGGAAGCCTCCGGCCTGTGTGGGTGACTCCATTACGGAAAGTATCGTTTTGTAGGTCATGGCAATATGCCTCCTCTCTACGGATCACCGGTTTTAGAACGGCGATGATATATTACCGCTTTTGCCATAAAATACGAAGCCCCGAAACGCGCCTTTCGGCGCATGGTGGGTTTGTTTCAGGCTTTTGTCTTCGCCAGTTTTTCCAGCATCTGATGGATGTCGGCTGCGGCTGCGGCAATATCGCCTTCTTCTCGTCCACGCACGACGAGCTGGGTGTAAAAACCGTCAGAAGAAAAGCGCGGATATGATCCGATCGAAACGTCCGGGTGAGCTTTCTGGATGGCCGCCAGCGGTTCACCGATATCACCTTCACCATAGGGGCAGTGAATGGTTTCACTGATCACCGGCTGCCCGCCTTTCAGGGTCGGCATGATCTTGTCGAGCATGGCTTCAAAAATCTGCGGAACGCCTGCCATGACGTGAACATTTTCGACCTTGAACCCCGGCGCGACAGAAACCGGATTTACAATCAGCTCTGCGCTTTCAGGCGTTCGGGCCATACGCTTTCTCGACTCGGTGAATTCGACGCCGCGGCGTTCATAATGTGCTGCCAGAAGCGCCATCGCCGTTTGATTTTGGATGCACTGCAGCGAAAATGCTGCCGAGATTGAGTCGGCGGTAATATCGTCATGGGTCCCGCCGATGCCGCCGGAGGTGAACACATAGGTATAGCGCGTTCTCAGCGCGTTCACGGCCTCCACGATCGCTGATTGTTCATCGCCGACGATTCGCACTTCTTTCAGGTCGATACCGGCCAGTGTCAGTGTCTCGGCAAGATGCGCGATGTTTTTGTCTTTCGTGCGCCCTGACAAAAGCTCATCACCAATCGCCAGCATGGCGGCCGTTGGGTTTTCTGTCTTACTCATGTTTTTTCTTGTCCATAATTGTCTTGAGCGGATGTGACGCTACCCCACGTCCCGGTGTCTGAAAAGGTGTGAACAGTGCGTCTCTGTTTGCTGCCTCGACAAAGCGCCCGAGAAACACTTAATGCAACGGACATTCATTGCCTCACCAGGAGTTTTCGAAATGGCAAAAGTTCTTGTCCTTTATTATTCTTCATACGGTCACGTCGAAGCCATGGCCAAGGCTGTCGCTGAGGGTGCCAAAGCTGAAGGCGCCGACGTCACCATCAAGCGTGTTCCCGAGCTCGTTCCGGAAGAAGTCGCCAAGGCTTCGCATTTTAAACTGGATCAGGACGCTCCGATTGCAACGCCCGCTGAACTGGCTGATTACGACGCCATCATTTTTGGTGCCGGAACACGGTTTGGCAACATTGCTTCGCAGATGCGTAATTTCATCGATCAAACCGGTGGTCTGTGGGCAACCGGCGCTCTGGTTGGCAAAGTTGGTTCTATCTTCACAGCAACCGCTTCACAGCACGGTGGCCAGGAATCGACCATTTTGACCTTCCTGCCGACGCTTCTGCATCATGGCATGGTCGTCGTTGGTCTTCCCTACACCTTTGGCGGTCAGAACGGTCTCGACGAAGTCAAGGGCGGCTCACCTTACGGTGCCTCCACGCTGACTGACGGCGACGGTTCGCGCCAGCCTTCCGAAATTGAGCTTGAAGGTGCCCGTTTCCAGGGCGCTCATGTTGCCAAGGTTGCAGCCAAGATGGTTGCCTGATCGGTAGCGCATAAAATCTGATTGAAGAACGCGTCCGGTTTTTCCGGGCGCGTTTTTTATTGGTCTGTGCTGACCGGCGCCCACTCTTCTCCTCCTGTTTCCCCGCAAATCCCCGGCGGTTTTTGCCGCATTAGGATCTTTCCGGGAAACGACGCTTTTCAAGAGGAAACAGTGATGCGCATCATCAATCATAAAATTCCGGACATCTGGTATGGCCGTTCGTCGAACCTTGGCGCAGCGCGGGAAAGACCGCCGGTGGCCATCGTTCTCCACTACACGACAGGCTGGAACGGCAAGGCCAGTCGCGACTGGCTGATGGGATCTGCCGGGGGCACGACCAATCGCAGCTCCAGCGCGCATATTGTCGTGGACCGGGATGGCGTCGCCTGGCAGATCGCCGAATTTAACCGGACCACATGGCATGCCGGACCCTCGCGCTATGGTGCGCTCGAAGGTCTCAACGGCTTTTCCATAGGGATCGAATTCGTAAATTCAGGCTGGCTGAAACCAACCGGACATGGTGAGTTTGTCGATGCTTTCGGCAAGCGTTTTACAGACCGAAGCCTCAAGAAGCTTGGGGGATATCTGCTGGCTCCGCATGCACGCGTCGGCAGCGCAACATATGCATGGCCGGTCTTCCCAAAGGCTCAGATCGAAACGGGAATGGATATCGTGCGGGCATTGCTGGCCGCCTATCCGATCAGAGCGATCGTCACACATGAAGAGATTGACACAAGGGGCTGGAAGACCGATCCGGGACCGGCATTTCCGATTGAACGCTTCCGTGAGCTTGCCGGAGAGGCGGACGACCGCGAGCGTTGCCATATCGTCACCGCCGGCCGGTTGAATCTGCGTGGTGGCCCGGGCCTTGCTTTTGAGAAAATCATCCCGCCCGGCACATTGTTAAAAGATACACGCATCAAGGTGCTTGCCCGCGAAAAGGAGTGGGCGTTTGTCACACCGGTCAACTCCGCAGGGCTGGAGGGGAATCTGCGTGGATGGGTGCATGGGCGCTACATTGCCCCGGCCTTTGATGCCTGACTGCGGTCATGGCGGGATCAATCGGGCTTGCGGTTTTTATCGCGGCCCTTTTTTTCTTCCCGTTCCCCGGTCGCCCGGAATGTGTATCCGGTTTCCACCGCCGTTACCCCAAACTTGTTGCGCAACCGGTCAATCGCACCTTCTGCAGCCGCGCGCCGGGTCGCCTGCTGATCAACGAGGTCCGGCGGGTCTGCCGTTGTCGGGTCGCAGAGATCGGTTACGCCGATTCCAATCAGCCGGAAACGGGTTCCATCGGCCTCGCGCTTTAAAAGATCTAGGCCGTTGGAAAACATCCGGTCGGCAAGCTGGGTCGGTGCGTCCAGGCGGCGATTGCGGGTCCGGGTCTTGAAGTCGGCGGTCTTGAGTTTCAGCACAACTGTATGTCCGGCAATGCCCGCAAGCTTCAACCGGTGCGCCGCCTTTTCGCTCAGGCGCCGCAAAATGCTGCTCAGTTCGTCCAGGTCCGAGATGTCCGTCGCAAAGGTCGTCTCATTCGAAACACTTTTCACAGCTCGCTCAGGTTTGACGGGACGCGTGTCTTCTCCGCGTGCGAGATGATAGAGGCGCTGACCAAGCGTTCCATAGCGCTTCAGCAACTCGTTTTTCTCCATTCGCTGGAATTGTCCGATTGTTGTGATTCCGTCGCGTTTCAGCGTTTCATTGAATGCTTTGCCAACGCCCCAGATCATGCTGACCGGTTTGTCTTTCAGAAAGAAAACAGCCTCTTTCTCACCGATGATTGAAAAACCGCGCGGTTTGTTCATGTCCGATGCCATTTTGGCGAGAAACTTGCAGTAGGAAAGTCCGATTGAGATCGTGATGCCAAGTTCTGCTTCAGCACGTCGTGCGAAGGCTGCCAGCGTGCGTGATGGCGGGGCTTTGTGGAGTTTCTCCGTTCCTGAAAGATCCAGAAAAGCCTCATCAATGGAAAGTGGCTCGACCAGCGGCGTCAGTTCAAGCATCATCGCCCGCAATTGTTGTCCGACTGCCACGTATTTTTCCATATTCGGACGAATAACCACGGCATTCGGGCAAGCTTCGAGGGCCTTGAACATCGGCATCGCTGACTTCACCCCGTGAATGCGGGCAATGTAGCATGCGGTGGAGACAACGCCACGTTTTCCACCGCCGATGATCAGCGGTTTGTCTCTGAGCGAGGGATCATCGCGCTTTTCGATGGCGGCGTAGAAGGCATCGCAGTCGATATGGGCGATGGCCAGTGAATGCAGCTCTTCGTGGCTTAAAAGCCGGGGGCTTCCGCAATGACGGCAGCGTTTGAGTGTGCCGGAAAAGCCTGACAGGCAATCCCGGCAAAAACCGTCCTCAGATGCATTATCAATCGCCATGATCAGCCAGAACAAAAATTGAACATCTGAAAATAGTCCTGCTTTTCGCCGAACGCAAGATTCCAGGTCTTACGCCTGCTTGTAAGCGTTCTTGATATGATTGCGAATCAGGCGTTCCGTATCCGCCCAGCTCGCAGCCATAATGGCCGGTGGTTCGGTCTGTGGCGCCGTCTGACGATAGTGGTCGTCAATCAGCAGGTTGATGGCAAGTGCGTCTGGCAAGTTTTCTGCCACGGAACGGCAATTATAGAGCATGTCGTCAACAAAAATCAGCGCTGGCGGTGCGGTCTTGAAAAGTGTCGACAGAACCTTGCCCTTCGGTTCTTCACTGGCGATCAGCGGAAAGCTGAAATCGAAGCGATTCAAAAGCCTTTGCCGCATCGGCTGGTGGCGCGGTGGCATCGCAGTCAACAAAATCACATCGGCAACATCCTGCAGCGCCATAAGCGTTGGCCGGGCTTCAGCAAATGGCTCCTGCCAGTCTTCCTGCGCATCATAAAAGGCCGTCAGAAGTTCCTCAACCTTTTCGCTGGAGACAGGATCACCGCTTTGCAGCGAGAAGATATTGCCCTTTAATGCGAAGGTGCGCAGGAGAAGTTGATGCCCGCTGGCCCTCAAAAACGCCTTGAACGGCTCAATGAACTTCAGCACAACCTCATCCACGTCGCAAACCACAAGCGGTCTATGACCGATTGTGTGGTCAGCGCCTTGCAGTGCCTGAATTGTATCTGCGTGGGCGTCTGTCAAAAGTCACCTTCACGGCTGCCGAAGGCGGATCCCGCTTCCAGCTCCTGCCATGCCCGCGATACGGCCTCGGGCCGTACGTCATTGTCGTTGCAAAAATCGATGAGCGTCGGCTCGTGACCTGCGACAAAGCCGATGACCGCTGCGGCAAAGCCTTTTTCTTCAGTGAATGCCCGCAAATGCTGCGGCTCCAGGCCGGTGAGCCCGAGAAACCGGTTCAGAAGGTCCGGATTACCGGCGATCCAGGTGAACATCAGGATCGCCAGGTCGTCTCCCGCCGGGTCATTCACAGCTTGTTTTCGAAAATGTTCCAAGCGGATTTCCGTTTCTTAACCAAATTGTCCTAAACTTAGAAAATGGTGCGTCCTTCAAGGGGCGCGAATGAGATTGTAGCGCTTCACCGGCACGTTTCAAGCCGGGGCAGGGGGAAGGCTCGAATGCCGAAACAGGTCCTGATTGTCGAAGATAACGAATTGAATATGAAGCTTTTTCGGGATCTCGTCGAAGCGTCTGGATATGAAGCGATTGAATCTCAGACCGGAGCGGATGCACTTGAACTGGCTCGGCGCTTCCGGCCCGGACTGATTCTCATGGATATACAGTTGCCGGAAATGTCCGGCATTGATATCGCTAAATCTTTGAAAGCAGATCCGGAGCTGGCAGAAATTCCGGTTGTTGCCGTAACCGCTTTTGCGATGCGCGGGGACGAGGAGCGTATTCGCGATGCCGGATGCGACGCCTATATGTCAAAACCCGTTTCTGTTCCGAATTTTATTAAGACAGTGAAGTCATATCTTGGCGATGCATAGAAGCAGTGGAGCACTCTTGAGGACGGAACCGGACGAGAGCATCGTTCTGATCGGCGGCGAGGGACCGATTGCCCTGACGCTAAAGACCCTGCTCGGCAACTGGCCGGTTGCGTTTCATCAGGCTGATTTTTCAGATGGCGACGGAACCATGGCAGCCGTTCAGTCGGCCAATGTCATTCTGGTGGCTATTGAGGATGATCCGGCTCCGGCTCTGGCTTGTTGCGGCATCCTGAAGGAGCCCGATTCGGGTGTTTCCGCCCCAATCGCGCTTGTGACTGCAGAGCCCGTCGATGCGGCGCTGCGGCTTGCGGCTTTGCGCTCAGGTGCGGATGATATTATTGGCCTTGATCAGAATATCAGTATCGCCTCGGCGCGGCTTTCATCATTGCTGCGGCTGCGAACGCTTCAGGTGGAAGCCGGAAACGGCGCGGAGCTTGGTGAAAACCCGCCAGTGGCAGAGCTTTTGCCGGATGAGACGGTGCGTGTTCTGGTTGTCGCCGAGGCCGCTGCTGAGCGCCGGTCCCTGCTGAAAGCGATGCTTTCACTCACCGCAACCGTTGCGACCGGGGATGTGACCGAAGCGCTTTATCGCGCCGCGCGTGAGAATTTCGATCTTGTTCTGGTTCATGGTGCCGACGGGCTTTCCGATGCTTTGCGCATCTGCAGGCAGGTCCGCTGCATCTCTCACATGCGGTTTGTGCCCCTCATAGCGATGACCGGTCGCGGTGGGTCGCTTGCTGTATCGGGGGAGGCCGTTCGCAATGCTGACGACTGCATGACATGGGACGGTGAGGCCAATGAGCTGGTTTTGCGTTCACTCTTGCATTTGAGGCGTCGGCGTCTTCTGGCTGCACTTGGTGAGGCTGACGCCGGGTTGCAGGAAAACGCTGAAGTCGGAGAACGGTCCGGGCTTCCGGCACGCGAGGCCTTTGCCGCTGCTTTGAAAACCTTGCGCGGCGAAGCCGATGAAGCGGGTCACCCGCTCTATATGGGCGTTTTCCAGATTGGCGAGATGGTGAGCGAAGAAGACATCGAGATTGCAGGCTCGCTGATCCGCAGTCATTTGGTGGGGCGGGAAATCGCGAGCCGGATTGAAGACGGCGTCTTTGCCGTTCTGTTTCCTGATCGCGGCGAGGAGGCCGCGCGTGCATCTCTCACGCAGATGAAGTCGCAGCTTGAAGAAAATCATGCTCTTCCGGCTCTCACCGGGAACAACGCTCTTCATGCTTCTTCACTGAAGAAGGTGAAGACAGTTCTGGTTGACGCCGCACGCAGCGATTTCGCCTAGCATCTTTACGAAAATGATCCGTAAAGCTTTGTTTCGCGTATGACTGGTCAAGCCACCGGTAATTAAAGGATACTCTTTGTTTCAGAGATTAAAATGATCATTTCCGGCGTCTGCTCCTGATAAGTATCAGAAAAGAACAACGCTTTGAGTGTTAACCACAAAAAAGACAGATTCGCGTAAGAAGCGCTAGAAGAGGTTGATTATAGTCTCTAGTTGTTGGAAAAGTAATTGACCGTACTTTTGGTTGCCCCATGATGCTCAGGTCCGCCGCATCTCCTGGAATCGTGGGGTCGGTCGGCTGGCAATATACGGGTTTCCTCGTGCCCGCAATTCGCCGGCCGGCCGCCTTTAACTAAAACCCCTTTTCTCAATCATTTTTACCGATGCATTTTCGTTGCTTGTTGTCTGGCATGGAAGATCTGTCTTGCCTGACAAAAAACGGAGACCGCTTCTGCGGACCCCGTCTGATCGCTGAGTTTAGTTGTCTGGTTACAACCGAATCCGGAAAATAACGATTCTTTTGATCGTGCTTAGTGTTCCGGCACGAAATGCATCGCATGTCCGTTCATGCAGTAGCGCAAGCCAGTCGGTGGCGGGCCGTCTGGAAAAACGTGACCGAGATGACCACCGCAATTGGCACAGCGGATCTCAGTGCGGACCATCCCCAAGGATGTATCTTTCACCTCATCGACGACACCTTCTGAGACTGGCTCAAAGAAACTCGGCCAGCCACAACCGGCATCGAATTTCGTGTCAGAGCGGAAGAGGGGAGTCTCACAACCGGCGCAATAGTAGGTACCTGATTCGAAATTGTTCCAGTTGGGACCGGTAAACGGGCGTTCGGTGCCATGCTCGCGCAGGATATGATACTGCTCGGGCGTCAGTTCTTCACGCCATTGTGTATCTGATAGCTGTTTTTTCTGTTTATTGCTCTGCATCAATGTCGCGCTCCGTTAAAAATTCGCATTGAATGGGCCAACTGGTACATTAGATGTGCCTTTCGCTGACAGAATACAATGCGTGACTTTCGCAAACGTCCTAACGGGCTTTGTTGTTCAGGCCGGATTCCGGTCGTCGACACTTGAGAGGCTTCAAAGTTTCCCTTAAGTGGAAAAGGCTTCCAAGGCGCTGGTTGTGCAACGAGAATTATTTGGAGACCATATGACCGCCAGTGAGACGGCTTTAACATTTGTCGCCCTGTGCTTGCCCCTTCTGGGGGCGGTTTTATCTCCGATATGCTATCGGGCGTTTCGTTCCGGGGCGGCTTGGCTGTTGGCGATACTGCCTCTTTTGTCTTTTCTGCATTTTCTAAGCCTTGTGCCGCAGGTTGCACATGGTGCGGTTCTGGTCGGCGGATATGACTGGATCCCGAGTCTCGGCCTCCGCTTTTCATTCCTTCTCGATGGACTCTCGCTCACCTTTGCGCTGCTGGTCAGCGGCATCGGAACGCTGATTGTGCTTTATACTGGCGGTTATATGAGCGATCACCCTCAGCGCGCCCGCTTCATGAGCTTCATTTTCATGTTTATGGCCTCAATGCTGGGCGTCGTGATCTCCGACGGTTTGCTGATGCTGTTCGTGTTCTGGGAGTTGACATCGATTACGTCGTTCCTGCTGATCGGATTCGACCATACCCGCGAAGCTTCACGCCGCGCTGCGTTGCAGGCGCTGATCGTGACGGGCGGCGGTGGTCTCGTCCTGCTCGCCGGAGTTTTGCTCATTCAGCACATTACCGGGCTGACCTCACTTTCGGCTCTGCTTGGAAGCGGTGATCTTCTGAGGTCGAGCCCGCTTTATCTGGCGGCACTTATCCTCGTTCTTGGTGGTGCTTTTACAAAGTCGGCTCAGTTTCCGTTTCATTTCTGGCTGCCAAACGCCATGGAAGCGCCGACGCCTGTCTCTGCGTTTCTGCATTCAGCGACGATGGTAAAGGCCGGTGTCTACCTGCTGATGCGCTTAAATCCGGTCATGGGCGACACTGTGTACTGGACGACCATTCTGCCCATTTTTGGCGGCGTGACGCTGCTGATTGGTTCGCTGATCGCCATCCGGCAGACGGATTTGAAGCAGATGCTGGCCTTCACAACAGTAGCCTCGCTCGGTCTGATGGTGATGATGACCGGAATGGGTTTGCCGCACGCGGTGGAAGCTGCAGTGCTTTATCTGATCGCTCATGCTTTGTTCAAAGGCGGGCTCTTCATGGTTGCCGGTATCATTGATCATGAAACCGGGACCCGGGATTTGACCAAGCTTGGTGGTCTGGCCAAGGCGATGCCGATCACGTTTTCCGCAGGTCTGGCGGGAGCCATTTCGATGGGCGGATTGCCGCCCTTTGTTGGCTTTCTTTCCAAAGAGGCAATTTATGAGGCCCTGGTGACCGGCACGGGCATTACGCTGATCTTTCTGCTCGTTGCCATCCTTGGCAACGCCCTCATGTTTGCAGTGGGCTTCGGTGTCGGTCTGAAACCATTCGTCGGCGCGAAGACCGAAACGCCCAAACATGCGCATGAAGCGCCGGTTTTGATGTGGATCGGTCCGATTGTCCTCGGCGGTTCTGCGCTCATTGGCGCGTTGTTTTCCCACGGGTTTCACGAATATTTCTCGAACCCGATGTCCAGTGCAGTTGCCGGTGAACCGGTCGATATTCATCTGTCGCTGATCCCGCATATCGGCTATCCGCTCGGTCTTTCTGTGCTGACCGTCATGATTGCCGTGCTGTTTTACTGGCGCCTTTCATCGGTCAGAGGCTTCATGGCGGCCGTTCTGGCGCGTGTTGGTTCCGGTCCGGATAAATGGTTCGATTGCTTTATGCAGGGTATCGTTCGTCTGTCGTTTGCCGTCAGCCAGAAGGTTCAGCCGGGACGTCTTGAATTCTATATTACGGCAACTTTTATCGCCGTGGGCGCCGTGCTGATGATCTCCCTGTTTTCGTTCGGCGAAATGCCGCCGATGCCGACGCTGTCCGACGACATACAGATCGGCCACTGGACAGTTTTCATCATTGCTGTCGCTGGTCTTCTGGCGGTCATCAACGCTCAGAACAGACTATCGGCAATCGTAACGCTCGGTCTTCAGGGCTTTGCTGTTGCCATTATCTTCCTGCTTTTGGGTGCACCGGATCTCTCCTTTACCCAGTTCATGGTCGAGACATTGTCGGTCGTAATCCTGACGCTGGTGATGACGCGGCTTAATCTGGTCCCCTCGGACCATCGTGAGCTCAGGCAGAAACTTTTTGATGGCGCCATTGCGATTGTCTGCGGCTTCGGTTTTTCGATGTTGCTCATGCGCGTGACGGCCGTGCCGTTTAACGATGCCCTGACGAATTTCTTCAACACCTATTCCAAGACGATTGCCCACGGACACAACGTCGTAAACGTCATCATTGTTGACTTCCGCGGAACAGATACGCTTGGGGAAATCGGTGTTGTGATGATCACAGGTCTGGCCATTCTGGCGCTGATCCGCATTCGTGCAGGCCGGCGGTTTGCACCGTCGCTTGGTGCGCGGGATGAAGACGCACAGCAGGAGAAAGCACAATGAATACGCTGATTTTCCGGGTTGCCGCGCCGATCCTGTCCAGTCTGATGATGCTGTTTTCGATCTTCGTTCTTTTGCGGGGGCACAATGCACCGGGCGGCGGTTTTATCGGAGGACTGATTGCTGCATCGGCGCTGGCAATCCTCGGAATTGCAATGGGCGTTGGTGCAGTCCGCCGGGCGATCTTCTTTCACCCGATGTCGATTGCCGGTGCCGGTCTTCTGCTGTCTTCACTTTCGGGCTTTATCTCTATTTTTGCGCATGTCCCCTTCATGACAGCGCACTGGATTTATCCGAAAATCTTTGGTGTTGAAGTGGCCATCTCCACTGTAACGACCTTTGATATCGGCGTTTATCTGGTCGTGGTCGGGTCGATTTCGTCGATCTTTCTTGCTCTGGAAGAAAAGGATCACAACTGATGGAACAGGCTTTGTCGGTTCTTGTCGGACTGTTTTTTGCAGCTGCGATCTATCTGATGCTGTCGCGCCACAGCGTTCGCATCATGCTGGGCATTGCCATTCTGGGCAACGCCGTGAACCTTTTGATTTTTACAGCCGGGCGGATCATGGGGTTCGTGCCGCCGATCATTCCGAAAACCATGGATACTTTGCCGGAAGGGACCGCCAACCCTTTGCCACAGGCTCTGATCCTGACGGCGATTGTGATCTCGTTTTCATTCTTCGCCTTCCTGCTGGTGCTGACCTATCGCGCCTACCAGGATCTCGATACCGATGACACCGACGATATGCGTGCGGCAGAGCCAAAAGATCAGCCGCTGCCTCCGCTCGGCTACTGAAAACCCGGCTAGAACAAGGAAATAAGACGAAACATCATGGCCGCATCGTCTTCCGCTCATCATGTTGACCTGTCGCTGGCGCTCACTATGGAGCCGTCAGACCTCACGCAGTGGCTGGTCATTCTACCTATTGCCTTATGTATTACCGTGGGCGCAGCGATGATGCTGGTGCGAAAGCACACAGTCTATCACCCTATAATCGCGATCGCCGCCCTGACACTTCTGGTGATCGTAGACAGTTTTCTTCTTTACGCCGTTTGCACCAACGGGCCGATAACGATGGTCGCCGGGCGTTGGCTTCCTCCCTTCGGTATTGCCTTTACGGCGGACGTTCTGGGGGCACTGTTTGCGCTTGCCGCTGCCATTGTTGCTCTGGCAGGCGCTATTTTCGCCATCGGTGATATCAACAAGCTCGAGCGGCGCTATGGTTTCTATCCATTTCTAATGCTGCTGATGGCCGGTGTTTCCGGTGCTTTTCTGACCGGTGATATCTTCAACCTCTATGTCTGGTTTGAAGTTCTGCTGATTTCGTCTTTCGGTCTTCTGATCCTTGGCTCAAGCCATGAACAGTTGGACGGTGCGATGAAATACGCCGTTTTGAACCTGATCGGCACGACCCTGTTCCTGATTGCTGTTGCTTATCTATATGCGGTCTTCGGAACGCTGAATATGGCTGATATCGCGATGCTTTCCCGCTCAGAGCCGTCGCTTCCAACCGGAACAATCGGTGCTCTTTTCGTCCTGGCTTTTGCGATGAAGGCCGCCGCGTTTCCGGTTAATTTCTGGCTTCCTGCCTCTTATCATACGCCGCGTACTGTCGTTTCGGCATTGTTTGGCGGTTTGCTCACCAAAGTCGGCGTTTACGCACTGATTCGTGTGATGGTGATGATCCTGCCGACTGATCTGGCAGTCCTTGGCTGGGTTGTGGGTGTCAGTGCTTTCCTGACTCTGATCCTTGCGGGGATGGGCGCGATCGCGCAGCATGATATTCGCAGAGCCGTCGGCTACATCGTGATTGTCGGCATCGGGAATATGCTGGCCGGTGTGGCGATGGGCGATGCCCTGGCGCTTCAGGGGGCCGTCTTCTATGCACTGCACTCGATCATACTGATGACGGCGCTCTATCTGGCCGTTGGTCTTGCAGGCAAGCTTGCTGGTGGGTTTTCGCTCAATCAGATCGCCGGGCTTTACCGAAGCAACCCTGTCTTTGCAGGTCTTTCTCTGGCGCTGTTCTTTGCAGCGGCCGGTTTGCCGCCATTTTCAGGATTCTGGCCGAAGGCGGTTCTGGTGAAAGCCGCGGTTGCCAATGGGAACTGGTGGCTTGTTTGTGCTATTCTGATTGCCGGTTTCTTCTCTTCGATCGCCCTTGGCCGGGTCTTTCTGCTGGCGTACTGGCGCCCGAGCGAAACGGAGGATCGCGTGCGGGTTGAGCTCAGGCTAAGCGAGTGGATCCCGCTTCTGGCGCTTTCCGCGCTTGTCGTCTGGTTTGGTCTGTTTCCGGAAAGTCTCCTTCATCTTGCATCCGTCGCTGTTGATGGTGTTCTTTCGCCTGAGGGCTATTTCTCCTCGGTCTTTCCTGAGGGAGGGCTCTAGATGTCCATGTATCTTCTGAACCTTGTTCTGGCCTTTGTGTGGGTTGCTGTTACTGGCAGCGCTTCATTACACAATCTCATCTTCGGCCTTCTGATCGGAGCAATCTGTGTCGCGCTTGTCCGCCATCAGGTTGGCGGAACCGGATATTTCACGCGGTTGATGAGAATACTCTCGTTGTTTCTTCTGTTTCTGTTTGAACTGATGAAATCAGCCTGGTCGGTCGCAAGTCTGGTCTGTTCGCCGAAGATGCATCTCAAGCCGGGTATCTTACGCTTTGACCTTTCGCTTGAAGATGATTTTCAGATCGTACTGCTCGCAAACATGATCACGCTTACGCCGGGAACGCTGTCTGTGGATGTTTCGGAGGACAAGAAGCGACTTTACATTCATGCGCTTGACTGTGCAGATCCCGAAGGAATCCGCCAGGATATTGCCAATGGTTTTGAAACCAAGATCAGGGAGGCCTTTTCCCGATGACACCTGAAACTATCGTACAGTGGTCGGCTCAGGCGTCGATTGTGATTCTCTGCCTCTCGCTGATCCTCACAGGGGTCCGGGTGGTCAAAGGGCCGACATTGCCTGACAGGGCGCTCGCACTGGATATGCTGGTTGCTGTTGGTATGGCCTTCATCGTTGTGATTGCGATACGCACGGGCTTCACGCTCTATATCGATATCGCCATCGCGCTTGGCCTTGTCGGCTTTCTGGCGACCGTTGCATTTGCCCGTTTCATTCGTTCCAGTGGTATGCGGGCTGAAACACGCACGGGTTTTGAGGTCAAACCGCATCCGATGGCCTACGACCATGGTGAAAGTGGCGAAGACGTGCCGGTTGTGACGGCTGACGCAGAAAAGAAAGGCTGAAACGATGGACTATGCTTTGGCAATCCTTGTCTCGCTGTTGATGCTGGGTGGTGCGCTTTTCACGCTGACGGCGGCGATCGGTATCCTGCGTTTGCCTGACCTTTACAGCCGTATGCACGCAGCTTCGAAAGCCGGTACGGTTGGTGCGGGTCTCACATTTTTGGCAATCGGCTTTCACTCAGGCGATATACCGACATTCGTTCGCGCCGTCGCCGGTATCTTGTTTTTCATTCTGACTGCGCCGATATCTGCCCACCTTCTTGCGCGCTCAGCGCATCAGATTGGTTACCCTTTATACGAAGGTACAGTGCAAGATGAACTTAAAAGTAGCGATGATGGTTAGAAAAGTGAAAAAAAGCCCTCAAGACGCTTGAGTTAAGTATTCTTTTGCTCCGCTTTTGCGTGCTTTCGGTTTCTAGTTTTGGAGATCGGCTGACAGTATTATTGTGTCTTTTATAACTTTACATTTTCGTATGAAATGATATTGCCTTCCTATGAGTAGATGAATTCAGCTCTTTAAAAACACAAAAGATAAATTTACCTTTTCATGTTTCGATAGAGGCGCTTTCTGCAGAATATTTGGTGTTATACGCCAGTGCGCAAGAAAATCGTGGTTTTGTATGAGCCTGATTGTCGCGTATTCTGTCATATCAGCAATGCAGTTCAGTGGCTCTGCTTGCCTCGGCCGAAACAGGAAGACGAAGATGGATTGGAGTAAATCATGACTGAAGCTGTCGCTGAGCAAGATACACAGAATCTGGTGGAGCTTACCGCGGATATTGTCGCCGCATATGTCAGCAATCATGTTGTCCAGACAGCAGATTTACCTGCTCTGATTACAGAAGTTCACAGTGCTTTGAGCAACACTTCAAAGCCATCCGGTGCAGCAGCTGCTGCTGAAAAGCAGAAGCCGGCGGTTTCCGTTCGCAAGTCGATCAGTGGCGATCATCTTGTCTGCCTTGAGTGCGGTGGCACGTTCAAATCGCTGAAACGTCATCTGATGACCCATCACGATCTGACACCTGATGCTTACCGTGAAAAGTGGGATCTTCCGGCTGACTACCCGATGGTCGCACCGTCTTATGCAGAAGCGCGCTCTCGCCTTGCCAAAGAGATGGGGCTCGGTCAGCGCCGCAAACGCTGACAGGTCCCATGCGGGCTCTGATGTTACGTTTTTTATTCGGTCGCCTTTGGGCGGCCGATTTTTTTTGGCTGAGCCGCCAGCGCGACTGCCTCAGATTGAATCGTGTTCAGTGTTTCCTCAAGTCGTTTCGCAACAATGGTTTTTATCCATTTCGGCCGATGGTCTGAGGGGATGTTGCGCTTTGCCAGCCATGTTTCGTGATCTTTCGGTTGAAGATAGATGAAGGTGGGAAACCTCATTTGAACTGTTTTACACCCGTATTCTGGTTGGTAGCCGTCTGAAAAGTATAGGAAAATAATCCTGGTATATTACTTTAAAGTCAAATAAAATCAATCATTGAGGGTATTCGTAAGCTCTTTTCTATCCCCGGTTCTTTCAAAACATGTAAGGATTCAAGCCTATTCAGGCGAGGATAACAATGAGCAGGGAACGAATGATCTTTACCAGTTTACGAGCACCGCTCAGCGAGTGGAAATGCAGTGGCGTACTTGGTTCCGGGCAATTAAATGAGGCCAATAGCAGGCCTTCGCAGCTTCGTCGCGCTTGCCGTGTTGTCCGGTTGATCACCAAGGAGGCCGGGCATCTTGCAGGAGCGCATGACATCGTGGAGCGCGCACAGAAGCAAAGGCTTTCACAAAGCCGCCAGATCGCAATGTATGTTTGTCATGTTGCCTTGCAGTTTTCGTTAAGTGAAGTCGGTCAGGCCTTCAATCGGGATCGTACCACCGTCGCCTATGCGTGCCGTGTGATCGAAGACAGACGCGACGACCGTGCCTTTGATGAGTTCGTCGCTTCGATTGAGCGTCTGTCCATTTCAATTCTGGCAGATTTGGAGTTGCTGGATGATGCGTGAGATCAATTCAGTATCAGCGGTGAAACACGGCGAGAAATCTCCGCTGATGCAGCTTTCGCGTCTGAAAGACCGCAACGGCAGCCTGTTTCTGACGTGTCAGGCCGTGGAAGCCGGAGCGCGGATTGCACGGGATTTTGACCGGGCACAGATGCAACCGAATATTTCCGCCTCGCTGATGCCGCGTCTTGAGACGCGGACAGGTGGCGTGAGCGGAGGCGATAACCTTTCCGATATCGCGCTGGATGCGCGCCGGCGGGTTAGGCATGCTCTCAAAGCCATCGGGCCGGAGCTTGCCGATGTCGTGCTGGATTTCTGTTGCTTTGAAAAGGGGCTTGAGCAAATTGAAAGAGAGCGGCAATGGCCCGTCCGCTCGGCTAAGGTGATGGTGCGCACCGCTTTGCAGGCACTTGCGCGCCACTATGCTCCGCCAAACATAACAGGTGGAATACGCCATTGGGGCGACGATGGCTATCGCCCCGATCTGTCTGCCCTGTTTCGGGATGAGCGGTAGTCAGTCAGGCGTTGTGCGAAAGGCGCTGGGTTGCGATTTCACGGATTCGCGTTACCATCGCGTTCAATCCGTTTGCCCTTTGTGCGGACAGGTGATCAACCAGCCCGATCTTCCGGAAAGTGTCGATCGCATCTGTTTTTGCGATTTCCGACGCTGTTTTGCCGGAATAAACCGTCATAACAATCGAGACGAGACCACGGACGATAAAAGCATCGGAATCGCCACGAAATCTGATCGGCGGATCCTGTCCCTCTTCGGCCTCGGCAACCAGCCAGACCTGACTGGCGCAACCATGAACACGGTTGGCCTCTGTCTTCTCTTCCGCAGGAAGGTCAGGCAGGGTTTTTCCAAGCTCGATGACATAGCGATAGCGGTCTTCCCAGTCGTCGAGAAAGGCAAAATCGTCAATGATCTGGTCGATTGTCTGGGGCATGTAAGTTTACCTTTGTTCGCTTCACAGACCATATAGCCATGATTGGGCCGGTTTTGAACCTTGGTCTTGAAAACGACTCAACGGGGGCGGCGGGTCGGGATCGGAACATCAATGGAAATACCACTGATGTCCGGAGAAAAGGCATCGGGTACCGGACCCGGCGGTTGCACGGCTTTTGGTGCGGATGGTTCGGCTGAGACCGTGTTGGTTTCTGCAATCGCACCGGTTGTGACCATGTCTTGTGGAGGGCGCTCGGCTTCCAGATTATGGTCGGCCAAAGGCGCTGGGTTCGTGGAGCCGTATGTATCGTCCGCCTGCTTTTCTTCCGTTGTTTTATTATCACCAAAATGCTGACCGAGATAGATATAGACGATCTCGGCGCCTTGTCTGGCCCGTGACCCGAGAAAGCTCAGAATACCGGCGCCATCTTCACAGACCTCCGGCTTATCCTCGCAGATGCCACTCATATATTCGATGGTTCCGCGCGCTGCGGAAACCGCTCCACCGATCTCCTGTGGGCCGGGCATCGCTGAGCGTTCGCTGGTCAGCGGCTTATCAAGCAGAAACGGTGCGAAGAAAGGCATGACCAGCAGCAGCAGAAATATCATGAATGCTGACTTCAGAAGAAATCTCATTGTGTTGCCCGTCTTGTTTCATCTCTTGCCGCATATTCACCGTTGCGGATTGTCATTGCCGCCTCAAATTCCTTCATTCGTCAGACAAGCCTGAAGGCCGGTCACTTTCGCAATGCAGAGCCGGAGAGACATATATCTTCTATCGGTCATAGCCCAAGTTGGTAAATGAGCCGCTAAGAAGGCATTGGTGTGGCTCAAGGTTGCGTATGCTTGTCTCTGGTAACCTCTGGACGTTGTGACGAAAAGACTGATTTTCCGTCATTTTTTTTACTTTCGGCCTTTCAGAAAAAGCGCGGGCGTTTTAACGACGTTAACCATAGACCGGATTTTTGATGCTTCATGTCCATTGCAAAAGGCCTGCAAGACTGGTTTTGAATGGATCAGAGCATTACGCTTCGTTAAGTCGTCATGGCCTATGTCTATGCACGCCGAAGTTGGATGCTCTTCGGCGCTGCCTGAAGGCGACGATAACGGTAACGCCAGAACTGATGCGGATAGGAACAGATGGCGAAGACGGTGAAAAAGAAAGCCAGGCGTGGGAAAAAGAAGAAGACGCCGGGGCTTTTGAGCAGATGGATGACCGAGACGGGCCGGTTTGCGGCACGCCATCCTTCATGGCTGGCGGGTCCTGTCGTGTTCGGGGTTGTCTTCAGTTTTGTCTCGGCCAATGCGCTCTGGTATCAACCGGGCCCGCATCCCGGACCGATGATGAAAACCCGCTCTCCGGTGGATCCCTATCTGGTGCCGGGACAACATGCGATATCGTCAGAAGAGGCGTATGAGACGTTCCGTATCGAGCGCGACGAAGACGTTGTTACCGGCTCGGTCGAAACACAGGAAGGCGCTCATCGGGGCGGGGAAGCAGATCTGATGGCCATCCTGAAATCGGTTCAGGATAATCCTCCGCGACCAGAGCCTGCGGTTCAGCCTGCCTCAGATGTTGAGGCTCAGGATGCCACCCTTGAAGACGCCTTGCCGGATAAGACCGCGATCCTCATCTCCGTTCAGAAGCGGCTTTCTGATCTGGGCTACTACACCGGCGAAGCTGACGGTGTGACAGGTCCTTTGACCCGTACGGCAATTATCAAGTTTCAAGCCGACCACAACCTTGCCGAAACCGGAACTGCCGATCAGGGGCTTTTGACGGTGTTGAACTCGGTCGCGTCGCAAGGCTCTCCACCGCTGCCCAGTCCGAGGCCACCGGCTGAAGTCTCCACTGGCACTGGCGATGCCGTCACGGCTGTGCTTCAAACCGCATCGGCATCTCAAAGTGCTGAAACTGCTGGTGTCGCAAGCCCGATGGTGGTCGAGATCCAGCGCGGCCTGGTCAATATTGCTTATGATGATGTGACCGTTGATGGCGTTGCCGGAACGAAAACCCGAGAGGCCATTCTGCAATTCCAGAAGCATTATCGCCTGCCGGCTACGGGTGAACCGAGTGTTGCCGTTCTGGATAAGCTGAAAGAGATTGGCGCGCTATGAGCGGGATAATCTGACATGCGTCTGCGTTCAGATATCTTTGTATCCGCTCTTGTCCGCCGGATCTTTGCCGAAGGTGGTTTTGCGGCCATCGAAAAAAAAGGGGCCGCCGAGGCTGGCGCCATCGCGATACGCCAGACGCTGCGCGATGGCTCGGAAAATCTGTTTCTGCCCGCGCTTCAAAGCGCAGACAACGCTGAAATTGCCGATCGCGTATTTGAAAGACGAATGCGTGATGCAGATGCGCTTTCAGTTTCTGACCGACTGGAAAAAGAGCGCCGTTTCGACGGTGACCTCTGGATTGTCGGAGTCGAGATCGAAACGATGGGCGATATCATCGCCGTTTTGCCAGAGGATCACAACTGGAGGGCAAGGCTGTAATTGGCCGCCTTTTTTAAGTCAGGCGCTTCGACGCTTGTCACGCTGAGGGCTTTCGTGGCCATCCGCGCGCTGCGTGGCATCTGACTGCCAGCGCAGCAGGCTTTCAATCGCGCCCTCTGTCGAAATGTCCCCGACCATTGCGCGGATTTCCGTGTGGCCATCATCATCGAGTGCCATATGCGGGAAAATGCGTGGCAGAACAAATGTTGTGTCGTCTTCGGACATGCCGAGTGCCACAAGAGCAGTTGCCAGCCGGTGACCGGAGATGTCGCTCAGAATGTCGTTGGCGAGAAGCGTTTCACCGCCCAGAGCACGCGCCAGCGTTTCCCGGAAAAGCAGATGCTCGCGACGACGGGCAAAACGCACCAGAAGAGCCGTTTGAAGCTCATTGAGTGTCACCAGTCCCAGCCGGTCATCCTTGTCATTGCCTGCAGCCTTCGCCGCCATTGCTTTCAGCGTCTGGCGCAGCGCTTCACTTCCGTCGTAGGTCGCCGCATTTTCAGTTGCGGCACCATCCTGATTGTCGTCTGGTTGTGGCTTGTGCGCACTGATGAGTGCTTCGATAACACGCTGAGAAAGGTCGTTGCGGTGGATGATCGCCCGCGTGTGGTCTTCGCTCTCTTCTTCGATAATACTGATCAGTGTGTCATCGGAAATCGAAGGTGAGCGGCCAAGAAACGGCGCTGATATGGTGATATCCTGCCGGGCGATAAACAGACAAACGCTTTGCGGAATATGCGCATTGCCGGAAAGCGCTGCGACAGCCTGACGCCGGGCTTCCATGCTCGAGGCTTCGTAAACCGGGCCGAAAAGCTCGGCAAAACGACGGGTTTCTCCGGCTGTAGGTTGCTGCAGCGAACCGAAGCTGGAAACCGTTGCCATGAGCACGACATCGAGCTTGCGCGCGCTGTTTACTCCTTCAAGTTCCCGATAGCGGTCAACCAAAGCCTTACTCCTCGAACTCGTCTTCAAAGCTTTGATCAAACTAGCGGCAAATCGTTAGAAAGATGTTAACCATGGAACAGGTTGGGCGTTGACCTTTGCTCTTCATAAGCAAGAGACGCCATCTGCGCTGAGTCTGTCACGCAGATGACGTCTCGCTCGGCCGCCACATCGGTTGCAAAAAGATATTCTCGCTCAGATCGCCAGATATTCGTCGCGAAGTTCTTTGTTGTCGAGAACCTCCTGCGCAGTTCCGGCGAAGACTGCCTGTCCCGTATCCATGATGACGGCCTTATCGGACAGACGCAGAGCAGCAACGGCGTTCTGTTCGACGATAATCGTCGTGATGCCGAGATCGCGGATCTGTCGGACAATGCTTTCGATTTCCTGAACGATAACCGGTGCAAGCCCTTCATAGGGTTCGTCGAGAAACAGGATTTTCAGATCACGCGCCAATGCGCGTGCTACAGCGAGCATTTGCTGCTCACCGCCGGAAAGCGTGATGGCCTCCTGTCCGCGCCGTTCGGCCAAGCGGGGGAAACGTTCATAAACCTGCTCGATTTCCCAGCCCTTCTGCCCGGAAACCTGGGCAAGTATAAGGTTTTCCTCAACAGTCAGACCACCAATAATCCGGCGATCTTCCGGAACCAGCTGAACGCCGAATTGCGCTGCCTGAAAGGCACGCCTGTTGTGTAAAGGTTCACCGTCCAGCCAGATTTCACCCTGCGTGAGCGCCGGGCTGTCCAGCCGTGCCAGTGTTCGAAGTGTTGAGGTCTTGCCTGCACCATTGCGCCCGAGAAGTGAAAGCACCTCTCCTCTGGCAATATCGAAGGAAACCCCTTGCACGATATAGCTTTCGCCATACCAGGCGTGAATGTCGCGAACGCTGAAAAAGGCGCCGCCATGATCCTCTGACACCTGATCCTGCTCCTTCACGAAACTGTTCCTGTTCTGAAACATGTTCATCAATGCGTCTCCCCGAGATAGGCTTCCTTTACCTTCGGATTGCCACGCACTTCATCCGGCGTGCCATCGGCAATGATGCTGCCCTGTGCCAGAACCGAGATTTTATCGGCCAGCGAGAAGACCACATGCATGTCATGTTCGATGATCACCTTGGTCATGCCGCGCGCCTTGATACGCTGCAAAAGTTCAATCGTCATATTGGTGTCGTGGCGGGCCATGCCCGCAGTCGGTTCATCCAGAAGCAGGAGCTTCGGCTTCTGGATCAGGCACATGGCCAGCTCCAGCCGACGCTTGTCACCACGCGAAAGCGACCCCGCCTCATGGTGCCGCCTTGCCGAAAGTCCGATATCTTCCAGAACGAACTCGGCTTCATCGCGGATTTCTTTTTCACCGGAGAGCGCCATTATGGCATTGAGCCTGAAAGCGCCGTCCCGCCGGGCAAAGGCCGGGATCATGACATTTTCGATCAGGGTCAGGTCCGGGAAAATTTCAGGGGTCTGGAAAACCCGGGAAACGCCGAGCTGATTGATTTCATGCGGTTCATGTCGATCCAGTGTTTCACCATTGAAGATGACATGGCCACGGTCAGGCCGGATCCTGCCAATGCAGACATTGAGAAGCGTCGACTTGCCTGCCCCGTTTGGTCCGATGATCGCGTGAACCTTGCCTTCCTCGACTTCAAGCTCAACATCTGAAAGCGCACGAAGCCCGCCGAAACTCTTGTGAACGTCTGCAACATGAAGAACGGTGTTGGTCATTGTTTTCACTCCGCAGGCTGCAGGCGAGCGTTCACGGCTTTTCTTTTGCCGCCGCCGCCATTTGTGAAACGGGCTTTGAGACGTTTAAGGCCTTCCATGATGCCGCCGGGCAGGAAGATCACAATGGCCATGAAGATCAGACCCAGAGTCAGGTGCCAGCCTTCGCCAACAAAGGGTTCAACGATTTTGATCAGCGGAACTTCGATAAAATCCGGCAGTGCGCCAAACAGACTGTGCAGCGTCTGCTCGTTGAAGGATGAGAAAATGTTTTCGAAATACTTGATCACCACGGCGCCGATGACCGGGCCGAGCAACGTGCCAACACCGCCCAGTATGGTCATCAGGACCACTTCGCCCGAGGCCGTCCACTGCATACGCTCCGCGCCGGCCAGCGGATCCGTGACCGCCATGAGCGATCCGGCGAGGCCTGCGAACATACCGGAAATGATGAAGGCGGAGCGCAGGTAAGGGCGGGTGTTGAAACCGGTATACATCATTCTGTTCTGATTGGATTTTACCGCTTTCAGCATCATTCCGAACGGAGAACGGAAAATCCTGAGTGTGATGAAGAAACAGACCAGAAGTGCAACTGCGCAGAAATAGAAGCCTTCATAACCCTGCAGCTGAATACCGAACATATCCGGTGTCGGCAGGCCTTCGCCTGCCGGATAAAACAGGCGGTCGAGGATGCGCGGATCGTTCTGCGAGAGCTGAAGACCGGTTTCGCCGTTGGTGATGGGTGTCAGCACCGAATAGGCGAGATTGTAGCTCATCTGGGCAAAGGCCAGTGTCAGGATTGAAAAGTAGATGCCTGAACGCCTCAGGCTGACGAAACCGATGACCGCCGCGAACAAACCGGCAAACACCATGCCGAAGAAAATCGCGGGCAGGGCGTTCATTGTCAAAAGCTTGAATGACCACACCGCAGCATAGGAGCCCACACCCAGAAAGGCTGCGTGACCGAAGGAAAGATACCCTGTCAGACCGAAGAGAATGTTAAAACCGATTGCAAATATTCCGAAGATTGCGAATTTTTGCAGCAAGGCCGGATAGGCAGCGCCCAGCGGGATGAAGATGACTGGTGCCAGAAGCACAACCGCGGAAAAGGCCAGAAACAGAAGCCAGTCATTGCGTGAGAGATTGGCGAACATTGCTCTAGTCCTCCATCACGCCACGTCGGCCCATTAATCCGCGCGGCATTGTTAAAAGGATGATGACAGCAACAAGGTAGATAATGACCTGGTCGATACCGGGGATGATGGCCTTGACCTCGTTCATCGAGGCGAAAGACTGAAGAATACCAAGCGTGAAGCCTGCGACGATGGCACCTGGCAATGATCCCATGCCGCCGACGACAACGACCACGAAGCTCAAGACCAGAAAATCCATGCCAAGATGATAATTTGGCGGCAAAATCGGCGTGTACATCACGCCGGCAAGCCCGGCGACAACGGCGGCGACGCCGAAAACGACTGTGAAGCGCTTCTCGATGTCAATGCCCAGCAGCCCGACGGTTTCACGGTCACGCATCCCGGCGCGAACAACCATGCCGTAGGTCGTGAACTGAAGAAATGCGAACACTGCGCCGATAACCAGCGCTGCAAACAGGAAATAGATCAGCCGCCACCATGGATAGACGATGAAGGCATCTGCCATGCCGAACCATGCGGCAATGTTGGCCGTTCCTGCGAAAGCATCCGGAGCGGCCTGCGGCACCGGATTGGCGCCATAAATCTTCTTGATGATTTCCTGAAGAACGATTGCAAGCCCGAAGGTTACCAGAATCTGGTCGGCATGGGGCCGTTTGTAGAAAAAGCGGATCAGGCCTCGTTCCATGACAAGCCCGATCAGAAGCATGACCGGAATGGCCAGAAGGATCGACAGGGGCACGGACCAGTTAATCAGTGCTGCACCAAAATCGCCAAAGGCATATTCCATGTAGGGAACGGGGCGGGGCGCAAACAGCGCGCCTTCGGCTTTTGGCGGCTGGATCGGCCAGGTCAGAAGGGCGTTGAATGTAACCGCGCAGAAGGCGCCGAGCATGAAGAGCGCCCCGTGCGCGAAATTGACAACGCCAAGCGTGCCGAAAACAAGGGTAAGGCCCAGTGCGATCAGCGAGTATGCTGCACCTTTATCCAGCCCGTTTAAGAATTGAATGATGATTGCGTCCATGACCCTGCCATCCACATCCGTTGATAAAAAGAGGCGGGCGTTATCGCCCGACCTCGTTTATGTGAATGAAAAATCAGCAGTTTTTGGCCGTGTCCGGGCCAAGTTCACCACCAAAGATTGACGGGTCGTAATCCACGTCCGAGCGCGAAACCACCTTCACAACTTCCAGAAGGTCAAATTCGCTTTGTGGATTCGGGTTCCCGCGCACGACCAGAACATCTTTCATGCACTGATGATCTGCTGCCCGGTAGAGCGTTGGACCATTGCCCATGCCGTCAAACTCAAAGCCTTCCAGAGCTTTGATGACTTCCGGTGCATAGAAGGTTCCGGCTCGCTCGACAGCATCGGCATAAAGCAGCGCCTGCACATAGCAGGTGTGGGCGGCCTGCGACGGCGGGAAGCCATATTCCTCGCCAAAGGATTTCACGAAGGCCTGGCTGCCGGCATCCTGAAGTGACCAGTTCCAGTTGGCAGATCCGAGAATGTTCTCAGCGGCCTTGCCTGCGCCCTGTGCCATCAGACGTGAGAACAGCGGTACAACAATCTCGAAGTTCTTGCCGTTCACCTGCTTGTCCTTCAGACCAAACTGAACGGCCTGCGTAAGCGAGTTGACCATGTCACCGCCATAATGGTTCAGAATCAGCACATCTGCGCCGGAATTGAGAACCGGGGTGATGTATTGTGAAAAGTCACCCGCACCAACCGGGGTTTTAACGGTCTGAACCGTTTCCCAGCCGAGGTTTTCTGTGGCGTTCTTAATCGACTCTTCCTGTGTCCAGCCCCAGGTGTAATCCGCGGTCAGGTGATAGGCGCGCCGATCTGAACCGTACTCCGCCTGAAGTACAGGGGCCAGCGCCTCGCCGGACTGGTAAGCGTTGAAAAAGTGACGGAAACCATAGCGCCGCTTATCCTTGCCTGTCGTGTCATTGGAGTGTGTCAGTCCGGCCATGAACAAGACGCCCATATCCTGGCAGAGACTCTGGACCGCAATCGCGACACCGGACGACGAGCCGCCGGTAATCATCACAGCCCCTTCTTTTTCGATCATGCGCTTTGCGCTGTCACGGGCTGCATCGGACTTGGTTTGCGTGTCACCGGTCACATATTCCACCTTCTTGCCCAGAATACCGTTTCCTTTCAGGGTATTCGGCGTAAAAGTGTTCAGCATGCCGCCATCACCTTCACCATTCAGGTGTTTTGCTGCCAGCTGAAGTGCTTTCAGTTCGTCAGCCCCCTCATCAGCATAAGGCCCGGTTTGCGGTACGTTAAAACCGAGGGTAACGGTGCTGCCCGTCGGCATGTTGCAGGACATCATATCCTGTGCGTAAGCCCCACGCGTGAAAAAGGTGGGGGCGGCCAGAGTGGCACCAGCCACAGCGCCAGCCCGCAAAAGGCCACGCCGGTTTATCAGAAATTTCGACATTGAACAGACTCCTCCCAGGTCTTCAATTTAGATGCGCACCTCTCCTCAAAGGCGCGGGTGCGTTTTCTCCCAAAAACGCTATTGAATGCTACCAGTGGGCCAAATTGTCGCAATTAACCGATAGTGATACGACCTTCGTTCAAGACAGTTTTTGCTTACGTTTACGTTCAAACTTTTATTGTGAAGGCCTTGAACCTGACTATTGAGGAGCGCATAAGGGCTGCTTCTGAAATGAAAGTGGTTCAAGATGTCCGGTTCACCAGACAATGCCGTACCGTTCTGGCAGCGCAAGTCGCTTGAGGAAATGACCCGTGGCGAATGGGAAAGTCTTTGCGATGGTTGCGGCCTTTGCTGTCTGAACAAGCTGGAGGACTGGGACACCGGCGAGGTTGTTTTTACCTCGGTTGCCTGTCGCCTGCTGGATGGTCATTCATGTCAGTGCTCCGATTACGAAAATCGCTGGGATACGGTGCCGGAATGCATCCAGCTGGATGTTGAAGGTGTTCAGAATATTCCGTGGTTACCGCCGACCTGCGCTTACCGGCTGATCTATGAGGGGCGTGACCTCTACTGGTGGCACTATCTTGTGTCCGGTGATCGCGAAACGGTGCATCAAGCTGGTATTTCTGCGCGGGACCGCACGGTCAGCGAGGCAGGTATGCCACTGGAAGAATACGAGAACTACGTGGTCGACTGGCCAGTAAAAGCCGGCCAGGAGTAACAGGCCTTAAGATCAGATCCGGGCGTTGAACGTTACGCGATGTGCTATGCTCTTCTGTCTGTGGAGTTGATATGGCGCAAGGAATTCTCTGCGCTATCTTTTTATCCTGCAATTATCGTAGTTACGAATATCTGAGGTGATGTGATGGCAACTGACTACAAGGCCATGATGGCTGACATCGGCAAACAGACCGCTGTTCTGAAAAAAGACATTCCCGACACCATGTCCAATTTCTATGCGATGGCCGGTGCTGCGGATAAAGCCGGAGCGCTTGATCCGAAAACGAAGGAGTATGTGGCGCTCGGCATCGCAATAGCAATTCGCTGCGAACCCTGCATTGCCTTTCATACGCGCTCTCTGGTGAAGATGGGTGTAACCAGAGAAGAGTTTGAGGAGGTGCTGGGAACGGCAATCTACATGGGTGGCGGACCCGCGGTGATGTATGCCGCACACGCCATGGAAGCATTCGAGCAGCTTGCGATCTGACAAGAAAAATTCCTCTCTAGGAAAATAATCCTTGACGGCGTAACGGTGTTTTGTTAGGTTGTCTTTACAGTCGGAGAATTGCGGTCATGGGACTGGCCCTCATCTGGGGTTCCATACTTCACTTCTTATCGACATGCGTTTTCAAGCCCGGCCTTTGTGCCGGGCTTTTGCGTTTCTCACAGCCGTTTTCGAATGAGAGGTTTCTGAGATGGCAGAAAATGATTTCGGGCGTCTGTCGCTGTTTGCTCCCTGGCCACGCAGCCCGGTTTATGACGGGGGTATCGGTGTGTTGCCGGCAGAAGCTGGCTACCATGACATCGAACCCAAGGCGAAAGTGACCGATGCAGATGATCGCCTGCGATTATTGCTGAATGATCTGACCACAGAAATGCGCGCACAGTTTGCATTCTTCAGACGGCTGCGGCTTGCCGCTGATCGCAAGAGCAAGTCTGCAACCGATGATGCGGGGAAGGAACTCCGCGCAGATGTGAAGGCGGCGGCGGATGCGATGTCGCTGATCATCCGCACACTGGAAAAGGCCGATGAACTGCAACGGCGGCTTGCTGCTGCACGTCAGAGCGCGGATGATCAAAATTTCGACAGCAAGGACTACGCCGATGCCAGAGCCCACTTCCTCGATCTCATCGAAAAACGGGCCGAGGAACTGGCAGAGCGCAAAAGCGCAAAACGCAGCATTGCCGGCGCATCGGCAAAAGACTGAGGCGGATCCGCTTTTCTATGCCCGTTTTCTTGCCAAAGACTGGGCGTTTCTGGCCCGACCCGAACAATTGCCGCCGGATGGCGACTGGAGAAGCTGGCTTCTGATGGGCGGGCGTGGCTCCGGCAAAACCCGTGCAGGCTCAGAATGGGTTCATGCGTTGGCGATGGCGCCGGGACGCAGCAGCGATTTGAGGATCGCTCTTGTGGCGGAAACACTTGGGGACGCCCGTGAAGTGATGATCGACGGAATTTCCGGAATCTGCCGTATTGCGCGGTACGCAAAACCCGATTTCGAAATCAGCAGGCGACGTTTGATCTGGCCCAATGGTTCGATGGCCTATCTTTATTCGTCCGAAGATCCGGAGGCGCTGCGTGGTTCGCAGTTCCATTATGCCTGGTGCGACGAGCTTGCAAAATGGCGCTATGCCTCTGAGTGTTGGGATATGCTTCAGTTCGGCCTGAGACTTGGTGACAAGCCAAAACAGATGATTACGACGACGCCGCGTTCCGTACCCTTGCTGAAAAATATTCTGGCGGCAGACGATACCGTGCTGACACGGATTGCGACAGCCGACAATCTGACAAATCTGGCACCCGGCTTCATACGTGCGATGAACCGGCGCTATGGCGGAACCCGGCTCGGGCGGCAGGAACTGGATGGTGAGCTGATTGAGGATCGTGAAGACGCACTTTGGCGCCGGAGCGATCTCGAAGGCATGGTGACACGTCGTGGTATGGCGACTGGCCGGATTGTTGTGGCTGTCGATCCGCCTGCCGGTTCGGGCCGCCATTCCATTTGCGGGATTGTGGTGGCAGGCGCGATGGAAAATGGTGGTGCGCTGGTGCTGGACGACTGCTCAATGGAAGGTGGAACGCCAGCGCAATGGGCGCGAGCTGTGGTGGAAGCCTTCCGCCGGTTCGATGCTGACCGCGTTGTGGCGGAGATCAATCAGGGCGGTGACATGGTGACAGCAATGTTAAAAAGCGTAGATGAGCGGTTGCCGGTCACGACGGTACGGGCCCGGCGCGGCAAGTTTTTACGTGCTGAACCCGTCGCTGCGCTTTATGAACAAGGGCGTGTGCGCCATGCAGGCCATTTTTCACGGCTCGTCGACCAGATGTGCGATTTCGGCCCTGACGGACTTTCAGCCGGACGTTCGCCGGACCGGCTGGACGCGCTGGTCTGGGCGTTGACCGCCTTGCTGCTGGAAGAGGCTGGTATGCCGCGCGTGCGCGGTGTTTAGCTTGCTCTGATTGAGGGTGCATGGTAGCGGAAAGCCGCAAAAATCAGGTTCAACCGCATGAGGTTTTTATGATTCGTCATATCGTATTCTTTTCCGTGCCTGAGGGCGGTGATGCTGATGCGATCGAACGCGGCTTGTCGCAGCTGACGGAAAACCCTCATGCGAGCGTTCTTGAGATTGGTCGCAACACGCGGACCGATCTTTATGACCAAAAGGTTGATTTTGTGGTCTACGGCGAGTTCGAGGACGATGCTGCGCTTGCCGCTTACCGTGCACATCCGATTTATGAAAAGTCGACCGCTGAGGTTCGGCCTTTGAGGGAAATGCGTATTGCTGCCGATTTTGATAGCGCAAAAGCTGTGAAGACACGCCTGCCTTAAGGCAAAGAGCAGGATCTATATCGACTGAGCAGGCCCCGGTTTTCCGGGGCTTTTTTATTGCAGACACCAGACATGGGGTGGAGCATGAAAATGCCGTTTCAACTGCCGGGCCGACGACCGGCGGAACTGACCTGCCCCCCGCATGGTCCCGCGTTTTGATGTAGAGTTTGCTCATTTATATGGAGCAGATTTATGCGAAAGAGCCGTTTTACCGAGGCGCAG